>DXBP01000032.1 GCA_019116445.1 Candidatus Gemmiger excrementigallinarum
TGAAATTGAACGGGATGCTGCAAGGGGTGGATTCGAACAGCCTGTGCCCGCCGTCTGCGTCCCGGCGGGCAAAAACAGTCCTGCGGACTGTTTTTAAGGCGCGGCTCGGCGAATCCCCCCGGCCGCACCAAGAGCAGTGCTTTTTAGGCACTGCTCTTTTTGTTTATGAAGGAATAAAAAAGCGCTGCTATTGAAAAAGGGACAGCGCCTGTAAAGCGTTCTTATTGGGCCCAGTTTGCCACGGCGTCCCGCAGAAATTGCGCGCAGCCGGGAACCTTCCGGTCGTAGTAGGCAGTGAACCGGTCATCCAGTACATACAGTTCGGCAATGCCGTTCTGTTTGGCAGCCGTCAGCGTTTTGTCTGTCATGGCAAGCCAACGCCGGTGCAGCTCACACAGCGCCTTCCCTTCCTCACCGGCAGGAGAATGTCCGGCATCTACGGCGTTCTCCAGCCGTTGCCGAAGTTCCGCATCCAGTGCGGTCCAGGTTTCATACTGTGCCGCAGTCATTCCCAGCAGGGTCTTGTTGGAAGCGTCTACCGCCTGGTCTCCGTAGCACTTCCGTGCCTCCTGGCCGTAAGCTGCCTCATTTTCTGCCACAACCTGCTCTTTCAGAGCAGCAAATTTTGCTTCGTCTTTCATAGGTTCCTTCCTTTCTTCCCGGCGGATGGTTTGCTCCACCGAACCAATCATAGACTCCAACCGGGCCTTTTGGGCATACAATGCAGTCAGGTGCTGCCGCAGCAGGGCCAGTCGGTCGAAGGAAGGGGCGTCCAGGCAATCCCGGATGCGGGCCAACTCCACCCCGAGGGCCCGATAGGTCAGGATCGCCTGCAAACGGTCCACTTGTGCCGGACCGTAGTAGCGGTAGCCACTGTCTGCAACACGGCCCGGCTTCAGCAGATCAATCTCGTCGTACCATCGCAGGGTACGGGTGGACACCCCGGAAAGTTTCGACAGGTCATGAATGGAATACTCCATAGCGGATGCCTCCTTCCGCTTTCAGTGTAGCAGTTGACGCCGCGGCAGAGTCAAGGGGGAAGAAAACATTTTTTCCCGCTGTTACGGCTCCAGCAGATCCTGCTCCTCGGGGTGGGTCTGAAACCAGTGTATGGCGTAGGAACAGGTGGCCCTGGCCTTGCGGCCATCCTGGCGCAGAGTATCGGCCACCGCACGCAGAAGCTGCCCGGCAACTCCCTGTCCCCGCAGAGAATCATCCACAAAGGTATGGTTGATGACGGCGACACCCTCCCGTTCCGGGAAGGTTACCTCTGCCAGCAGCTTTCCTGTTTCATCCGTGGCAAAAATCCGGCCGGATTCTTTGCGAAACTCCATCATAATCACCTCTGCTCTCAGTGTAGCAAAGAAACTCGGCAATAGCAACAGCCATGTTCCTGATGCTTTGTCAGGAGCATGGCTGTGCAGATCCGTTTATTACTCCATCGCCTTTCCCGGCTTTTCCGGGGTCTCTCGCTTGGGTTTGTACACCCGCCAGGCCGGGTGATGGGTCATGTACTCCTCGTCTGCGGCACCGGGCACAAAAAAGCGAAAGGGTTGCAAACATAACCATAAGTGATGATTTCACTTTGTTGAAAATCCTCACTGCGGGTGTGTCAGACAAACAACCTCCGGGACGTGTGGTTGTCGCGGAAAATATCAGTCCTGCAAAGCGTCATAGGATTTCTCCCCTGCCGGAGCCAGCAGAGAATCAAAAAGCCTGGCAGCCTCCTATTTGCAGACATCCTGTGGATGGCAGTAGGTTCGTTCCAAGAAGGCAGTATCTACGCGTCCCGGCAGACAAGCGGCGAAGAAATGCCGCATGGTGTGCAGGGGGACTCCGCGGTCAGATGCAAAGCGCGGCCCCCCAAGAAAGTATACCGTGGTGGCTGGTCAGCCAGAAGACAAGCATTTTGGCGGTATGGAATTTCTCAAGGGTATAGGGCTTGAATACGTTTGGATATCCAATAAAATTGCAGACTAAAAGGAAACCCGGCCGCTTTTCCCGAAAACACTCATGATTCTATCAAACAAATTTCATTTTCTATTTCGTATAATAGAGGCTCATGAAAGGCAAAGGGAGGTATTTTATGCTGCACAAAAAAGTACCGACGCTGCTGTTGGCCGGTTCCATGCTTCTGTCCCTCGGCGGCTGCGGGCAGAGCGCCGATTCAACGCCCCAAAGTGAAACGACGGTCACGACCGGTGATGCCGCTGCCGTGGCCGACCCCGAACAGAAAACCTATATTGAGGAAACGCTGAACCTGGCCAACAACGCCGCCCAGGCCTGGACTTATTCCGCCGAAGCGGACGCCTGGGTGCTGTCGGAGGTATCGGCAGTGGCCTACCCCGAACTGCCCGACCAGCAGGGGGTATCGGTCTGCGTGCCGGGAGCCTATGTCACCGGCATTGACACCGACGGGGACGGCACCGCCGATGTAACGGCCGACAGTGCAGGCACCGATGTCGTAAACGGCGGGCTGGTCATCGACTATGATGCCGAGATCACCAGCACCAACGGCCAGACCTACACGGCAGCCACGGCGCCCGTCATTCTGAACACCGGTGCGGCGGGGTATGGCTCCCAGCAAAACAGCCCTGCCGCTACCATCTATGCCGCCGACGGATATATCAATGTATTCTGTGGCAACCGGGGCAAGCAGGACACCGCCACCGATGAAACCGGCGCTGCCTACTATACCGGCGACGCTCCCAGCTGTCTGGCCGACCAGAAAGCGGCGGCCCGGTTCATCCAGTACAACATCCTGCTGGGCAACCTGCCCGGCGATGGGAACCGCCTGATCTCCACCGGCGGGTCGGGCGGCGGCGCCCATGCCGTGATGTTTGCCACCACCTCCAACAGCCCCGATTTCTATGACTACCAGATCGAGGCCGGTGCAGTGGGCGTCTATGCGGCAGCGGATGGCGGTTATGTCACCACGGCGGAGGTCAACGGCACCGAGCAGGAGATCTCTGACGGAGCCTGGGGCTGCATTGCCTACAGCCCCATTACCTCGCTGACCGAAGCGGATATGGCCCTGGCATTTGAGTATACGCTGGATGGAAACTACGATTTCTCCACCGACTTTCAGGCCCAGCTGGCCCGGTATCTCTCGGAGGAATACCGCGAGTACATCAACGGCCAGAATCTGACGGTGGCGGAAAGCGACGTGGGCTTTGACCTGGACGGCGACGGCAGTCTGACCGGCACGGTAGCCCTGACCATCGAATACGACCCCGACGCCTACCCCGAAACCAACGGCTACTACGGTAGCTATCTGGACCTGTACCTGGCGGAGTTCACCCAGAACCTGCAATGGTATCTGGATAACCTGGCCTACGGCACCGACTGGACCTGGTTCGATGCGGACGGCAATGCCCTGAGCGATGAAGCCGTCGCCGCCATGACCAGCGAGGAAAAGGCCCAGGCCTTTTTGGAAGGCCGGTACGCCAAGGGCGCTTCCGCCAGCAGCATGGGCGGTATGCGCGGCGGCATGGGCCAGAAGCCGGAGGGCGAACTGCCGGAAGGCACCGCACCGGAGGGCAAATTTGCGGGTGAACTGCCTGAAAAAGGTGAGGGCGCTGCGGGCGGCCCCGGCGGCCGGGATATGATCGTGGGTACCCCCGACGCAGGCACCACCCAGGCTGCCGGCAGCACGGTGGATTCCAACAATTACGCCACCTATGAGGAGATGCTGGCCGCCTATCAGGCGGAGATTGCCGAGATCGAGGCCGGGGACGAATACGGCAACAATCTGGTGGAACTGTACAACCCGCTGAACTATATCGGCAATGCAGAGAATGACAGCCCCGTGTGGGTCAGGGTGATGTGCGGCGCGGCGGAAGGGGACATCTCGATGTTCAATTCCCTGAACCTGCAGATCGCCATGCTCAACGCCGGCATTGATGCCGAACTGGAATGGCAGTGGGACGGCGGCCATGTGCCCTCCGAGGTATTGGGTTCGTCCTTCAGCCTGTATGTGGATGAGATGGTGGGCGAACATGGGGGCGGTACGGCAGTGACCAAACCGGCCGCCGAACCCCAGACCACCAACGGTACCGCTACCGAGGCCACCGGCACCGATCTTTCGGCCTGGGTCAGCCTGGAAAACGGCATGGTCAACTTCTCGTTGGCGGATGCCGCCGCCTACCGTACCGCAGGCGCCAGCAAGGCCATGCCCGGGTTTGATTCCATCGACTACGGGCAGGAGGACTACGTCTTCGGGGACGAAACCCGGGACGCCCGGCACTGGGACCGGTATCTTCTGAATGTGCTGGAAACCTACGCCGATACGCTGGCCCCGCTGTTCAACAGCGGCGCGGCGTCCTGAGGACGATATAGCAACAAAAAAGTGACGCCAACCGCGGTTGGCGTCACTTTTTTACTTGATGATTACAGGTCGCTGTAGCGGATGAGCTCTACATCCTGCTGCCGCAGCCACCGGGCCACGGCGGGGTCACAAAGCATTTCCACCTCTTTGGTACGGTTGACCGTCAGGCTGGAGGAGCGCAGCAGGAACGCATCCAGATAGCCCGGATGGCAGACAAAGACGTTGGGCATATCGGTGCGGGCCTTATCCACGGCGTCCCGCAGCGCCTGCCAGAGGTCATAGTCGGGTTCCATGCTGTGCATGGCGCAGGCGGCAATGGGCTTGCCGGCAAAGCGGCCGGTTTCGTCCCCCGGGAACATATCGCTGTATTTCAGCCCGTGGCGTTCAGCCACAATGGCCAGGCCCTGTTGCAGATGGTGGCTGAGCACGGCGTGCCCCTCAAAGTAGGCGGGCTGTATGCCGGTCAGTTCCACAAACCGCTGGTACTGGGCCTCGATCTCCAGCACCATCTCGTCCAGCACGGTAAAGCACTCGCCCTTTTTCCAGGCTTCCCGGTAGGCGCGGCTGCTTTTCAGGTTGCCGTTTTCGTCCAGCAGGCTGGGGATGCGGGCCGGGTCGGCGCAGGGTTTGCCCAGGCAGATGTTGGTGTGCTGGCCCAGGCAGACCCCGGTGCCTTCCAGAAGCTGCAGGCCGTGGATGGCTGCCGGCATATTGGGCATGACGCCTACACTGCCGATAAGCCCCTGCCTGACGGTTTTTTCGATACCGTAGTTGACCGTCTCGCTGTAGCCCAGGTCATCGGCGCGGAATAACAACCGAACCATTGTGATTTCCTCCTTTTGATGATGGTATTCAGACCGTCGCGGTTTCGGGTTCCAGGTCGGCGGCGGTAAAGCCGAAGAAATAGGTCAGGGCTGCGGAAGCGCCCAGGGCGATGACACAGCCGATGCAGCCGTTGATCATGTTGCCGGTGCCGCCGCTGACGTAGCCCAGCACCGACAGGAAGTTGGTGGCACCCATGACATAGGTGCCCACATGGGTCAGACCGGCGTACAGGCCGCCCAGGAAGCCGCCGATGGCCATAGCCACGAAGGGGCGCTTGTACTTGAAGCCGACGCCGTACAGGGCGGGTTCGGTGACGCCGCCCAGAATGCCGGAGATGAAGTAACCCAGGGCCAGGGCTTTTTCGTTTTTATTGCGCAGGCGCAGGAAGGCACCCAGAGCCATGCCGAAGGCGGCCCAGGTGGCGTAACCGCCGGCGGTCAGCACGAAGTTGTCCACACCGTTGGTCATCATGGCGGAGATGGCAAAGACGATGAGCACCTGGTGCATACCGGTCATGACGAGGAACTCCCACAGGGCTGCCACCACAGCCACGGCCAGGAAGCCGCCCACATCACCGAAAGTCAGCAGGGCATTGCCGATGTAACCGCCCAGGAAAGCGCCCAGAGGAGCCAGTGCGCAGAAGGCAATGGGGACCATGACGGCCATAGTCAGGAAGGGGGGTGAAGATGGTGGAGAGGGTATCGGGGATGACCTTTTTGAAAAAGCGCTCCACGTAGCTCATGACCCAGACACTGAGGATGACGGGCAGCACGGTCTGGGCGTAGTTGTTGACCATGCAGGGGATGCCGTAGACCGAGAAACTTTCCCCGGCATCGGCCAGGGCGACGAAATCCGGCACCAGCAGCATACAGGCGGTGAACATACCCATGACCGGGCTGGCACCCAGCTTTTTGGCGGCGGTGTAGCCCAGGTAGATGGGCAGGAAGTAGAAGAAGGCGTTGTACAGGATGCCGCACAGCAGATAGAAGTCACTTTCTGCCGTGACAAAGCCCAGCATATCGGGGCCCAGCAGGACCTGCAGCGTCTTGAACATGGCAGCGGTGATCATGGCGGGGATCAGCGGGGTCATGCTGCCGGCCAGGTAGTTCAGGATGTTGCTGCCAACGCGGGCGGGGGGCAGTTTTTCCTTGGGGGCGTCCAGGTTTTCGTCGATGGCCTTCTGTTCCTGGATGCCGGTCATACGGCAGACGATGGAGTAGACTTTGGGCACGTTCTGGCCGATGATGACCTGGAACTGCCCGCCCTTGATCTGAAACGCTCATAACGCCGGGGATCTTCTTCACTTCTTCCACGCTGGCCTTCTCGTTCTCTTTCAGGTTAAAACGTATCCGGGTGAAGCAGTGGGTGGCATCCAGAATGTTTTCTTTTCCGCTGCATTTCTCAATGATCTGATCTGCTGTTTTCTGATAGTCCATCTGGTTTCGCTCCTTCTTGCTGAATTTGAGTCCGTCGGGTTCTGGAACCGCTTCTCTGTTGTCTTCATTATACCCTACGCACCCGGCGAAAGATTTCTTTCATGATATAAAACAAAGGGATATTTTTATCTCATAGGAGAGTTTTGGGCAGGCAGGAATTCCCGTTCTTTCCGCCAAGGCCGCACCCCCCTGCTGCCGGGAGCACCCCCGCGCCACCACAGAGGGAAATGTTCGGCGGCCGAAAGCATCAAGGAACGGCAACGGGACCGGCCCCCAATCACAAAAAGCCCCTCTGCCGGTTTTCATCGGCAGAGGGGCTTGGTTGTTTTGGGTGCTTTCAATCTTCAGCAAAGCAGCAGTCCAGAACGGCGCGGGCCATTTTGGCACCACCCTTCCAGTTGGGATGCACGCCGTCGCCTAAATGCAGGCCGGCCTGCATACGGTGGGGATCGTCGGGGTCCCGCAGCACCGCATCCAGGTCCAGCACCTTGTCGGCAAGGCCGTCGGCCCGGATCAGGTCATTGCAGGCGCAGCGCAGCGCCTCGGCCTGATCCCGCCAGACTTCCCCGAAGGCGCCGAAGGGCGGAATGGTGCAAAGGCAGACCCGACTGCCCCGGCGGTGGGCTATATCCACGACCTGGGTCAAGGCTCCGTAGATGTCCCGGGAGGAAGGAACATCCGGTTCATGGAAAACCAGGCTGTGGGAGCAGTCGTTGACCCCTTCCAGCACAAAGACAAGGTCGGGGGTCATGCCGTCATAGAGGTCCTGTACAAAGCGGTCCCGGCCGGCAATGCCGAACTGGTGCCCGCCACCGGGAAAATTCCGGGCATCGGGAAAGGATTTCTGGATGCGGTTCCCGGCAATGCCGCCGTTGATCAGCGCGCATTTCCCGGGAAAGCGGCGGTACAGTTCCGCCAGCAAGCAGTCGCTGAAGTAGGACATCTGGGTGATGGAATCCCCGAACAACGCAACCAGCAAAGGCGAATCCTCGGCCAGCACCGAAACTTCGCTGAGTCCGGCGGCAAACTGGCAGGGGGTAGGGTCAGCCGCCAGGGCCGGGGCCAGTTGCTGCTGCAGGGTGAAGCCCAGAGGTTCCCCTGCAAAAAAGTTGCCGGTGTGGTGGGTGCTTTGCCAGCTGTGCCAGGTGCTTGTGGTGCAGACCGAGCGGAATACGGTCTTTTGGCCGAAATACTGCCAGACCAGCAGATCGTCCTCCGGGGTGACCGGAAGGAAAATTTCATCGGAGCAGGGCCTGGCATTGGGGGCTACCCGGATCTGCCGGTTGCCGTTGAGGGTGACGGCAACCGGGGAAGACTGCCTGCCGGTGAGCCGGTTACAGGTCGCTACGGCCACGTGCTCCATGGTAACGGGCCGGTCGTTGTAGAGGTTGCTGAACCGGATACGAACCTTGCTGCCCCGCAGATTGTTGGTGAACAGGCAGCGCTGGGTAATGTTTTCAAATACGGCAAGGTCCTGGTTATAGTCCGGCGATACGCAGTGCCATGCCGGGGTCCACTGATTCATGGTTTGCATCCTTTCTTGTGGGACGGGGCTGTTTGCCGGTAACGCTGCGGATAAGAGAAAATCAGAGGAGCTGCTCTTTGAGGATCTCCGCCATAAAGGTGGAAAGCTCGGCAAAATGGTCGGTGGCATAGACGACCCCGTTGCAGACCGAAACATGAAGATTGAAAAGGAACCGGCAGAACCATTCCACGCTGACCATCAGTTCACCTTCCCGGTGCAGGGCTTCGCAGTACATGGCATAGAGATCGTCATCCACCAGGCAGCCGATCACGCCCCGGGAAATCTTTACGGTGCGGCCGTCCGCCAGCTGCAGGGTGGCTTCCAGCCCGGTTTCATCGGTGGTGTAAGATGCCCCGAAAACCTCTGCCAGGAACCGCAGGCTGACGCAGAGGTATTCGCCCCGCACAAGCTGGCCGCCTTCCAGACCGTGGTACTTGAGTTTCTGCCACCACAACGGCGCCACGGGCATTTCCGTAGTGGTATTGTGGAACCAGGCTTTGCGGGTGCCGGGAGTCAGGGCCAGGGCAAAGCGGTCCCCTTCGGGGGCCAGGCGGGAAGGCTGCCGCACCAGGGTGCCGTCGGGGGCCCGCCGCACGCCCGAGAACAGGTAATTCCAGTAGTAAAAGGCTTCGTCCAGGGCCTGGCCGTGGTCCCGGTTCTTGATGTCCAGAAATACCAGGTCAGCTTTGTCGCCGGTGTAGAAGGCAAAGTTATCTTCCCCCACAATACGGATGCGGGGCGGGGTATGTACGCCATTGACTTTCATCCAGTATTCCCGGCCGCCTTTTTGGTCGGCGTTTTCCGCCTCAGGGGAATTGTCCATGCCGTTTTTCTCGGGGTGAGAAATCCACATGGGGACCGGGCCGCCCCAGTTGCGCAGGGAACCGTCATCGTTGTAAAGCTGGCTGTCTACTGCCGAAGCCCCCGAGCCGGCGGCACCGGCCAGCAGGTTGCCATAATACCGGGCAAACTGGTCGGTCATCATGTGGCCCATGCTCATGCCCTGCATATAAATGCGGCCGGGGTCGATATTGTAAGTTTCCTGCATCCGGCCGATCAGGGCTTTGACGTAGTTCAGGTCGTGGTTGTCGTGGTAATCCTCGGGGTCCACAGGCAGGGGCAGTACCAGTTGGGGATTGGCGCGCACACGGGCCTGCATCCCCTGGATGGTCCACATCTGCAGTTCGTGGCAGTCGGGAAATACACAGATGAATCCTTCCCGTTCGGCCAGCAGAGTCCAGGAACTGTATACCGCCTGGGCCCAGCCGTTCATCATACCGCCGTGGTTGCTCACCACCAGCGGTACAGGCCGGCTGCCATCGTAGCTGGTGGGGATATACTCGTACCAGCGGTCTTCCAGGCCGTCGGCCAGCACGCCGGTGCACTCCCGCAACCGGGCGGGATACACCTGGGAATTGTTTCCGTTTTCATTCACCGTCATATCGGTTCCCTTGATGCCCAGGGGAACATACTCCCGGTTGGCATCGTTGGGGGAACCGGCTTGCAATCGAAGACTCATACATTCACCTCATTGAAACAGATAGGGCAGATAATGGTACAGATAGTTGCACACCGCTTCGTAGGCGTGCACTTCGCCTTCGGCTACCTGGTAATGCAGATTGCCCCGGGCGGGGTCCTCGTCAAAAGCAAAGACGTCAGGGTATTGGCGCATTTGCTGAATTTGCGGCGTCATGGCAGGGAAGGCTGCATCCGCGGTGCCGGTGGCTGCATAGATGCAAAAATCCAACCCGGCATCTTTTGCAGCTGCGGCGGCCTGGTACAGCAGTTCGGCGGTCCGGGTCGGATGCAGTTCACCGCCCTTGGTGCATACGGCCCAGCAGTCGCCGCTCAGCGGCAGGAAGGTGCGGAAATAGGCCAGATTCTGCAGGAAGTTATACCAGGTGGTACAGCTGCCCATGGAAAATCCGCCGAACCCGCGGTGTGCACGGGCGGCGCGCAGCCCCTGGTCCGAGGTATCGGTGAGGTAGGTGTTGTAGCGGCTTTCCACAGCGGGCAGCAGTTCAGCGGTTACCTCGGGCAGGAACTCCAGCACCTTGGTGCGCTCCACCTCGGCCACCGGCTCCCCTGTGCGGGAGATCTGCTCCTTGTAAAAGGAGGGGAACACCACGATCATCGGCGCAGCCACCCCTTCGGCAAAACAGTAGTCCAGCATATTCTTCACTTTGCAGCAGTCCAGCCAGGCGTCGGGGTTTCCGCCGCCGCCGTGCATCAGATAGAGCACATTGTATTTCTTTTGCCGGTCGGCGGCGTCATAGCCGTAGGGCAGATAGACGTTGGCATACTTGGTCCGGGGTTCCCCCGCCGGGTTGGTGGTGGCGTAAGTTACGCGTTCCACCCGTCCGCGAAAATTCACGTCGTGGTACAGGTATTTTTCCATCCCAAATCCATCCTTTCGCAATATGGTGCAGTGATTTTCGTCCGGCTCATACCATGCCGCGCTGTTCCTGCTCCCTGTCCAGCAGCAGGTCAGACAGCACCCATGCGGCATACCGGGAGAGCACGGCGTAATGGTCTGTGGCGTACAGGGTGTCGCCGTAGGCGGAAACGTGCCAGTTGTACAGCGCAGCACAGAACCACCGGGCCGGAATGTACAGTTTGCCCTCCACCGTAATGGCATCGCAGAGCATTGCCTCCACGGTATTGTCGATGGTGCAGCCGATGCAGCCGTGAGCAAAGGTCAGTTCCCGGCCATCGGCCAGGCGGATCGCAGCGGTATCGCCGTCTGCCAGTAGGGTGCCGCCGAAGGCTTCGGCCAGGAAAGCCACCGGTGCATAGAGATAGCTTCCGCGGACCAGGCTGTCGCCGTTCAGGCCGTGGTATTTGAGTTTGTCCCGGCGGAACACCTTGCCGCCAATGGGGGTGAGCTTGCCGTTGACCAGTGCCCGGGTCGCCCTTTCGGTCAGAGCCAGGGCGGCCTGGTCGGGGTGGAAGGTGCGGCGGGTGGGGGTGTGATGCACCACGCCGTCCGCCGTTTTGTAAACGCCTGAGAACAGGTAGTCCCAGACCATCTGGGCGTCGTCAAAGGTCTGGCCATGGTCCCGGTTGTGGACGTCCATCAGCATGACGTTGGCCTTTTTGCCGCGGTAGAACAGCAGGTTCTTTTCCCCCTGGATGTTGATTTCGGGCTGGCCCATGGCTTCGTTGAGCCGCCGCCAGTAGTTGATGTTACCCAGCACCACGGGCCGGTCGTCCTCGCCGTAATGGGGCGGGGTATGGTCAAACTCCAGCCGGGACTGCCAGATGTCCATGGGGCCGCCCACGTTCAGCAAGCGGTTGTCCTTGTCAAACAGCAGTTTGGGATTGGTGGGGCATCCGGACCCTGCCGCGGCGGCAAAATGTGCTCCCATATAGCGGGCTACCTGGCTGGTCATGGCATTGCCCATGCTCATGCCCTGGATATAGACGCGGCTCTCGTCGATGTTGTAATTCCGGCGCATCCGCTCCAGAAGTTTCATCACCATCCGCACATCGTGGAACTGGTCCACTGTGCCTACGGGGCGGTTGAGCACCGGCACGCCGGGGTCCGCGGTGGTGGTGATCTGATCTACCGTTGCGCTGTCGCACTCGATCATCCACATACGGTTGGCGCTGGCGTTGGGAAAAACACAGATAAACCCTTCTTTGTCCGCCACATGGGTCCAGCTGGTGTAGATGCACTGTCCCCAGCCGGTCATCAGACCGCCGTGCATCGAAAAGACCAGCGGCGTTTTTTTGTTGGGATCGTAACTTTCGGGCACATATTCATACCACACGTCCAGGACGCCGTCCTCCAGCAGTTCCTCGGTATGTTCGGTCAACCGGGCGGGATATACCTGGGAGTTGTTGCCGTTCTCATTCACGACCATGCGGCTGCCTTTGATGGCGGGGGGCAGGTAATCCCGGTTTTCATCGTTGAGATCACCCGGCTGCAACAGGATTTTGTGTTCCACAATGATTTCTCCTTTTGGCTTTACCGGGGAAAGACCCCGGTGTTGGGGTGGTGGTCAGTTTTTCCGGTGAGAGAGCATCCAGTCCAGGATGCCGTATTCATTATGCAGCACCGGGATCCAGCTGTTGTGGTTTTCCATATAAAGATCCCGGGCAGAAAGACCGGGGGTCAGGCCGATGCCGTAGGCCGCCAGTTCCTCCGGCGTAAACAGGGTAAAGCGAATATCCCTGCGGCCTTTTTCCCACAGCTTTTGCACGGCCCGCAGCAGATAGGCGTGGCGCGCGACCTGGTGGTCGATGTAAGCGGTGGCGATGTAGGCGGGCACATCGGGAAAGTTTTCCAGGATGGGATAACTTTCCCCGTTCATGCTGGGGCAGATGGGCACACAGGCGGTAAACAATTCCGGCGCCGAGGAAACGGCCTTGATGGTTCCGAAACCGCCCATGCTCATGCCGATGGCGTAGACCCGGCGGGGGTCTACCTTGCCCTGGGCGATCATTCTGCGGATGACATCGCAGACCCGGCCCAGATAGGCGCGGTTCCAGCCCCGGTCGTTTCGGTCGTTGTCCGGGTCTGCGCCGATCTCCACCTTGTAGGGATCGCCTTTGGCACGCATTTTGGCAAACATTTCCTCCATGCTCAACCCGCCAGAAGGTGCCTGGGGCGCCAGAACATACAGATCGGGCAGGCGTTCGGCCAGCTTGATGGCACCAAGGGTATCGGTAAGCTGCAGCAGGTTGTCCTCACCGCTGCCCCCGCCGCCGTGCAGAAAAAGAATCAGCGGGCGGGGTTCGGTACATTCCGGTTCATACAGCCGGTAACGGACGCCGTTTTCCACAACGGGGCGGAAAAGCTCCTCGTGGAACAGAGTAATACGGTCAGCGTTTTCTTTGGTGATGGTAAGGGGCAGCGCGGTGGAAACACACTGTACCGAAAAATCGCAGCGCAGCAGAAAGGGGTCGGTGGCCAGTTCCAGGGTATTGCCCTGTTTTGCTACGGTCTTTACCCCGGAAATGGGGCGTACCGCGCCCAGGTCGTCATAACAATGGGTGCAGCGGAAGTCTGCCGGCTGCAGGTCGGGGGCTTCGGTATCCAGCTTTACGGTGATGCCGTCCACCATCTGGCCGAAATCTTCCATTCGTGTGTGCAGTGTGATTTCCATAACGTGCTCCTTTTCTTATTCCACAACAATATGGGAAAAATCATCCGGCAAGGCATTGCCGGCCAAAAGATCCTTGATCAGGTCGGCCATGAAGTAGGAAAGATCAATGAAGTGATCGGTCACATACACGACCCCGTTGCAGGTGGACACATGGTAATTGAACAAGTATTTGCAGAACCACTCCACGCTCACCAGCAGCTCACCGTTGCGGTGCAGTGCCTCACAGTACATACAGCGCATGGTATCGTCGATCAGGCAGCCGATGCTGCCCCGGGCAAACTGGACGCGCCGTCCGTCCGCAAGCACCAGCTCGGCAGTCAGGGTATCTGCGCCGGGCAGATATTGGGCCCCCACTGCTTCGGCCAGGAAGCTGACCGGTACGCAAAGGTATTCTCCGCGCACGATCTGGCCGCCGTTCAGGCCATGGTATTTCAGTTTCTGCCAAAGCACCGGTGCGGTTTTCAGGGGATGCAGCCGGTTGCGGAACCAGCACTGCTCATACCCGGCGGAAAGGGCGATGGCAAAGGTGTCACCGACCCGGGGCAGGATGCTTTCCCCCATCACAAGGGTACCGTCGGTTTCCCGGCGCGCCCCCGAGAAAAGGTAATCCCAGTAGAGGAAGGCTTCATCCAGAGTCTGGCCGTGGTCCCGGTTCTTGATGTCCAGGTAAACCAGATCCGCCTTTTTGCCGCGATAGAAGGCAAAGTTGTTTTCGCCCTCAATGCGGATCTGGGGAACGGGGTCGCACTCGTTGATCTTGAGCCAGTAAAAGCGGTCGTACTTGTTGACGGCGGCTTCGTCATAGCGGCCGCCCGGAGGCAGGCCGTTTTTTTCGGGGCGGGACTGCCAGATGGCCATGGGACCACCCAGGTTCAGCAGGCGTCCGTCCTCGGTGTAAAGCCGTTCCGGTTTGGTGGGACCGCCGGACCCGGCGGCGCCCGCCAGCAGCTGACCACGGTAACGGGCAAACATACTGGTCATCAGGTTGCCCATGGACATCCCCTGCATAAAGACGCGGCCGGGGTCGATGTTGTACCGGTCCTTCATGTGGGCGATCAGAGCCTCCAGGAACTTCATGTCGTGGTTTTCGGTCCAGTCTTTTGGGGCAGGCTGAAGGGGCAGGTCGGGGGCATCCTTGGGGTCAAAGTTGTCAAACACCCCTTCCACGGTCCACATCCGTTTGGAGTGAGCGTCGGGAAATACGCAGATGAACCCTTCCCGGTCGGCTACCATGGTCCAGGAGGTATAAACGGCATGGCCCCAGCCGGTCATCAGGCCGCCGTGGTTGCCCACCACCAGCGGCACCGGCCTGGCCGGGTCGTAGCTGGCGGGTACGTATTCGTACCAGCGGTCTTCCACGCCGTCGGCCAGGATGCCGGTGACTTCCCGCAGACCGGCGGGGTAGGGCAGGGAGTTGTTGCCGTTTTCGTTCACTACAATGTCGCTGCCCCGGATGGCCTCGGGCAGGTAGTCCCGGTTGGCGTCATCGGGGGTTCCAGCACGCAGATGCAGCTTCATATCGGCCGCCTCCCTTCAGTTCTGCATCAGCCATTCCACTGCAGCAGGCAGGCTGGTCTGGCAGGAACCCAGGTCGGCCCCGGTATCCAGTTCACGGGTCTGGGCGGCATCCCCCAGCAGAGTGGCCAGCCGGCGGTTTTCCCCGGCAAGGAGGCTTCCTTTTTCCCAGGTCATCCAGAATTTGCTGCCGGTGGGGCGGCAGGCCAGGGCATACAGGTCGTTTTCACTGCCGTGGAAGGTATCCAGCGAACCGAACACCGCCTCCAGGGAGGCTTTGTTGTGGCAGATGCCGGTATCCTCCCCGGCGGCAGCCTTCTGGCAGAGTGCTTCCAGGTCCAGCACGCCGTTGAGAGATACCGCACGGGAGAAGGTTCCGGGATATTTGAGCGCCATTTTAACCGCGCCGTAAGCGCCGGTACCCACGCCGCCGATCCAGTTCAGAGCGGGATCGTCCGACAGGGGCAGATTGTTGCGGCAGATCCCCGGAAGTTCGGTGCTCATGAATACTTCGTACCGGGGACCATACTTCATGTTGGTGCAAAGGCTGTGGTGCTGGTCGGGGGCGATGATAAAAATGCCGTACCGGGCGGCGCAGCGCTCTGCCGGAGTGGCAAGCCAGTCCAGGGCGGCGCCGCCCTCGGTGTGCAGCAGCCACAGAACAGGATATTTTTTCTGGTGGTCTTTGTCGTTCAGGTCCAGCAGGTTCATCTCGGGCAGAAAGACCCGGGCAGAAAAAGACCCGCAGGTGATGACCGACAGTGCATTCATTTCAATTTGTGCCATGATACCGTCCCCTCCTTACTCGCTGGCCCGGACAAATGTTTCTTTGATCTTGCCCTCGGCAACGAGCCAGTCCAGATACTTTTTGACGTGTTTGTCGCAATATTCCCAGTTGTGGTACCCGTGGTCGATGGTACGGTAGACGTCGATGCCCTGGGCGGCATACTTGTTCATGAAGGTCACGTTGTCCTGGTAATGGGCGTCCTCCACACCGGTGGCCATATAGGCGCGGGGAAACTTTTTGCCGGCGGCCATTTGCTTGTCGATCATGTAACAGATGTCATTCTCGGTGTTGACGATGTATTCCTGCTTGCCGAAAGCGGAAGCAAACATATAGAATTCATCGTTGCCGTCCTGCATGCCATCGTCGATGGGCAGATCGGCCACGTTTTTCAGGCCGGAGAACAGGCCGATGGCGCCGAACTGTTCGGGGTCACGCACCAGCCATTTCAGGGAACCGTAGCCGCCCATGGAGAAACCCGCCAGGAAATTCTGCTGGGGGTCCTCCGAAAGGGGGAACAGATGGCGGACGACCCGGGGCGTTTCGATGGAAAGCTGAGAAAAGTACTTGAAGTCGCCGTGGATGGTGTCCATGTAACCAGAGCAGTAGGTGCCGGAACAGACCACCGCCACGCCGGCCTGAGAGGCGTACAGTTCCAGGGCGGTGTAGCGCTGCCAGTCGGTGTAGTCGAAGCCGCCGCCGGACTGGAGCCAAAGCACCGGATAGCGGTAGTCCTTGGGGCGGTCGGCCAGGGAATGACCCCAGGTGTTTTCCGGGATGATAACGTTGACGCCGACCTTCATTTTCAGAACTTCGGAATAGTAATACAGTCGGAAGTTTGCCATGGCTTGTTTTCACTCCTCAGATAGATTCAGGATAGATGGCGCAGCGCTTGAGGGGCAGCAGCCGGTCCAGCGCCAGCTGCAGATAATGGTCCCACAGCTTGAAGTCGTGGCGGTAGCCCTGGGCGCAAAGATAGGTTACATCCATATCCAGCGCCTGCATGGCGCGCACGTCCCCCTCCACCCGCCGGCGGATGAACTCATCGCTGCCGCAGACCAGAATAAACCGGCATTCAGGGTCCCCTGCCGCGCGGTGGCGCAGCAGCTGGGCCCGCAGGTCGGCGGGTGTGCCGGCGATTTCCGAGCCGGGACCGAAGGTGTGGTTGAAAAGGGGCAGCACATTCCTGAAATGCTCCCCTTCCAGTTCTGCCTTCAGGGTTTCGGGGCACATCGTCATGCCAATGCCGCCCGAAATATCCATGCACACTGCGTAGCGGTCGGGGCGGTTCACGGCTGCGCCCAATGCCGCGTTGCCGCCCATGGCATAACCCAGGATGAAGTTGTCCTCCCGTGCGGGGGAGGAGGCGAACAGCGCCTGGATCACGGTGGGCAGTTCTTCGGTAAGAAAGGTCTGGTAGGCAATGCCGTACCGTGTATCAAGGCCGAAGCTGTTGGCAATGTCGGGGGTAACAAGCATCACGTGATTGCGCTGGGCGGCCTCCTCCACATTGGTGTAGCGGTAGGTCAGGGTGTCGTCATCCCCACCGCCGTGGAGCAGGTAGACGGTCTGGAACTTCATGCCGGGCCGGTACAGGGATTTGGAGCCGTCCTCGGCCCGGTGGGCGCGGTTGGCCATCGGCGGGGTGGGTGGGCAACGGTAGCTGTCGGTGGGGTACGCCACCGATACATCCACGTACCGTCCCAGGATCTCGCTCCGATAATTAAAACGCAAAATCCCCATGGTGCATCAGTCCTCTTCAATCTTCAGGCTGCCATCGGGCATACGGCGGAAGTGACGCAGGTATTCCCACGCCAGGCGGCAGTCCTCGGGGTTGCTGTCGTGCCCTTTGCCCTCCACCAGCGTATAGTTGTAAAGGTTCAGGGGCTTTTCGTCCCGGCTGAAAAAGCGGTGGGTGGTTACCTTGCGGGTGGGGAACTGGGGATTGGGGTACCGTTCTTCTATCACATCGCCGGGCACGCCCACGCCGCAGCTTTCGGGGGTGGCAAGGTAGGGGGTTTCTTTGCAGGGAATGTTGTTGTAGGACTTCCACCAGTCATAGGCAACCTGCTGACCGCTGCCGCGCACGGCAGGATACTCTACATCACGGCTGCCGTAGACGTACCATACCGGCATACGGTAGTCGTATTGCAGTTTTTTGGCCCCGGCTACGGTAAAGCACTTCATGTTGCGGTCCTGGCAGAAGCGGGTGTTGTTGGCAAAAACCGCTGCGACTTTTTCGGGGTTGGTCATGGCAAAGACCTGGCTCATGGCCGAACCGTTGGAGAACCCCGCCATATAGATGCGTGTTTCATCCACGGCATAGGTCTGCTTCATGTGTTCGATCAGAGCGTTCAGATAGGCGATGTCGTCGTACTGGTCGTCGGCCATCTCCATGTTCCAGCCCCAGTGGGAGGAACACCAGGGGAATACCAGCAAAAAGCCCTTTTCCTCGGCTACCTGGTGGAATTTGGTGGTGTTGGCCATGTTGCCGGGGGTATCGGCGCCGCCGTGGTTGAAGATGACCAGCGGTACTTTCCGGTAGGGGTCCCGGCGCACGGCTTCGGGCACATACTCAAACCAGGTATGGGCCAGACCGTTGTTGTCGCCCAGGGTGGTATCATCCTCGTGGATGATGAATTTGTACTCATCCCGTACCAGGCGGAAGTCCATAACGCCGTATTCGGTGGTGTTGGGGCGGCATACACGGGAGAAGAGAACATCCCAACCGGTGGTGAGCAATGCGGCCAGCGAATCAGGGGCATTGCCCTCGGGCAGCCGCACAAACTGGGCGGGGTTGGTTTTGTTGTAATGCAGGTCCCCTTCGCAGGCGTTGACGCGGTTCAACAGCCGGAAAAAATCTGCCGAAGTTTCATCGGCGTTCCACAACACTGCCGAAACGGAGGCATCTTTGGTGTGGCAGGGCACGGCGGGGTGAAGGCTGCCACCCACCGACAGGATGCCCGCTACGTTGACCGGGGTGCAGGCGGCGATGCTCTGGGCCAGGCTGGCGCCGGTGCCGATGCCGGCCAGATACCGGGCATTGTGCATATTGTGGTAGATGCCGCTGTCCCGGAAATCCGGCATATAGTGGAACAGGCGCAGCATCTCGTTGACGTCAGCCAGATCCCTGCCCATAGGGTCGGCGTCCCAGCGGCCGTCCAACGGATTGGGAAAGAGCAGTACCAGGCGCCGGTAGTCTGCCATTTGGCAGAAAGCCTCGTCCTGCAGCAGCGCTTCCAGCGGTTCGGGGCTGCTGCTCTCCCGCAGGATGGTGACCAGGGTATTATCGTAGCAGCACAGCCGCTCCCCGGCGGGATACAGTACATACATGCTGCGGTTGATCTCAGGATATTCTTTCAGTTCCAGGCGCATAGGGAGCCTCCTTTACAGTTCCAGGCCTTCGTAGGTCAGATCGCGGATGGTGGGATGGATCTCGCTGTAAGCCTCCAGCATACCCAGGATCTGGTGGGCGTAATACAGGCACAGGTGGTTTGCGGGGTCCACCAGGGAGAAAGCCCCGGCTGCGCCGTCCCAGCCGAATTCCCCCACGGGGCTTTTGGCTTTGGTGCCGTCCATCAGGGTGCGTACGCCCAGGCCGTAGCCATAGCCGTCTTTGCCGCATTTGGCAAAGTCCGCCAGCTGCTGCTCGTTGAGCCAGTTGCGGCTCATCAGGGCGATGGATTCGGGTTTCAGGATGCGCCGGCCATTGGCACCCACGCCGCCGTTGGCCAGGGCGTCCAGGACTTTGCTGTACTCGTCCACCGTGGTGCACAGTCCGGCACCGCCGCTCTCATAATTCTTGGTGAAGCGGTAGGCCATGGTCTGGTCCGGCCGGATCTCGCCGGTGTTCCAGTCCTTGGCGTACTGGGCGGCCAGGCGGTCTTCCGCCCCGGCAGGGACCTGATAGTACATCTCGGTAATGCCCAGCGGGGCAAAAAGATTCTCCTGCATATACCGGCCAAAGGTCATGCCGGTGACCACTTCCACCACGGCAGCCAGCACATCATGGCCCAGCGCGTAGGAATACCGGGTGCCCGGTTCGCAGATCAGCGGCATTTCAGCCATGGCTGTTACGATTTCCCGTGTACCGGCTTCGCCGTGACTCTGTTCCACCACCCGCCGGATGGGTTCAGCACCCAGGTCATAACTCAGCCCGGCCGTCATGGACATCAGATCGTGAATACGGATCTTATTCCGGGCAGGGCGCAGGGGGGATTGGCGGGTAGGCCAGGGCTGGGGAAATTCCCCGATGCGGAAATCGGTGGCATACTGCATGGAGGAGAAAGTGGGCAGATATTGCTCCAGACAATCGTCAAGGCCCAGGCGGCCCTGTTCGATCAGCTGCATGACGCCGGTGACGGTAATGACTTTGGAGGCGGAGTAAATGTTGTACAGATCCTTGGCCGATACCGGCACCTTGCCTTCGTAATCATGACTGCCCAGCATACAGCGGTATACTTCCCGGTGGTCTTTGGTGATTTTCAGATCCAGGCCGTGCACCCCGTAGTTGGACTCCAGGGTCTTCAGGTAGGCGGTCAGCTTGGAAAAATCCATGGTCCTCTTCCTTTCGATTCGGGGGTTCAGCGGGGAATCTCCTTATATTCCAGGTAACGGAAATTCTCGGGGAAAATCTTGCCGTAGAGAAGTTCGCGGATCAGGTCTGCCATGTTGGCCGACAGGGTGCTGAAATGGTCGGTGATGTAGAGGACATCGTCACAGGCAGAAACCTGCAGATTGAGCAGATAACGGCAGAACCATTCGGCGCTGACCAGCAGTTCGCCGCCGCGGTGGAGTGCCTCGCAGTACATACTGCGCAGGTCGTTGTCGATCACGCAGCCGATGCTGCCGCGGGCAAATTGCAGGTGCCGGCCGTCTTTCAGGACCAGTTCGGCGGTCAGGGTATCGGCGGCGGGGTGGTATTCGGCACCGCATACCCAGGCCAGAAAACGCAGCGGAACGCAGATGTATTCCCCCCGCACCTTCTGGCCGCCGTTCAGGCCATGGTACTTCAGCTTCTGCCATTTGACTGCCGGTACAGGCATGGGAACAATCTCGTTGTGGAACCAGGCGTTGTCGGAGCCGGCGGCAAAGGCCACTGCGAAGGCATCCCCGGTACGGGGCAGGCGGGTTTCGGTCTTTTCAATGGAGCCATCGGGATTGCGCCGCAGGCCGGAGAAGAAATAATCCCAGTAGAGGAAGGCTTCGTCCAGGGTCTGGCCATGGTCGCGGTTCTTGATGTCGTGGTACACCACATCGCCTTTGGCGCCGGTGTAAAAGGCAAAGTTGTTTTCCCCCACAATGCTGATCCGGGGCAGCTTTTCACATTCATTCAGCTGCATCCAGTAGAAGCGGTTGAACCGGTTCAGCAGCATCTTGCTGTAAGCGGTGTCCGGCGGGGTGCCGTTGGTTTCGGGGCGGGCCTGCCACACCGGCAGCGGGCCGGCGGTGTTTTTCAGCGCCCCTTCCGGGGTAAAAAGCATCTCCAGCTGGGTGGGACCGCCGGAACCGGCGGCGCCGGCCAGCATATCGCCGTAATACCGGCAGAACTGACCGGTCATTAGGTTGCCGGCGGACATACCCTGCATATAAATGCGGCCTTTGTCGATGTTGAATTTTTCCTGCATCGCTTCGATCAGGCCCTTGAGGAAGTTCAGGTCGTGATTCTTCCGGTAGTCCTTGGGTACCGGCGCCAGATCCAATCCGGCGAAGAAATCGGGGGTGGGGCGGTCAAACATTCCTTCCACCTGCCAGATGCGGGCCTGGTGAGCATCGGGAAATACACAGATGAATCCTTCCCGGTCGGCCAGCATCGTCCAGGAAGTGTAGATGGCCTGGCCCCAGCCAGTCATCAGACCGCCGTGATTGCTTACGACCAGGGGGACCGGTTTGCTGCCGTCATAGCTGGCGGGAACGTATTCATACCAGCAGTCGGTCAGACCGTCCCCGGCCAGGGTACCGGTACATTCCACCAGGCGCTCGGGATAGGGCTGGGAGTTGTTGCCGTTTTCGTTGACGACCATGTCACTGCCTTTGATGGCCTCGGGCAGATATTCGCGGTTGGCGTCGTTGGGCGTGCCGGCCCGCAGGAATACTTTGTTTTCCATAACAAACCTCACTTTTCAAGTTTCAGGGCGTCGTAGTCCGGAAGAACGCCTCCGCCGCGCAGAAGATCGCGGATCAGGTCGGCCATATTGCAGGAAAGTTCGGCAAAATGGTCGGTGGCATATACAACGCCGTCACATTCGCTGACCGTCATGTGGAACAGCGCACGGCAGAACCATTCGATGCTCACCAGCAACTGCCCTTCGCGGTGCAGGGCCTCGCAGTACATACTGCGCAGGTCGTTGTCGATCAGGCAGCCGATGCTGCCCCGGGCAAACTGCAGCCGGCGTCCGTCTGCAAGTTGCATCTCGGCGGTCAGGGTATCCGCAGCGTAACACAGCGCAGCCCCGAAAAACTCTGCCAGCAGGGAAAGTGGTACCATGCAGTAGCGGCCGTTGACTTTCTGGCCGCCATTGAGGCCGTGGTATTTCAGCTTTTCCCAGGGGCGGGCGGCTGCGGTCATGGGTCGGATGCAGTTGTTCACCCAGGCGTTGGTGCAGTCCGTGGCCACGGCCAGGGCACGGCTGTCGCCAGTACGGGGCAGATTGCCCGGCCCGCAAACCACGGTGCCGTCCGCCTTGCGGCGTGTGCCGGAAAACAGGTAGTTCCAGACCAGGGCGGCATCGTCCAGGGTTTGGCCATGGTCCCGGTTCTTGATGTCCAGGTAGACCATGTCTGCTTTTTCCCCGTGGTAAAAAGCCAGATTGTTTTCGCCCTCAATGCGGATCTGCGGTATCGGGCTGCAGCCGTTGCGTTTCATCCAGTAGTAGCGGTTGTACTTGTTCACGTAGAGGGAATCTGCTTTGACGGGGGGAATGTCGTTGTTTTCTGGCCGGGATTGCCATACCGGCAGGCAGGGGTCCCCGTTTTTCAGTGTGCCGTCGGGGGTAAAAAGCTGGTCGGTGAAGGTGGAACAGCCGGACCCGGCAGCCCCGGCCAGAAGATGGGCGAACTGGCGGGCGAAAAGGGAGGTCATCAGGTTGCCCATGGACATACCCTGCAGGTAGATCCGCTCGGGATCGATGTTGTATTTTTGCTCCATCCGCCGGATCACGCCAAGGATCCGCTGTACGTCGTAATTTTCCAGGTCATCATCGGGTGCCTGGGCGGCTTCCGGGGGTGGGGCTTCGTTTTCGTGCGTGCCGTCGGAACCGTCAAAGCGCCATTGGCCCCACTTGACGCACCAGACCCGTTTGCGGCAGGCATCGGGAAAGGCAACGATAAAACCGTGAACTTCGGCCATCATGGTCCAGGAAGTGTATATGGCCTGGCCCCAGCCGGTCATCATGCCGCCGTGAAGCGAAACCACCAGCGGGGTCTTTTGCGTGGAGTCGTAACTGGCAGGCACGTACTCATACCAGGTGTCGGAGGCGCCGCCGGGGGTCAGGGCTTCGTGAAATTCTTTCAGCCGTGGGGGATAGGGTTGGGAGTTGTTGCCGTTTTCGTTGACAACGATGTCGCTGCCTTTGATTTTTTCCGGCAGGTATTCCCGGTTGTTGTCATCGGGGGTGCCTGCACGCAGAAGGATTTCCTGCATATCGTCTGCCTCCCTGCCTCAGAACGGATTGCCGCCGTTTTCGGTCAGGCCAAAGAAGGTAAGAGCCTCCTGAATGGCCAGGTCCCAAAACCGCCACTCGTGTTTGTAGCCTGGGCGGGTGAACCAGTAGGCATCCAGGCCGATTTGCTCCGCATGGGTCCTGAATTCGCAGAACAGTTTGTACAGCAGGGCGTCATCCTCTCCGCAGGCAAACATCAGGCGGGGCAATTCCCCGGTGCGGGCTTTCTCGTCCAGGATGGCCCAGACGTTTTCGTTGGAATGCAGGAAGGCATCCAGCCCGCCCGCGTTGAGCAGGGTGGTGCGGGTACGCTCGTCGTTGGTGTTCAGCATGGGGCAGCTGTTGTCGGGCGTCATCCGGGTCAGATCCATAGGGATGGCAGACAGTACTGCCGCAGCTGCAAATTTTTCGGGATGATTTACCGCGTATTTGATGGTGCCCCGGCCGCCCATACTCAGCCCGGCAATGAAGTTGTCCTCCCGGCGGGAAGAAACCGGCAGCCAGCCGTAGACCAGCGGCATCAGTTCTTCGGTGAGGTAATCGTACATATTGAAGCCCAGCATGAAGTCTTTCCAGTTGGAGTAGTTGGAGTTCAGGGCCGAGGGCATCACTACCACAAGATTCTTTTCGGCGGCATACATTTCGATGTTGGTTTTGCGCACCCAGTCGGTGTGGTCACCGTAGGTGCCGTGGAGCAGCCACAGCACCTTGTACTTTTTGCCGCTGCCGTAGAAGTCCGCCGGTGTTACGCCGCGGGGCTTGTCCGGCAGGATCACGGTGATCTGGGTGTTGTTGTTCAGATACTGGCTTTCGTAGGTGTAGGTCAGAATAGACATGGCGGCTCCTCCCGTTGGTTTTTCTTTTGGGTCGATCATTGCCCCGGGCCGCCGATCTGTTCCTCACAGCGGCGGCCCGGTTCTGGCAGATATGCAGGTTCAGCTTTCCTGGCGGAAGCGTTCGGTAACGGTATCCCCCTTGCGTTCGGTGATCCGGAAGCATTTGTCTTTGAAGTCGGCGTCCAGGGTGGCGGCGCAGTCACCATTGCGCCAGGTGATATGCAGCATACCGTTGCTGCCGTCCTGGTCGATCTCGATGGTGCCGTTGAAGGCGGGGCAGCTGTTGCGGAACCGCAGCAGTTCCAGCAGCTGCTGCACCACCGGCTTTTGTGCCGCAGCCCGGATCTCGGGTTCGGTGAAGGAATGGCGGTTGACGGTACGGGGATCGGTGTCGTTTTTTACACCCTCGATGTCGTTTTCGCCCGCCAGCAGGCCCACGTAGTACACCTGGGGTGTGCCCGGGGCAAAGAACTGCACCGCGCGGGCCAGCAGATAGGCCCGGTCATCGCAGCCCAGGGCCGAATAATAGGTGGTCATCATCTGGTACCGCTGGACCGGTTTGCCCGGTACCCGCACCACGGTGGGGAAGGGGATGTAGGGCTTGACGTCAGCAGTCAGACGGTCTACCAGTTCCTGGGTGGCGTCGATCTCTTCCTCGGTAAGCAGCCCTGCTACATCCACCAGGCCGATGCCGTCGTGGGTATCCAGGGTGGTGAACTGCTTGCGGGGGCAGATGTTGAGCCAATGGATCAGCCGGTCGGTACGGCCGAAGTGCAGCCCGTGGAGCAGCAGCATCGGCAGAGCAAAGTCGTAGACCCAATAGCCCTTTTCGGCCATTTTTTGCTGGATGGTGTAGTTTTCATGGATCTCGGGCAGCATTTCGGCACCTGCCTCCCGCAACGGTTTCATGCCGATTTCCAGCACCTCCCAGATTTTCGGTTCCACAAAGAAGCAGGAAGTACCCGGCTCTTTGGAAGCGTAGGCAAAAGCGTCAAAGCGGACCAGAGGCACATGGGAAGCCAGGCGGCTCAGGTTGCGGCGGTAGTATTCCTGCGTGGGTTTGGCGTAGGGGTCAATGTCGATCTGTTCGCCAAAGAAGGTGTTCCACAGCCGGACCTGTTTGCCGTCTTTCCGGGTAAAGGTCAGGTAGGGGCCGCCGTCCTTGCGGCGGTACAGGGCGCTCAGTTCCGCTTCGGTAGGTTCCCCGTTGGGCCAGAAGGTGTCCCAGTGGATGAACATATCCTTGTAGGCGGAAGCATCGCCTTTCTCCATATAATCGCGGAATTCCTCGCTGCGGATGGAAACGTGGTTGAGCATGAAATCCGCCATCAGGTAGTAGCGGCTCCCCAGGCGGTCGATGTCCTCCCAGGTGCCGAATTCCGGCGCCACGGTGTCATAGTGGATGACCGCAAACCCGCGATCCCCCGAGGAGGGGAAGAAGGGCAGCACGTGTACGCCGCCAAAGGCATCGGGAAAATATTGGTCCAGTACACGGTCCAGCTGTTTCAGGTCGCCGCCTAGGGTGTCGGCGTAGGTGATCAGCATGGCTTTGTTTTCAATTTTTTTCATGGCAGTCCTTTCCTTCATCACACAGCCAGCGCAGGCCGGCATCCCAAAGGGCTTCGGGGGTTCCGCCCAGGCAGGCCATGGTCTTGCACCGGTTGGCAAGATGCAGGCTGTCCTCCAGGGCGGGGAAATCTTCCTCACAGCCGATAAACAGTTCTTTCGGAGCGGGAGCTCCGGGGCGCAAAATATCCAGCCCGGAACCCCGTACGCCCTGCAGATCACCGAAAACCGCTTCCAGGTTGGGGCGGGTCAGGTGGGGCAGCGCCTCGCCCCGGGCCGCGGCTTCGCACAGGGCGGCTGCGTCAAACCGGCCGTTGACCACCATGCACTTGGCAAAGGCTTCAGGGTGGTTTGCGGCGTTCCAATATGCACCGTACGCGCCGCCGCCCGTGCCGCCCACATACTGGTGGAGGGGGTCCAACGGGAACAGGTGCCGGCAGATTCCGGGCAGTTCCCGGCGGACGAAGTCACCATACTTGCCGCCCCAGGGCAGGTCCATGCCGAAGGAGTGCATCAGGGCGGGGCAGATGACAAACAGGCCCAGTTCGTTGCACAGCGCCTCCAGATTGTGCAGGGGGCGCAGGTCGGTGTCGTTGCCCCCGATGTCGTGCAGGAAGTACAGCGCCGGGTAGCTTTTTGTTTCCATCCGGGGCTGGTCGGGGAAGAACACCGTTGCCGAAAAACTTCCGCTGAGAGCGGTGGAAAGCGCGTTCAGTTCCAATACAGCCATCTTACTGATCCTCCATAATGTACACACTGTGAAGTGGGATCCAGTCCAGGAAGGCGGCAATGTGACGGTTGCAGTACACCCAGTCGTGCATACCCTGGTCACGGACCTCGTGCACATCCACGCCCAGTTCCTTCATGTAATCCATCACAGCGTAGCCGTCCTGGGCACCGGGGTCCTGGGCCCCTATGGCCATATAGAACCGGGGCAGATCGGTGCCTGCCTTTACGTGGTTTTCCAGCATATAAAGGTTGTCGTCGGGGGTGTTGCGCCGCGTGGCCGCCGAACCAAAGGCGGCCCACAGGGTGGCAAAGGGCGGCTCGCAAAAGTCATCCCGCAGGCAAGGCTGGCCCAGCTTTTCATCGGGCGCTACCGGCGTTCTGGGGATCAGGCCGATGGGCCCGGAAAAGTTCCCGCAGGCGGCGAACATTTCGGGGCGCTGCATGGCAAACTTGAAGGCGCCGTAGCCACCCATGGAGAAGCCGGCCACGAAGTTGTCCTCCCGCCGGAGGGAGAGGGGGAACACTTTGGTCAGATATTCGGGCAGCTCGTAGGCAATCTGATCCCACCAGCGGTAGTCGCCCTCGGCGGTGTTTACGTACCCGCAGTACGAGATGCCGGGCAGCACTACGGCAATGCCGTGTTTGGCAGCATACAGTTCCAGGGCCGTGTAGCGGAGCCAGTCGGTGTGGTCAAAGCCACCGCCGCACAGCAGCCACAGGGTGGGATAGCGGTAATCGGCGGGGCGGTCTGCCAGGGAATAGCCCCATTTGTTTTCGGGGATGATAACACACACGCCCATCTTCTGCTGCATTGCCTGGGAGTAGTAATCAATTTTGCACAGTGCCATGAGTCATTCTCCTTTTATGGTACGGCAGAAGGCTCAGCCTTTCACTGAACCCAGCGTGATACCCTTGACGAAGTATTTCTGGAAGAAGGGGTAGGCGACCAGCAGCGGGATCACCGCGATGACGGCAATGGCCATGCGCACACTGGTGCTGGGGATGTCGGCGGCGCTGATATTTCCGGTTACATGGGACTGCAGGAAGGCCGCTTTGTTCATTACGTCATTGAGGTAGTTCTGGATACCGTACAGGTCGGTCCGGGTGGTCAGGAAGTAGATGCCGTTAGTCCAGTTGTTCCAGTAGGAAATCAGGGTCATCAGGCTTACGGTGGCAATGATGGGCTTGCTCATGGGGATGACGATTCTTACCAGGGCCTGGGTTTCGGTGGCGCCGTCGATCTTGGCGGCCTCAATGACTTCGTTGGGCACGCTGGAGGTAAAATAGGTACGCATCATAATGACCAGGAAGGGGTTGAGCAGCAGATAGGGGATGATCATGCCCCAGATGGAATCCTTGACGTTGATGATGTTGGTGTAGACCAGGTAGGTGGGCACCAGGCCGCCGTTGAACAGCATGGGGATGAACAAAATCAACGAAAAGACGTTGCGGCCGGGCAGATCGCTGCGGGACAGGGGATAGGCGAAAAGAATGGTCATGACCACGTTGGCAGTAACGCCGATGGCGGCGATGATCACACTCATAAGGTAGGCGCGGCCGATGGACCCGCGGGCGTTCCACAGGTATTCATAGGCGCCCAGGCTGAATTCCCGGGGGAACATGGAGTAGCCGTTTTGCACCAGCGAGGTTTCGGAGGTGAAGGAGCTGGCAATCAGCAGCCAGAAAGGTACCAGGCAGGCCAGGACCAGAAAAATCAGCAGGGCATTAAAGAAAATGCTGTAGGCTTTGTTGTTGTTGATCATTGTATGTTTCCTCCCTTAGAACAGGGCGCTGTCCCGGTCGATTTTGGAAACCAGGGTGTTGGCCGTAAATACCAGGACAAAGCCCAGTATGGACTGCAGGAAGCCTGCGGCGGAGGAACGTCCCACGTCGTTGAGTTCCAGCAGCGCGCGGTAGACGAAGGTGTCGATGGTTTGGGTGGTGGAATACAGCATACCGCTGTGCTGCGGAATCTGGTAGAATAGACCAAAGTCGGAGTAGCAGATGCGGCCTACCGCAAGCAGTACCAGGGTAATGATGGTGAACTTCAGGCCGGGCAGGGTGACATAAATGATCTGCTGCCAGGTGGAGGCACCGTCGATAACCGCGGCCTCATACAGCGAACGGTCGATGCTGATGAGGGTGGAGTAATACAGGATCGAGTTGTAGCCGAAGGACATCCACAGGTAAACGATGGTGATGATGACCGGCCAGTACTCCGGTTCGTTGTACCATTTGATGGGCTCCTCAATACCCAGCAGCGGAAGGATGGAATTGTTCATGAAACCGGTGGTGGGGCTGAGGAAGGCGAACACGATGTAGCTGATGATAACGGTGGACAGAAGGAAAGGAATCAGAATAACAATCTGGCTGAACCGCCGCAAAAACTTGCTGGCAACGCAGTCCAGCGCAATGGCTACCACGATGGCCAGCAAATTGCCGAACACAATGAAGCCGAGGTTATATAAAATAGTATTGCGCATGGCGTACAGGGCGTCGTTGTTGCTGAACAGGTAGGTGAAGTTGCTCAGCCCCGCCCACGGGCTGCCGAAGATGCCCAGGGAGTAATCGATTTTTTTAAAGGCGATGATCAGGCCGGTCATCGGCAGATAGTTATTGATGAGCAGATACAAAAGGCCCGGCAGCAACATTATGTAAAAGGGGAAATACTGCAGGATGCGCCGCCGCGTACGGCTGCGTTTGCGCTGCTTTTCCAGGTCGGACAGCGCGGGTTTGCGTTTTTTAAGGGTACGTTCCATCTTTGGTTCCTCCATTTCCGGGGTGGATTCAGCCTTCTCCCAAGCTGAAATTTTCTATTCTTATGCTAGCAAAATCCGGCGACGGGATTCTATCAATTTTCTGCCGCAATTTGTCAATTATCTGAAACAATAATCCACAGATATATTTGCTTTCGTACAATACAACCAATTTCGAGGGGCTAAAGGCAGGAATCCGACAAAACAGAACAGATATTTGATAGAAAGTATTTCGGCGGTTTGTTATGCTAAAACTGTCGAAAGGCGATGAAAGACTCGCCGAAAAAGAAACACCAAAAGGAGAAAAAACCATGAAAAAGATCATTGCGCTATTGATGGCCGGGGCCATGACGGTTGGCTTGACGGCGTGCGGTGGTTCCGGGGCTTCCAGTTCCGCTGCTTCCGGTTCGACGGCCAGTGCGGAAACCAGTACCGGTGAGTATCCGGTGGTCAAAATGGCCTATTCCCGTATGTTCTCCACCGACTCGGAGGCCAAGGTGGAGGAGGCCATGAATGAGATCCTGCGGGAAACTGCCCAGGCAGAGATCGACCTGGTTCCCATTGATTTTTCCAGCATGACCCAGCAGCTGAACCTGCTGCTTTCGGGCGGCGGTGATTCCATCGATATCTTCAGTTCTTTCTGGTATCTGCCCATGAACACCCTCTACGCCAACGGGCAGCTGGCAGATATGACCGAACTGCTGGAGGAACATCCCGAGGTACTGGAACTGTTCGCGGACTACCCTGAAGTGCTGGAATGCTGCAAGATCGACGGCAAGTTCTATGCGCTGCCCACCGTTGCGGCCTACTCCTCCCCCATGGTGTATCTGTGCAAAAAGACCGACTCTGACTCCGCCAACATCGACTGGAGCCAGGTCAACACCCTGGATGACGCCACTCAGGCCATGCTGGCCATGAAAGAGGTCAATCCCGACCACTACTATATCCCCGGTGCTACCGAAACCTACTACATCCCCAAGGATATCGACTACCTGGGCGATACCTATTTCTTCGGCGTGCTGACCGACCCGCTCAACAGCACCAAGGTGGAAAACTACTACGAGTCCGACTATTTCATGAACTTCCTGGACAATGTAAAGATCTGGCAGGAAAATGACCTTATCACGCCGGACCCCATGTCCAACACCAACCCCACCCTGATGAGCCTGCAGTTCGGTCTGTGCTCCGGTACCCCGGGCTATGCCTTTGATGCGGATGAATTCTGCTACGAAGCCAACATTTCCCAGCAATACGGCGATGATCTGGTGGGCACCAACCTGGGCGAGCGCCTGATCACCACCGGCAACGTCAACACCTACCTGTGGCATATCACCAGCTTCTGCCAGGATAAAGAGGCTGCTATGCGCGTGCTGGCCGCCTTCTATACCGACAGCCGCCTGGACAACCTGCTGGGCAACGGCATCGAAGGCGAAAACTACGTGGTTACCGAGAACGGCACCCTGGCCTATCCGGAAGGCAAGGACAACACCAACTGCGGTTGGACCGGTATGACGGCTTCCTACAACCTGCCCAACTCTTCCGGCTGCCCTGTGTGGAACTATCAGCCCGAAAACTACTGGGATCTGCTGCTGGACTCCAATGCAGAGGCAAAGTCCTCGCTGGCGCTGGGCTTCAACTTTGACGCCACGCCGGTGGCCGACCAGATCACGGCCTGCACCAACGTGTATTCCCAGTACTATCTGCCTTTGATCAACGGTGAAGTGGACATCGACGAGGTTCTGCCGGTCTTCCAGCAGGCCCTGCACGATGCCGGCATCGACGATATTATTGCAGAAAAGCAGGCTCAGCTGGATGCATGGCTGGCTGCGAAAGCATAACGCTTACAAACACCACATACCGCAAAAGAGAGGGCATGAAGATGCCCTCTCTTTTTAAAAGATGAACTCTGATTCGATCCACGGCCTGTCCGGTGAGATTGATTTGGGTGCTCCGATGAAAGGAGAATAAAATGAATCAGGCACAATCTCTCCGTGGGCCGGAGAAACTGTGGAACAGCTCGTACATTCTGGTACTTACGGTCAGTACCCTAAGTTCCTTCTCTTTTTACATGGTTGCCACCATCATGTCCAAATACCTGGTCAGTCTGGGGGCAAGCATCGCCTTTGCCGGGTTTGTGGTGGGCCTGTTTTCCATCACCAGCCTGGTCTGCCGTCCCTTCTGCGGTGTTATGGCCGATAATCTGAACAATATCCGGCTGCTCATCGTCAGCAATGTACTTATGAGCATCGGTCTGTTCGGCTTCGCCCTCAGCAGCGGCAATATGGCCACCATGATTTTGTTCCGGGTGCTCAACGGTGTGGGCTTTTCCATCAACGGAACGGTGCAGGTGGCCCTGATCATCCATTTCATTCCCCAGAACCGCACCGGGGAGGGAATCGGCTACCTGGGGATCAGCCAGCTGATCGGTTCTGCCTGTGCACCGGCCTTTGGCCTGGCTGTGGCCGAATCCTTCGGAATGTCCGGTACGTTTATTATCGCTGCGGTGCTGCCCCTGCTGGCCTGCGTCATGCTGCTTTTCCTGCGCAACATTCGGGTGGAACGTAAAAAAACGGCGCAAAAAGGGATTCACTTCAACGATATCATTGATCTCAAAGCCATTCCCTTTACCATCCCTTATTCCACCTTCTCCTTTACCAACGGCGTGATCAACGGGTATCTGGTCATGTTTGCCGACCAGTACAGCATCCGCAACGTCAGCATCTACTTTACGCTGTACGCCGTGGCGGTCTTTCTGGTGCGGCCGGTATCGGGCAAAATCATGGACCGTAAGGGTCTGCAGTACACCGTTTTCCCGGGGATGATCCTCTGTGCCCTCTCTCTGTTCCTGTTGGGGTGGAGCACGGCCCTCTGGATGATCCTGGCCACCGGTCTGCTGCGTGCACTGGGGCAGGGGGCGGCGCAGCCCTCGCTGCAGGCGGGCTGCATCAACAAAGTCGGTCGTGACCGCAGCGGCGTTGCCACCAGCACCTACTTCCTGGGCGGGGATATCGGCCAGGGCATCGGCCCCATGATCGGCGGCTTTATCCTGGCCCAGATCACCGGCGTGGCCGGTTACCGGGTGCTGTTCAGTTTCTGCGCCGTCCTTATGCTGGCTGCCATGGTTTACTTCTACTTCATGAACAAAAAGGAGCACTACTGATGCAAACTGCGCCGTTACCCCGTTGTACGCCGGAAGAGATCGGCCTTTCCAGCCGGCAGGCAGCCGCCTGCATCCGGGCGCTGGCCCACGATAAAACCACCATGAACGGCTTTATGGCGGCCCGCCATGGCAAGGTGTTTGCCGAATGCTGGTGGGCGCCCTACCGGACGGAAATGCTCCACTCCAACCATTCCTTTGGCAAAAGCTACACTTCCACCGCCATCGGTATTGCGGTGGGGGAAGGGCTGCTTTCGCTGGAAGAAAAGATGGTGGACATTTTTGCCGAGGAGATCCGGGAAAGAAACATCACCCTGCCCGCGGGTATGGAAAAAATCACCGTCAGGCATGTACTTACCATGACCAACGGAATGGCGTTCCACCCGGATATGCGGGGGGATTTCATCGCAAACTATTTTAAAACACCGCTGGACCGGGAACCGGGCACCTACTTTGCCTACAACTCCACCGGTTCCTGTATGCTGGGCGCTCTGATACGAAAACGCACCGGGAAAAACCTCAAGGAATACCTGACGCCGCGTCTGTTTGAACCCATCGGCATTGATCCTGCTGCATTTGAGTGGCGGCAGTTCCGGCAATTGGACCTTGATGGGGAACCGGGGACTTTTGCCACCACCGAAGCCAATCTGCGGCTGGCTCTGCTGTATGTGCAGGGCGGGCGGTGGAAGGGACGGCAGATCCTTCCGGAATCCTATGTGAGGGATTCTCTTTCGGTGCAGATCCGCAATGAGTATGCCCCGGAGCAAAAGGATGGGCGCTGTGGTTACGGGTACCAGCTCTGGGCGTGCAGCATCCCCGGGGTATACCGCTTTGACGGCGGTCAGGGGCAGTATGGCATCCTTTGGCCGGAAAAGGATCTGGTGGTTTCGATTCATGAAGGGGCTCTTGTCCCCTACGGGCCCCAGAAAACGCTGGACATCCTGTATGATACGCTGCTTCGCCCCCTTGGGGATGCGCCTCTGCCCGAGGACCTGGAGGGCCGGGCGCTGCTGGCAAAGACCCGGCAGGAAGCGGCCCTGCCCGACGACCTGCCCTCGCCGCTTCCGCCGGAACCGGCTTTTGCCGGCCGCTACACCGTTTCCCGGGGAACCTTCGACCCCTGGTTTGCGGTGGCCCCGCCGGGCAACGAGGATCTCTTTGTAATGTTCCGCACGCCGGCGCTGGATCGCCCGGTCACCCGGTTTTCGCTGGCGGTCACGCCCGGGGCCTGCATCCTGGATATGGGGGAAGGCCGGGTGGTGAACGCTGCCTGGGACGGAAAGCTCACAGCCCGCTTCCTGAAGAATTCACCCTACGATCCGCTGGGGGACTATGCGGCCACTGCCCGCTGTTCCGCCGATGGCACACTGGACATCAGGATCCACTGGCTCAACGGCTGGTTTGAAACCGACCTGCTGTTTGCGCCTGCGGCGCAGGGGCTGCACATCACCATCCGCAAACTGCGCCTGAACGAAGCCGACAATTATCTGACATATCAAGCGGAAGCCATCCGCTGAGAAGGGGATACTATGCAACGCTATTCTGTATCGGATCTGTCCGACCGGCTGATCACCTATGGCCGGACCTTCCGCGAACCGGGAGAGGACATCCTGTTTTTCAACTGGAGCTGCAGTACGGTGGAAGTGGTTTTTTCCGGAACCCATCTGAATGTCAGCTTCCGTGCCGATTGCGGGTATGAGTGCGAAGGGATGCCCACCGATCCCGATGCCCCCAAACGGCCCACCTGGCCCTGGGTGGCGGTTTTTCTGGATGATATGGAAACACCTCTGCGGAAATTCCAGGTGGCTTCCCCCAACGAAACCTGGCTGCTGTACCAGAGTGCCCGGCCCGAAACCCACTGCATCCGCCTGACCAAACTGACGGAAAACAGCAAGACCTTTTTGGGCATTACGGCTTTTACGGCCGAAGGCGAATTCCTTCCGGCGGTCCGCAAGCCGGCCCGACGCATAGAGATCGTGGGGGATTCCATCACCTGCGGATACGGCAATCTGGTCAAGGAACCGGGCCGGCACTTTTTCTCGGCGGATGAGGACGGATGGCAGGCCTACGGCCCGATGGCAGCCCGCAAGCTGGGAATGGAATGGTCTTGTGTCAGCGTTTCCGGCATCACGGCGGTGCGCCACCCCGGCTGGCCCGGCGACTTCGCCATGGCGGAACTGTACGGGTATACCGACCGGGTCTGCCAGACCCGGCTGGGCATGGAACCGGAACGCTGGAACTTTGCCGCCCGGCCCAACGACTATGTGGTGGTCAATCTTGGCACCAACGATTGCTTCGGCATCCTCTTTTCGGGGGCGGAAGGGGAACTGGAACGCTTCCCCCGGGCGTACATGGATTTTTTGCGGGAAATACGAAGGTTCAACGGCCCTGATACCCATATTGTCTGTGCTTTGGGGACCATGAACTACTATCTGTACCACGATATTGCCCGGGCGGTGGAGGACTACCGCCGGCAGACAGGGGACCCGCGGGTCCATCTGCTGCGGTTTCGTCCCATCCATCCCTTTGACAGTTTGGGGGCTGACGGACATCCCGCCTTGGATACCCACAAAAAGATGGCTGATGAATTGGCGGATTTCCTGCAACATCTGGCGTAAAACACAAAAAAGCCGCTGCCCTGTGGCAGCGGCTTTTTGTTTTGGACGGTATCATTTGCCGGCGTCGGTTTTGTCCCCGATAAAACGGTTGCGGTACTCGCTGGGGGAAACGTTTTCGTATTTTTTGAAAACCTGGGAAAAATGAGAGAAGTTGGTATAGCCCAGTTCCAAAGCGACCATGCCCACCGGAATATTGGTGTGCTCCAGCATATCCTTGGCAGCTTCCACCTTGGTGGAGGTAATGTATTCCTTGATGTTCTGGCCGGTTTCTTTTTTGAAAGATTTGGTAAAGTATTCAGCACTCAGGCAGACGTAATCTGCTACGTCCTTCACCGTGATGGGGTCGGCGATATTTTCAATGATAAAGCTCTTGGCTTTTTCGATGTCGCTTTTGGGGGCGGTGGCCTTTCCCAGCTCTTTGACCTGCTTCATCATGTAGGTCATGGCTTCCCGCAGGGAAGCCGGGTCGGAGCAGCTGTCCATGTAGGCATTGTAGGAGTAGGCACCGTGGAACAGCTCGTGGACATCAGCACTGTTTTCATAAAAATAATTAAAGAACATATGGGTCATCCGCTGGTGCAGATCACAAAGGGATTTTTCCTTGTTGACGGCATAGTTCTCGATCTGCTCCAGGCATTTTTCAAACTCCTCCATCAGCAGGCGGTGCTGCCCCGCCGCCAGCATGGACCGCCACTGCCCTCCGCTGCCGGCGATGTAGTCAGATACATTATGGGTCAGGTGGTCAGGATTGTAGCCGAGGCTCAGGATGTCATCATCCGTGGCTTTGCCGCTGATATGGTTGCACAGCTTGCGGTACTCCTCCCGCAGATTGGCAAAGGGAACTTCGCCGGCAAGGTAGCAGTGGATGATGTCTTTGGGCATACGCTGGCACAGCAGATCAAAGAAGTGCCGCAGCTTGTCCGTTGCCAGGCCGGTGGTGTTCTGTGTGGCGGAAAACAACAGCAGGATAAACTGCTTTTCGTGGTTGAGGGTGCTCAGCGGAACAATGGGGTAGGAGATTTCGGCCTGTTTCAGGCAGCCGAAAATATGCTTGTGGATTTCTTTTTCCGAGGTAATGGGATTGTCGCTTTTGCTGAACTGGCTGAAGGTCAGCGCCAGAATACGGGCCTGCTTTTCTTCGCTGACGCTGTAACCCAGCAGGGTCAGCAGTTCCAGGGCGCTGCGTACATCCTCGGCTTTGGAAGAGAACAGATTCATGGCCACGCCGTCCAGCAGTTCCATCTCCCCGGTCTGCATCCGCTTGCCCACCTCGTAAAGCTGGTTGCGCTTTTTGCGCTCATAGATATATTGCAGCACGTTGCGCAGTACCCGCTCGATCTCCTCCGCGGGGGTAGGCTGCACCAGATAGTCGAAGCAGCCCAGGCGGATGCTTTCCTGGGCATATTCAAAATCAGCGTGGGAGGTCAGCATGATGGTCAGTACGCCGGGGTACTGTTCCTTGATGCTGCGGATCAGGGAGATGCCGTCCTCACCCGGCATTTCAATATCGGATAGTACCACGTCGATAGGATACGCCGCAAGAATCTCCATGGCCTGTTTGGCGCCGGTGGCGTAGCGTACATCCTCCACGCCCAGTTTCTCGAAATGAACGCTTGCCGCAATTCCTTCCAGAACACTTAGCTGGTCATCAACAAATAATACGTTCACGATTGCTCTCCTTTGTGCGTTTCTTGTGCATCGGCAGGGGGGTCCAGGGGCAGGTAGAATATGGTCAATGCCCCGCCGCCGGGGTTGTTCAGGAAGGCCTTTTTGCACTGCTTCTGGTACAGGATGTCCATACGTCGGCACAGGTTCTGCACCCCAACGTGGTTGCGTTCAAAAATGCCGTCGGAATTTTGCAGCCCTTTCAGCGCTTCCTCGCTGTATCCGATCCCGTTGTCGGTCAACCGGATGCGCACATAATCCTGGTCGTCCAGGTTGACTTTGTCCACCCGGATGCAGAAGCGCAGGATCTGGGTACCCTGCGCGTTATGCTTGTTGAAATTTTCCACAAAAGTCTGGATGATAAGCGGGGGAACCGGGAAATCCAACAGCTGGGGGGCCACCGTCTGGTTGAGCAAAATATGGTCGCAGCGTTCCAGTTCGATGATGCTGAAATAATCCTGGACTTCCTCCAGTTCGGCGCGCAGCGGCACGAAGGAAAGACTGTCGTGATACACATAACGCAGATGGTTGGAAAACAGGCCGATGACTTTCATCGTCTTTTCCTGATCGCCCTGCACGGTCAGGCTGTAGATGGTTTTGAGGCAGTTAAGAACAAAATGGGAGCGGGTCTGCAGCTGATAATATTGCAGCAGGGCGTGTTCCTTTTGGTAGATCTGGTTCATGTTGTCCTTCGCCAGCGAAACTTTCTGTTCCACAAGGCGGCTCAACGCGTCCTGGATCTCCTGAAATTCCCGGATGGATTCCGGCTGCTTTTCAATGGAAGTGGTTCCGTCGGTAATCTGGCGGGTGGCGGCGGCGATCTGGTCCAGCGGATAGATCAGCAGCTGATTGAGCAGGTGGTACATGAGGGCAAACAGGGCACAGATGACCAGAAAAGCCGCCGTCAGCAGGATCACGTAAACCCGCAGATGATTCCATACCCCTCCAAGAGAGATTATGCCGCAGATGCCCACGCCGGTCTTATTGTCCAGCCGGGTCTGCAAAACGCAGGAATAGGAGTGCCAGCTGGGATCTTCCACCGCCGAAAGCATATCCTCGATGCTGACAGAATGCTGCTGTACGGCCTGGGCGTTGGTCAGGATCTCTTCCCGGGTAAGGAAAGAAATATCGATGGTATCCATCTGTGCAGCTTCGGTGTACCGCTGCGCAAAAGCACTTATATCCACCATGGAACAGATGTAGACGCCCCGCTGTTTGAAGATGTTCATCAGCAGAGTGGTATCCCCGTTGATGTAGCTCACCCAGCACTGGGTCACCGGCGGGTCGTCCGAAAGCCAGTGTGTGCGGATGTTCTGCATCTCCTGGGAAACACCGGGGGTGACGACCCCGCCCAGAAAATCCTCCCCGATCGAGAAGAACAGCTCATCCTGCCGGTCGTTGAAGAGCAGAATACCGGTGTTTTCCCCCACACGGCTGCGGATCAGCCGCTGCAGATTCATCTCGCTCTCGATTTGGTGCGCCCCCACCAGCGTGGGATTTTCCAGTGATAGGGCCCGGAAATCCAGATTGTTGGAATAAACATCCTGGTTGAATTTTTCCAGTTCCCGCATGGTATAGGTCAGGTCATTGAGGTAAACGTCCAGTGAGGCCCGGTTGTAGCGCAGCAACTCCTGCACCGAGGTGTAGATGGTGTATCCGCCGCAGACGGCAAAGCAGAAAACCGTCACCGCCAGCAGTGTGCAGAAAATCGAGAGCAGAAGCGCTTTTACGGACTTTTGATGTTTCATGGCAGGCACCTCACCGGAACTTTTATAAATTTTAACACACTGTCCAAAAAGGTTCAATAAGCCCTGGGCGGAAATAGAACGGCCTTCCGCGGCAAAATCTGGCAAACAAAATGCAGAACACACCCTTAAGGGCTGCCGCACAGTGCTGCGGCAACCCTTAAAGGCGTGAAATCTTTTTTCTTTACTGGCGCCCGGCTCCGGGCGGAAAATACTTACAGCGGCGTGGCCGCAATGCGGGTGTGGCACCCGGCCCTGATGCGCTGGGTCTGCTCCATGCTGGTACGCAGGAAGACATCCACGGCGCTGGGGTTGTAGATAACCGAGCCGTCTACCGAGTACTCCAACCGATGATAAGCCGTTACATAGCGCAGGATTTCTCCGTTGGTGGCAAACCAGATCTTGTCCTTGTGCCGGGCCATATAGGCTGCCAATTCCTCCATCACTGACCAGTTGTTCAGGTCATCGAACTCGTAGGCATGGCCCCAGACGTAGAACAGCATGGGGAAGAAGGGCGGCCCCTCTACAAACTGCCGGGCCAGTTCCATCAGCCGGGGGTCATTGTGATGGCAGGTGGGATTCCACTGCAAAAAATCTTCGGGCAGATCGAATCCGTGGCTGGAAACAATGGTCCGCGCACCCTGGTAGCCGGCCAGGCGCAGCAGGTGGGTCACGTCCGGGGAATACATCCCGAAAGGATAAGCAAACATTTGCAGAGGCTTGCCGGTCAGTGCCTCCAGACGGCGCTTATCCTCCACGATCTCGTAGGCAGCCAGCGGCGTACCTACTTTGTCCAGGGAGGAGTGGTACAGCCCGTGCCCGGCGATTTCATGGGTGGCATAGACCGTTTCCAACTCTTCGGGGCTGACTTTGGAAAGATCCAGATCCGGTTTGCCCGGAAATCCACCCTTGTCCGGGTGGCCCAGCAGGCCGGACCCCAGGTTGAAGGTGCATTTCAATCCGTATTGCCGCAGCAGCTCGGCCAGGCGGCGGTCCTGCACTACACCGTCATCATAACTCAGGGTGAATGCCTTGGGTTTTCCACCCGGAAATACCAGGGAATCAAACCGTTTTCCCATTTTCAATTACCTCCCATGGTCCGGCGCCATCAGGCGGCTTCGGGAAGCCGCTCGGCGCCGATTTTTTTGATCCATTTTCCGCTGCGCAGTCGCCAGACGCACCAAATGGCTTTGACGATCTGGTCGCAGTACAGCAGCAGATAGGTATAAAACGCGGGCAGGTGCAACACCAGGCCGCCCAAGGCACCCAGCGGCACCGCCAACAGCCACATGGTGGACATATCTGCTGCCAGCAGAAAGCGGGTGTCACCACCGCCGCGCAGCACGCCTTTGGTCAGGATGGAGTTGGTGGAACGGAACACCACGATCACACACAGCGCATCCATCAGTTCGCGGGCAATCTCTTTGGTTTCGTCGGTGATTTTGTAGGCGTCTATGATGCTGCCGCTGATGATCTGGATGATGAATGCGGCAGCCAGGCCCACACAGGCCCCCAGGATCAGGTAGGTGAATCCCTGCTTTCGGGCTTTTTCGATCTGACCTTCGCCCATCATCTGCCCGGTGAGGAAACAGCCGGAGAAGGACAATCCCGAGATAAAGATGGTGCTGACCCGCTGTACCAGCGTGGTGATGGAGTTGGCGGATACAAACCCGGAACCGATTTGTCCCATGATAATGGCCAGCACATTGTCCCCCAGACCCAGCAGACAGTCGGAAAGCATGACCGGTACGCTGATGCGCAGGAACGTTGCAACCAGTTCCCGGCAGGGAATCATCAGATCCCGCAGAGAATAACGCATCCTGGTGTTGCGCAGGAAGCAGACGACCAGAATGGTGGTTTCCACCAGGCGGGCAAGCACAGTGCCCAGGGCGGCGCCGGCAACCCCCATTTCTGGAAAGCCGAACTTGCCAAAGATCAGAACATAGTTGGCGCCGATGTTGACGCTGAAAGCGCAGACCGCCGCGACCAGGGGCGTGTTGGACAAATCTATGCTGCGCATGATGTTGGTCAGCACCACCGATACCGACATCAGCAGATAGCAGGCGGTGGACCAGCGGAGGTAAATGATGCCGGCCTCGATCTCGGCGACAGCTTCGGGGCGGAAATACAGTTCCATGATCTGCCGGGTCAACAGGACGTTGGCCAGGGTAAAGGCCAGACCCAGCAAAAGGCAAAAGCGCAGGGCAATGGCAATGACTTTTTTCAGGGAAGGAATGTCCCGTGCACCCCAGTAGCGGGCGGATAACACCGAGGCCCCCATGCTGATCCCCATGATGGCATAGGTGAATAGCATGACAAACTGATTGGCCTGGGTGGAACCGCTGAGCGCCGTTTCGGTAAGCTGCCCCAGCATGATGTTGTCCACCAGATTGACCCCGGTGGTGATCACGCTCTGAAGAATCACGGGAATGGCGATTTGCAGCAGCCTGCGGTAAAAAACACGGTCGGTTTCCAGATAGCGCTCAACAAGGTGCATCATCCGTTTCTCCTCCTTACAAATACTATTGTAATTTTTCCGGGCGGGTTTCTCTATCGAAAATATGGCTTCTTTTGTTGTAAAGATGTCCTTTTGCGGCACAACCTGCCATCCCCTTGGCAGAAAAGAAAAAGACTGCCCGCCCCATCCCGCCGATGACCACTTTACTGAAAATTAACTTTCATTTTACTGCATCATGGTGGAGGAACTTTCATAAACGGCCTACAATGAAACCGTACCCCGCAACAGGGTACCACAAACGGAGCAAACGATATTGGGGAGGCAATCCACTATGAATCCGACGCAAACCAGAATGAATCAGTCCCAGAAACTGATGGTCTTTGTGCTGACCATGTCCCTGTACGGTCTGGCGACCCTGTTTACCGAGTTGATCCCGAAATTCCAGGTGGGCCTGGTGGAATTTTCCGTAGAATATTTCCTGTTCATCCCGCTGGTGCTGGCCATGCTGTTTGACCCGTTGTCGGCGGCGCTGGGCGCAGCCACCGGTGAGCTGGTCTTCAGCGAGATCATGCTGGGCCAGTTCGGCGGCCTGGGCGAACTGGAAAAGTTCATCACCGTTACCCTGGGCGTTTATCTGGCGGGCCGCCTGGTCCGTGACCCCCGCGACACCCGCATGGTGGGCATTGCGGCGTTCCTGGGCACCGGCGCCCAGCTGCTCATGGGCACCATCGTGGACATCTGCAAGGTGCAGTTCGCCGTGGAGGATTTTGAGGCCGTGGCCGGCCTGCCCGAGAGCGTCTTTGCCACCGAGGGTTTTGCCTTCCTCAACGACCTGCTGTTCTCCGGCATCTTCTTCTGCCTGCTGCCCACGCTCTACCTGGTTCCCAAACTCTACGGCAAGATCGAACCGCTGCTGGGCATGAGCCCCCGCACGCCGGAAAACGCCGCCCCCGCCCTCAGCGGCAAAACGCTGGCGGGCTGCGCCGTGGCCTTTGTGTGCGCTGTAGTTGCCGAGATGCTGGCCACCAGCGGTCTGGAACTCATCGACTGGGAGGCTTCCTGGGCCGAGAGCGGCACCTCCTTTGCGGTGGGCATCATCGTGGCCGCTGTGCTGGCGCTGGCGGTGCTGGTGGTCATGAAGAAAAAGGCTGAGGCGAAGTAAGATACCATGGCCATCATTGAGATCCGGGACCTTTGTTATACCTATCCCGGCGCGGCGCAGCCCACGCTGGATCATCTGGACCTGACGGTGGAACCGGGGGACTTCCTGGCCATCGTGGGCAACAACGGCTGCGGCAAATCCACCCTGTGCAAGGTGCTCAACGGGCTGATCCCCCACTTCATCACCGGCACCTTTACCGGTTCGGTGAAGGTGGCCGGGCAGGACACCCTGCAGAGCGACGTGGGGGACCTGGCCCGCAAGGTGGGCTATGTCTACCAGGATTTTGAGAACCAGATCGTCCGCCCCACGGTGCTGGACGATGCCTCCTACGCCTGCCTGAACTACGGCATGGAGGACTACCAGGCCCAGGGCCGGCAGGCGCTGGCCCGGTGCGGCCTGCAGGGGCGGGAGGAAGAGTACGTCTGGCAGCTTTCCGGCGGGCAGACCCATCTGCTGGCATTGGCGGGGGCGGTGGCCCTGGGGCCCGATATCCTCATTCTGGATGAGCCCATCGCCCAGCTGGACCCCGGCCATGCCGACCGCATCTACGGCGTGCTGCGGGAACTGAACGAAAAATGGGGCAAGACCATCCTGGTCATCGAGCACCATACCGAGTACATTGCCGACTACTGCAAACACGTGCTGCTGCTCAAAGAGGGCCGCGTCCGCTGGATGCTGCCCACCCGCCAGGCCCTGGCCCGGGTGGAGGAACTGCGGCAGAGCAACATCTTCCCGCCCCAGGTGACCCAGGCGGGCTACGCCCTGCAGCAAAAGGGTCTGCTGGACCCTGCCCAGGCCCTGCCCACCACGGTGGCGGAAGGCAAAACTGCCTTTGCCCCGCTGGCGCGCACCCCCATTGCCCGGGAAAAACCGCCCCGCCCCCAGCCCGGCCCCGAAGCCGCCGCCCTGCATGGGGTGACGGTTGCCTACCGCAGCGTCAAGGGGGAACCCCGGGTGGTCTTTGACGGGCTGGACCTGACCTTCCGCAAAGGGGAAAAGATCGCCCTCATCGGTTCCAACGGCGCGGGCAAATCCACCCTGATGAAACTGCTGGTGGGGCTTCTCAAACCCAACAAGGGCAGCGTTTCGCTGGAAGGCACCCTGCTGCGGGATACCAAACCCGAGGAACTTTCCCGTCGCATTTCGCTGGTGTACCAGAACCCCGAGGAGATGTTCATCAAGGACAGCATCCGGGCGGACATTGCCTACGCCATGCAGGTGCGGGGCGTGGACCAATGGCAGCAGAAGACCGACGTCCTGCTGGAACGGTTCCGGCTGAGCGAACTGGCGGACCGGGACGGGCGGCTGCTTTCCGGCGGGCAGATGCGCCGGGCCAGCCTGGCCATCGGCGTGGCGCTGAACCCCGGCATCCTGCTGCTGGACGAACCCACCGCCAACCTGGACATCGCCACCCGGCGGGAGATCCTGCGCACCCTCAACGATATGAAAAAAATCACCGAAACGGTGCTCATCGCCACCCACGATATGCAGCTGGTCTGCGAATGGGCCCAGCGCATCGTGGTGCTCTGCGGCGGTAAGGTGGTGGCGGATGGCACCCGGGACGAGATCTTCGGGGATGCTGCCCTGGCGGCCCGGGTGGGCATCCGCCCGCCGGAAATCTTCACCATGGGCCGCGCCCTGGACGAACAGGCCCTGTGCTACACGGTGCCGGAATTTCTGCGCCAGTTTGAAAGAGAGAATGGGGTATGATGCAAAAACTGTCTGAAAACATCCTGGACAAATTCTCCATGGATTTTCTGCGCAATCAGGTACTCAAAAACGCCTACGGCAACAACGATACCGTCATTGCTGCCCGGGATCCCCGGGTACTGCTGGTGTGGTATCTCTTCTTCGGGCTGGTGCCCTGGTTCGTGCAGGATACCACCTTTTTGCTGGGCTGCTTTGTGCTGGTCATGATCACCACCCTGCTGGCCCGGGTGGCAGGGCTGGTGCTGCTGCTGTTTGCCGTGGGGGTCTTCTCCCAGACCGGCTACCTGCTGCTGGCTACCTGGCTCTTCGGGGGCGATGCCTCCGCCATTGCGCCGCTGCTGGTGCTCACTCTCAAGGTGGCCACCATCTCCCTGGCGTCGGTGACGGTGTTCTCGGGGCTGGACCCCGACCGGCTGGCCAACGGCCTCATGTGGTACGGCTGCCCGGAACGGCTGTCCTTCTCCATCTCCTACGCCTACCGCATCCTGCCCATGCTCATGGAGGAATTCCAGAACGTGCTGCTCAGCTACCGGCTGCGGGGCAACCCGCCCGCCCACGATACCTTTACCGGCAAAGTCAGATACCTGGCCTACCAGGTCAGGATCATCATGGCCGCCTTCTATCCGCTCATGCTCAACACCGCCAAGCGCAGCCGCACCACGGTAGAAGCGCTGGAACTGCGCGGCTACCGCTACGCCGCCACCAACAAGGCGGTGCGGCGCATCAAGCTGGCCGGTATGCACCTCACCTGGGACGACGGCATCTTCGCCGCCCTGTCGGTGCTGTGGGTGGCTGTCACCGTGCTGCTGGCCGGCCTTGTGTAACAGGAGGAAGAAGATGTATCTGGATTTTCATACCCACGGCAAGCTGGCCAAAAAGCTGCCTTTTTCCCAGGAATATACCCACTGGCTCTTTGGCGAAGCCCGCTCCGCCGGGCTGGATGCCCTCTGCCTCACCGAGCATTTCAACACCTGGGGCTTTGCCGAACTCTACCGCTATATCGCCTCCCAGTCCGACCGGGAGGGGGATACCCTGGTCTTTGACGGGCTGCCCATCTTCCCCGGCATGGAAACCGACATTGCCGAGGGCGGGCATATCCTCTCGGTAGGCCCCATGGAAGCCATCCTGGAACTGAACCGCCGCCTGGAACCCTACAAGGCCAAGGGGAACTTCCTGCCCTTTGCCCAACTGATGGACCTGTTTGCGGAATACCCCGTCTTTGTGGGCGGGGCCCATCCCTTCCGGGCCGGGGGGCATATCCCCGAACTGCCCACCGACCAGCTCACCCGGCTGGATTTTCTGGATATGAACGGCAAGGACCTGGCCGAAGACCGGGAGCGCACCCAGCGCTTGACCACAGGGCTGGGCAAGGCCCTGGGCCTGCCGGTGGTCAGCGGCAGCGATACCCACCAGGCCGTGCAGTACGGCTGCGTGCGCACCCGCTTTGCCGAATCCTTCAACACGGTGGAAGCCCTGCGCCGGGCGGTGAACGGCGGCGCGTACGAGATCTGTATTTCCGACAACGCCGCCCGTCAGGTGGCCACGGCGGCGCTGCTCAAACGCTCCCTCAAGGAGATTCACGCCCTGGGCGGGGACTATGTTTCGGTGCTGCTGGGCAAAGAACCGGCCTGGGCTGCCCAATACGCCCCGGCTGTGGTATAATAGTCCCATCATCTTTCCCAGGGAGGGTACCCTATGCCGCTGCAGTTTCCCCAAAGCCCCGAAAAACTCACCCCCGCCGAACGCCGCCTGCTGGAATTTATCGAGAGTCACCGGGAAGAATTTCTCTTTATGACCATCGGCCAGCTTTCGGCGGATCTGGGCGTGTCGGAGGCGACCATCTCCCGGTTTGCCCGGCATCTGGGCTGCCAGGACTTCAAGCAGCTGAAAAACCATGTGCTGGCCCAGAACCATCTGGAAGGCCCGGCGGGCAAGCTGGCCCGCACGGTGCTGGCGGAAGGGGAGTTCGACCCCCGCCGCTACCTGCAGCAGCAACAGGCCTGCCTGCAAAAAACCATGGAAGCCCTGGACCCCGCCGCCTTTGAGCAGGCGCTGGAAGCCCTGCTTTCTGCCCGGCGCATCTTCATCCAGGCCAAAAGTGCTTCGGCCTCCATGGGGCAGCTGCTGTTTTTCCGGCTGCGGCGGCTGGGCCTGCCGGTGGAACTGCTGCCCGGCAGCGGCACCGAACTGCTGGAAGGTCTGGTCCAGGCCGGGGCAGGGGACCTGGTGGTGTTTTTCGGCTTCTCCAAGGTATCGGCGGAAGGGCGTATGATCCTGCGCCGCCAGCCGGCGGCGGGGTACCGCACCCTTTGCTTCACCGGGCGGCTCCACCCGCCCGCCGAGGAACGGGCCGACGTGAATCTGTATGTCTACCGCGGCACCGAGAAAGAGTACCACTCCATGACGGCGGCCGCCGCCCTGGTGGATACCCTGGTGGTGGCGGCTTCCCAGCGGCTGGGAGCCGACGGCGCCGCCCGCTTAAAGGAACTGCACCGGATGAAACAGCAGTTCGGCCGCTGAATCCCTGCAACAAAACAGGCCCGCAGCCTTGGCTGCGGGCCTGTTTCCGTTATGGGCGCTGTATCAGCTGATTTTTGGGCGGGCGTACCCCTAACCGCAAAGCCGCCGGCAGAGATGCCGGCGGCTTGTTTGGGTGCGGCGGGGATCAGACGGCCCGGCCGTTTTTGGCTTTGCAGATCAGCTGGGTCATGGTGCCCATGGGGCAATAAACGCACCAGCTGCGGGGCTTGAAGAGCACCATGGTGATGAGCCCCAGCACGGTGGAGGTGAGCATGACGCTGTAGAATCCAAAGGCGAACTGAGCCACGCCGGGGTGGAACAGGGTGCCGTGGTAGGCCCAGTGCCAGGGCAGCTTGAAGGTCCACAGCAGGGTGACCACCTGTTTCAGGTCCCGGGCCCCGGCAAAGACCAGGTAGGTGTTCCACAGCATCAGGAAGAACATGGCAAAGAAAAAGACCAGGAACCCGTAGCGGAACGCCTTGCTTTTCATCCAGCGGGGCATATCCCGTTTGCGGGAGAGCCCGAACCGTCCGCCCAGCATCCCGAAAAGCTGGCCCCGGCCGCAGTAGCGCTTGCCATGTGGGCATCAACGCCGCGGGCACCGGCATCCTGAAAAAGGAAGCGGACTGATCCCGATGGCATTATAAAGGAAACGCAAAAAGGCATCCGTCAGGATGCCTTTTTTGTATAAGGTCCTTTCTTTTCTCCCCGGTTGTGCAGACAACGGATTTCCCGGGGCAAAAGGTCTATACTAACAGCATAGGGACCGCAGAAGCGGACCCCGGGAAATGAAAGAGGTGGAAGCCATGGATTTGGAAAATCGAGCATTTTTGAAACTGCGTCCGGTACAGGACGCCAAGCTGGCCCAGCTGGTGCAGCCCATGCTGCTGCCGCAGGAACAGGTCCTGCAGCAATACCAGGGCATCCGGGACGGGGTGGTCTTTACCGACCGGCGATTGATCGCCGTGAACACCCAGGGCGTTACCGGCAAGAAAAAAATGTACGCGGTGCTGCCCTACACCCGCATCCAGGCTTACACCCTGGAATCCGCGGGGGTGCTGGACTTTGACAGCGAAATACAGTTGTGGTTTTCGGGCCTGGGCTGCGTCACGCTGGAGTTTTTGGCCGGGTCGGACCTGTTTGCCCTCAGCCGCCTGATGGATCAGGCAATTTTACGGTGAGCCGCGCCACGCGGCAGAAAAGGAGAAGTTTCATGGTCATGTATTTCTGGGAGCGCAGCGCCTCGGTCTGGATCGCGCTGCTGTATATGGTAATGGGCGGGCTGCTGCTGGCATTCCCCGCCGCCACCAGCACGGTGTTTGTATGGGCGCTGGCGGGGGGCGCCGCCTGCTACGGCGTCAGCCACCTGCTTAGGTATCTGCAAACACGCAAAAACGGCACCGCCTCCCCGGCGGATCTCTTCCTCACGGTGCTGCCGGTAGCCTTCGCGGTCTTTGCGCTGGTCTGGCCTCAGACGCTGCTGTCCTTCCTGCCGCTGGTGCTGGGCTCGCTGCTTCTGCTGGACGGCGTGGGCAAGCTGCCCCTGGCCATCATGGCCATGCGTGCCCACACGCCGGACGCCACCGCCCTGCTGCTGTCCAGCCTGATCCCCCTGGTGCTGGGCGCGGTCATCGTGGTCAACCCCTTCCAGACCGTGCAGCTGGTGGTACGCATCTTCGGTGTGGGACTCATCGCTGACGGTGTGGCGGACTTCGCCGCCGTGCTTACATCCCGCAGCGCCGGGAACCGCTGACCCCAACCAACCCAACCAGACCGCCGCCCCGCCGGGCGGCGGCTTTTTATTGCCCCCGGTGCCTTCCCGTTGGCCGGACAACCGCTTTCGGGGGGCATAGGGCGTATACTGTAACTACAGGGCGGGGAAAGACCCCCGCCCGCAGAAAGGAACCTACCTTATGAACAAAACCATCACAGGCACCCAGGTCCCCGCCGCCAACGAAGCCATTCTCGCGGCGCTGCGCAAGGTGCATAACATCGCATCCCCCGCCTCCACCGCTCCGGAAGACCTGAAGCGGCAGCGGCTGGGGCAGGAAACCCTGGGCCGTCTGCTGACGCCGCCCATCGGGTTCAGCTGGGAGCCTTTCGAGATCGAGGGCATCCCCGCGGCGTGGGTCCGGCCGGAAGGCGGCCACGACCGCAGCAAAATGATCCTGTACTGCCATGGCGGCGGCTACACCAGCGGTACCCTCGGGTACGCGCGGCTGCTGGCCTCCCGCATGGCACTGGCCACCGGGTACGAGGTGCTGGCATTCCAGTACCGGCTTGCGCCGGAACACCCCTATCCCGAAGCGTTGGAGGACGCACGCCTGGTCTGGGAACACCTGATGTTCCTGGGCTGGGGTGCCAGAGAGATTATCCTGGCCGGCGATTCCGCTGGTGGGAATCTGGCGCTGGAACTGGCCCTGGATCTGCGGGATGCAGACCGTATGCTGCCCTGGCGGCTGGTGCTGTTTTCGCCCTGGACCGATATGACCGCCTCGGGCGAAAGCTACGAGGCCTGCCGCGACCGGGACCCGCTGTTGACCCGGGAATATATAGAAGCCGTGCGGGAAGCCTACGCCCCCGGCGCCGACTGGGCCCAGGCAGCCTACTCCCCCTTGTTTGCGGACCTGCGGGGGCTGCCGCCCACGCTGATCCAGGTAGGCGGGCGGGAGATCCTGCGGGATGACTCCACCCGATTGCACCAGAACCTGCAGGCGGCGGGGGTACCCGCGGTACTGCAGGCCTGGCCCGAAATGTGGCACGTATTCCAGATGTTCCCGTTGAAAGCGGCGGGGGAGGCCATGGACCAAATGGCCCGCTACCTGGAACTGCTGCGCTGAATCCCCGGTGTTTGCCGCCCCGGCAGGGATAAACTGCCCCCCGGCGGGGAACACCGTTTTTATGAAACACACAAAACAGAACAAGGAACACGCCCGCTGTTGTTTGCGGCACATCTGGTGATGAATCGGTTCTTACAAGCAAGACACAGTGGGGTGTATCCATGACGATACTGGTAGCGGCGGCGGTAGTGGCCGTCATACTCTGGAGCCGGCGGACCGACCCGGGCAGCGCCCGGGCGGGCCTGGGCTGGTATGAACTGTTCTTCCTCTTTTTAAGCAGCGCCTTCCTGGGCGATCTTTTTGAAACCGTCTTTGTCTACCTGCGCACCGGGGTGCTCATGAGCCGCAGCAGCCTGCTGTACGGCTCCCTGAGCCTGGTCTGGGGGCTGGGCGCCGTGCTGATGACGCTGGTGCTCACACCGCTGGCCCGCCGGGGCACCGGGGCCCTCTTTGCCGGGGGCGTGGTGCTGGGCGGCGGGTTCGAGTACCTGGCCAGCTGGGTGCTGGAAAAAACCACCGGCCGGCTGTTCTGGGACTATTCCCGGATGCCCTTCAACCTGGACGGCCGCACCAATCTGCTGTTCGCCCTGTTCTGGGGCGCCGCGGGGGTGTTCTGGGTCCGGCTGGCAGCCCCCTGGCTGCTGGGCTGGCTGGGCCGGGTGCCCCGCCGCACCGGGCAGGCCCTGGCCATGACGGCTGCCCTGCTGCTTACGGCGGATATGAGCCTTTCCGCCGCGGCGCTGCTGCGGATGGACGAACGCAGCCGGGGGCTGACGGCCTCCAACCGGGTGGAACAGGTGCTGGACACCTGGTACACCGACGACCTGCTGACCCAACGCTACCGCAATATGCAGCTGCCGGGCCAGATCCTGGAATTCTGAAACATCACCGCGCCGGCGTGCTGCGCCGCCTGGAACCGGGAGGTTATCCCATGAAAAAACTTGGATTCGTTCTTTTCCCCGCCATTTCTCTGGGCGTGGGGGCGCTGGCAGGCTATCTCACCCGGGACAGCCTGGCCACCGTCTACCCGCTGCTGGAAAAATCCGTCCTCACCCCTCCGGGCTGGGTGTTCCCCATCGCCTGGACCATCCTCTACCTGCTCATGGGCATCGGCATGGCGCTGGTGAACGAAAAGGGCGGCCCCGAACGGCCCCGGGCCCTGGGCCTGTGGGGCATCCAGCTGGCGCTGAACTTCGGCTGGAGCCTGCTGTTCTTCAACAGCGGCGGCTACTTCTCGGCCCTGCTCTGCCTGGTGGTGCTGGAAGTGATGATCCTGGCCATGGCCGGGTCCTTCGCCACGGTCAGCCGGCTGGCGGCCCGGCTGCAGATCCCCTACTTACTGTGGGTGGCCTTCGCCGGCTGCCTGAACGCCGCGGTCTGGGTGCTGAACTGGTAAAAAACTTCGGTTTCGTTGTCCAGCCCACCGAATCCCCACCCCAAAAGCCCTATACTGATACCACGCTGATGGCGGGCACAACCTGCCGGGGGCGGAACCCAACACACAACACACCCGGCGGGCAGACCCCGCCGGCACAGGAGGTACACTATGTACTACACCAATGGCAATTATGAAGCATTCGCCCGTCCCCGCAAACCCGCCGGGGTGGAAAACAAACAGGCCTGGCTGGTAGGCAGCGGGCTGGCCAGCCTGGCCGCCGCGGCCTTCCTCATCCGGGACGGTCAGATGGAAGGCAGCCGCATCCATATTCTGGAGGAAGCCGAGCTGCCCGGCGGCGCCTGCGACGGCATCCTGCGGCCCGACATCGGCTTCGTGATCCGGGGCGGCCGGGAGATGGAGAACCACTACGAGTGCCTGTGGGACCTCTACCGCTCCATCCCTTCGCTGGAAAAGGAAGGGGAGAGCGTGCTGGACGAGTTCTACCGCCTGAACCACGACGACCCCAATGTATCCCACAACCGGGCTACCCTGGAGCGGGGCCGCAGCGCCAACACCGGCAACCGGTTTGAGCTGGAGGACGAAGCCGCCCTGGAACTGATGGCCCTCTTCTTCACCCCCGATGCGCAGCTCTACAACAAGACCATCGACGATGTGCTGGGGGAATCCTTCTTCCGCTCCAACTTCTGGCTCTACTGGCAGACCATGTTCGCCTTTGAAACCTGGCACTCCGCCCTGGAAATGAAGCGGTACCTGCAGCGGTTTTTGCACCACATCGGCGGCCTGCCCGACCTCTCGGCGCTGAAATTCACCAAGTACAACCAGTACGAGTCCCTTATCCAGCCGCTGGTGGCTTATCTGCAGCAAAACGGCGTGCAGTTTGAGTACGGCGTCCGGGTACGCAATGTACTGTTCCACTTCCTGCCCGGCAAAAAGGTGGCCCACCAGCTGGTGCTGGAACGCCACGGCCAGCCCGAAACGCTGGAACTCACCGAGAACGACCTGGTCTTTGTGACCAACGGCTCCTGCGCCGAAGCCAGCGCCCTGGGCGACAACGACCACGCCCCCGAACTGGATCTGGAATCCGGCCAGGGTTCCAGCTGGGAACTGTGGAAGAACATCGCCGTGCAGAACCCGGCCTTCGGCCGCCCGGAAGTCTTCTGCTCCAACATCGAAGCCACCAAGTGGGAATCCGCCACCGTCACCCTGCTGGATGACCGCATCGCACCCTATGTGCAGCAGGTCTGCGGCCGGGACCCCTACGCGGGCAAGGTGGTCACCGGCGGCATCGTGACCGTCAAGGACTCCGCCTGGCTCATGAGCTGGACCTTCAACCGCCAGCCCCACTTCAAAGCCCAGCCTGAAGGCCAGCTGGTAGGCTGGATCTACGGCCTCTACCCCGAGCTCCCCGGCGACTATGTGGGCAAACCCATGGAGGAGTGCACCGGCGCCGAGATCTGCATGGAATGGCTCTATCACCTGGGTGTGCCGGAAAGCGAGATCGAAACCCTCGCCCGGGAAGCCGCCAGCACAGTGCCCTGCCTGATGCCCTACATCACCGCCTTCTTCATGCCCCGCCAGGCGGGGGACCGCCCCCAGGTGGTGCCCGAAGGCTGCGTGAACTTTGCCTTCCTGGGCCAGTTCACCGAAACGCCCCGGGACACCGTCTTCACGGTGGAATACTCGGTCCGCACGGCCATGGAGGCCGTCTACACCCTGCTGGATGTGGAACGGGGCGTGCCGGAAGTCTTCGGCTCGGTGTACGATGTACGGTGCCTGCTCAACGCCACCCACTACCTGCTGGATGGCCGCAAGCTCACCGATATGAAGCTGCCCTTGCCCTACAAGCTGGCCCTCCACGCCGGGTTGGAAAAAGTCCAGGGGACCACCCTGGAAGAACTGCTCACCACCTATGAACTGATCTGACCGGCCCCGCCGGAGGAGGAACCATGAAACGGAACGCCATTCAAACCTGGGAAGCTGCCGCCTGCCAAAGAAGTTTTGCCGAGGGCATGGTAACAGGGGCCATGATCACCGGCCTGGGGGCGGCAACCCTCATTGCCCCGCTGCTGGGGTGGCTGCTGGGCCTTACCCGCACCGCCCGCACCGAACCCCGGGGCAGCGGCACCACCCCTGAATAAATAGAAAAAGAGCCTTCCGCCTGCGGGCGGAAGGCTCTTTTGTGTGGAATGGTTATTCGTCGTTGGGGTCGGGTTCGTTTTCGGTAATGGGCATCTCCACCAGCAATTCAAACCGGCTGCGGTCAAAGCGCAGCAGCCCTTCGTCCCGCATTTTGCACAATTCGTTGGACAGGGCGCTGCGGTCCACAAACAGAAAATCCGCCAGGTCCTGCCGGTTCAGGGGGATCACAAAGGTGCGGCTGCCCGCCTTGTGGTACTGGGCCGAGAGATAATCCTGCAGCCGCTCCCGCATACTGCGGCGGATGCTGTCCTCCAGCTTGCGGGTCAGGTACTGGCCTTTCTGGGCCACCGCCAGGGTCAGGTTCTGCAAAAAGCGGATCTGGGTGGGGGCGGTGAGCACATTTTTGCGCAGCAGCTGGTCAACGCACAGGTACAAAATTTCGGTAGGTTCCTCGGTGGCGATGGAAAGGTGCAGCCGGTACCGGCCCACGGCGTTCACTTCCCCCACGGTGTCCCCGGCCTGCAGCACATACAAAAGGTTGTTGTTGCCGTTGCTGTCAATGTGGGCCAGGTGCAGACTGCCCGAAAGGATAATGCCGATCTCCGGGAAGAGGTCCCCGTCCTGGGCCACCACCGTCCGGCGGGGATACCGCACCCGCCGGGGGCACATGGCCGCCACCGTCTGCAAAATCTCTTCGTCGGTCATATTGCGGAACAGCATCCCGTTTTTCAGCAGCTGCAGGTCCAGTTCTTTTTCCATGGAGTCGGCTTCCCTTCGATTGAGAATACTTTTATTATACTGCGGGGCAAAGGGAACTTCAATATCTTCCCGGGCCGCTGCCCTTACTGCAGCATCCGGCCGATGCCCACGCCGTAGTGGCCGCTCATGCCCTCGTAGGCAATGTCCATGTTGCAGCGGATCTGCCGCTCAAAAATGCGGCTGATGTCGTCCAGGGGCACCGTGGCGAAAAATGGCAGATTCTACCAACAGTATACCACGCTTTGGGGCGGCCCGCAATTGCCTGCCCGGGGGCGGGCACCGGAACCGGCACACGCAAAATAATCCGGCAGACACAGAAGTGTCTGCCGGATTTTGTGTTTTCAGTGCAGGGTATGGTGTACCAGTTCCAGGGTCAGGGGGCCTTCGCTGTGCAGCGAGATGCCCTCTGCCTCGGCGGGGGTATCCAGCAGGGCGGAGAGTACCCGCTGGCCGTCGTTGACGAAGAGTTCCAGGCAATCCCCGTCCAGGATCAGCCGCAAGGTCAGCCTGCCGTTTTGGGGGGCAGCTTTCAGGCGGCGCAGGTGGGGGATGTCCCGGCGGGTGCCGCAGCCGCTGCGGTCAAAGAGCAGCTCGTTGTAGAGGGGGCTCCATTCCACCCGGGTGCGGTAGCGGTCATTCTCCGCAAAGCAGAGGGTGAACCGGCGGCAATCGGGGCTGGCGGCGGCGTCCAGGGTCACGGTCAGGTCCAGCCGGCGCCCGGCCACGCCCTCGTAGACGGCGTCGCCGTCCAGGGTTTCCCGGCGGGTGATGGTATTCTGCCACAGGGTTTCCAGCTCCCGCACCGGGCGCTGGCAGAGCCGGCCGTCCCGCAGGAACAGTTCCCGGGGCAGTGTCATCCGGCCGAACCACTTGTGGCGGCGGGGCGCTTCGTTCACGGTGGCCCAGTTTTCCATCCAGGCCACCATCACCCGGCGGCCGTCGGGGGTCAGCAGGGTCTGGGGGGCGTAGAAGTCGGTGCCGTAGTCGATGGGCTGCACCGCTTCCCGGGTGAACCGGGCCTCGGTTTTGTCGTAGCGGCCCAGCAGCGCCACCGTGCCGAAGCCGGGGTGGAATTCCCCGTCGGGGCTGGCTTCCATCTCCTGGGGGCTCACCAGCAGCAGCTGTTTGTCCTCCAGGGGGAAGAAGTCGGGGCACTCCCACATTTTGCCGTATTCCCAGCGGCAGCTGTCCAGGGTGGTGCGGTAGGTCCAGCGGCGGGCGTCGGGGCTTTCGTACAGCAGGATGCGGCCCTGGTCGTGGGCGTCCCGGGTGGAAACCACACAGTGGTACCGCCCGTCCTCGTACCAGATCTTGGGGTCGCGGAAATCCACCGCGCTGCCGCCCTCAGGCAGCAGGTCCGTCCCGATGACCGGGTTGGCGGCTTCCTTTACGAAGTCGGTGCCGTCCCCCACGGCCAGACATTGCAGCTGGTGCACCTCCTCGGGGCTGTCGCCCGCCTGCTGCACGCCGGTGTAGAGCAGCAGCAGTTTGCCGTCGGGGGCAGTCACCGCCGTGCCGGAAAAACACCCCTTGGCATCGGCATCGGTGTCGGGGGCCAGGGCACAGGGCCGGTAGTCCCAGTGCAGCAGGTCGGTGGTCACGGCGTGGCCCCAGTGCATGGGGCCCCACACGGTATCGTAAGGGTAATACTGGTAGAACAGATGGTAGGCGCCCTGGTAGTAGCAGAACCCGTTGGGGTCGTTCATCCAGCCCGTGCGGGGGGTCAGGTGGAACAGGGGGCGGTCGTGGGCGGGGATGGCGGCGCCTTCCCGCGCTTCATAGATGCGGGCTTCCTCCAGTTTGTGGGACATAGGAGAAGGACCTCTCTTTCGGATGTGGTTTTGGGGGCAATTACGCAGCGCTCTCGGCGGTGGCGACTTCGGTCTCACCGGCGGTCTGCACATAGCGGTCGTAGGCGGCCTGGTAGGCTTCCAGCAGTTCCTGCATACCGTAGCTGTTCAGGTTTTCCTTGTAGGCGGCCCAGGTTTCGTCGGTGATGCCGCCGTCCCGCAGCCAGGTGGCTTCCTGCTCGGCCACGAAGTTCTCAAAGTCCACGCGCCATTTGTCGATGGTGTCCAGTTCGTCCTCGGTGTAGACGCAGTCGATGGGGTAGCAGGTGGTATCCTTCACAAAGGGCATCCAGTAATCGTACAGGTCGGTCAGACGGTCGATGGCACGGGGTTCCATCTCAAAGGTGGTGGCGTAGTAGTCCGAGAGGATCAGCTTGGGGCCGTAGACTTCGTACTCGCTCTTCACTTCGCCGGCGCTCTTGCCGAATTTCTCCTGGGCTTCGGCGTCGGTGATGCTCTGCCACAGGCCGTTTTCGTCCTGCTGGGTGAAGTAGGTGCCGATGGGGCCGTACTGCAGCTGCATGACATTCTCGGGGGCATACCACTGGTCGTAGAATTTCAGCAGGTTGAGGGGGCTTTCGCAGGCGGAGGTGATGCTCAGGCTGCCGGAGTTGATGCCGCCGCCGTCCCGGACGGTGACGTTGTAGCTGCCGTCGGGGCCGGCCAGCACCGGCAGGAAGACGTAGTCCTCGGCATAGTCGCCCATCAGTTCCTCAATGTACCACCAGGTGGCGACGCCCACCTCACCCTGGGAGCACTTGGCCATGTACTGGGTATCGGTCTGGCTGAAGGCTTCCTGGTCGATGAGGCCCTCGGCAAACCAGTTGTGGAAGTATTCCAGGGCGGCGCGGTAGTTGTCGTCGTCGCTGACGAAGTTCACGGTGCCGTCGGGCTGCAGCAGCAGGTCGGCGCAGATATCGTTGGTCCAGTTGGTGAAGCCGAACCCGGCGTAGAAGATGTTCTGGCCCCAGCACCACTGGTCGATGCCGAAACTCATGGGGATGGTGGAACCGGCATCGTTGCCGTAGTAGGTGGCGCTCATGTCGTTGTCCTTGAAGGCTTTCAGCGCATCGTGGAGTTCGTCCAGGGTGGTGGGCACGGCCAGGCCCAGCTCATCCAGCCACGCCTTGTTGATCATGGAATACTGGGGGATGGTGTAGATGTTGTAGTCCTGATCCTTGCCGATGCCGGCGGTGCCCATCTGCTCGCCGGCGGGCAGGCCGTAGATGCAGCCGTCGTCCATGGTGATGGCGGCCCGGATGTCGGGATGCTCTTCCAGGATCTTGGTCAGGTTGGGCATGTATTCTTCGGTGATGTAGGGGGTCAGGTCGATGAAGGTGCCGTCCTCACCGTAGTTGGTCAGGTCGTAGTTGGAGAAGCCCACACCGTTGAAGGCGTCGGGCAGGTCGTTGCCGGCGATGCGGATGTTCACCTGTTCCGAGAGGGAATCGCTCATGGTATCCCAGGTGATGGAGATGCCGGCGTTCTGGGCCATGGTGTTGAGGACTTCGTTGGAATCGTAGCCGCCGGACAGGGCCGAAATGCCGCTGATGATGTTGAAGGAAGTCTGCTCGGTGTTGGTGTTGACGGTGCCGGGTTCCACGGTGTTGCCGCTGCCGCCGCAGCCGGCCAGGCTGGCGGTGATACCCAGCAGCGCGACGAGCGCGCCCATGCGTTTGGTGGAAGTTTTCATGATGGTTCTCCTTTTTATAAATATGGGTGGTGTTCCCGGAGTTTGGGGTGAAGGGAAGGCTGTTTCCTCTTGCGGTGCCCGGCGCAGGCTTCGCGCCTTGGGGCGGCGCTCGCCTTTGCCGACCGCTGCGCCTAAAATTTTCCCCTGTATCCGCCGCAGGCGGCGGGGAAAATTTTAGCCTTTAACCGCTCCCGCCATAAAGCCCTGCTCAAAGTATTTCTGCACAAAGGGATAGATGATGAGCATGGGAGCGGCCGCCACAATGATGGAGGCAAACTTGATCATTTCGGTCAGCTTGTTCAGTTCGGCATAGCCGCCGGAGATCATGCTGGCCTGGCTGGCGGAAGTTTCGCTGGCGATGAGGATGTTGCGCAGCACCAGGGGCAGGGGGGCGCGGCCCTCGCCGGTCATGTAGATGAGGGCGGTGAACCAGTCGTTCCAGTAGGCCACCATGCTGAACACCACCATGACCGCCATGATGGGTTTGGACAGGGGGATGATGATGTCCCAGAAGATGCGCAGCTTGGAGGCACCGTCGATCTCGGCGGCTTCTTTCAGTTCCTTGGGGATGCTGGTTTCAAAGAAGTTGCGGGCGATGATCATGTTGGAAACCGCCACGCCGCCGGGCAGAAACATGGCCCAGATGGTGTTGATGAGGCCGGTATCCCGGACGATCAAATAGGTGGGGATGAGCCCGCCGCCGAAGTACATGGTGATGACGAAGAAGATGTTGAAGAACTTGCGCCCCGGCAGGTCGGGGTTGGAAAGCGGGTAGGCGGTAATGTAGATCATAATGACCGAGAAAGCGGTGCCCACCACCGTGTATTTGATGCTGTTCCAGTAGCCCATCAGGATGCTGTCGTCAGAGAAGACGGCGGCGTAGCCCTTGAGGGTGAACTGGCTGGGCAGCCAGAAGGTTTTGCCGGCGTAGACGTCGTACGGGTCGGATACCGACGCCACCAGGATGTAGTACAGCGGGTAGGCGACCACCAGCAGGATGGCGATGGAAAGCACCACCAGCACCACGTCGCTGGCGCGGTCGGACAGGCCGCCCGGACGCTTGCCCAGGGTTTTGGAATTGGCAGACATACGGACCCCTCCTTTATACAAACTGTACGTCGCTGGCCTTTTTGGCGATGCGGCTGACGATGATAAGCAGGATGATGTTCACCGCTGTGTTGAACAGGCCGATGGCGGTGGAGTAACTGTACTCGGCGTGCTGGATACCTTGTTCGTACACATAGACGGCGATGATGTCGCTGGTGGCCTTGTTCAGGTCGGTCTGCAGCAAAAAGACCTTTTCAAAGCCGATGTTCATCAGGTTGGAGGCACTCAGGATCAGCTGCAGCACCGCCATGGGCACCAGGGCGGGCAGGTCGATGTGCAGAATGCGCTGGAATACCGAGGCACCGTCCACCTTGGCGGCTTCGTAGAGGGCGGTGTCCACGCTGGACAGCGTCGCCAGGTAGATGATGGTGCCCCAGCCGGCCTCCTGCCAGATGCCGCTGGCCACGTAGATGGTGCGGAACAGCGTGCTCTGGTTGAGGAAGTCGATGCTGGTGCCGAAGATCAGGTTGATCAGGCCGCCGGAGGGGCTTAAGAAGATGCGCAGCATACCGCAGATGATCATGGTGGAGATGAAGTGCGGCGCGTACAGCACCGTCTGCACCACCCGCTTGAGTTTGTGGAACCGCAGCTGGTTCAGCGCCAGCGCCAGGATGATGGGCACCGGGAAACTCCACAGCAGGCTGTACAGGCTCAGCAGCACGGTGTTCTTGATCATTCGCCCGCAGTTGGGGGAGGAGAAGAACTCCTCGAACCATTCCAGGCCCACCCATTCGCTGCCGGTGATGCCCCGGCTGGCCTTGAAGTCCCGGAAGGCGATCTGGATGCCGTACATGGGGCCGTACTTGTACACGATGGTGATGATCACCGGGATGAGCAGCAGCAGATAAAGCTGCCAGTTTTCCGCAATGCGCTGTTTCAGCGGTTTGCGGTGGCCGGGGGCGGCGTTCTTGGCGGCCTTGCGCGGTTTGCGCTTTTCCGCCGGGGTCGAAACGGGGGCGGCCCCAAACGCCGCGGGTTTTGCCACAAGGGTGCCGTCCGCTGCGGCACGGGAGTTCTTCATGTTGGATTCCTCCTTCTTGTTGGATCGGTTCATGAATCGTTTCATGTATCCTGTGAAACAAAAATACCACCCTTGCCCCCAAAAGTCAATGCTTTTGGCGGGGAAAATCTGCGTTTTACAGCGGTTTTGGCGTTTTGTACAATCAGAAGCCGGGCGTGTTGTGAAATTTGCCCCGGTGAAATGCCGTGAAAACCGTGAATTATTTCATGAAATCTATTTACAATCCTCGTGAAACGATGTATAATGAAAACAAAGACAACCAACTGTGAGGTGACGATTCATGAAAGGAGAAAACCAGGCAGCCACCATGAGCGATGTGGCCCGGGAGGCCGGGGTGGCCCTGGGCACGGTGTCCAAGGTCATCAACGGGCTGCCGGTGGGCGAAAGTTACCGTTTAAAAGTAGAAGCCGCCGTCAAAAAGCTGAACTACCAGGTCAACCCCAGCGCCAAGGCGCTCAAGAGCAACCGCACCAGCACCATTGCGCTGATCATCCCCAACACCATCACGCCGTTTTTTGCGCTGCTGACCCACTACGTCAACATGGCGCTGGAAAAGCGGGGCTATAAAATGATGCTCTGCTTTACCGAGTATGACCGGGACCGGGAGCAGGAGTACGTGAGCATGGTGGTGCACAACCGGGTGGACGGCATCATCGCCCTGACCTACAACCCCAAGCTGCAGATCCCCGTGGGCATCCCCTTTGTGACCATCGACCGGTTTTTCAGTGTGTCGGTGCCCTGCGTGGCGTCGGATAACTTCGGCGGCGGCCAGCTGGCGGCCAAAAAGCTGGCGGAACTGGGCTGCAAGCGGGTGGCCTGCCTGCGCACCGGTTCCTCCCTGACCAACGAACCCAGCAAACGCAAGGACGGGTTTGTCAGCGGCTGTATGGAAGCCGGGCTGGACTTTGAGATGTGCAACCTTACCGACGGCGCGCCGCTCTCAGCCTTTGAGGTGTTTTTGCGCCATAACCTGCTGGAAACCGATACCCCCCTGGACGGGCTGTTCTGCGGCACCGACCTGATGGCCTGGCAGGCCATCAAGATGGTGCGGGCCCTGGGGCTGCGGGTGCCGGAGGATGTGCAGGTCATCGGTTTTGACGGGGTGCGGATGTTCGGCGACCAGGACTACATCTGTTCCACCATCGTGCAGCCGGTGCCCGACCTGGCCGAAACGGCGGTGAGCATGGTGCTTTCCAACGATTTCACCGGCCTGCCGCCCCTGGTCTGCCTGCCGGTGCGGTACCAGCCCGGCGGCACCACCCGGGATTCCCAACCCGCTGTGTAAAGAAAAGGAGAGGACCTGACCATGAATCTCTTTCGTCCCTATCAGATGGGGGAACCCCGCCGCGACGAGCGCGGGCGGCTGGTGGGCATCGACCGGTATCAGGATGTGCTGGGCCGCAACTGGAAGCGGTTTTTCCTCACCGGCCTGGTGACGATGCTGGGCTGTCTGCCCCTGGCTGCGGGGGTGGGGTACGCCATCCTCAGCAGCAGCGTGCTGGTGCTGCTGCCCGCGGGGCTTCTGGGCGGCGCCATCGCGGGGCCGTTCCTGGCCTGTTTGTATGATACGGTTCTGCGCGCCCTGCGGGATGCCCCCGGCACCTGGGCGCAGAACTACAAGCGCAGTCTGGCCCAGAACTGGCGGGCCGCCCTGGTGCCCGGCGCCCTCACGGGGCTGTTCCTGGGGGCGGCGGCCTTTGCGGGGATGATGCTCTTTTTCTGGAGCACTTTGCGCCCCACCGTCGTGACGGTGGTGGTCTACCTGTTCAGCTGGCTGGTGTTTCTGGTGCTGTCCACCCTGTACTGGCCCCAGCTGGTGCTCTTTGACCAGCGGGCGGCGGTGCGGCTGCGCAACGCGCTGCTGTTTGCCGTGCAGTATTTCTGGGTCACGGTGGGCGCCGCCCTGCTCCAGCTGGTCTGGTGGCTGTTTATGGTGCTGTTTGCCCCCTGGACCCTGCTGCTGATGCCCTTTGTGGGCAGCTGGTTTGACCTGTTCGTGGCCCTGTTCTGGCTGTATGACCGGCTGGACAAGGCGTTCGCCATTGAGGAGAGCATTGCCCGGGCCTTCCCCGAACAGGCCCCTCACGAGGAAAGATAAGGAGATTGGCTATGAAAGATGTTGTTGCACTGGGCGAACTGCTCATCGACTTTGCCCCCGTTTCCACCGACGAGTCCGGTTACCCGACCCTGAAAGCCCAGCCGGGCGGCGCGCCGGGCAATTTTTTGGCGGCGCTGCAAAAGTACGGCTGCACCACGGCCCTCATCGGCAAGGTGGGGGACGATACCTTCGGCCATCTTTTAAAA
>DXBP01000033.1 GCA_019116445.1 Candidatus Gemmiger excrementigallinarum
TGGTCCACTTTCTGGTAAAAGCGGCTGTTCGGGTCGGCGTTCTCATTCAAAAGCCACGCCAGAGTAGCGTCCGCCGAGTCGCCGGTGCAGGTGCTGGGGTCGTCATTGCCCACCACGATAAAGCCCCAGGAGGCCAGGTGCTCGAACACCGCGGGATACTTGGATGCGCCGACCCCGGTGCCGTTGACCATCACCACCACCGGATACTGTCCGCCGCTCTCGGCAAGGCCTGCAGGGTAGTAGGCCACGAACGTCCCCCAGTCCTCTTCCGGGGCGGGGACCTCCAGCTTTTCCACCTCATAGCCGCCCATCGCCATGTATTTTGCCTCGATGGGCCCGCCCGTCTCAACGGTCTGGGTGTAATCCTCCGGGGCAAACAAAGCGTTCTGGGCACTGTTGACCACCGCATTCCAGGCCACTTTGCCCGCCACCAGCAGGGCCAGGGAAATGCCCACCCATTTCAAAAAAGTTTTCATCGTCGTTCCTTTCCTTGCAGTTTTGTACAGCCTTGATGACACAACTGTATCACAAAAATCTGCGCCGCGCAAGGTTTCGGGGCAAAATGAGACAGTGCCCGCACATTTGTATCAGCACCGGGCAAATAAAAAGCGATGGATTAAACTCCATCGAAAAAGTCCCGTCCAGCCGACATGTGCGGATGGACGGGACACATACAGGGAAATTTAGCGCCGGGAGTGTGCGAGGCCGCAAGGCCGAGTGCGCGGTTCGGCGCTAAATTTTGTCCCCAGGGACTGCGAAGCTGAGGCGCGTCCAGCGGACGAAACAGCCGAAGCAGAGCAGGGGCAGCGGTCTGCCATTTTCAAGCGCCATTCCTGGCGCGCAGAAAATGCAGGGAACCGCAACCATTAGGGGGAAGGAATTTCTGTCCTGCGCAGCAGGCAGAAATGGGTTCCCCCTAAAGCGTGGCGTTTCTCGCCACGCTAAAAAAGCGATGGACCAAAATCCATCGCTTTGTGGCGCCTCTTGCCTGACTCGAACAGGCGACACCCTGATTAACAGTCAGGTGCTCTAACCGACTGAGCTAAAGAGGCATCTATATAAAACGGCGCACAGCCGTTTTATATGTGGTGACCCGTACCGGAATCGAACCGATGTTAAAGGCGTGAGAGGCCTCTGTCTTAACCGCTTGACCAACGGGCCATATTTTGCATTTTATCGGCAGCGTGCTCCCGACTCGGTTATTATAGCGCAAAAAGGCGCGCTTGTCAACAAGAAAATTTTATTTTTTTCGGCTTTTTTGCACGAACAATTTGTTGTATACAAAAACCGTTTTCTCTCTTGCAGGGCCCGCCGCCCCGCACTATAATAAAGCTGCAAAAACGCCTTGTCAAGAAAGAAGGTCCCTGTCATGAATCACGGCAATCTCGTCACCATCACAGCCCAGCAGGTGCTGGTCATGTTCCTGCTGATCCTGGTGGGCTACCTGGCGGTGCGGGTCAAGGTCCTGGGCGCCGAGGCCCGCCAGAACTTTTCCTCTCTGCTGATCAACATCGTGGTCCCCGCCATGATCGTGGATTCCTACCTGATCCCCTTTGACCCTGCGATCCTGTCCAATCTGCTGCGCACCGCCCTGGCCAGCGCCGCCGTTCTGTTTGCGGGCCTGGGCATCGCCCTGCTGGCCACCCGCCGGATGAAAGACCCGAACCGCCCTCTGCTCCGCTTTGCCATCACGTTTTCCAACGCGGCCTACATGGGCTTTCCTCTGATCGAAGCCCTGTTCGGGGCCGAGGGGCTTTTGTACGCCAGCATTTTCAACACCTTTTTCAATATCCTGATCTGGACGGCGGGCACCGCCCTGCTGGCCCCCGGCAGCCAGGAAAAGCATTCTCTCGGGCAGCTGCTCAAAAAGCCGGCCCTGCTCGCGGTGGTGCTGGGGCTGATCCTGTACCTGGGTCAGGTGCCCGTGCCGGATCTGATCTCCACGCCCCTCAGCCTGCTGGGCGGGATGAACACGCCCCTCTCGATGCTCATTACCGGCATCATCATCGCCACCAGCGACCTGCGCTCGGTCATCCGCCGGGGCTCCCTCTGGTACGCCCTCTTTCTGCGGATGGCCGTAGTGCCGGCGACAGCCCTTCTGCTCTGCCTGGCCACCGGGACCGGCGGGATGGTGGGGGCGGTCGTCATCCTGCTGGAAGCCTGCCCCTGTGCCGCCATCACCTCGGTGTTCGCCGTCCAATACCACTACGACGAGGAACTGGCCGCCGGGAGCGTGGTGGTGTCCACTCTGCTGTCCATCGTCGTCCTGCCGGCCTTCGCCCTGCTGGTCCAGCTTATTTGAACCGGCTCCCTTGACGCAACAAAAGCCCCCCGTTTGATAACAGGGAGGCTTTTGCCTGCTTTTGGCAGGGGCGTGCGATATAGAGAAGGATCGGAGAATAGCAACGTCAGCGGTAGGCCGCCGCCAGCCGGAGGGCCGGTTCGGCCCGGGCCGCGGTGATGCGGACGGTGAGGCGCTGCGCCGTCACCGGCGTAAAACGGCAGATCCGCTTGTGGCCCACCACGGTAAAGGAGGCGACGGGGCGTCCGTCCGCCTCGATGCAGCCGGCCTCGATGTGCTGGCCGAGGGGAGGTATTCCCCCAGGACAAGGCAGGAAACTGTCTCACCAGCCAGACGCAGAACAGCTCCCCGTATTGGGTGAGCAGCTCGGTGAGCTGGGCCACATAGTAGTCGTCGTAGGGCTTGCCTGTGCCGTAGCGGGGGTCGTGCCGGTCCCAGGGGGAGAGGTAGACCCCGAACTTCAGTCCGGCCCGGCGGCAGGCCGCCGCCGTCTCGCCCACCACATCTCCCCGGCCGTTTTTCCAGGGGGCATTTTTGACGCTGTAGCCGGTGTGGGCGCTGGGCCACAGGCAGAAGCCGTCGTGGTGCTTGCAGGTCAGGATGAGCCCCCGCATCCCGGCGCTTTTCGGTGCGCCGGCCCACTGGTCCGGGTCGAGATGTGCCGGGTCAAACAGGGCGGGGCTGGCGGTGCCGTCCCCCCACTCCCGGCCTGTAAAGGTGTTCATCCCAAAGTGGATGAACCCATAAAACTCCATCTGCTGCCAGGCCAGCTGCCGCGGGCTGGGGGCTACCGACGCCGCTTCGCGCAGGCGCCCGCTCATGCGATGCTGTACCACTTGATCTCGTTGGCGTCCAGATGCAGCTCAAAGCTGGAGCCGTCGCCGCGGTAGACGGTGGTGTCCTGGGGCTCGTAGGTGTTGTTCACCACGCAGTACTTGCCGTTTTTCACGTAGGCGTGCACTTCGACGTTGTAGTTGGAGCTGAACCAGGTGTGCAGCTCGTCCTCGCTGTGGGCCGCCCACAGGATGGCCCGGTAGAGCGCGCGGCTGTTGGCGAAGCTGTAGGGCAGGCCGCTGATGTAGACGCCGCGGCCCTGGCCGTAGTCGTGGGCAGCCAGCTGGACTTCCTTGTCCC
>DXBP01000034.1 GCA_019116445.1 Candidatus Gemmiger excrementigallinarum
CAGTTACACAGCGTTCTTAGGATTTCTCCTATCTCCCGCCGTTTCTGCCCGTAAAATACTTTTCTTCGGTATTTCGGAGCAAACACAATATGATATTTGCAATTCCAGCTTGTATGCGATAAACTATTTACGTCGTTCATTTTGAATGACCTCCCTTTGCTTGGTTGTGCAGTTGGCAGACCGCACTTCTATTTTAGCAAAGGGAGTTTTTTGTCTCCATAATCGGCACAAGCCTTCTTTTGAACCACTCGCCTAGCGAGTGGTTTTCGGCATACAAAAAAACAGCCGCCCCGGTCAAAGGCCGGAACGGCTGTACATACTGATTATTTGTTGCTCAGACTGTCGATTTTATCGATCTCGTTTTGGAGCAGCTGGGAAACCGGATGATGTGCGTTGCGCAGCCGGCGGCTGCCTGCAGGGTTGCTCTGCGCCGGGGCCGGATTACGGTGACTGCGCAGCGGCTGGGCGGTCGCCTTCACACGGAACTGCGGCGTGGCCGGTTTCGGCGGCATTGTTTCCGGAGCCGCCGGGGCGGGTTTCGGGTCCGTCCATTCCGGCGTTCCCTGGGCAAAATCCCGCATCTCGGTGCCCAATTCCTTGAGTTCGGCCTCGGTATCGTCCAGCGCCTGATAAATGGCCTGGGTCAGACCGTCAAGGTCCAGGGTAGCCGCGCTCAAACGCTGATCCACCCGGGCAAGACGTTCCCGCACCAGCATGACACCGGCGGCGATGCCCCGGGCATTTTCTGCCATGCGCGTTTTTTGGGTATCTGCCTGCTGCTTGAGTTCCTTTTCGGCACTTTCAGCATAGAGCTTGGCATCCGAAAGGATTTTTTTCGCTTCCAGGCGGGCTTCCCGCACAGCATCAGGCGTGGGGGCCGTGGCAGAACCGGTCTGCCGGACAGCCGCAAGCTGCTTTTGCAGATCTTCCACCTGCTGCTGCAGATCGTGGCATTTCAGCTGCCAGATATTGGCGTTTTTCTGGCTTTCCTTCTGGCCGGACTGGTATGTATCCAGCTGTTTCTGCAGCGTTTCCAGCTGCTCTTCCCCTTCACGGCGCTTGTTCTCCGCCGTTTCGGCACGCTGGTTTGCGGCAGTTGCTTCGGCCTGCAGTGCCTTCATACGGGCATCCACATCCTGGCGTTCGCTGCGCAGGGTTTCCAGCTCCGACTGTACCCGGCGCAGCTTCTGCTCGTATTCCATTTCATGCTGCTGGGCTTCATCTGCCAACGCATTCATGTACGCCAGCACATCATTCTTATCAAATCCGAACAGACTGGAACGGAATCCCTGTTCCTGTATGTTCTTGGCTTCAGACGGCATGGCGTTTTACATCCTCTCGCGGCAAAATCGAAGAAATCAGGAGCGCTTGTTCAGAATGCTGAGCAGATCGTCGAAGTAATCGCCGTCATCCTCTTCCTCAGCCGGGGCCGCGCTGGCACCAACCTGGGTATCCACACCGGTGTTGAAGGACTGGGTGAAGATCGGGTTGGGCATAACAGGGCTGATATCCGGCGAAGCGGGCTGGGCCGTTTCGGCAGGCTGGGCAGCTTCCACCGGCTGCTGGCTCGCCGCGGCACGCTTGGCATCCACATGGGCCTGGATCGGCTCATCGACTTCCGGCGTGCTCTCAAAACCGGTAGCCACAACGGTAATGCTCATCTCATCGCTCAGGCGCTCATCAAACGCAGTACCCCAGATGATGTTGGCATCGGGATGTGCGGACTGCGTGATCATGGAAGCAGCGGTTTCCACATCGTCCAGGCCAATATCCGGGCTGGAAGTGATGTTGATGATGACGCCGCGTGCACCGGCGATGCTGGTTTCCAGCAGCGGGCTGGAAATAGCAGCCTTGGCCGCATTCTCGGCTTTGCCGGCACCCTTGGCCACGCCAACGCCCATGTGTGCAAAACCGGCATCCTTCATGATGGAACGCACGTCGGCGAAGTCCAGGTTGATAAAGGCCGGGATGTTGATCAGGCTGGAGATGCTCTCAACGCCCTGACGCAGCACGTTGTCAGCAGCCTCGAAAGCATTCATCAGCGTGATGCGCTCCTGGCTGATGAGCTTCAGGCGCTCGTTGGGAATAACGATCAAAGAGTCCACGTGCATCATCAGGGAAGCAATGCCCTGCTCAGCCAGGCTCATCTTGCGCTTGCCCTCAAAGGCGAAGGGCTTGGTCACGATGCCGACGGTCAGGATGCCCAGATCATGGGCAGTTTCCGCCACAACCGGGGCCGCACCGGTGCCGGTGCCGCCGCCCATGCCAGCGGTGATAAAGACCATCTGCGCGCCTTTCAGAGCGTTGGAGATCTCGTCCTTGCTTTCCTCAGCAGCACGCTGGCCGACCTCCGGGTCAGCGCCGGCGCCGCGGCCCTTGGTGAGCTTGGCGCCCAGCTGGACCTTCTGCGTAGCCTTGGAATTGAGCAAGGCCTGCTGATCGGTGTTCATCGCAACGAACTCGACCCCGGACAGGCCGGACTCCACCATGCGGTTCACAGCGTTGCCGCCGCCGCCACCTACGCCGATGACCTTGATATTGGTCACATTTTGCATTTCTTCGTCGAGAACGAATGCCATGAGTGTATCCCCCTAAAATGTAAAAGTGTCAGCGGATCTACTGGTCACACCACCGAAATGGGCACACTGATCCGTGAATTTTTTGCATATAACCGATTATTAGAATAACAAATTTTCGCCCCGATTTCAATACCTGTGGTGAAAATTCGTAAAAAATGCCCGTTTGGGCACCGAATGTGCCAACCGTAGGGGGCGGTCAGCCCATTTATTTTGGCATAAACGTAGAATTTTATCCCGTGGATTTTTCCCGTCCCGGCACCGCTTGCCGCGAAACAGCGCATTGCGCCCCCAGGGCGGCAAGCTCTCCCGGCAGGTCCGCATACCCGCGGCGGATATGTCCCGGGTCATACACCACACTGGTTCCCCGGGCTGCCAGCGCCGCTACCAGCAGCGCCGCACCGCCGCGCAGGTCCGGCGCCTGTACTTCTGCCCCCTGCAGGTCAGCCCTCCCCGCAATGAAAAGGCGGCGGCCTTCGGCCCGGCAGTCTGCCCCCATAGCGGCAAAACCCGCCGCACAGGCAAACCGGTTGGCGAACAGATGATCGTAGATCTCGCTGGGGGCATCCGCCGTCAGCAGTACAGCCGCCGCCAGGGGGGCTGTATCGGTGGCAAAGGCGGGCCACCCATTGGCATACAGATGCTGCCCGCCATGCAGCCGCCGGGACAGGTCGCGGACAAGCTCCACTCCCTTTTCCCCCGGTCTGACCTGCACGCCGCATTCCTGCAAAAATTGTAAAAACGCCTGGTAGTACCGGGGAGGGCATCCCGCCACGGTGATCTGACCGCCGGCTGCCGCCAGCGCTGCCGCATAGGTAGCTGCCGCGATCCGGTCCGGCAGCGGCGTATAGGAAACACCGCCCAGCGCCCGGCGGCCCTGCACCACCAGCACCGGTGTTCCCTCTCCTGTGATCTGTGCACCACAGGCGCGCAGAAATCCCACCAGATCACAGACTTCCGGTTCACAGGCAGCACCGCGCAGTACAGTGGTCCCCATAGCACAGCAGGCCGCCATCAGCAACGTCATGGTAGCCCCCACACTGGGCAGCCGCAGGGTAAAATCCACTCCTTGCAGGGGACCGAAGCGCTGCAGCGTAACGGCATCCCCTTCCAGTTTCACCTTGGCCCCCATGGCGGCCAGACCGGATAGATGAATGTCCACCGGCCGCGGTCCCAGGCGGCAGCCCCCGGGCAGCGGCAGCCGGACCATCCCGGTACGGCAGAGCAGCGGCGCCAGATAAAACACCGAACTGCGCATGGCACCCGCCAGATGGGGTGGAATTTCTCCGCACAGATCTGCCACTCCGGCCGGCAGCGTGCAGAGGTCCGGCCCATGACGCACCGCCTTAGCCCCCACCGCCTGCAACAGCGCCAGACTGGTATCCACATCGGCCAGTTCCGGCACTCCGCGCAGACAGCAGGGTCCCGCACACAGAAGGGTAGCCGCCAGCAGCGGCAGCACGCTGTTTTTGGCGGCAGCCGGGCGAATGGTTCCGTGCAGGGTCTGCCCGCCGGTGATTGTGATTGTCTGCATGATGGCCCCCCAATCCAGATCCGGCCCAAAAGCAAAAGAACACGGCACTGCCCCCAAAGGGGCGCGGTGCCGGCCTGCTTTTGCCGTTTTTCTTCATTACCTTATATATGAACAGCGATGCGGGATATGCCTTGCACTACAGCAGCATCGGCTGGATCTGTACGCCGCGCAAAGCGCTTTCCAGGGCGTCCGGCAGCTGGGAGAAATCGCTTTTCAGGCTATTGGGCTTTTTGTAGCTGTCGTCCTGGCCGAAAGGCACAAAATAGTAATGCTTGCGCTGCAGCAGTGCCGCCAGAGCCGGAGCACTGCCGGAAAGGCCATCGTTGGTGGACGGCGCCACCACCACGGGGCAGCCGCCGCGCAGCATACTTTTTGCTGCCAGTGTTACCGCTGTGGAACTGATGCCCGCCGCCAGCAAAGCCATGGTGGTACCGGTAGCCGGTGCAATCACCAGGGCCCGGGCCCGGTGTTCCGGTCCCAACGGTTCCACCCCCTGCAAGGTGGTGAGCGGCGCGTGACCGGTCAGTCCCCGCAACGTACCATACAGCGTTTCCGCTGTACCAAAACGGGTATCCTGTGTGGCTGCACTGGCGCTGAGAATCGGCAACACGTCCCAGCCCCGCCGCCGCAATTCCTGTATCTGCGGCAACACTGCCGAAAAACTGCAAAAGCTGCCGCACAGGGCAAAGGCCACTGTGCGGGATGCATCCTTAGGGTTTGCCATCCAAAGTCCCCCTCTCCTCCAAAAGTGACAGTACCGTCTGGGCGATCAGCGTACCTGCCGTGCGCGGCGCACATTTTCCCGGCAGTGCCAGGGCGTGCTCAGCCCGGATGCCCAGTTCCGCCGCCGCCGCGAAATCCGTTCCGCCGGGTCGGCTGGCCAGGTCAATGACCAGCGATTCCGGCGGCAGCCTTTGCAGCAAGGCACGGGGCAGTACCATGGCGGGAATGGTGTTGATGACGGTATCAAACGCCGGAAGAATTTCTGCCAGCGCAGTCAGCGGTGCAGCATGATGCCCCGCACAGCGCGCATTGGCACGCTGTTCCCCATTGCGGGCCGCCACCGTGACATGCCCGCCCAACAGTTCCAGCCGCCTTGCCACCGCACGCCCCACGCGCCCATAGCCCAGTACCAGGAAGTCGCTTTCCCAGATGGTACGCCGGCGCAGCTGCAGCAGCATGGCAAGGCAGCCTTCTGCCGTTGGCACCGCGTTCAGGCATTCCAGTTCCGGGCGGCGGAAATAATCCACCAGGGGCAGGTTGGCTTCCCGTGCGGCACGCTGGACAGGGGCCCCCGGCCGCCCGGCCAGCAGCAGTGTACCGGGATGCACCGCCTGCAGCGTGCGCGCCACTTCATCACTGACGCGTTCCTGCGACATGGGCAGCAACACATAGTCAGCCAGGGCCGCAGTCTCGGGACCTACCACCCGGTACCCCGCCATCCGCAGCGCCTGTGCCGCCGCCCGCTGGCGGGCATCCCGGCCCACCACGCAAAAAGTTTTGGACATTGCGCTCCCTCCTCTTCTGGGCCATACTATGGCTGCCGCCAGCCTGACGTTCCTGATTCGGATGAAAAACAGGCATACAAAAAGTGCCCTGTCCACAGGGGACAGGGCACTTTTTGTATAAGGTCAGTAATTTTTCAGAGCATCGCACTGGCCGCGCCAGATCTGCAGCGGGTCCACCGGCACCGCGCCGATGCGCATTTCCGCCACGGTGGTTTTGCCGCAGGTTGCCAGGGTCTGGCCCTGCTTGACGGCATCGCCGGCCTTGACATCGACCTTTGCCAGATTGTAGAAAATGCTCTTAACGCCGGCACCATGGTCAATGACCAGGGTATAACCGAAATCGCCGCCCAGGTCCTTGGCCAGCACAACCGTGCCGCTGGCGGGAGCGATCAGCAATTCGCCGGATTTGGTATCAAGCACCAGGTTGGTGGCCGTGCGGCCACCGGCGCCATTATTGGTGCTGCGCTGGCTGTAGCTGCGGCCCACATACTCGGTGGTTCCAAAGGCCAGCTTGACGTCCAGCGTATTGAGGAACGGCTGCACAAAACCGCCGTCGGACCAGGCCACTTCCGATTCACTTTCCGCCAGAAGTTTCTGCATTTCAGCCGGGATGTCGTTCTGCCCGATATACGGCGACATCCGCTGGGAATTGCTGGAGTAATCCTTGTACTCCCACTCTGTGGCGCGGATCTTGAATTCCAGTGTTTCGGTATAGCCGCCTGCAGTGACCGTCAGAGTCTGGGTGCCGGCAGCCTGGTTCCAGGCAATGGGAATATAGCAAACCCACCCGGAGCTTGCCTTGAAGAAGCCCGGATTCTGGAGTTCCGTCTGGATGGTGGGTGCCTGGCCGTCCAGGGTATCGCCCACGCGCACCGCTACCACGCTGCCCTGGTCCACCGTTGTGCCGGACAGCCGGATCGAAGGCCGTACCCCCACCGTAAAGGTGAAGTACCAGGTTTCGCTGCCGGTGACCGAGGTATCCCCCGGCACCGAGCTGGCATCACTGTGAACCACCAGCTTGGCCGTGTAGGTTCCGTTGGCCGTGAACTGGAAGGTCGAGAAAGTATCGGTATCGCCCTCAAAAACCACGTTGTCCCCGGCGTCGGTCACCGTCACTTCCGTGCGGTAATCCGACGGGGAAATCACAAAATCGGGGGAAGCCTGGTCCACCGTTTCGCTCAGTTCCACCGGTGTGCTGCTGAGCGTGTCGGCATAGGTGCGTTTGAAGACATTGCCGATGACCGGAACCTTCCATTTATAGGCGGTGGGTTCCAGCGTCTGCCCGGCAAAGGTTGCCGTGATCTGAGGCAGCATATCCGGTGTGGCACTGCGGTACAGCCACGCCACGCCGAATCCTGCAATGACCAGCACAATAAAGGCCACCAGGAGCAGCCACTTTGCCATGCCGGACAAGCCACTGCGCAGGTTTTCCTGCAGCGTCGCGGGTTCGTCCTCGGCTTCCTCTTCATCGGAAGATTCTTCTGCCGGTTCTTCCGTTGCCCCCGCGGTTTCCTCGCTGACCTGGGACATGATCTGTTCCACCGAAAGCTGTACCGTCCGGGTCAGATCGGAAAGGCGCTGCTCATCCTCCCACGGTGTTTCCGCAGCTTCATCCCCGGAAGATTCTTCCGGTTCCTCTTCCGCCTTCGTTTCTGCTTCGGGTTCCCCGGGCTGTACCGCCTGCTCCTCCCCGGGTTCCGGCTCTTTTTCCGCATCCGGAGAGGCTGGTTCTTCCGCAGCCGGCTGTTCCGGTTCCGCCGGCACAGCGCTTTCACCCGGAACGGCCGCTTCTTCCGAAACGTCCCGGTTTTCTTCCGGTTCCTGGTCTGCCTTTTCTGTTTCTTCGGCAGGGTCAGGTTCCGCCGCGGCGGATTCCGCATTTGCTTCGGGCGCTTCGGGCTCAGAAGGCGCTTCTTCCGGTTCCGCCGGGGGCTCCTTCTCGGTAGGGGTTTCCTCCGCAGCCGGCTCCGCAGATTCTGCAGGTTCGGACGGTTCCGGGGTTTCCGTTTGTTCTTCTTCCGGGGTCATCGGTTCCGACGTTTCCGGTCCTGCCAGGGCCATTTCGGAGGACTTTTCCTCCACAGGCGCCCCTTCCGAATCCGCCTTTTTCTCCTCAGCCGCCACGGCCGAAGAAGGCTCCTCCTGTTTGTCCGGAACCGCCTTGGCCGCAGCCTGGGCATCCGTTTCTTTCGGCGCCGTTTCCTCTGCCGGCGCTGCCACGGCTGTTTCCTGTACGGCGGGTTGCGGCTTCACCGCAGCAGACTTCTTTCTGCGGCGGCGATGCTTTCCCTCCGTAGTTTTCCCAGGCGTGGTGCTGTTCTTCTCTTCTTGCATGGTGTATGCCACTCTCCTGTTCCCCTCATGGCGCAAACACAGGGACAACCGCGTTGTCCCGCAGTGTATCTATAGTCAAAAGCGCAGCCGCTTATTCCGATTCCCGGTACTGCAGACCGCTGCTTCCCAAAATCGCTTTGTCGGGATCGACCGATTTGTTGCCGATCCGCAATTCATAAATCAGATCATGCTCCTCCCCGGCGGTGCCCACAGCATCACCGGTGCTGACCGTCTGCCCCTGTTGGGCCGTAACCGTCTGCAATCCATACAGATAACTCTTGACGCCGCAGCCATGGTCGATGACCACGGTGCCGCCGGTCAGGGTCAGCGTACCGGCAAAGACCACCTTGCCCGCCTGGGGTGCCGTGATGGTTTCGCCCGGTTCGGCGGCGTAAGTCAGGCCAGTGGCCTGCCCACTGCGCTGTCCGTCCACCATCTGTACCACACCGTAAGAGAGCGTAACAGAGCCTGTGCTGGGACGCTGGAAAGCACCGGACCACAGCTTTTCGCTTTCACCGGTGGTATACAGCGGCCAGATCGCATTGCGGAATTCCTCGGCGCCGCCGGATTCTTTCTCCGCCGGGACCGATGCATTGCCGTACTCGGTCTTGCTGACTGACAGCGTGACTTCCTGGGTCAGGCTGCCACAGGTCAGCGTCATCACATGGTCGCCGCTCTCGGCATTATAGGTGACGGGGATATACCCCATATATCCGCTGGCCGTTTTGCGGAACCACACCGAACCAAGGTCGGTTTCCAGGGACGGTTCCCCGTCCAGAATACCAGAGAGCATGATGGCAACCACGCTGCCCTGGGCTGCGCGGTCGCTGCTCAGCGTAACGGTGGGCGTCAGCTGCATGGTGTACGCCGCATGATAGGCATACCACCCCTGCGGATCGGCCGGCGGCTCGTTTTCCTGATGGTAGGCTGTTACCGTAATATCATACTCACCGTTTTGTGTGTAGGTATAGGTATTGCAGTCCTCCACCCCCGCCGACCAGGTGCTGCCGTCCGGCGCGGTGATGGTGACCTCCGCCCGCGTGACCCACGAAGGCAGCACGAGCTGGGGCACTGTATCGGTAAAGGTGCCCAGTTTTTGTACAGTCAGGTTGGTCAGGCTCTGATAGGTCTTGTTGACAGAGTCCCCCAACACCGGGACGACCCAGTCCCAACCGTTGGGTTCCAGCGCCGTTTCACCGAACGTCACAGCTTCCTGCGGGAGAGAATCCTCCCCGGTGCGGCTGTACAAAAAAGCCGCTGTGCCGCCCAGAATCAGCGCGACCATGCCAATGACCATGGCAAGCCAAAGCAGCAGTTTGCGCATAACATCTCCTTACCAAGCCACCCCGCGGGCCAGGGAAAGAGTGCCGTGTTCCGGGCAGCTTGCGGCGGTACCGCAAAGCGAGCCATCGCTTTGCGGTGACTAAAAAGCCGGGCGCGGTCAGGTTTGCGCCCGGCGGCTTATTGATTTTTGATACGCGGATTCAGAACTGATCCTCGTTGGCCTCAGCGGCATCGTCCATATCGGCATCGACGGGTTCATCCTGAATCTTTTCATAGACAGGTTCCTCGTCGAAGTCGTCGTCCGCCTCATCCTCATATTCATCGTTGAAGAGCAGACGCTCGTATTCGTCCAGTTCCTTCTCACGGCGATAGAGGTAGATGGCCGCTGCGGTCAGCGCACCGGCCGCGGCAAACAGAAACGCCAGCACGGCGCCAAACGTAGACTTTTTCATCATGGGGCATTCTCCTTTCCGGGATCGGGGCCGTTTTTCCGCGGCCTTGCGGTTGTGAACGTCCCGCTGTGCGAGGGTGGTTTTCCCCGCACCGGGTCCTTTTTATTATACCCGACCCCACGCCGGAATACAACACTGCACATGTAAAAATTTGGCAGATTCCGTTCCTATTTTTTCAGGTACGTTGCATAAGCGTTGGGCACCGCATACACCTGTTTGAGTTCTTCCGGTGCCGCCCAGACCCAGCCTTCCGGCAGGTCACAGACCGGCGCCGTTGCGTGCCAGCCGCCCAGATTCCATATCTTGTGGGTAAAGACGTGACGGGCCGCAGGCAGCGCCTCGCCCCAGGCGACCTGTACGCCGATTTTGGCCAGTTTCTCCGCCAGTTCCGGCTGCGTCAGGGAGCCTTCCCAGGCGGCGGGCTGCCAGAGTCCCGCCAACAGACCCTTGGACGGGCGACGCTGCAGAAGAAGGCCCGCCGGGCTTTCCACCAACGCCACCGTGACAGCCACCGGCGTTTTGGCCTTGGGGGCCGGTTTGACGGGCAGTTCCCCCTGCCGCCCTGCCGCATACCCCTGGCAGCGGTCCGCCAGCGGGCACGCCTCACAATGGGGCGTGCCCGGAACGCAGATAAGCGCACCCAGTTCCATCAGAGCCTCGTTGTAGGGACCGGGAGTTTCCTTGGGCATCTGGTCCAGCACCCGTTCCGTGAACAGCCGCTTGGTGGCAGGCTGCATCACATCGGCATCGTCATTATAGATGCGGGCGAACACCCGCAGCACGTTGCCGTCCACCGCAGGGGCCGGGATGCCGAAGGCAATGCTGGCAATGGCACCGGCGGTATAATCACCGATGCCCGGCAACGAACGCAAAGCGTCATAATCCGCCGGCAGGTCGCCGCCGTACTGTTCGCAGACGATGCGGGCGGCCTTTTGCATATTGTTGACACGGTTGTAGTAGCCCAGCCCCTGCCACAGTTTGCGCAGGGCGTCCGGCTCACAGGCCGCCAGGGCCGCCGGGTCGGGCAGGGCTGCAATAAAACGATTGTAGTAAGGAATCGCCGCGGCCACACGGGTCTGCTGGAGCATGATCTCGCTGACCCAGATATGATAGGCAGAAGGCTCCTGCCGGAAAGGCAGGAGCCTTTTGTTTGCCTGAAACCATTGCAGCAGCGGCGGCGCAATGGGCCGCAGCATCAGAAACCTCCGCAGGTGCGCGGGAACGGAATCACGTCCCGGATGTTGGGGATGCCGGTTACATACATCAGCAGGCGCTCGAAGCCCAGGCCGTAGCCCGCGTGCTTCACGCTGCCGAAACGGCGCAGGTCGAGGTACCAGTCGTAGTCCTCCCGGCGCAGACCCAGCTCGTCCAGACGGGCCAGCAGCACGTCCAGACGCTCCTCACGCTGGGAGCCGCCAATCAGCTCGCCGATGCCGGGCACCAGCATATCGGCCGCGGCGACAGTTTTGCCGTCCTCGTTCTGGCGCATATAGAAAGCCTTGATCTCCTTCGGGTAATCGGTGACGAACACCGGCTTTTTGAAGATCTGCTCGGTGAGATAGCGCTCGTGCTCGGTCTGCAGGTCCATGCCCCAGGACACCTTATACTGGAAGTTGGCGTCGTTCTGCTTGAGCAGCTCGATGGCATCGGTGTAGCTGACCCGGGCAAAGTCCGAGTTAGCCACCAGCTCCAGGCGCTCGATCAGGCCCTTATCAAAGAACTGGTTGAAGAAAGCCAGTTCATCGGGGCAGTTGTCCAGCAGGAAGCGGATGATGTATTTGGTCATAGCCTCGGCGGTATCCATGTAGGTGTTCAGGTCCGCAAAAGCCATCTCGGGCTCGATCATCCAGAACTCCGCGGCATGGCGGGTGTCGTAGCTCTTCTCGGCACGGAAGGTGG
>DXBP01000035.1 GCA_019116445.1 Candidatus Gemmiger excrementigallinarum
CGGCATCAGCTGTATCTTCTGGTCAAGCTGTTTGCAGTGACCGGGGTGCCGCTGCAGTGCCTTGAGCAGATCACCCCACAGGTCGTAGAAGCCGGCCAGGTTATGCTGAATTGCCGCAGCAGTCGCTTTGCGCTGTATCTGCCCCAGACCCTGCGGTGCGAACTGCTGGACTACATTCAAACAAATCACATCAAGGATGGCCCGGTCTTTGTGACCCGGGGCGGGCATCCCGTTAACCGCTCCAACCTTTGCCGTAAACTGCAGGAACTTTGCCGGGAAGCGGGCATCCCCGAGGAAAAGGGAAGCCCGCGCTGCCTGCGCAATCTCTGCCGTACAACAAAAGATACACTGTATGCAAACATGGAACAGCAGCTTCGTCAGATGTATGAGCTGCTGTTGCAGGCGGAGCAGGAGTCCGCCGGTTGGTCGGGCGAAAACTGAACGCCCGCCGTTGTTTTTTTGCAGGAGCGCCCATCCGGGGCGAACCGATAGACCGTAAACACCCAAGCAAAAGGAGGAATTCTGGAAATGCGAAAAGGCAAAAACGGCATACGCCGTATTGCTGCGCTGGCCTGTTCTGTAGCTTTGTTGGCAACTATGTTGCCGGCACAGGTTCTGGCTGCGGACGAAGCAACATCGGAACCGCTGGCGGCAGTGACGTCGTTGGAGGAGAGTGGGGAGGAAAAAGCCCCTGAGCAAGGCGAAACAGGCATCCAGCCTGAAGCGGAGAACGCTTGCACCAAGAGCGAAGACTGCGCCGCCGAAACCCATGAGGAAGGCTGCCCCAAATATGTGGCACCGGCAGAGGAAGAAGACACCGATCCGGTGGTAAGCTGCACCAAGGGCGAAGACTGCGCCGCCGAAACTCACGAGGAAGGCTGCCCCAAATATGTGGCGCCGGCAGAGAAAGAAGACACCGATCCGGTGGTAAGCTGCACCAAGACGGAGGACTGCCAGGCCAAGACCCACGAGGAGGGCTGCCCGAAGTATGAGGAACCGGAGACGGAATCCCTGACGAATGCACTTGTTGCAAAAAACAAGAGTGACGATATTATGGAAACGGACAGGTTGAATAAAACTGATGATATTCAGCCGTCTACTGATTGGTATACAGGACATGAGTCAGATAGCACATACAACCTTTTTTCTGCTGAGGATTTGGCTGGTCTGGCACAATTGGTGAACAACGGAAATAGCTTTGAAGGTAAAACACTCAATTTGCGTCAAGCTATCGACTTAGAAAATAAAATGTGGATGCCTATCGGAAATACCGAGGATAATACTTTTGAAGGTGTCTTTAATGGAAATGGTTATACAATTAGTAATATAACTATTTCGTTGGAGGGGATGAGTGTCGGTTTTTTTGGCTATTTGAATAGAGCGACAGTACAAGATTTGACACTCAATAAAGTTCGTTTTGCTTCGGCATCGGCAAATGAAGAACAAAATATCGGCGGTTTGTGTGGGAGCCTTATGTTTATCCCATCAAAAATTCAAAACTGCCATGTTGTTGACATGGTAGTGGATCAAGTTCAAGCGAAAAACATTGGAGGATTGGTTGGATATCTGTATTCTGGGCAAGACGAAGCAGGAAATAAAATATCAATTGAAGGTAGCAGTGTAAAAGATTTATCACTAAATGGAAACTGTGATTTTCTGGGAGGTCTGATAGGAAATAATAGCTCCTACAGTTATTATATTTCAGATTGTTCAGTTGCAAGCGTTTCTCTTTTCAACGATAGTATTCAAAGCAGTAGCGCATGTGGTGGTATCGCTGGAAAGACAACAGATCCTACATATAGTAGCTGTAGCGTAAGTGATTCGAGTGTTTCCGCGCACAATGTTGGTGGAGCCCTTGGTATTTCAGCTTATGGGGGAACTTTAGAGGGAATTCAAATCTCTAATGTTACTGTTACAGCAATCGCTGAAGAAGGATCTGTGGCTGGGGTGATTGGAGCAGTCAATGCAAACTCGGTCTCGATTAAAAATTGTTCTTTAAAGGATGTTACAATTCAAGGCAAAGCGCAAAATCAGTTGAATGTTTTACTGGGTTCAGGAAGTTTAGACGATACTGAATATACACAGAGTAATATTTCGTTTTTCTTGAATGGAGAAGAAGTTCTGCCATATACAAGTGCAGGTGTGAAGTATTTCCTTATTAAGGATGATTTGACAGCGATAGTTACAGGAGCAAGCGAAGACTTAACCGATGGTCAGCTTATAATTCCGGACTTTATTGAATATGAATCAAAGAAATATGCTGTTTCAACAATTGCAGCGTCGGCATTTTCCGGAAATACCGCTATCAAGACACTTTCTTTGGGAAATCAGTTGACTGATATTTCAGCATCTGCATTTAAAGATTGTGTGAACATTACCGGAATGTTAGTTATTCCCGATTCGGTTGAAAAAATTGAACAAAGTGCTTTTTATGGGTGCAAGAATTTAACAGGAATCGAAATAGGGGATAGCGTAACAACAATTGAAAAGCATGCTTTTAATAGTTGTGAAAAAGTTACTAGCTTAAATCTTGGAAAAAATATTGAGACAATTGCTCCCGCGGCATTTGCAAATCTTACAGCTTTATCAGGTACCATTATAATTCCGGAATCCGTCAAATCTCTAGAAGGAAATGGAAATTACTCTGGTACAGGAGCTTTCAGTAATTGCAAAAATATCGAATGCGTTATCCTAACGTGCGACAACATCTCAGTGGGAGCATATGTATTTGAGAACTTTGAATCGTTGAAAGCGGTTGTTGCTCCTTCAAGTGCAACCTTTACTTCAAAAACATTTCAGAATTCTGCTCAAAATGTTCAATTCTATCTGATTGGAAATACAATTCCAGAAAATATCCCTTTAAATCAAATAACTGCTTTTACTAATGGTGGAACTTTCTCTGCGGACACCCAATTCACCGCCGGTACCCTTGCCACCCCCACCAAGGACGGAGCAATTTTTGCGGGATGGTATGAAAACGCGGAGTTCACCGGCGAGGCTGTAGCTACCGCTGAAGCAGGCAAAACCTACTATGCCAAGTGGATTGATCTGGGTGTTGCGGATGTTTCTCTGGAATACCGGCAGACCAAAACCTTTACGGCCCCGGCGGGCGTGACTTTCTCCAACTGGAAGTCGGAAGACCCCTCCGTGGTGACGGTAGATAACGGCACCATCACGGCCGTTGGCGTAGGCAAAACCACCATCAGTGTGGGGGCCGCAGCCAACGGACAGACTACGGTTGCCAAAATCTCGGTAACAGTCACCCCCATGAATATTACTTTCGGTACCGGCAATGGTGAAAACCCCGGCGGCACCATTACTTACCAGTATGACGGCGGCCAGGCCCCGGCCTTCTCTCAATTTGCAACCTTCTATCCCGCAAAAATTTCTGACGGCAGCGTTTCTCCCGTGGAGGGTAGCAGCGCCGTCACTCTGGTGGAGGGCAAGGACATCGTGTTCAACTACGATGCCGGCGCCGGAAGTAACGACTACGAATATCTGCCCTTGAATGTGACTTCGGAAGCCAATCCGGAAACGGGACTTCCCGTGACGGTGAAGCTGCTGAATGAAAACTATCGTTTTGTCACAGCCAGCAATGTTACACCCGGCACCGAACTCCAGTTGAGCGTTGTTGTCACCGATGAAAGCCTGACCGAATCGGACATTACGGGACTTGGAACCGCTACAACTTCCTTTACCTACGATGGAACCGGAAAGGCTGCGGTGACCGGACTGACGGATATTGCTGCCGACAATATCTCTGAATTCACCCTGCATTTCCATGGCTGGCAGGGCACGGCATTTGCCGAGCAGCACCTGACCGGCGCCGCAAGTAAATTTACCGATGAAGCGGTGGCTGCGATCGCCCCCACAGAGCCGGGTTCGTATCTGATGATCCTTACCGGCAAGAGCAGCAACCACTACACATACAAGTCCTGGATCATGACCATCAACAAGGCTACCGTTACCGTCACCGCTGCGGACAAGACCGTAATCGCGGGGGATGAGGACGGCTTGCCTTCTCTGAGCAATCCCACTGAAGGCAAGGATTACACCGTGACCGGCTTGGCGGCAGGCCACAGCCTGACGACGGCGCCCACCCTGAACTACGCCGACGGCGCCAATGTGGATGCGGTGGCAACCTATTCCATCATTCCTTCCGGGGCGGCCGCTGACGAAAAGTATTATACCACCATTCAGTATGTGAATGGCACGCTGCACGTGGAAAAAATCGCAATCATTGAGGGCGCTAACCAGACCTGGATCAAAGAAAGCGGGAAAGACCTTGTTATCCGCTCCAATGCTGATTTCAGCGATTTCCTGGGCGTAACGGTAAACGATGTGGAACTGGTGCAGAATCAGGACTACACCGCAAAATCCGGCAGCACCATTGTGACCATCAAAGCGGACTATCTGAACAGCCTGGCTGCGGGTGATTACAAGATTGCCATTGTTTCCGATACCGGTTCCGCTGTTACCAAGTTCACGGTAAAAGCGGAGGCTGCCGGGGATTCCGACACCTCCAACAACGACAACACTGCCGGCGGCAACACCGGTAGTACCCCCACCCAGTCCGGCAGCGGTATCGTGTACTACACCTGCCCGGCTTGCGGTTACCATGACTGGACCGCCGGTGCCGATGGCTACAAGTGCAACCACTGCGGCTATGTGGAGTCGGTAAAGCAGCTGTCCGGTTACGGCAATGTCAAGGGCGTGTATGAGCCCAAGACCTCTGCTGCGGCTGCCCAGTCTGCCTCTGCAACTTCTTCTTCTGCCATCCCGCAGACCAGCGATGCAATGCCCGTCGGCCTGCTGGGCGGCGTGACTGTGGTTGCTGCGGCTGCCTTTGCGGCGCTCTTTGTGCTGCGTAAGCGCAAGCACAACGACTGATTTACAGTCCCTACCCTGTAAAAGCTGAAAGTCCCGGCCCCCATGGGGGCCGGGACTTTTTGTTGCATAGCGGCACCAAAGCCCGCCCATGCTGCATACTGTGGTGGCAGGGAGGCGTATGCTATGAAAAAATGGGGTTTTCTGGTATTTCCGATTCTGGCCCTGGCCGTGGGGGCACTGGCGGGCTTTTTGTCCCGCCCGGGGCTGGAAACCGTCTATCCGCTGCTGGAAAAATCACCGCTGACGCCGCCGGGGGCGGTCTTTCCCGTCGTATGGTCGGTGCTGTATATCCTTATGGGCATCGGTCTGGCGCTGGTGGTGGCCAAGGGCGGCGAAAACGTACCCCAGGCGGTGATCCTGTGGGGGCTGCAGCTGGCGCTGAATTTCTGCTGGAGCCTGCTGTTTTTCGGCGGCGGGTATTATTTCGCGGCGCTGCTCTGCCTGGTGATCCTGTGGCTGGCGATCCTGGCCATGATCGCGGCCTTTGCGGCGGTCAGCCGGCCGGCGGCCTGGCTGCAGATCCCGTACCTTCTGTGGGTGACCTTTGCAGGCTACCTCAATGGGGCGGTGTGGCTGCTCAACCGCTGAAAAAAAACAGCAAAAATCCCGCGGCGGGCACCCTTTTACGGGGCACCCGCCGCGGGATTTCAGTAGGGAAAGAATAGAAAGGGGTTAGCAGTATTTTTTGACGATGGCTTCCATCTCAGCCCAGCAGCCTTCCATGTCCTGCACCAGCTTGAACTGGGTGCGGGCACGGTCCAGGTTCTGGCCCGGGCGGGTGGTGTGGAAGTAGTGGTCGCCTTCCAGATAGTCGGTGAGGAAGCGGATGCCACATTCCAGCGTCATGAGTTTGGCACCCCAGGGCAGGGTTTCCTTTTCCAGCGGCGTGAAAGCGTCGCCGGCAGCCTGCAGGTAGCCTTTGGTGTAGATCTCGAACAGGTCGATGGCAAAGTTGACCTTGGAAAGGTCGGGTTCATCCTCGGCGCTGTGGTTGGCGCCAAAGCGGATGGAGTCGCCGAAGTCGTTGGCGGCCAGGCCCGGCATGACGGTGTCCAGGTCGATGACGCACAGGCCCTCGCCGGTTTCCTTGTCAAACAGGATGTTGTTGAGCTTGGTGTCGTTGTGGGTGACCCGCAGCGGCAGCTTGCCGGCGGCCAGCAAATCGGTCATGTGGGCGCAGTCGGCCTTGCGGGCGCGCACGAACTCGATCTCGGCGGCCACATCCTTGGCGCGGCCCATCACGTCGGCGGCCAGTGCCTTTTCGAAGTTCTCAAAACGGCGGGGCGTATCGTGGAAGTGGGGGATGGTTTCGTGCAGGGTGGCAGCGGGATACCCGGCCAGCTGCTTCTGGAAGTTGCCGAAGGCTACCGCACTCTGGTAGAAGTCCTCCGGCGTCTTGACCTGCTGCAGGCAGACGGTGTCCTCCACAAAGGCGTACACGCGCCAGCAGCCGCCCTCGGCGTCCCGGTAGTAGGGCTTGCCGTCCACCGTGAGAATGACCTGCAGCGTTACACGGGAAGGATCATCCCCGCGCTCGGCTGCCTGCTTGCGCAGGTATTCGGTCACGCCGCAGATGTTCTCCATCAGGCCGTCGGGGTCGGTGAAGGTGGCGGTGTTGATCTTCTGCAGGATGTAGCGGCGGCTTTCCCCGTCGGGCAGCTGCACATAGATGCAGTGGGTGGCGTTGATGTGGCCTTCGCCGTAGGGCAGGGCCCCGGCTACTTCGCCGCCCCAGTTCCAGGCAGCCAATACATCGGGATGGTCAAAACGATTTTCCATACAAAATCCCCCTTAAATCTCGTACCAGCGAATTTCGTTGGCGTCCAGGTGCAGGTCGAAGCTGGACCCGTCGCCGCGGTAGACCGTGGTATCCTGCGGCTCGTAGGTGTTGTTGACCACGCAGTACTTGCCGTTCTTTACATAGGCGTGCACTTCCACGTTGTAGTTGTCGCTGAACCAGGTGTGCAGCTCGCCCTCGGCGTGAGCGGCCCACAGGATGGCGCGGTAGAGCACACGGTTGTTGATAAAGCTGTAGGGCAGGCCGCTGATGTACACGCCGCGGCCCTGGCCGTACTCGTGGGCGGCCATCTGCACTTCCTTGTCCCGCTGGATCAGGATCTCGGTGCCTTCCAGGGCGTAGATGCTCTTTTTGCCTTCGCCAAAGTCCACGTCGTGGTCGGGGCAGTCGGCCAGGATAAAGTGATCCCGGTGCTCGTCCCAGTTGTACTTGTCGTAGTTCAGGGTGAAGCCGGTTTCCTTCTCCACGCCCAGGGGCGCTGCCAGCTGCAGGTACCGGCCCTGGTACTGGTGGCCGCCCGGCTCGCCCACGCCGATCAGGCCGCCGCCCCGGTGGACAAAGCCCTTGACCGCCGCGGAGATCTCCGAGTCCTCCCAGACCTTGCCGCCAGTATGGGCGGTGTCGCCGTCGCCCACGTTGATGAGCACGTCGATGCCATCCAGCACCTTCGGATCGGCCTTGATGTCGTCAAAGCTGATGAATTTTACATCGAAGGGGGCGCCGGAGAGCGCTTCAATGACGCCCGCATAGCTGTAGTTCTGCTTCTGGTACAGGGCATGGTGGACCATGTGGCAGCCCCAGGCACGCATCTTGCCCCAGCTGTTGAGTACAGCCACGGTCTTGACGCAGTAGGGGGTGGTGCCCTTGATGTTTTCGTACAATTCCCGGAACTCGTTGCAGACGCTCTCTACATAGTCCAGGAACTCGGGGAACTCGCAGGCCAGTTTCAGGTAGCCGCCGTAGCCGATGCGGTCGATGGGGCTGCGCAAAATGGCCCGGCGGGCGGTGACCCAGTTCTCCTTGGCTTCCCGGACCGGGTCGCCGCCTTCGTGGAAGGTATCGGGGAAGAAGTAGGGCAGGAAACGGCCCTCAGTGTACTTGACGCCCTTGATGTCAGAGATCAGGCGCAGGGTGGAACCGTTGCCCACACTGCCCACTACGGCGTCCACACCGGCGTTCTGGAACTCCGGCATGAAAGGCTCGGTGCCGATCCAGTGGTCGCCCAGGAACATCATGGCTTCCTTGCCGTACTCGTGGGTGATGTCGGTCATCTCCCGTACCAGCTTGGCAACCTCCCGGCGCTGGAAGGCCTGGAAGTCCTTGTACTCCTTGCTGGGCACCCGGTACTGGTTGTTGTAATAGCCCTGGTCGATGATGAACTCGGGGCGGAATTTATAGCCTACTTCCTCTTCAAACTGTTTGAGGATGTAGGGGGAAACACTGGCGGAATAGCCGTACCAGTCCACGTACTTTTCCCGTTTCAGTTCGTCGAACATGAGGGTGAACTGATGGAAGAAGGTGGTGTAGCGGATGACGTTCACATAGGGGTGGTCGGTGATGAACTTGCGCAGCCGCTCCATGGAATACTTGTGGGTCTTGGGCTGGCGCACGTCAAAGGTGATCTGGTGCTCGAAGTCCTTCCAGTCGTTGACCACGGCGTTGTACATGTGCACGGGGTCCCAGATGAGGTACGCCAGGAAGCTGACGGTATACTCATGGTAGGGGACCGGCTCCTCAATGACCACGCAGCCGGTGGCCTCGTCGTAGTGCCAGGCAGCGGCGGGGATGGGCTGACCGGTGGTGCGGTCCACCACTTCCCACCAGCGGGTGATGTCGTCCCGGGTGTTGGGCTGCATCAGTTCGGGGCTGATGCCCTTCATCAGGGGGATGGACAAGGGCCCTTCGGCGGCGGTGTAGAAGGCCGTCATGATGTAGCACTGCTGGACTTCATCGGGGTTGGCCTTGGCCCAGGCGTTATCCTTGCGGGTGGTGTAATAGGTGGCGTAGACTTTCGCGCCGGTGTCTTTCAATTCCTGGGGAAAGTCGGTGCCGTCACAGTCGCGGATGGCGTCGGCGCCCCAGCGCTGGAGCAGTTGGAGGGTTTCGGGCACAACGTCGATGTCGGTGGGAATAGTGACGCGGCCGCGGGATGCGGAATCCTGCATGGTGATTCTCCCTTTCTTATTTCTTCGGCTTTTTGCCGTCCTCGAACGGCTTGTTGTAGATGGCCAGTGCGGCCAGCAGCAGGGCAACGCCCACGATCATGATGGCCAGCCCGGCCAGTTGCCCGGTCATGGTCCAGCCGGCGATGATCATAACCAGCGCCAGCACGAACAGCACCGCGATCAGTACGATGCGCAGGGCGGGATGTTCTTTCCAGAATGCCATAGGATCACCTTAGCCTTTCAGGCCGCCCACGGTCATGCCCTGGGTCAGCTGTTTCTGCACGCAGATGTAGAGGATGAGGGTGGGCAGCATGACCAGCACCAGACCGGCATACATGGTGCCGTACTGGGCGGCGCTCTGCTGGGCCTGCATCAGGTTGAGCAGACCGACGGGCAGGGTGCGCGGCGCGCTGGTGGAGCTCATCAGCGTCATCGAGATGATGTACTCGTTCCAGAAGGAAAGGAAGTTGAACAGGATGATGGTGATGATGCTGGGCTTTGCCATGGGGAAGATGATGCGCACCATGGTGGTGCCGTAGCCCGCGCCGTCGATGTAGGCGGCTTCCTCATAGTCATGGGCCAGGGTGGCGAAGTAGCCCGACAGCAGATAGATGGTGAAGGGCAGCGCCGTGGCGGCGTAAACCACTGCCAGCACAAAGAGGTTGTTGAGAAGGAAGCTGGTGCCGGTGACGGATTTAAGCCAGTTGTCGCCGTCGCGCAGCATCAGGAAGATGGGCACGACGATGTAGTTCACGTTGATGAACAGGCCGGCCATGAACAGGGTGTGCAGCAGCTTCTGGCCCACGAACTTGAAGCGGGCCAGGCAGTAGGCCGCCGGCAGGGCGATGACGAGCAGCAGCACCAGGGCCAGCGCCGTAACGATCACCGAGTTGAGCATATAGGAGCCCATCTTGGCGCCGTTCCAGGCATCCACGAAGTTCTGCCAGTAGAAGCCCATGGGCAGGGCCCAGGGATTGCCGTAAAATTCCGAGTTCTGTTTGATGGACGCCATGAATACCCAGGCCACCGGCACCAGGATGCTGATGGCCAGCAGAGCCAGGACCAGGTAGATGAACGCCTTATACAGCCGTTCTCCCGAACGGGAGGAAGTTTTTTCTTGCATGGTAGCCCCTCCTTAAAATTCCAGCGGCTCGCGGTCGGTGACCTTGTTGACGACGGCCGACAGCGCGAAGGAGAACAGGAAGATCACAACGCCGATGGCCATGCTGTAGCCGTACAGACCGGCGTCTTTCTGGCTGTACATGTAGTTCAGGGCAACGTCGGAAGCGCCGTTGGGGCCGCCGCTGGTCATTGCCTTGACGAACAGGAACGCCATGTTGATGGTGGAGATGATGAAGAAGGTCAGGGTGGTGCGGATGTTGGTCCAGATCAGGGGAATGGTGATCTGGAAGAACTGGGTCACGCGGCCGGCACCGTCCAGGTTGGCGCTCTCATAGAGGCTTCCGGGCACGGCGGACATGGACGCCATGTACATGACCATGTAGTAGCCGATGGCCTGCCAGACCATGGCAATGATCAGGGAGGGGATGACCAGGGTCTCGCCCTTCCACAGGATGGGGTCGGTCATGGTGGTGAACAGGCCGATGATGCTGTTGAGCATACCGTTCTCGGGCTTGTAGATGGCCGAGAAGATACCGGCGATAACGACCACGGACAGGATGTTGGGGATGTAGAACACCACCCGGAAGAAGTTCTGGCCCTTGATTTTTTCCCGGGTCAGGATGCCGGCAAAGACCAAAGCGAACCCGAAGGTGATGATGGTAACGATGACCACCAGCAGGATCATGTTCTGCATGGAGCGGATGAACTGGGTATCCTTGAACAGCTGCTGGAAGTTGGCCAGTCCCACGAAGGTTTCGGTGGGGGTGTAGGCGCCGCGCTCAAACAGCGACATACGGAAAACGTTGAGCGTGGGCACGATCATGAAGATAAAGAACAGGATGGTGGCCGGTGCCAGGCAAAGCACCAGAAACCGGCTGCGGCCCTTGTTTTTGTTCATAGGAACAACGGCTCCTTTCGCGATAGAAAAAGCGGGGGCACCCGAGCGCCCCCGCTTTTTGCTGAAATTACTCGATGATGTTGGCGCGCATCTGATCGCTGGCGGACTTCACACCCTCGATCCACTGTTCCTCGGTCATGGAGCCGGAAACCAGGGAGTTGACGGGGTCAAAGAAAGCGGTGCGGACTTCTACGCCGGGGATGGCGTTGAAGGCAGCAAAGTTGCCCATAGCGGCTTTGGCGCCGTTGTCGTAGATGGAGTAGAAGAGCTTGTTGTCGCCTTCCAGGGTATCGGCAATGCCGAGGACGGGCTGGATGGCGCCGGACTTGGCGAAGATCTGGCAGGCAGTATCGCTGTAGAGGAAGGCGATGAACTGCTTGGCTTCATCCTGATGCTCGGCACCGGAGGGAATCCAGCACTGCTCGAACCAGGTGTAGCTGTAACGGTCGCCGTCAGCGGTCACGGCGGGCAGGGCGGTCATGCCCCACTCAAAGCCTTCGGCGCGGGGTGCTTCCGCCATTTCGCCCACGATCCAGGTGCCGTTGGGCATGAAGATGGCCTTGTTGTCCAGCACCAGCTGCTGGTTCTGGGTGAAGTCCTGATCGTTGGCCTGGGCCGGGGTGATGGGGTTGGTGTACTTGGCCAGCTTGGCAACGATGTCAAAGCAAGCCTGCGCCTCGGGGGTATCCCAGATGCCTTCCTCGTAGTGGGTGGCCTTCTCGAAGAACTCGGGGCCGCCGGCGGAGTACATCAGGGCGTAGAAGAAGGCGTCAAAGTAACCGGTGGTGGGGTAGGTGAAGAGGTAGATGCCTTCTTCCAGGGCCTTGTCGCCCAGTTCCCACATCTCATCCCAGGTGGTGGGCACTTCCCAGCCCTTTTCCTTCAGCAGGCCGGCGTTGTAGAACAGGCCGCAGGGGCTGTAGAACATGGGCGCCAGGTAGGTCTTGCCGTCGTTGTAGGGGTTGGTCAGGGAAGTTTCGGTAAAGCCGCCGGCGATCTTGTCGCTGACCTTCACGTCCTCGCCGGGCACGGTCATGCTCAGCACGTCGGTGATGTCGGAGATCAGGTTGCCCTTGATGAACTGCTCGGTGAGGGCAGCCTCACGGCCGGTAGCCAGGTGAACCACGTCGGGGTAATCGCCGCCCTGCATGGAGGGGCCGATGACGTCTTCCAGGTTCTTGTCGGTGGTCAGTTCCACGTTGATGCCGGTCTGCGCCGTGAACGCATCGGCCACTTCCTGCCACATTTCGGAGCCGTAGGCGGTTTCGATGGCAGCGACCTTGATGGTGGTGGATTCCGCGGCGGCGCCTTCGCCGGTTGCCGCGGTGCTGTCGGTGGCAGCGGAGCTGCTGGCACCCGCGCCGCCGCAGGCGGCCAGGGACAGAGCCATGCTGGCGGCCAGCGCCACAGAGATGACTTTCTTCATAGTGTGTTTCCTCCTTCTCAAAGAAACGGGTGGAGCGATCCCGCTCCCCGGCGGGACCTCCTGTTGACACTCTTATCATACCGTTTCGCCCCGGCGGCGACAAGGGATTTGTTGAGTACAAGTTTATAAATCTTGCTTTGCGTCGGTTACAAAATTCCTACAAACGCAAGAATTTAAAAATAGTGAACAAATTTGGGGGCATTTTCTTATCTATTTTGCTGATAGAAAAAGAAAGAAACAAATTTTGACGGTTTTTCGCAAAAAGTTCAGTGCCGAAAAAAGTGGCGGCGGGTGCTTGTCAAAACGGGAACGGGCCGCTATAATAAAGAAAACCGTGTAAATTTTATGGCGGAACGTTAAAATTTATATGGCTTGTTGCAGGATTTATAAATTTTGCCGCGAGGAGGACGTGCAATGAATACCCGGTATGACCTGAATATGGAAGTCCCCCCGCGGGAAGCTGTGCGGCTGCTGTATATCAGCAAAAGCCGTTTTGGGGGCGACTGGCATTCGGTACCCCACACCCACGGCTGCAGCGAGATGTTCTACTGCATCAGCGGGCGGGGGCAGTTCAATATTGAAGGAACGCTCCACGGCGTGGAACCGGATGATCTGATCATCGTCAATCCCCGGGTGCAGCACACCGAGCTGAGTTACCAGGCCAACCCGCTGGAATATGTGGTGCTGGGCATTGAAGGGGTCGAGTTTCTGTTTGACCAGAAAAACTTCGGCTATACCATGCTCAAATGCCACGATATGCGGGAGGACATGCTCTACATGATCCGGGAACTGCTGCGTGAGATGGATAATAAAGAGGATGGCTGCGAGATGATCTGCCAGGACATCCTGGAAGTGCTGCTGGTCAAGCTGGTGCGGCGGGCGTCGGTATCCCTGCGCATCACCAAGGAGCCGTCCAAGAATAAGGAGTGCGCCGCCGCCAAACGGTACCTGGACGAAAACTTCCGGGAAAGCATCTCCCTGGATCAGCTGGCTGCCGTCACCCATATCAACAAGTACTATCTGGCCCACGCGTTCCAGAAGGAGTACAACATTTCCCCCATCAACTACCTGCTGCGCCGGCGCATCACCGAAAGCAAGATCCTGCTGGCCAGCACCGACCACAGCCTGACCCAGATCAGCGAACTGGTGGGCTTCAGTTCCCCCAGCTATTTCTCCCAGAGTTTCCGTCGTCTGGAGGGCATGAGCCCCATCGAATACCGCCGCGCCGCCCAGAAAAAGCAGGCCGAGCACGGCGAAGGCTGAAACCTGCCGCAAAAAACACCCCCGGTGGAATTTCCACCGGGGGTGTTCTGGTATCATCAGGATTGTACGGCCTGGCGCAGGGTTTCCAGCAGGTCGGGCAGGGCAGCGGCTGCCTGAGGGCCGCCGAAGTTCACAATACCGCGCAGCGGCATGGCGTCCAGCATCTGGGCCATGGCATCGGGGGGCATCAGGCCGTCCCCGCCGCCGTTGGCCATGGCTTCACTGTTCCGGGCCATCATCTGCCGCACCGGCTCAGCGGTGCGGGGGTCGGCCAGCAGCAGCCCCAGGGGCGTGTTTTCATCCACCGTCAGGGGCAGCGCGCGGTCGGTCTGGTACTGCAGCGGTACGGTGGTGCGGATGTCCCGGCTGGAATGACCCAGCCGCAGCTCATACCGGCCCGGCGCGGCGTACCAGTCGTGGAGTTCGGCACTGTACCGGCTCAGGTCCCGGGCTGTCAGCGTAAAGCTGACTTCGCATTCCTGCCCCGGCTCCAGGAATACTTTCTGGAATCCGCGCAGCGACTGCGGCACCCGGCCGCCCGCCACCGGCGTACCGGTGGCATCGCTCACATACAGCTGCACCACCTCGGCACCGGCCACGGCACCGCTGTTGCGCACCTTCACCCGCAGCGTCACGCTGCCGCCGTCGGTCAGCGTGTCCTGGTCCAGGGCGGCTTCCCGGTAGACAAAACCGGTGTAGCTCAGCCCGTGGCCGAAGGGCCAGCGCACCGGCATCCGGCGGGCATCGTACCAGCGGTAGCCTACATAGACGCCCTCCCGGTAGTCGGCGGTCAGGCCGTCGCCGGGATAATCCAGATAGCAGGGGGTATCTTCCAGCCGCAGGGGCCAGGTTTCGGGCAGGCGGCCCGAGGGATTGGCTTCACCCCACAGCAGGGCGTCGGTGGCTTCCCCGATGCCTTCGCCGGCCAGGTACATACACAGTACAGCGGATACATCCCCCGCCCAGGGGCACTCCACCGGGGCGCCGGTGTGCAGCACCACCACGGTGTTCTTCTGCACGGCGGCCACCCGGGCGATCAGATTGTTCTGGCAGTCCGGCAGCCGCATGTGGCGGCGGTCGGCGCCTTCGCTCTCAAAAATTTCCGGCAGACCCGCAAAGATGACGGCTACATCGGCTTCCTCGGCGGCGTTGACCGCCCGCAGGAATTCATCCTCGTCCCGCTGGTCGCGGTCGGCGGGGAAGCCCTCCACATAGGAAACCATCCGCCCCTTTGCCCGGGCGGCGATCAGGGCGCCCATGGCGGCCTGGGTGTTCACGTGGCTGGAACCGCCGCCCTGGTAGCGCGGGACCTCGGCAAAGGCGCCGATATAGGCCACCCGCTGGCCTTCGTGCAGCGGCAGGGCACCCAGGTTCTGGACCAGCACGCCGCTCTCTTTGGCCAGTTCCACCGCCAGCGCGTGGTCGGCGGCTTTGTCGAACACGGCCGGGGTCTTGGCCAGGTCGGCAGCCCGCAGCACGATGTTCAGGATCCGGGTCGCAGCCTTGTCCAGCACCGCTTCGTCCAGCGCGCCGCTGCGCACGGCTTCCACAAGTTTGGCATCGTTCACGCCGCCGGAACCCGGCATCTCCAGGTCCAGCCCGGCAGCCACGCCCCGCACCCGGTCATTCACGGCGCCCCAGTCCGACATGGTAAAGCCGGTGAAGCCCCACTGCTCGCGCAGAATGTCGTTCAGCAGCAGCCGGTTCTCACTGGCATAGGTGCCGTTTACCCGGTTGTAGCTGCACATCAGCGTCCAGGGCTGACCGTCCCGCACCGCCGCTTCAAAGGCGGGCAGATACATTTCATGCAGCGTGCGCTCGTCCATCCGGCTGTCGGCCGTCATGCGGCGGGTCTCCTGGCTGTTGGCGGCAAAATGCTTGGGGCAGGCCCCCACGCCTTCGCTCTGCACGCCCTGGATGAACCCGGCGGCCAGTTCCCCGGCCAGGAAGGGGTCCTCGCTGTAATACTCGAAGTTACGGCCGCACAGCGGGCTGCGCTTGATGTTGATGGCCGGTCCCAGGACTACCCCGACGCCCACGGCCCGGGCTTCCCGGCCCAGCGCCGCGCCCATGCGGCGGGTCAGGGTGGGGTCAAAGCTGGCGGCTGCCGCACATCCGGCGGGGTAGCACACCGCTTCGATGCTGTCGTTGGGGCTGTCGCTGCCGGGCTTCTGGGTGCGCAGGCCGTGGGGCCCGTCGGATACCATCATCGCCGGGATGCCCAGCCGCTCCACCGCTTTGGTGTGCCAGAAATCTTCGCCCGAACACAGACCGGCCTTTTCCTCCAGCGTCAGGGAACGGACCAGTTCTTCTACCGTAGAGGTCATGATCGTTGGCTCCTTTTTGACATTTTTAGTGCTTTTGGTACATTATATCACGGAGCTTGTGCTAAAATAAAGAAAATTGTGTAAATTTACCAGCGATTTTGTTACAAGTCGGATACAAAGCCGGTGTAGGATACACAGGAGAAAGAAAAGGAGTCGGAGTATGACGCACGTTTTGATCGTGGAGGACGAACACCTCATCGCGCGGCTCATCGAGATGAGTCTGACGCGGGCGGGGTATGACTGCACGGTGGCGGGGGACGGCCGCACCGCCGCCGACCTGATCGAGGAAAACGACTATGACCTGGCGCTGCTGGACATCATGCTGCCGGGGCTGGATGGCTACGAACTGCTGGACTATCTGCGGCCCCAGGGGGTACCGGTGATCTTTATTACGGCCAAGGGCACCGTCAAGGAGCGGGTGGAAGGCCTGCGCCGGGGGGCTGACGACTATATCGTGAAGCCCTTTGTGGTGGAGGAACTGCTGGCCCGGGTGGAATCGGTGCTACGGCGGGCCGGGCGCGGCAACGTCATGCAGGCCTTTGACGTAGTGCTGGATGTAGGGGAACATACGGTGACCCAGAACGGCCAGCCGGTGGACCTGACGCCCAACGAATTTGAACTGCTGGAGCAGCTCATGCGCAACCGGGGTGCCGCGCTGTACCGGGATACCCTGTATGAGCGGGTCTGGGGCGGCGACCGGGCCGAAACCGACACCCGCACGCTGGATCTGCACATCATGCGGCTGCGGCGCAAGCTGCACTGGTATGACCATATCGAAACCGTTTACCGCATCGGCTACCGCTTAAAGAAGGAGTAACCCCATGCGCTACGCACAAAAACTGATCTGCTTGCTGCTGCTGGTCCTCAGCGCGTCTTTCGGCGTGGGGGGCTGCTATCTGCTGTACAGTGACTTCGGCGTTCAGCTGACCCGCACCGGCGAAGCCAACGCTGCCGCCCATGCCCAGACCTGCACGCTGCTGCAGACCGAGATCATCGACCTGCAGCGCCGGGGGGACGATACCGGCGACGATACGGTGGTATCCCTTTTGCAGGCTCGGGAGGGCGCCACGGCGCTGTGGCGGGGGGATACCCTGCTGTGTGATACTCTGGGCGTGCCCTGCGCAGCCCCGCTGGAAAACGGCACCATGCGCACGGTGCGCAGCGGCGATACCGTCACCGCCCTGTATGGCAGCGACCTGCAGGGAAATCTGCACCTGGTCAGTGCCTTTGATCTGACGGGTCTGTACCGGGATCGGGATGCCAGCCTGCGGCGGTTCCTGGGGCTGGAAGTGGTGGTACTGGCGGCGGGCGCAGCGGTGATGGCGGTGCTGGCCCGGCAGGTCACCCGCCCGCTGCGGGTGCTCACGGCCACCAGTGCCGAGATCGCGGAAGGGGAGTACAGCCGCCGCACGGCGCTGCACACCGGCGACGAGATCGAGCAGGTCAGCCGCAGCTTTGATAAAATGGCCGATGCCGTGCAGGAAAAAATAGCCGACCTGGAAGCCGACGTGCAGAAGCGGGAAGATTTTATGGGGGCGTTCACCCACGAACTCAAGACCCCCATGACCAGCATCATCGGGTATGCCGATGTGCTGCGCAATCTGCAGACCGACCCCGACGAACAGCGGGAGGCGGCGTCCGCCATCTATCATGAGGGGCGGCGGCTGGAATCCCTGAGCCAGAAACTGCTGGCGCTGCTGGCTCTGGGCGGCGAGGAACTGGAACTCACCGACGTGGACCTGGGCACTTTGTGGCCCCAGCTGCGGGCTGCCTGCCCGGCGGTCCCGCTGCAGACTCCCGCGGAATCCTGTGTGGTGCACGGGGATGCCGACCTGCTGCTGGATTTGCTGTGCAACCTGGTGCAGAACGCCGCCAAGGCCAGCGCCCCCGATGAACCGGTCACCGTGCGCTGCCGGGACAACGGTGCCACGGTGACGGTGGAAGTGGAAGACCACGGCTGCGGCATCCCCCGGGCGGAGCTGGACCGGGTGACCGAGCCGTTTTACATGGTGGATAAATCCCGCGCCCGCAAGCAGGGCGGCAGCGGGCTGGGGCTGGCGCTGTGCAAGCGTATTGCGGCGGCCCACGGCAGCGACCTGACCATCGTGAGTGAGCCGGGTCAGGGCACCACGGTGCAGGTGATTTTGCAGAAAGGGGGCGCCCTATGAGCCTTTGGCAGCATCCCCGTATCATGACGGGGCTTTGCGCGGCGGCGGTGCTGGTCTGTGCGGCCGCCCCGGCGGTATTCCTCACCGCGGTGGACACCGCGGTGCTGGGCCGCAGCGAAACGGTGCAGGATGCCTACACCGCGCCGACCCCCAAGGGGGAGGACTATTACATTCTGCGCCAGCTGACGGCACGGCAGCAGCAGAGCGCGACGGCCTATTCGCCGCCCACCGAGGAGGAAGAAACGCCCTCGGCCCTGAAAATGTACATCGGGGCGCAGAACAGCCTGGAAAACATGGTCAACGGGTACGAATACCGCGATACGGCGGATGCGGCCCTGCAAAGCCTGGTGGACTGCGGGGCGCTTTCGCCGGAATGGGCCGCCTGGGCCGCGGACTGGGAAAACGGCACCTATTATGAAAACTATGACGGGCAGACCTACGACCTGGGCGTGCCGTACTACACCACCGACAGCCTGGGATTTGTCACCCTCAAGCGGTTTGCGATGGAACAGGAAGCGCTGTATACGGCCTTCAGCCTGACGATGGACAGCCGTACCGGCGTGGTGACTCAGGTGTGGATATCGGCCCCGCGGGGGAACGATGCTGCCCCTGCGACCCCTGACGAGGCAGGACTGCGGGCTTTTGCCGACCAGGCCGGGCTGGAAAATCTAGGCGACTGGGCAAGGCCGGAAAATTCCCCCTATCCCAACGCCCTGTACAGCCTCAACGGGGAAGCGCTGATCACCGCTTCGGTCAATGCCTATGAATACAGCAGCTGGACCGACGCCATGGGGACCATTACCAGTCCCCACTGGTTCCTGAGCCTGAGCCTGCAGCCCTGCGCCGAGGAAGAACTGCCCGTGCTGGTACCCTGACCCTGTGAATCTGTCAACAAAGGAGAATTGTGATGAAACGTTTTGTTCCCCTGGGCCTGGCGCTGACGCTGGCCCTTTCCCTGGCGGGATGCGGCGGCCCCAAGGTGGTCACCGTCACCCCCGAAGAAGCCGCCACCCCGGCCCCGCAGGAGGAAACCGAACAGCAGCCCACCGCCGCCCCGGCGGGGGACTTCTACACCCTCAGTTCCAACTATCTCACCGGCTCCGGTTTCAACACGGGGGATGCCTGGTACTCTCTGGAAAATCATCTGGGGTACTGCCTGGTCACCAAGACCGACTATGCCGCCGCCACCCGGCGGGTATTGTGCAGCGTGGCGGGCTGTGCCCATGATTCGGAATCCTGCCCGGCCTGGCTGCCGGGGCGGGGGAATGAGGTAAGACTCTTCACGGCGGGGGACACGGTCTATGTCTACCACCCGGTGGCCACCATGCACTACGAAGGCAGCTGGGATGACTACTACGCCGAGGTGGTGGAACCCAAACTGAAAGAGCGTCCCCAGGGGTGGGAGGACCTGACCAATGAGGAACTGGTGACCTTCTGCCGCGGCCGGTATGAGGAATGTTCCGCCCCGGCGGGCCTCTATTGCATCGAGGGGGACGGTGCCTCCCGGCAGGATATTCAGACGTCCCAGGACCTGCGCAACGTGATGGTGGGCTGGTGCGACGGCACGGCGCTCTACGGCTATGGCTCTTCGGACTCTGCAGTGGGAAACTCAATAGGGTACCGAATCTCCCTGGCGGATGGGGCGGTCACCACCTTCTCCATGATGCCTCAGGAAAATATTGTCGGTGCGCAAGGGGACCGGCTGCTGACCTTCCATATCGTCACCGAGGTGCCGCTGCCCGACTACAACACCGAAGGGTGGGACGCCTACCAGGCGGTGCTGCAGAACGCCACGGTGGAATATGACTGGCTGGACCCGGCCACCGGGGCGCGCAGCAAGGTGCTGGAACGTCCCCACGACAATTCCACCTATGGCAATGCAGATTTCTTCGGCCTGCTGGACGGCAAGCTCTATTTTGAGGATTGGACGCCGTCGGAGAATGGTGACTCCCGGCGTGACGCCTTCTGTGCCTACGACACCGCCACCGGCCAGTGGCAGGACCTGCTGCGGCCCATTCCGAACGAGAGTATGCAGCTGGCCAATGTGACGGTGGCGGCATTGCCCGGCAGTGCTGAACAGCAGGGACGGTATCTCTGGCTCAGCGGCTCCGACAATGGCAACGGCGAAAACCTGGGCTGGATGCTGGATACCCAAAGCGGAAAACTTATCCAGGTAACGCAGAGGACGGGGGGCGAGGACGTTTCCGGCTGGCTCGCGGGGGTCGTCGCCTTCACTGACGACGGACGTTTTCTGGTCCGGACAGCACAGCAGGAGGGCGAATACGGCCCGGTGTACGTCTACGGCCTCATCGACGCCGAAGCCTTTTTGCAGGGCAGCACCGAGTATACGCCTATCACCACAGGGGAATGATGCGGTAGCAAACCGTGCCGAAAGGAGGTTGACGGAATGAAACCGATACGCACGTTGGTGTGGGCGATGGTACTGGCGTTGTCGCTGACTGCCTGCGGCGGGCAGACCCCGGCGGAGAGCGATTCCTTGCCGGAATCCCAAACCCCGGAGGCCGCCCCGGCCCAAACCACAGAGGCACCGCTCCCGGCGGTGGCGGGAGATTTCTATGCCGTAAGGTCGGACTGGGGGTACAACACCCTTTTCAACGCGGGGGATGTTCTGTATGAACTGCGGCCCCAAACCGGGTATTGCCTGCTATACAAAATCGACTGCGCCGCCGCCACCCGGCAGGTGCTGTGCAGCGTACCGGGCTGCCCCCATGATTCCGAATCCTGCCCGGCCTGGCTGCCGGGAGAAATCTGGGATTGCATAACTTTTGCCACAGAGGATACGGTCTATGTTTACAAATACCGCACGGACTGGGAAAATATGGACTGGGATACCTATTACCAGAACAATGTGGAACCCTACCTGAACGATGAAACCATGCGGCAGGGGATGACGCAGGAAGAATTTGAAACCTTTCACCGCAACCGGTATACGCAACGGACACAGCCCGCCTGCCTGTATGCGGTGGAGCGGGACGGCTCGGCGCAAAAGCGCATCGACCTTTCGGAAAATCTGGAAGGAACAGTAACCCTGGGCTGGTGCGACGGGACCGCGCTGTACGGCAGCATGCACACCATAAGTTCCGATCCATCCCTGGGGTACCGTGTGGACCTTGCCACCGGGCAGGTGACGAACTTTGCCCTGCAGCCCGGGGAGTCGGTGCTGGCAGCCTGGGGCAAGCGCCTGGTGACGGGGCGTTTTGTGACCCAGATACCGCTGCCCGATGCCGAAACGGATGGGGAAGCCTACCAGGCGGCCTTGCAGAACAGCACCGTGGAATGTGACTGGTTGGACCCCGCCACCGGCCAACGGGAAAAGCTGCTGGAACTGCCGGGCAAACTGTTTACCGAGAACAGTGATTTCTGCGGCATGGCAGGCGGTCAGCTCTATTTTGAGGAGCGGGAAAACCAGCCGGGGGGCGGCAACGTCCGTGTGGCGCTGCGGTCTTTCGACCTGGAGACCGGGCAATGGCAGGATGTGCCGGAGGATGGCGCGTGGCTGAAGGACCCCACGGTGGTGGGCCTGCCCCATATTGCGGCGCAGGAGGGGCGTTATCTCTGGTTCAGCGACGGCGATGGAAACGGCAATGTGCGGATGCAGATTCTGGACCGCACCACCGGGATTTTGCAGGAGACCGCCTTGACGCCACGGCAGGCAGTGGGCCAGGAGGACCTGGGACGCCTGCCCCTGACCGATGACGGGCGGTTCCTGCTGTGCCCGGACGGAATGGGCGGAAAGTATGACTTTGATTACGTCCTTATAGATGCCGAAGCTTTGTTGCAAGGCAGCACCGACTGGACACCGGTAACGACGCTGGAGCGTTGAAATGTAAAAAAATGTTTTTGATGCGGGGACAACTGCCACTTGACAACAGACAAAATTTTTGAAAATCTATACAAAAAACTTGAAAATGCTTCCATTTGGTGATAACATAAAAGCCGGTGAGAAATTTTGTATAAAGGAGAGTGTTCCCATGTCGATCACGAATGAGTATCTCAAGGGCGTCTACGAAGGTCTGGTCCAGCGTAACCCCGAACAGAAAGAGTTCCTGCAGGCTGCGGAGGAAGTCCTCGAAAGCCTGGAGCCGGTCATCGCTGCCCATCCCGAGTACGAGAAGGCCGGCCTGATCGAGCGTATGGTCGAACCCGAGCGCGTTGTGATGTTCCGCGTGCCCTGGGTGGATGACAACGGCAAGGTGCAGGTCAACCGCGGCTACCGTGTGCAGTTCAACTCTGCCATCGGTCCCTACAAAGGCGGTCTGCGCTTCCATCCCAGCGTCAACCTGTCCATCATCAAGTTCCTGGGCTTTGAGCAGTGCTTCAAGAACAGCCTGACCGGCCTGCCCATGGGCGGCGGCAAGGGCGGTTCCGACTTCGACCCCCACGGCAAGTCCGATGCCGAAGTCATGCGTTTCTGCCAGAGCTTCATGACCGAGCTGTACCGCCACATCGGCCCCGATACCGACGTGCCCGCCGGTGACATCGGCGTAGGCGGCCGCGAAGTCGGCTACCTGTTCGGCCAGTACAAGCGCATCTGCAACGAATTCACCGGCGTGCTGACCGGCAAGGGCATTCCCTTCGGCGGTTCTCTCGCCCGTACCGAGGCTACCGGCTACGGCCTGTGCTACTTCGCCGACGAAATGCTCAAGGCCAACGGCAAGAGCTTCCAGGGCGCCAAGGTCGTTATCTCCGGCTCCGGCAACGTTGCCATCTACGCCAACCAGAAGGCTACCCAGCTGGGCGGCAAGGTCATCGCCATGAGCGATTCCAACGGCTACATCGTGGACGAGAACGGCATTGACTACAAGGTCATGAAGGAAATCAAGGAAGTCAAGCGCGCGCGCATCAAGACCTACCTGGATTACGTTCCCACCGCCAAGTACGTCGAGGGCAGCCAGGGCATCTGGACTGTCCCCTGCGACATCGCCCTGCCCTGCGCCACCCAGAACGAGCTGCCGCTGGAGGGCGCCAAGGCCCTGGTTGCCAACGGCTGCTACGCCGTGGCCGAAGGCGCCAACATGCCCTCCACCCCGGAGGCCATCGCCTACCTGCAGGCCAACAACGTTCTGTTTGCCCCTGCCAAGGCTTCCAACGCCGGCGGTGTCGCCACTTCCGGCCTGGAAATGAGCCAGAACTCCCTGCGCCTGGGCTGGACCTTCGAGGAAGTGGACGAGCGTCTGCACAACATCATGGTCAACATCTACAAGGCTGCTGCCGATGCTGCCGAGGAATACGGCTGCAAGGGCAACCTGGTGGCCGGCGCCAACATCGCGGGCTTCCTGAAGATCGCCTCCGCCATGATGAGCCAGGGCATCGTCTGATCCCGTACATTCCCATACAAACCAACAGGCACCCGCCGCAAGGCGGGTGCCTGTTTTTTATTGCTGGAAAAATTCCCGGATCTCTTTTTCCGCGGCGGCCACTTCCTCGGCAAAGGCCCGGGCCGATACCCGCAGCGCACCGTTGCCCAGCACAATGACCTGCTCGGCGCCGTCGCTGCTCACCACCCGGGTGCGGCGCTCCTTCGCCAGTTCGTGGGTGGCCCGCTCAATGTACATATCGGCGGTTTCGGCCTCCTTGGTGTAGACCACATACAGGTTGTGGTATTTTTCCACTTCCCGCGTGCCGCCCTTCACCTTGTAGGCGTCAAATACCAGGATGGGCACACACCGTTTATATCCGGCGTAATTGCACAGAATATCCATCAGACGGCGTCGGGCGGCATCCAGATTGCTCTCGGCAATGTGGTGCAGGTCCTCCCAGGCAAAAATCACGTTGTACCCGTCCACCAAAAGGTAATCCGGTCCGGCAGGCCGGGGTTTGGCCGGGGTGGGGGCGCTGGCGGGCGCTGTGTGCAGGGCTGCCCGGGCGGCCTTTTTGGCGTCGGTGCCGTTCTCGCCCCGGTGTTTGATCTTGCCGTAGGTGCGCTCAAAGATGGCCAGGAGCTCCTTATCCTGCTCCAGGGTCCCGCGGTAGGCATCCGCCCGGCGGCGCCGGGCGCTGTTCTCAGTTTCCTCGTCGGGGTCAGCGGGGCCGGCGGGAGCCAGCCGCCGGGCCAGACCGCTGTCCACATGGGCCTTGGCGGGTACCTCGTCCCACTTGACCACATACCCGGCCCCGTGGGAGCAGAACACCGAATCCGCAGGATTTTCCACATCGGCGTCGGCGTCGTACCCGGCTGCGGCAATGATTTCCTCGGCATTGTGGCAGGCGTCGTACCCGGCGGGCAGCACCGTCCAGCGGCCCAACCCGTGGGTGTAGGCTGCGATCTCCCGGGCGTACCCCCGGGAGGTGGCCACCGGCAGCCGCCCGGTCAGGCGGGCGGTGTCGCCCAGGGTTTCGGGCGGCTCAAAGCTGCCGCACATCCGCTGGATGTCCGCCATGGCCCGGCCGATGGTGTCGGCGGGCACTTCCAGCGTGAAATCATACCAGGGTTCCAGCAGCTGCACGCCGTTTTTGCTTTGGGCCGTCCGCAGGCCCTGCCGCACGGCGCGGTAGGTGGCCTGGCGGAAGTCGCCGCCCTCGGTGTGCTTCAGGTGGGCCTTGCCCGCCGCCAGGGTGATTTTTACGTCGGCCAGCGGTGCACCGGTCAGTACACCGGGATGGGTGCGCTCCGCCAGGTGGGTCAGGATCAGCCGCTGCCAGTTTTCCGCCAGGGTGTCCGGCGGGCAGTCCGCCGCCAGCTGCACGCCGCTGCCCCGGGCACCCGGTTCCAGCAGCAGATGTACTTCGGCGTAATGGCGCAGCGGCTCATAATGGCCGATGCCCTCCACCGCCGTGGTGATGGTTTCTTTATATAGAATACCGCCCTCGCTGAAAGTGACCTTCAGCCCGAACCGGCTTTCCAGCAGCGTCTGCAGGATCTCCAGCTGCACTTCGCCCATCAGCTGCACATGGACCTCGGCCAGGTCATCCCGCCAGGCCACGTGCAGTTGGGGGTCCTCGTCCTCCAGCGTCTGCAGGGCTTTCAGCAGGGTGTGGGGGTCGGCGTCGCAATCCGCCCGGTAGTTCAGCACCGGTTCCAGCAGCGGCGCTTCGGCATCCGCCTCGGCCCCCAGCCCCTGCCCCGGGCGGGTGGAGGAAGGCCCGGCCACCGCTACCACCATGCCGGGGACCGCGGTGTTCACCAGCCGGAACTTGCTGCCGTTGTACAGCCGCAGGGCATCCGCTTTCTCGCCCCCCGGCAGTACGGCCTTGACCGGCAGTTCGCCGCCGGTCACTTTCAGCCAACTCAGCCGGGTACCGGCGTCGTCCTGACTGATCTTGAAGATGCGTGCCCCGAACTCCGGCCACACCGGCGGCATCCGGGTCAGCGTCTGCAAGCCCTGCAGCAGCCGGTCCAGACCGTCCAGCCGCAGCGCCGCACCAAAAAAGCAGGGGAATACCTGCCGCCGGGCAATCGCCGTCACCAGGGTGTCGGGCTGGGGGGCTCCGTCAGCCAGTACTTCCTCCATCAGCGGCTCACTGCACAGCGCCAGCGCCTCGGGGTCCGGCTGGCCGGTGAAATCCACACAGCCGTCCCCGAACCGCCCCCGCAATTCCCGCAGCCGTACGGCGGCATCGGCACCGGGCAAATCCATCTTGTTCACAAACACAAAGGTGGGCACCCGGTACCGGGCCAGCAGCTTCCACAGCGTTTCGGTGTGGGCCTGCACGCCGTCGGTCCCGCTGACCACCAGCACCGCATAGTCCAGCACCTGCAGGGCGCGCTCGGCTTCGGCAGAAAAATCCACGTGGCCCGGCGTATCCAGCAGCGTCAGCTCGGTTTCCTCGGCGCCGTCGGCGGCAGGCAGCGTCAGCACGGCCTGCTTGGCAAAAATCGTGATGCCCCGGGCGCGTTCCTGGCTGTCGGTATCCAGAAAAGCGTCCCGGTGATCCACCCGGCCCAGCTTGCGCAGCACGCCCGCGCGGTACAAAAGCCCTTCGGCCAGCGTGGTTTTGCCGCTGTCCACATGGGCCAGAAGTCCCACGACCAAACGTTTCATAACCATTCCCCTTTGTGCATAGTGCTACTATTGTACCTTTTTTGGCGCAAAATGTACAGCGCGGCTGTATATTTCAGAAAATTAGTAATAAATCCTAAATAGGGTCTTTACAAAGTAAAATAGTATGATATAATATAAGCACAGATCGGGAGCACGATCTGCTATGAGAAACTGATTTTTAAGAATACAGAGCAAACCCAAGGAGGCAAGCTATGGAACTGAAATATTTTATCTGTGAGCACTGCGGCAACATCATCACCATGGTGGAGGACAAAGGTGTCCCCGTATTCTGCTGCGGCCAGAAAATGACCCCGCTGGTGGCCGGCACCGTGGAAGCCGCCCATGAGAAGCACATCCCGGTCTACACCGTGGACAACGGCGTCGTGCATGTGACCGTTGGCAGCGTGGAGCACCCCATGCAGGATGCCCACTACATCCAGTGGATCTCGGTGCAGACCAAGCAGGGCAGCCAGATCAAGCATCTGCACCCTGGCGAGGCCCCCAAGGCGGATTTTGCCCTGACGGCCGGCGACGAAGTCGTGGCTGTTTACGCCTACTGCAACCTGCACGGTCTGTGGAAGGCCTGATTCCCTTCGCATTTTGAACTTTCACTATATAAAAAGGAGCGTTTTATCATGAAGAAGTATGTTTGCCCCTGCGGCTATGAGTACGATCCCGCCATCGGCGATCCTGACAACGGCATCGCCCCCGGCACTGCCTGGGAAGATGTTCCCGCCGATTGGGTCTGCCCCGTCTGCGGTCTGGGCAAGGATTCCTTCACCGAGGAATAACATAGCGTAAAAACCGGGGTGTCCCACACAGGGGCACCCCGGTTTTGTTGTGCCCGGCCGTTCCCGCGCCCCGCCGCGCGGGGTTTTTTATTTTTGGCACAGGGGAGAAAAACGTAAAAATATACAAAAACAGATGTGAAACTTTGTGCAGGTGCACAAGAAAAGTATACATGAATTATTTTCACTTTACAAATTAGAAATGCTCAACTATAATCAAACAAGCGCTACAGATTGCGACGGAGCAATCCACAGCCCGGTCCGGTATGTTTCGGATCGGGCTGTGCTATTTGTCTAACGAGGGGGAGATATCCATGCTGACACTGGATAAGATCTATCACGCCAAATTTATTCTCAAGCAGATCGCGCGTAAGACAGACCTCATTGCAGCGCCGCGGCTGTGCCCGGATACCGACCTGTACCTGAAAACCGAGAACCTGCAGGTGACCGGAAGCTTCAAGGTGCGGGGTGCCTACTATAAGATCAGCCAGCTCACCGAGGAAGAGCGCGCCAAAGGCGTCATTGCCTGTTCGGCGGGCAACCACGCCCAGGGCGTGGCGCTGGCCGCCACCCGCATGGGCATCCGCAGCGTGGTCTGTATGCCGGATGGCGCCCCCATCATGAAGGTGGAAAGCACCAAGCGGCTGGGGGCCGAGGTGGAACTGGTCAAGGGTACCTACGATGATGCCCACGACCGGGCCGTGGAACTGCAGGAAGAAACGGGCATGACTTTCATCCATCCCTACGACGATGAACTGGTCATTGCGGGGCAGGGCACCATCGGTCTGAAAATTCTGGACCAGCTGCCCGATGTGGACGCGGTCATCGTGCCGGTGGGCGGCGGCGGACTGATCTCCGGTGTGGCCTTTGCCATCAAGAGCCTGCGCCCCGAGGTCAAGGTTTACGGTGTGCAGGCGGCGGGGGCCCCCAGCATGGAGCGCGCCTACCACGCTCACCAGTACCAGACGCTGGAACGGGTGGACACCTTCGCCGACGGCATTGCCGTCAAGACCCCCGGCGAAACCACCTACCAGATGGTGGAAAACTACGTGGACGACATCGTCACCGTCAGCGAGGACGAGATCGCCGCGGCCATCCTCTCCCTGATGGAAAACCAGAAACTGGTGGCCGAGGGCGCCGGTGCCACCCCGGTGGCGGCAGCCCTCTTCGGCAAGCTGCCGCTGGCGGGCAAAAAGGTGGTCTGCCTGATCTCCGGCGGCAACATTGATGTGAACATCCTCTCCCGGGTCATCACCCGCGGGCTCGTCATGAGCGGCCGCAAAGCCAACCTCATGATCGCCCTGGAGGACAAACCCGGTCAGCTGACGCTGGTCAGCGATATTATTTCGGCCTGCGGTGCCAACGTGGTCAGCGTACACCACGACCGGGCCGATACCAACATGGCCATTACCAGCTGTTTCCTGAAACTGGGGCTGGAAACCCGCAACGCCGCCCAGATCGAGGAAATCAAGGAAAAACTCACCGAAGCGGGGTTTGTGCTGGTCAGCGAGCGGGTTTGACCGCATAAAAAAGAGCAGGGACAAAGGTCCCTGCCCGGAAAATCTCCGTTACACTTTTACGCCGCCGGCCAGCATCTCGATGAACTGCTTGGCCACCCGGGGGCTGCGGCCCCCCGCCCGCAGGGCAAAGGCCGCTCCCTTGATGAACAGCTGGTCGCTGGGCATCTGCACACCGTACTGGCGGGCCAGTTCCAGCAGAATGGCGTCGAACCGCTCCTTGTCCGGCTGCTGGAAAGTCACCGTCAGCCCAAAGCGGGCCGCCAGACTCATGAGTTCCTGGCGGGTATCCGAAGCGTGCAGGTCGTCGCCGCTGCGGTCGGCCATGGATTCCTTCACCAGATGGCGGCGGTTGCTGGTGGCGTACACCGCCACGTTGTGGCTGCGCCCCCCCACACTGCCTTCCAGAATGGCTTTCAGCGCCGCGAAGTTGTCGTCGTTGGCTGCAAAACTCAGGTCGTCGATGAAGAGGATGAACTTCAGCGGATTTTTCGCCAGATCGTCCATCAGGGCGGGGATCTGGTACAGCTGGTTCTTCTTCACTTCGATCAGCCGCAGGCCGTCGGGGGCAAACTCGTTGGCGATGGCCTTCACGGTGCTGGACTTGCCGGTGCCCGCGTCGCCGTAGAGCAGCACGTTGTTGGTGGGCTTGCCCTCCAGCAGCGCCCGTGTGTTGGCGATCACTTTCTCCCGCTCCCGCTCGTAGCCGGGCAGTTCGCTCAGCCGCTGGGGGTCGGGGTAGCGCACCGGCACCAGGCGCCCGTCCTCCAGCGTAAAGACGTGGTGCCGGGCAAAGATGCCGTAGCCTTTCTGGCCCACGGCCGCCCGCCGCGCTTCGTAGGCGGTATGGAAATCGGCGTCGGGGGTCACTTCCCACCGGGGCAGGTACTCCGGGGCTCCATGGCACAGATCATCCAGACCCGCCCGGCCCAGGGCCTGCAAAAAGTCCAGTTCGCTCACGAGAGCGGCTTCCAGCACCGGGCCCGCATCGCCGCCTGCCGCCGTGCGCAGACAGAGGTTTTCATCCTCCAGCACGGCGTCCAGCAGGGCGTCGGTCCAGTTGGTGCCCCGGGCAAACAGCACCGCTTCAAAGGCGGCCACCGTGCCGCCCAGGTCACATTCCTCCGCGGCCAGTGCCGCACGCAGGGCGCGCAGCAGCCCGGTGTCCAGCAGATTGCGGAACACCACCAGGGCATCCAGACGCGCCAACCATTCCATACGTTGCATGATCCATCGATCCTTTCCCAAGAAAACTACTCTCAGTATAAACAGTGCCGCATAAAGTTGCAAGATTTTCACAAAAAAACTTGACAAACCGGAACAAGTGCGGTATAGTTTAACACAAATTCAGCAAATGCTTGGATGGGAACTAGTAACGTTCTGAACACAGCCAACAGAGAACTGCCGGTGGGTGCAAGGCAGCAGGGCAGGCGGAACGCGAACTGATCCCGGAGCAGATCCACTGAACGCTGCGGCCAGTAAGGGGATACGGGTGCACCCGTTACAGTGCAGGACTTTGTTGGAAGTCCGGTGAGTGGGGACGCATCGTCCCAATAAGAGTGGTACCGCAGAGCGCTTTTTACAGCCTTTGTCTCTTGGGTTCAAGGGGCAAAGGCTGTTTTTTATTCCCGTTTGCGCACCCGTGCAGCCGGCGCAGAAGAAAGGAAGGAGAAGAAGCAAAATGAAACTCAACGGTTCGCAGATTTTTGTTGAGGTCCTGGCGGAGCAGGGGGTAGACACCCTGTTCGGCTACCCCGGCGGGGCCGTCCTCAACCTGTATGATGAATTGTATAAAAATTCGGACCGTATCCACACCGTGCTCACCGCCCACGAACAGGGCGCCTCCCACGCGGCGGACGGATACGCCCGGGCCACCGGCCGCACCGGCGTGGTGCTGGCCACCAGCGGTCCCGGCGCCACCAACCTGGTCACCGGCATTGCCACGGCCTATATGGACAGCGTGCCCATGGTCGCCTTCACCGGCAACGTGGCCACCACCCTGCTGGGGCGGGACTCCTTCCAGGAAGCCTACATCGAGGGCATCACGATGCCCATTACCAAGCACAACTACACGGTGCGCCGGGTGGAGGACCTGGCCGATACCATGCGGGCGGCCTTCCGCATCGCCCAGCAGGGCCGCAAAGGTCCCGTGCTGGTGGACATCCCCAAGGATGTGACCGCCGCCGTCTGCGAGTTCACCCCCAAGGCGCCGGAACTCATCCGCACCGTCACCCGCTACAACGAGGAGGACGTGAAAAAGGCTGCCGCCATGATCAACGCGGCCCAGCGCCCCATCGTCTACTTCGGCGGCGGCGTCCGCAGCGCGGCGGGCTGCCAACCCCTGCGGGATCTGCTGGAAAAGACCGGTATGCCCGCCACCTACACCCTGATGGCTGCCGGTGTGCTCAGCTACGGCGAACCCCATAACCTGGGCCTGCTGGGTATGCACGGCTGCTACGCCGCCAACAAGGCCATTGACGAGGCCGACCTAGTCATCGCGGTGGGCACCCGGTTCAGCGACCGGGTGGCGCTGAACCCCGATACCTTTGCCAAGCGGGCCAAGATCATCCAGATCGACATCGACCCCAGCGAGCTGGGCAAGAACGTGGCGGTGGACCTGAGCCTGACCGGCGACGCCAGCTACATCCTGCAGGCCATCCTGCCCTATGTGGAAAAGACCGAGCACAAGCTGTGGATGGAACAGATCCGGGAATGGCAGAAAAACGACTACAAACCGGTGGACAGCGATACCGAACTGAAACCCCATCAGCTCATCGCCGAGATCTGCCGCCAGGCAGGCCCCGAAGCGGTCTACGTCACCGACGTGGGCCAGCACCAGATGTGGGCGGCCCAGTACCTGCACCACACCAAGAGCCGCGGCTTCCTCACCAGCGGCGGCCTGGGTACCATGGGCTTCGGCTACGGCGCCGCCATCGGCGCCCAGATGGCCCTGGGCCGGGATGCCCGGGTCATCATGCTCACGGGTGACGGCTCCTTCCACATGAACCTCAACGAGGGATGCACGGCGGTCAGCTACGGGCTGCCCATCATCACCGTCATCTTCAACAACCAGGTTCTGGGCATGGTCCGCCAGTGGCAGACGACCTTCTACGGCAAGCGCTACTCCGACACCGACCCCCACCGCCACACCGACTTTGTCAAACTGGCCGAGGGCTTCGGCGCCAAGGGCTACCGTGCCACCACCCCCGCGGAATTCAAGGCGGCTTTTGCAGACGCACTGAAGCAGCAGGGCCCCAGCTGGATCGACTGCCGCATCGGCAAGGACGAAAAGGTGCTGCCAATGATTCCCGGCGGCGGCGACGTGAACGACATCATCATGGAATGAGGTGAACCGGATGGATTCTATGCAGCAAAACAATACCAGCCAGCGCCGCGTCATCAGCCTGCTGGTGGACAACCAGAACGGTGTTCTGGCCCGGGTCGCCAGCCTGTTCTGCCGCCGGGGCTTCAACATCGACAGCCTGACGGTTTCGGCCACCAACGACCCCAAGATCAGCCGCATCACGGTGACGCTGCGGGGGGATGAACAGGCCCTCAGCCAGCTGATCCTGCAGACCGAGCGGCTGGAAGTCACCCGCCAGATCTTTGAACTCAACCCCGAAAAAAGCCTGCAGCGGGAACTGCTGCTGCTGAAAGTGGCCTGCAACAGCCAGAACCGCGCCGAACTGCGGGAGATTTCCACCGTCTACAAGGCAAAGATCATCGACCTGTCGCCCGACAGCATGGTCTTTGAACTCACCGGCAAGCCCGACAAGGTGGACGCCTTCCTGAATATGTTCAGCGGATACGAGATCCTGGAACTCTGCCGCACCGGCGTTACGGCGCTGGAGCGCGGCGGCAAACACCAGCACATGCAGAAGCCGGTGCAGGAGGTGGGCGAAGCCCAGCTGCCGCTGCCCGGCACCCGTTGCCCCCAGCCCTGAGGGGCCCCACAACATTGTTCCCCCTATAGAGGAATATAGAGAGATTATATAAAAAAGGAGATCATCACCATGGCTATCAACAAGTACTACGATTCCGACTGCAACCTCGGCATGCTCGACGGCAAGACCGTCGCCGTCATCGGCTTCGGCTCTCAGGGCCATGCCCACTCCGAAAACCTGGCTGAAAGCGGCGTCAACGTCGTGGTCGGCCTGCGCAAAGGTTCCGCCCACTGGGAAAAGGCCGCCAAGTTCGCCGAAACTCACCCCAACTTCCAGGTCATGGAAGTGGAAGAAGCCGCCAAGGCCGGCGACATCGTCATGATGCTGGTGCCCGATGAACTCTGCGCCGACATCTACAACCGCCAGGTGGCTCCCTATATGACCGAAGGCAAGGCCCTGGCCTTTGCCCATGGCTTCAACATCCACTTCAAGACCATCGTTCCCCCGAAGAACGTGGACGTCATCATGATCGCCCCCAAGGGCCCCGGCCACACCGTCCGCAGCCAGTATGTGGAAGGCCACGGCGTGCCCAGCCTGATCTGCGTGGAGCAGGACTACACCGGCAAGGCCAAGGACATCGCCATGGCTTACGCTTCCGGCATCGGCGCCGGCCGTGCGGGCATCCTGGAAACTACCTTTAAAGAGGAGACCGAAACCGACCTCTTCGGCGAGCAGGCTGTGCTGTGCGGCGGTGTCTGCGAGCTCATCCACGCCGGTTTCGATACCCTGGTGGAAGCGGGCTATGCGCCTGAGATGGCCTACTTTGAAACCTGCCACGAGATGAAGCTCATCGTGGACCTCATCAACGAGGGCGGCTTCGACAAGATGCGCTACTCCATCTCCAACACCGCCGAGTACGGCGACTACCGCACCGGCAAGCGCCTGATCACCGAGGAGACCCGCAAGGAGATGAAGAAGGTCCTTACCGAGATCCAGGACGGCACCTTTGCCTCTGAGTTCCTGGCCGAGATGAGCCCCAACGGCGGCCGCAAGGTCCACTTCCTGGCCCAGCGCCGTATGCAGTCCGAGCACCTCATCGAGAAGGTGGGCAAGGAGCTGCGTCAGATGATGAGCTGGCTGAAGAAGTAATTCCGGCCGGACCATCCCAATCCAACGGAACGGAGAAAAGACCAATGAACAGCGATAACGTGAAAAAAGGCCCCGAACGGGCGCCCAACCGCAGCCTGTTCTACGCCCTGGGCTACACGCCGGAGGAACTGGACCGCCCGCTCATCGGCGTGGTGTCCGCCTACAGCGAGATCGTGCCCGGGCACATGAATCTGGATAAACTGGCGGATGCCGTCAAGGCCGGTGTGCGGATGGCCGGCGGCACCCCCATCCTGATCCCGGCCATCGGCGTCTGCGACGGCATCGCCATGGGCCATGTGGGTATGAAGTATTCCCTGGCCAGCCGGGAACTGATCTGCGACAGCGTGGAAACCATGTATATGGCCCACCAGCTGGATGGCCTGGTGCTGGTGCCCAACTGCGACAAGATCGTGCCCGGCATGGTGATGGCGGCTGTGCGCATGGATGTGCCCGCCGTGGTGTGTTCCGGCGGCCCCATGCTGGCGGGCCGCTACGGCGGCGAGGAAGTCAGCCTTTCCAAGATGTTCGAGGCGGTGGGCGCCTACAAAGCAGGCCTCATCAACGACGAACAGCTGGAGGACTGCACCTGCAACTGCTGCCCCGGCTGCGGTTCCTGCTCCGGTATGTATACCGCCAACAGCATGAACTGCCTGTGTGAAGCCATCGGCATTGCGCTGCCCGGCAACGGCACCATTCCCGCCGTCTACGCCAAGCGGCTGCAGCTGGCCAAACACGCCGGTATGGCCATCATGGACCTGGTGCGCCGTGGTGTGACGGCACGCCAGATCATCAACGAACGCTCCATCCGCAACGCCCTGGCCTGCGATATGGCCCTGGGCTGCTCCACCAACACGGTGCTGCATCTGCTGGCCATCGCCCAGGAGGCGGGCGTGCCCATTGACCTGAAACTCTTCAACGAGGTCAGCGCCAAAACGCCCAACCTCTGTCACCTGGCCCCGGCGGGTCCCACCCACATGCCCGACCTCTACGAGGCCGGCGGCATCCCCGCCGTGCAGGCGGAACTGGCCAAGGCGGGTCTGCTGGACCTGGATGTGCCCACGGTCACCGGCAAAACGCTGGGGGAGAACATCGCGGGGGCAAAGATCCTCAACGAGAAGGCCATCCGGCCCATCACCAACCCCTACAGCCCCAACGGAGGGCTGCAGATCCTGTGGGGCAACATCGCCCCTGACGGCTGCGTGGTCAAGCGCAGCGCCGTGGCGCCCGAAATGCAGGTCCACAGCGGCCCGGCCCGGGTCTTCAACAGTGAGGAAACCGCCATTGCGGCCATTTACGCAGGGGAGATCCACCCCGGCGATGTGGTGGTCATCCGGTACGAAGGCCCCAAGGGCGGCCCCGGTATGCGGGAGATGCTCAACCCCACCAGCGCGCTGGCGGGCATGAAGCTGGACACCACCGTGGCCCTCATCACCGACGGACGCTTCTCCGGCGCCAGCCGCGGGGCAGCCATCGGTCACGTTTCTCCGGAGGCCGCTTCGGGCGGTCCCATCGGTTTGGTCGAAGAGGGAGATACCATCGAGATCGACATCCCCAACGCGTCGATCCACCTCGCCGTAGACGACGAGGAACTGGCCCGCCGCAAGGCGGCCTACGTCCAGCCGGAACCCAACATCAAGTCGGGCTGGCTGGCACGGTATGCACGGCTTGTTACCAGTGCCAACAAAGGTGCGGTGCTGGAATAAAAGCCGAAAATTGAGCAAATACGCAGCGGTTGTGCGGCCGCTGCGTGTTTTTTGTGCAGAAAAATCGGGAGAAATTTCACAAAAGGGAATACCCACAGCCGTTCATACATGGTATAATCAAGACGAGTTTGAGAAACTGGAAAAGGGAAGAGGATACTATGCTTTCGTTACTGCTGCCGGTCATCTATCTGGCATTCATCAGTTTGGGCCTGCCCGACGGCTTGCTGGGCGCGGCCTGGCCCAGTATGTACAGCCAACTTGGCGCCGGTTTGTCCTGGGCCGGGGCGGTGTCCATGATCATCTCGGCGGGCACCATCGTGTCCAGCCTGGGCAGCGACTGGCTCAACAGCCGTCTGGGTACCGGCAAGGTCACTGCGGGCAGTGTGGCCCTCACGGCGGCGGCTTTGTTCGGCTTTTCCACCTGTACGGCTTTCTGGCAGCTTTGTCTGTGGGCGGTGCCCTACGGCCTGGGGGCCGGCAGCGTGGACGCAGCCCTCAACAACTATGTGGCCCTGCACTACAAAAGCCGCCACATGAGCTGGCTGCATTGTATGTGGGGCGTGGGCGCCAGCATCGGTCCCGTCATCATGGGCCGGGCGCTGGCGGCGGGCAGCTGGCAGGGCGGCTACCGCGTCATCTCGCTGCTGCAGATCGCGCTCACGGCGGTGCTGGTGTTCAGCCTGCCCCTGTGGAAGCGCCCCGATGAGGACGGCGCCGGGGCCGGTGTTACACCGGAGCATCGCAGCCTGCCCCAGCTGGTGCGCATCCCCGGCGTGCCGGAAGTCATGATCAGCTTTGCCTGCTATTCGGCGGTGGAGTGCACGGCCGGTATGTGGGCGGCCAGCTACTGCACGCTGGTGCGCGGCATTGACGCCGGTACCGCTGCGGGCTGGGCCAGCCTGTTCTATCTGGGCATCACGGTGGGGCGGTTCTTCTGCGGCTTCCTGACGATGAAATTCAATGACCAGCAGATGATCCGCGGCGGTCAGGCGGTCATTCTGCTGGGTCTGCTGCTGATCTTCCTGCCCGCGGGCAACACGCTGCTGTTTGCGGGGCTTATCATCGTGGGTCTGGGCTGCGCGCCCATCTATCCCAGCATCATCCACGAAACCCCCGCCAACTTCGGGCGCAACCTCAGTATGTCCATGACCGGTGTGCAGATGGCGGCTGCCTATGTGGGCACCACGCTGCTGCCGCCCTTCTTCGGCCTGCTGGCCCAGCATATCAGCATGACGCTGTTCCCGTGGTATCTGCTGGTGGCGCTCATCGTCATGACGGTTTCGTCGGAGGCGATGCACCGCAAGACGGCGGCCCACCGTGCGGCCAATCCCGGACTTTGAAAAGACAGGAAAACCCTGTGGAATAGAAATGTGTGTGAGGAGGTCCCCTATGCAGAAATGCAGTCTTTGCGGCGGCAAAGTCGTCAACGGGCGGTGTGAGGAATGCGGTTTGCCCATCCCGCCGGAGAATCGCTACACCCTGCGCAGCGAAACCGTACATACCCATAAGGTCAACGACGAAAAAGTCCTGCACCGGGTACGCCAGGCGCCGGGCAAAAAGCCGGTGTACACCTGCCCGGAGAAACCCCTGGCGCAGCGCCGGGCCGCGGACCGCTCCCGTCCGGGCAGCGACCCGCGCAAAAAGACGCTGGCGAACCTTACCTGGGGTATCATTGCGCTGGTGCTTATTCTGAATGTGCTGCCGTCGCTGCTGGTTTCCTGTTCGGTCTGAGCAGCCCCCTGCATTGCCGCCCGGCCCAAAGGGTCCGGGCGCTCTTTTGCGCCCTGCCGCGGCGCACCAATCTCCCGCACAGTAAGGAAGGATCTTGAATCATGGTTTTTAATTCTGCGCAGTTTTTGCTGTTTCTGCCGCTGGTGGTGCTGGCCTACTATCTGGTGCCGCGCAAGGGGCGGAACCTCTGGCTGCTGATCGCCAGCTATTTCTTCTATTTCTGCTGGCACCCCACCCATCTGCCGGTGCTCTGGTTCATCACGGCGGTGGCCTATGGCGGCGGCCGGCTGCTGGCATCCCCCAAAACCCATCGGCGCCTGTGCCTGGGCGGGTTGATCGTGCTCTCCTTTGTGCCGCTCATCACCCTTAAATATCTGAACTTCCTTGTGGATTCCTGCCTGGTGGTGCTGGCGCATCTGGGCATCCAGATCGCGCCCCCGGGCTTTGCCTGGCTGCTGCCCATGGGCATTTCTTTCTATACGCTGCAGGCGGTGGGCTATCTTATCGACGTCTACCGTGGCGAAAAACCGGAAAAGAACCTGCTGCAGATGGCGCTGTTCGTGGCCTTCTTCCCCCAGCTGGTATCCGGCCCCATCAGCCGCGGCAAAAGCCTGCTGGCCCAGTTCCATGCGCCCCAAAAGCTGCAGTTTGATAATCTGCGCGACGGCGTGCTGCTGATGATCTGGGGCTACTTCCTCAAAGTTGTCATCGCCGACCGCGCCACGATTTTTGTGGATACCGTCTATAACCTGGAAAACGGCTTTGACGGCTGATTTCTTATTGTGGGCACCATTCTCTTCGGCATCCAGCTGTACTGCGACTTCGGGGGCTGCACCACCATTGCCATGGGAGCGGCCAGGATGCTGGGCATCGATTTGATCGATAACTTCCAGGCACCCTACCTTTCCCGCTCCAACGCCGAGTTCTGGCGCCGGTGGCATATCTCGCTGTCCACCTGGTTCCGGGATTACCTCTATATCCCCCTGGGCGGCAACCGCAAGGGCAAGGGCCGCAAATATTGCAATGTGCTCATTACCTTTGCGGTCAGCGGCCTGTGGCACGGCGCCCAGTGGAACTTTGTGTTCTGGGGCCTGCTCAACGGCCTGTACCAGGTCATCGGGGACTGGCTGCGCCCGGTGCGCCGCGCTTTGCTGCGGGTCACCGAACTGGATACCGATACCCTGGGCTACAAGGGTGCCCAGGTCTTCTGCACCTGGCTGTGTGTGAACCTGGCCTGGGTGTTTTTCCGGGCCGAGCGGTTGATGGATTCTTTTGCCATCCTGCGCAGTATCTTCACGGCCAGCAATATTTACATCCTGTTCGACGGCTCGCTCTTCGGCTGCGGGCTGGACGAACCCAACTTCCTGTTGCTGCTGGTGTACATTGCCATCCTGTTTGTGGCGGACCTGTGCAAGTACAAAGGCATCAACATCCGGCAGGGCATCGCGCGGCAGAGCTGGCTGTGCCAGGTGCTGGTAGTGGCGGGCAGCGTGCTGGCCATTCTGCTGCTGGGTGTGTACGGCCCCGGATTCGAGGCTTCCGACTTTATCTATTCCCAATTCTGAGGAGGGCTTGTATCCATGACTGTCAAACAGATCGCGGCCAGCCTGCTGTGCCTGGTACTCATCCTGCTGGGCATCGTGGGGCTGGGCCATATCACCCGTCCCACCGGGGACGACGTTGCCATTGCGGGCATTGAGGCGTTTCATCAGCTGCCGGAAAATTCCGTCGATGTCATCGTCTACGGCTCCAGCCACGCCTGGCGCAACGTCAACGTGAATGCCATGTACGACAATTACGGCATCGGCGCCTACAACTACGCCAGCAACTGGCAGCGTTGGGACACCACCTGGCTGTTCTTCCATGATTCTTTGCGCACCCAGTCGCCCAAAGTGGTGCTGATCGAAACCTTCCATGTGAACAGCAACATCTTCGATGATGACATGGACGGCGAGGTGTACTACACCACAGCCATTCCCGATTCCCCCTACAAACGGGAATATCTGGATATGTGCTTTGAGGGGGACATCGGGCGGTATCTTTCCTACTATATCCCGCTGGTGGCCTACCATGAAAACAAGACTCTGCTCACGGCGGATAACTTCACCGATACCAGCAACACGGTGGATTTCCTGGACACCAAGGGTTTCTACCCCCGGGACGGCCAGTTCGTGGCCGATGTGAAGGACTGGACCCAGATGGAAAAGTGGGTCATCGGCGACCGCTCCCTGGAGATGCTGGATGATATTGTGAACACCTGCCATGAGCGGGGCATCGAGGTGGTCTTTTTCACGGCACCCTGGTCCACCGAGGAGTTCCAGTACTTTGACGTGATGCAGCAGTATGCCGACGAGCATGGCTGCGCCTACATCAATATGTTTGAACACATGGCCGATGCGGGCATCAGCGAGGAAACCGACTTCTGCGACCCGCACCACCTGAACATTTCCGGTGCTACCAAGATGGCCAACTATCTGGGCGCCTACCTGAAAGAGCACTATGACCTCACCGACTGGCGCACGGTACCCGGCAATATGTGGGAAAACCACGCCTGAACCCAAAAAAGCGGACGGCTTTACAGCCGTCCGCTTTTGTATGCAAACCATCAGTTCAGCGTCTTGCCAAAAAATTCCAGCTCGGGGCGGATTACGCCCATCAGTGCGTCGAACTGGTCGGGGGTCAGGCTCTGGGCGCCGTCGCTCTTGGCCCGGGCCGGGTCGTTGTGGGTTTCGATCATCAGGCCGTCCGCTCCGGCGGCGACGGCAGCCTGGGCCAGCGCCGGCACCATAAAGGCGATGCCCGCCGCATGGCTGGGGTCGATGACCACCGGCAGATGGGTCATCTTTTTCAGCATGGGAATGGCGGAAATATCCAGGGTGTTGCGCATACTGGTTTCAAAAGTGCGGATGCCCCGCTCGCAGAGTACCACGTTGGGGTTGCCCTCGGCCATGATGTACTCGGCGCTCATCACCAGTTCTTCCAGTGTGGAGGAAAACCCGCGCTTGAGCAGCACCGGGATGTTCAGCTTGCCCACGGCTTTAAGCAGTTCAAAGTTCTGCATATTGCGGGCGCCGATCTGGATCATGTCCACCCCGGCATCCAGAAACAGGGGAATGTGCTCGTTGTTCATCAGCTCGGTGACGATGGGCTGCCCCGTCACGGCCCGGGCTTCCTGCAGCAGTTCCAGTCCTTCGGCCCGCAGCCCCTGGAAGCTGTAGGGGCTGGTCCGGGGCTTGAAGGCACCGCCCCGCAGGATGCTGGCCCCGGCGGCCTGCACCCGTTTGGCAATGCCGATGATCTGGTCCCGGCCCTCCACGCTGCAGGGACCGCTCATCACCGCAAAATAGCCGCCGCCGATCTTGTGCCCGCCCACATCCACGATGGTATCGTCAGGGTGGAACTTGCGGTTGGCCTTCTTGTAAGGTTCGCTGACCCGGCGGCAGGTGTCCACCACGGGGTTGGCCAATACCCAGCTTTCGGCCAGGGCTTTGGTATCGCCGATGAGGCCCAGGATGTGGGTGTCATGGCCGGTGGAATCGTTGATCTCAAAACCCATGCCGCGCAGTTCGGCGCAGAAACTGGCAACCTGGTCGGCGGGGGCGTTCTGTTTTAATACGATGATCATGGCGGCTTCTCCTGTTGTCTGTTTTTTTGTTGATACCGGGATTTTAACACTTTAAAGTATTAAAGTCAAGCCCTCTTGCAGAAAAAAGGGCGTCGGTTTATAATAAGGGCCGAACAGAGTTTGCAAAAGAGGGATTCTTTATGGGAAAAGAAGCAAAAACCAACGCGATGCGTATGCTGGAGCGGGCCAAAATCAGCTATACGGCCCACGAATACCCCCACGAGGAGGGCCAGGCAGTGGATGGCGCCACGGTGGCGCAGCTCACCGGCCAGGACCCGGCCCGGGTGTTCAAGACGCTGGTTACCCAGGGAGCTGACCGCAACTACTATGTGTTTGTGGTGCCGGTACTGGCGGAACTGGACCTGAAAAAAGCCGCCAAGGCCGCCGGTGTCAAGAGCGTGGCCATGATCCATGTGGCGGACATCAACAAGGTCACGGGGTACATCCGGGGCGGCTGCAGCCCGGTGGGCATGAAAAAGCAGTACGTCACGGTCTTTGACGAAAGCTGCCTGGCCCAGCCCACCATGCTGGTTTCGGGCGGGCGCATCGGCACCCAGATCGAGTGCGCTCCCGCGGACCTCATCAAGGCCTCCCGGGGCAAAACGGCGGCCATCACCCAGGAGCACGCCCAATGATGCGGCTGGACAAGTACCTGTCGGAGCGCACCGGCATGACCCGCAGCGAGAGCCGAAAGGCCATCACCAAGGGCCGGGTGGCGGTGAACGGGGCGGTCTGCCGCAAGGCCGATACTCAGGTGGCCGAGGACGCCGCCGTGGCGGTGGATGGCACCCCGCTGGCCGGTGCCTACCAGAAATATGTCTATATCATGCTGAACAAACCGGAGGGCGTTGTCAGCGCCAGCCGGGATAAGCGGGATACCACGGTGGTGGACCTGGTGGCAGCGGATTTCCCCCGGAGGGCACTGTTCCCGGCGGGGCGGCTGGACAAAACCAGCACCGGTTTTGTGCTGCTTACCGATGACGGCGCTTTGGCCCACGACCTGCTCTCTCCGGCGCACCATGTGGACAAGGAGTATCTCGTCACGCTGGACACCCCGCTGACCGACGCCATGCGGGCGGGCTTTGCCGCGGGCGTGACGCTGGCCGACGGTGAAACCATGGCCCCGGCGGAAGCTGAGCCGGCGGGGGAGGACCCCTGTGTGGTAAAAGTCACGCTGCACCAGGGGGTCTACCACCAGATCAAACGGATGTTCGGCGTTTACGGCGCGGGGGTCAACGCCCTGCACCGCTATGCCATCGGCGGCGTGGCCCTGGACCCGGCCCTGGCGCCCGGTCAGTGGCGGGAACTCACCGCCGAAGAACTGGCCCTTCTGCAAAACCGATAAACCGACCGAAGGCACCCCACAAGCGGGATGCCTCCGGTTTTTTATGGCTGTTTTTGCTTCATGTACGTCTGCAAAATCTCCCGCTCACAGAAGGGGAGCGTTTCATCCCCCCGCTGCAGCGTGGTTTCGTGGCCTTTGCCGATGACTGCCACAATGTCCCCGGGGCCGGCGTGGTCCAACGCATAGTACAGCGCCTGCCGCCGGTCGGGAATCTCCACAAAGGGGGTGTCGGGATTGCCCCGGCGCAGCCCCGTGCGGATGTCCGCCAGAATATCCGCCAGCGGCTCCCCGCGGCTGTTGTCCTCGGTGACGATGCAGAGATCCGCCAGCCGGGCGCAGGCTTCCCCCATGCCGAACCGCCGTACCCGGCTGCGTCCGCCGCCGCAGCCGAACACCACGATGAGCCGCGCCGGTTGGTAGGCCCGCAGGGCGGTGAGCAGATTTTCAGCGGCGGCTTCGTTGTGGGCGTAGTCCAGCACCACGGTGAAGGGGGCGTCCAGCGGTACCGGCTCCACCCGGCCTTCCACCACGGCGGTGCGCAGCCCGGTCTGCACGGCGGTTCCGGGCAGGTGCAGCACGTCCGCCGCCGCGATGGCCGCCAGGGCGTTGCAGACGCTGAACCGCCCCGGCATGGCCAACTGGAAGGCCCGGGGGATGCCATCGGGTCCGGTGGCGGTGAATGCCACCCCCAGCATCCCCGGCTGCCGCAGCAGGGCAAAATCGGGGGCGGCGCGCCAGTCGGCGGGCCGGTCGATGCCGTAGGTGACCACCCGGCAGGTGTGCTGGGTCAGGATGGCTTCGGTCTGCAGGTCGTCGCCGTTGACGATGCCCACCCGGCAGCGCCGGAACAGCACGCTTTTCCAGGCACGGTATTCGGCAAAGCTGGCGTGCTCGCCGGGGCCGATGTGGTCGGGGGAAAGATTGGTAAATATCCCGATGTCGTACCGGATGCCGGTGACCCGGTCCATTTTCAGCCCCAGGCTGGAAACCTCCATCACGCAGGCGTCACACCCGGCGTCCGCCATCTGACGCAGCAGCCGCTGCAGGTCGCTGCTCTCGGGCGTTGTGTGGTCCAGTGCCTGCCGGAATCCCGGCCAGCAAACCCCGTTGGTGCCGATGAGTCCTACCCTGCGCCCCGCCGCCGTCAGCACCGCCGCGATCAGGTGGGCGGTGGTGGTCTTGCCTTTGGTGCCGGTAATGCCGATCATTGTCAGCCGTTTGGCAGGCTCGCCATAGAACCGGATGGCCAGCTGGGCCAGAGCACGGCGGCTGTGGGTCACCTGCACCACGGGCAAATCTTCGGGCAGACCGGCAACGGGCCGCTCGCAGACGATGCCCGCCGCGCCCGCTGCGGCGGCCTGCCGGGCAAAGTCGTGGCCGTCGGTGTGCAGGCCGGGCAGGCAGACAAACAATGCCCCCGGCGTCACGGCGCGGGAATCATAACACAGGCTGCGCACCTCGGTGCGGGCGTCGCCCTGCAGCAGTACGCCGTCGGTGGCTTGCAAAAGCTCACATAAATTCATGCCGCATCACTCCCAAAAAACTGCTCATACCAAACCAGAAAGCAGTAGATGCAAAAGATCTGCCGCCAGTTATCCTGCCGGCGCCGCAAGTGCCGGTCTAACAGTATATGCAGCTGCCGTACCTGAAAGAAGCGCGCCGCCGCGGGGCTGTCGAACATTGCCCGCACCCGGGCGGCGTACACGGGGTCCCGCAGCCAGTCCCGCACCGGAACCGGGAAACCCCGTTTCTTCCGCTGGGCGCTGGGCAGGGGCAGATGCCGGGCCGCCGCCGCCCGCAGGGCTTTCTTGGTCTGGCGGGCGTCCGCCTTGGCATCAGGCGGCAGGCGCCGGGCCAGGGCAAACACCTCCCGGTCCAGAAAGGGTACCCGAAGTTCCAGGCAGTGGGCCATGCTCATCTTGTCGGCTTTGAGCAGAATGTCCCCGGCCAGCCACAGGTGCAGGTCGCACCACTGCATCCGGGTCACGGGGTCCAGTCCGGTGCTGGCCTGCCAGTAGGGCCGGGCCAGGTCAAAGGGCAGGGCGGTGCGGTAATCGTGGCGCAGCAGCCTGCGCTTCTGCCGCTCGGTAAAGAGGGCCGTGTTGCCGTAGTACCGCTCATCCAACGGCCGTGCCCGCCGTACCAGAAAATTCACCCCCGGCACCGCGGGCAACCGCTGGGCCACAGCACCCAGTATCCGCCGCAGCCCGGCGGGCAGCCGGTCGTACCAGCAGGCCGTGAAAGGCTCCTTGTAGATGTTGTACCCGGCAAAAAATTCGTCGGCCCCCTCGCCCGAAAGGCAGACTTTCACATCCTTGGCCGCTTCGCCGTTCAAAAAATACAGCGCTACCGCCGCCGCGTCGGCCAGCGGTTCGTCCATGTGGTACTGCACGGCGGGAATGGCGTCCCAGAATTCCTCCGGGGTAATGCGCCGCACCCGGCTGCGGATGCCCAATACCCGGGCCAGTTGGGCGGCTTCCTCGGCCTCGTCGTAACCGGCCTCGGCATAGCCGATGGTGTAACACCGGGCCGGGCGGGCCAGCGACGTGATATAGGCGGAATCCACCCCGCCCGAAAGAAACCCTGCCACCTCCACGTCGGCGATTTTATGGGCGGCGACGCTGTCCTGCATGGTTTCGTCGATGGCTTGCGCCCAGTCGGTGGGGGAAAGCTCCGGTGTGAATTCCGCCTGCCACCAGCGCTCCACCCGCAGACCGCCGGCATCCAGCGTCAGGCAGTGGGCGGGCAGCAGCTTTTTCACGCCCCGGAAAAAGGTTTCCTCCCCCGGTGAATACTGAAAACTCAGATACAGTTCCAGCTGGCTCTCGTTGAGCCTTTTTTCAAAGACCGGGTGGTCCAGGAAGGCTTTGATCTCGCTGGCAAACAGCAGCGTGCCGTCGGGGGCTTCGTAGTAATATAACGGCTTGATGCCAAAGGGGTCCCGGGCGCAGAACAGTGTTTCGGTCTGCCGGTCCCACAGGGCAAAGGCGAACATCCCCCGCAGTCGGGGCAAAAGGTCCCGGCCCCACTCCTCCCAGCCGTGGAGCAAAACCTCGGTATCGGATTTTGTGGCAAAGGTGTGCCCGGCGGCGGTCAGTTCCTCGGTCAGCGCCTGATAGTTGTAGATTTCCCCGTTGAAAACCAATGCCAGCCGCCCGTCCTCGTTGAACATGGGCTGGGGGCCGCCATCCAGATCAATGATCGCCAGCCGCCGGTGCCCCAGAGCAGCCCGCCCCTCCACAAAAACGCCCTGGCCGTCCGGTCCGCGGTGGGCAATGCGCGAAAGCATCCCCTGCAGCACGGCACCTGACGCTTCCCCCCGGGCGTTGATAAATCCCGCAATTCCACACATTCGGTGTCCCTCATTTCCCCTGAACTGCTTTATAGTATGCGCAAAAATGTTCCGGCAACCACGGGTTGCCGGTTTGGCAAGGGGGCTTGCTGGTGTTTTAGAAGGGCGTATGCTACAATGAAACCAACGAAAGGGGGCGCTGAGGATGACGTTGGGTGAAAACATCCAGGCGGCGCGCAAGAATAAGGGACTCAGCCAGGAAGCGCTGGCGGAGCAGGTGGGCGTCAGCCGCCAGGCCCTGGGCAAGTGGGAGAAGGACACCGCCCTGCCGAGCCTGGATAACCTGCGGGCGCTGGCCGCTGTGCTGGACGTCAGCGTGGATGCCCTGCTGGGAACGACGCAGCCCGACGGCACCCCGGAACCCACCCTGACGCTGGACAATCTGCGGGCGCTGCTGGATGCCCGGGACATAGAAAAACAACGCCGGACCCGGCTCTGGGGCGGTGCGGCGCTGGGCGTAGCCGTGGTGCTTGTGTGTGTACTGGCGGGCGTGGCGTACCAGTACGACCGCCAGGTGCAGGCTTTGCGGCAGAGCTATGCCATGATGCAGGATAATTTTTCCGCTACCCAGAGTGAACTGTCGGCCCAGATCGAGGAACTGCAGGCGGCGGTGCGCCAGGGGGAAGCCACCGTGCTGGACTGGAACTGGCAGCCCACCGGCAGGGTGGTCCATGATCTGGACGGCTCCTGGGTGCCGGTCTGCGTGGCGGTCACCCCCCGCACCGCTACCGACGGTATGACCGGCCAGCTGGTGCTGGTATGACGGCACCACCGAACTGGTGGAGATGACCCAGGGGGCCGACGGCGTCTACCGCGTGGAAAGCGGCCTGGTTTTCTGTGTGGGAGAAACCGTGGACCTTTCGGTGCAGTGGAAAACCGCGGCCGGCACCGCCACCAACGAAACTTTGGGCACGGTGGACTGCAGCGAGGAAACTTTCCGCCCGATGTTTCTATGGAGCGGTTCCGGTACCAGCCTCGCCTATGGGTACCGCACCAACCAGACAGCCCAGGAACAGACGATGCTCACCCTGACCAGTTACCCGGTGGAGCTGGAGATCGACTGCCCTGCCTGGATGGAGGTACAGTCGGTGGAAGTGGACCTGCGGCTGGACGGTGCGGCCGGGGAACCGGCAGCCACCGCTGTGTTGGAATGCAGGGGCTGGAGTGAAAGCGGCGACCGCTACACGGCGGTGTGGGACGGAACCTTCTGGAGCGAAGAAACCCAGGACGGCTGGCCCTACAAGGGCGGTACGGTGGACTTTGTGGTCCGCCTGACCGATGCCAGCGGCAACGTCTGGACCAATACCCGCCCCCTATCAGAAAAAACGTAGAACCTGAAAAAAACCAAAGACCCCGGCGCATAGCCAAGCCCTTTTGTCATACACTAAGACAGGGGGTGGTGGCTGTGGCCGGGGTCTTGCCTGTTCTGCTGGGGGGCGATGCCAATGTGTACGGCATGGCGCGCAGCTTTTACGAGGCGTACGGGATGCACAGCGTGGCGGTCTGCAAGCGGACACTGCCCGCCCTGGCCCACAGCCGCCTGGTGAAGGTGGCGGTGGAGCATCCGCGTCTTGAGGAGGATGAGGTGTTCACCGCCGTGCTCATGGCGCTGGCCAAGGCCCACCCGGACAAAACCTGCCTGCTCATCTCCTGCGCCGACGGCTACACCCTGCAGCTGGCCCGCTGCCGGGAAGCACTGGCGCCTTACTACCGGTTTGCCTGCCCGGCCCCGGCGGTGGTGCAGTCCCTGGGTACCAAGGAGGGCTTTGCCGCGGTCTGTGCGGCCCACGGGCTGCGCACGCCCAAAAGCGTTACGCTGCCCGGCGGTGCACCGCTGCCGGAACTGCCCTTCGGGTGGCCGGTCATCGTCAAGCCGGCGGATTCCCCGGCCTACTGGAACTGCCGCTTCCCCGGCAAGCGCAAGGTCTACCTGACCCACAGCAGGGCGGAGCTGGAAAACGTGGTGGCTACCGTCGCCCAGGGTGGTTACCGGGGGGCGCTGCTGCTGCAGGAGTACATCCCCGGCCCCGACACGGCCCTGGGGGTCGTCAACGCCTACTGTGCCCGGGACGGCAGCGTGCCCTGGATCGTTCAAGGGCAGGTGCTCTTGCAGGAACGCACCCCCGAGGGCGTGGGCAACTACGGGGCCATCCTTACAGAACCGCCCCGGCAGGATGCCGCCCTTCTCACAGCGCTGGCGGAACTTTTGCGCCAAAGCGGCTGGCGGGGGTACGCCAATTTCGATTTGAAATACGACCCGCAGGGCGAACCCGTTCTGTTTGAGATGAATCCCCGCCAGGGGCGGGCGTCCTATTTTTGTACGGCGGCGGGGGCGAACCTGGCCCGTCCGCTGGTGGAGGATCTGGTGGAGCGCACAGCCATTGCGCCGCCTGTGCTGCGCCCGTCGGTGTGGTACACGGCGCCCTGGGGTGTGGTGCGGCGCTATTGCCCGGATCGGCACCTTCTGCGGCGGGCAGCTTCGCTGCGGCGCCGCGGGCGCGGGCGGTGCCAGCTGCTGGCCCTGGGGGAAGGCCCTGCCCGGCGGGTGTGGTTCTGGTTGCGGCAGGGGGCATACTGGCGCAAAGTGTATCGGCAGGGCGGGTAAAGCCCTGCTTTTGGTATGGGAAAGGAGGCCCGCCATGTGCGGCATTGTCGGTTTTACCGAAGCACACCATGACCCCGCCGAAGCCCGCCGCACCGTGCAGGCCATGGCGGCGCTGATCCGGCACCGCGGCCCCGACGGTGAGGGCATCTATGCCGACGACCGGGCGGCGCTGGGCCACCGGCGGCTGTCCATCATCGACCTGGACGGCGGCGGCCAGCCCATGTTCAACGAGGACGGCAGCCTGGTGGTGGTGTTCAACGGCGAGATCTACAACTATCAGGAACTGGCACGGCAGCTTTCGGCGGCGGGGCATACCTTTGCCACCCGTTCCGATACCGAGGTGCTGCTCCACGGCTGGGAGCAGTGGGGCAAGGCGCTGCCCGGCAAACTGCGGGGGATGTTTGCCTTCGTGTTGTGGGACCGCAATACCGGGACTCTTTTCGGCGCCCGGGACCTCTTCGGCATCAAGCCGCTGTACTATTACCGTCGGGGAGAACTGCTGCTTTTCGCCAGCGAGATCAAGGCCTTTCTGGCCCATCCGGGGTTTGTGAAGCGCTTCAACGAGGACCGCCTGCCCGACTACCTGAGCACCGAGTATTTGCCCGGGGACGAAACGCTGTTCACCGGTGTGTATGAGCTGCTGCCGGGGCACAGCTTCACCTGGCAGGAGGGGTGGCTCACCCGGGAGCGCTACGGCAAGATCCGCTACCGCATCCGGGAGGGGCGCAGCCTGGACGAGTGGGCCGGGCGTATCGACAAGGCCTTTACCGACAGCGTGGCCGCCCACAAGATCGCCGATGTGGAGGTGGGATGTTTTCTGTCGGGCGGGGTGGATTCCAGCCTGACGGCCTGCAAGGCAGCCCGGCAGCAAAAAAATCTGCAATGCTTTTCGGTGGGCTATGCCGAGGAAGCCTACTCCGAACTGCCCGCTGCCCGGCAGGCCGCCGAAGCCCTGGGCGTGCCCTGTACCGAAACTACCGTCAGCGCCGGGGAGTTTTTCGCCGCCAACCGGGCCATCCAGTGGTATCTCGACGAACCCATGCCCAACCCGGCGGAAGTGCCGCTGTATTTTCTCTGCAAAAGCGCCCGCCAGCGGGTGAAAGTCGTGCTCTCGGGGGAGGGAGCTGACGAACTGTTCGGCGGCTATCCCCTTTACTGCCAGGGCGTGCACATGGCCGCCTGGCAGCACCTGCCCAAAGGCGTGCGGCGGGCCCTGGCCCGGCTGGCGCCGGGCTGCGGCTTTTTGCGGCGTGGCGCCCAGAGCCGCTGGCAGCGCTGCGCCCGGGCCAACTATGTCTTTGCCGACCCGGCGGAACGGGACCGCTACCTCAAACGGAAGTATTCCTCCCGGACGCCGGCCCAGCGGTTCAAACCCTATTTTGACAAGGTGCGCGGCCTGGATGAAGCCACCGCCCTGCAGTGGGTGGACCTGCACACCTGGCTGCCCCGGGACATTCTGCGCAAGGCCGACCGCATGAGCATGGCCCACAGCCTGGAACTGCGGGTGCCGTTCCTCGACCGGGCGGTCCTGGCGATAGCCATGGAACTGCCCCGGGCCGACCGCTGCACCCGCCGCAAAACCAAGGTGGCGCTGCGTGCCGCCGCGGCCCGCAGCCTGCCGCCGGAACTGGCGGGGCGCAAAAAGCGGGGCTTCCCGGTGCCGCTGGCCGATTGGCTGCGGCAGGACACCTACTATACCATGGTGCGGGAAAAATTTGTCGGCCCGGTGGCCGAGCGCTTTTTTGATACCCGGGCACTGTGCGACCTGCTGGAAGCCCACCGCACCGGTAAGATCAACGCCATGACCAAAATCTGGAGCTTTTACTGCTTTATTGTGTGGTACGAACTCTACTTTGTGGAGGCGCTGCCGCCAAAATTTTAAAAAAATCGCAAAAATCCTGCCGAACCCCCTTGACGAGCACCGCTTTGTTTGTTATAATAGCCCTCGCAGCATGCCCCTATGGGCACGAACCATGTGCGCCCGTAGCTCAGGTGGATAGAGCAACTGCCTTCTAAGCAGTGGGCCAGGGGTTCGAGTCCCTTCGGGCGCATTTCGTGGTGCCTATGGCGCAGTTGGTTAGCGCGCCAGATTGTGGCTCTGGAGGCCGAGAGTTCGAATCTCTCTAGGCACCCCACCAAAGACCGTGTAGGCCCGTCCCGCACGGTCTTTTCTTTTTCTGGGCCGTCGCCAAGCGGTAAGGCAGAGGACTTTGACTCCTCCATCCGTCGGTTCAAATCCGGCCGGCCCAACCAAAACAGCGTTGCGCTTTGCGCAGCGCTGTTTTTCTTTGTTTTAGGCAGCTTTACAAAAGTAGGACAGGGACCTTATACTGAGTATAGAAATTTCGCGGAAAGGGGATGGCTTTGGTGGAAAAATGGGTCTGTTGTATGCCAGAACGTATCCCGTCCGACGTATACGAACTGGTCACCATGCGCCGGGACCGGCGCGGGCTGACGATGGTGTTTGAAGGACTGCGCAAAATCATCACCGTGGAGTTTGGCTTTTTGCCTCTTTCAGTACGCAGCGGCAGATTTTCTCCGCCAACATCCGGCAGGACGGAAGAACCGGCGGGGCAAGAGCGGGAAAACCGGCTGTTGTATCAGGTGGAAAACAGCGCCGATCTACGGCGGTTCCAGGCGGAAGCTGCCGCTGCCGGGCATAAGGAGCCGCTACTTTATCTGGTGTTTCTCACGTCCAACGATTCCATCGAGGTGATCGCGTTGGGTATGCCTGCTGTCACGGTGCGGCCGCGGCAACCCGAGGCGGCGGTGCAGGAAACCTTGTCCACGCCGCTGGGGCCGGTGGAAATTCTCGCAGACGGGCGGCCGCTGCCGTACCGTTGTACGCCGCTGCCCTTGCAGAGTCAGCGGTTTCGGGTGGACGGGCGCTGGCGGTTGGACTGCCTGTTGCCCGGTACAATCGCCCCGGTGGAGGTGCAGTGCCGTATCGCGGTTGATCCGGCACAGTCGGTAACCTGTGGGGCAGAAACAGGCGAGGCGCTGGATTTGATGAGCTTTACATGGAACAACAACAAGCTGAGCATCGGCACAGAAGGCGACCTGCCGGGGGTGACCTGTCACTATGAAAAAACAGGAATGAGGCTTCGATTTTTGAGCGGGCCCGGCGCTGTTTCTCTGTATCTGGCTTGGCTGACCATGACGGAGCCGGAACGGGAAGAAATCTACCCTTGGTTTGCCGCTGATCCGTCCTTTGACGAAACGCGCCGCCGGAATTGAGCCGCCGGGCGCATATCCGTCCCATCTGCGGGCACACTAGGCCCGGAGGTGTTTCAAGATGGTTTATCTCGACTGTGCGCAGTACGACTGCTGCCACAATAAAGCCGGTGCCTGCTGCCTGGGCAATATCAAGGTGCACCACGCGGGGGAGCGGGATGCGGTGTGCAGCAGTTACCGCTGCAGCGAGGGCGTGGGCAACGTGGCTACCGACAATGCCCCGGCCACAGCGGAAACCGAAGTCCGCTGCGATGACAAGGGCTGCAAGTATCTGGAAGGCCGTGCCTGCTGTGCCGACCATGTCTGCATCGACGAGTGCGGCTGCGGGCCCAGATGCACCACCCGCAAGACGGCACGGCAAAGCCGGAAATGAGCCGGACAGGGCGTTCCCGCCAGGGGGAACGCCCTGTTTTTTACGGTTGCGAAAGAGGCTGAATCGTTGTATAATAAGACGATATAGTAGGCGGCGTGTGCCCGTCTGCCAATTTTTTGCAAAGTGAGGCGTGCTGTGTATGCCCAATCCGCCGATTTCCGTGCCCTTTGTTTCTTTCCGCCCCATGGAAAAGGAACTGGACGCCGACCTGCGCGGTGCCTTTGACCGTGTGCTGCAAAACAGCTGGTACATCGAGGGCCGGGAGGACGAAGCCTTTGAAAAGGCCTTTGCCGCCTACTGCGGCGTGGAATACTGCATCGGCTGCGGCAACGGGCTGGATTCGCTGGTGCTGATCCTCAAAGCGCTGGGCATCGGTCCCGGGGACGAGGTCATCGTGCCGTCCAATACCTTCATTGCCACGGTGCTGGCCGTCAGCTACGCGGGGGCAACCCCGGTGCTGGTGGAACCCTATCTGGCTACCTATAATATCGACCCCAACCGCATCGAAGCCGCCATCACGCCCCGCACCAAGGCCATCATGGCCGTGCATCTCTACGGTCAGTGTGCTGTGATGGACGCCATCAACACCATTGCCAAAGCCCACGGGCTCAAGGTCATCGAGGATGCCGCCCAGGCCCATGGCGCCACCTGGCAGGGCCGCCGGTCGGGCAGCCTGGGGGATGCCGCCGGGTTCAGCTTCTATCCCGGCAAAAACCTGGGCGCGCTGGGGGATGCGGGCTGCGTCACCACCAACGACCCCGACCTCGCCAAAAAGGTGCGGGCGCTGGGCAACTACGGCAGCGACTACAAATACCATCATATTTATAAAGGGCAGAACTCCCGCCTGGACGAACTGCAGGCGGCCTTCCTGGCGGCCAAACTGCCCCACCTGGAGCGGATGAACGCCGAGCGCCGCCGCATTGCGGCGCGCTACTGCGCCGGTATTACCAACCCGGCGGTGACGCTGCCCACGGTGGCTGAAGGCTGCGATCACGTGTACCATATTTTTGCGGTGCGCTGCCAGGCCCGGGATGCCCTGGAAGCCCACCTGAACGGGCTGGGCATCGGCACCAACAAGCACTATCCCACGCCGATCCATCTGCAGGGGGCCTACCGGGAACTGGGACTTGGCCCCGGGGCACTGCCCATTGCCGAGGAGATCTCTGCCACCGAACTCAGCCTGCCCATGTACTACGGCATGACCGAAGAACAGGTGCAGGCCGTCATCGACGCAGTCAATTCGTTTAAGGAGTAACCATGCCAAACGTCGGGATCGTCATCTCCAACTATAACGGCTGGCAGGACACCGTCCAGTGCCTGGAAAGCCTGCAGAAGCAGACCTACCGGGACTTCGAGATCATCCTGCTGGACGATGCCTCCACCAACGATTCGGTGCAGCAGCTGCAAAAGCACCTGACGGAAAACACCGTCTTTCTGCCCCAGGAGGCCAACGTCGGTTTTGCCGCCGCCAATAACGTAGGTATGCGCCGGGCGCTGGCCGATGGCTGCGACTGGGTGCTGCTGCTCAACAACGACACGGTGGCCGCACCGGATTTCCTCGAAACCCTGCTGCGGGAAACACCGGCCGGGGCGGTCAGCTGCCCCAAGATGCTGTTCCTTGACCCGCCGGATGAGATCTGGTTTGCGGGCGGGGAACTGGACCGCGCCACCGGCAAGGTCCGGCATCTGGGCGGCCACGAGAAGGACGGCCCGGCCTTTGCCGAAAAAAAGCAGGTCAGCTTCATTACTTTCTGCTGCGTGCTGCTGCCGCGGCAGGTCATCGAACAGGTGGGCTTTCTGGACGAAACGCTGTTCATGTATTGTGAGGATGTGGACTACTGCATCCGCCTGACTGACGCCGGGGTACCGCTGTGGTTTTTGCCCGATGCCAAGATCTGGCACAAGGCAGGCGGCAGCGCCGGCGGGATGCTGTCGGTGTATTACATTACCCGCAACACGCTGTATCTGACCTGCAAAGGCAAAAGCAGGGGCTACATTCGCGCCAGAACGCTGCCGGTGCTCATCGCCGGGGCGGCGCGGTATGCCCTCACAAAACTGCTGGGCCGCAAAAAAGGGCGCAGCTACGGCGCCTTCCGCGGCGCACTGGATTTCTGGCGCGGCCGGATGGGCCGCATGGAATAACTGCACAAGGGGAGGAGGGCCGTTATGGAAAAAATATTGACCGTTCTGGTGGCACAATACCGGCCCGATGCCGCGGCGCTGCGGCGCACGCTGGCCTCTCTGGTTTTGCAGGACACCCGGGACTTTGCCGTGGTGCTGGCGGACGACGGTTCGCCGCAGAATTATTTCGCCGAGAGTACAGCCTATCTGGCAGCCCACGGCATTACCGGGGTGCAGGCTGTGGCTATGCCGCAAAATGGCGGCACAGTGTGCAATATACTTCACGCCTTGCAAAAAGTTACCACCCGCTGGGTGCTGACTATCTCGCCGGGGGATTATCTTTACGATGCCGGGACCGTGCGCTGGTGGCTGGAACGGCTGCAGGCCGATGCCCCCCGGGTGGCCTTTGCCCGGCAGGCGTACTACACGGCGCAGCCGGACCCGACCCCGGTGCCCGGCGAAACCCCCTTTGACCGTTCCCCCTATGACCCGACCCGTTACGATGGGGCGGCCATCAAGCGCAACCTGCTGCTCTACGACGATGGCATCAGCGGCTGCGGCATGGTCTACGAGCGGGATCTGCTGACCGAAGCGCTGCAGACGATGGCCGGGCAGGTCCGGCTGGCCGAAGATTTTTCCCTGCGGCTGTTTGCCGTGCAGGGGGTGCGCATCCAGCGGTATGACCGCCTGACCAGCTGGTACGAATACGGCGGCGGTGTTTCCACCAACGAAACCGCCCGCCAGCGCATGGCGGCGGAATGGCGTGCCATGGTGGAACTGCTGCACCGCCAATACCCCAAGGACCGCACGGTGCGGCTGGCCTATGCCTATTTTTTCAATGACCGGCACAAGAGCCGGCTGGTGCGCGGACTGGTGGGGCGGCTGATCGTGCCCCAGAATGCACCGTTCAAAAAGGCGCAGCGCGCCTGGCAGCCGCCGAACAACGGTGATGCCGCCTTGCTGCGCCGCATCTACGATACGGCTGTGCAGCCGTAATTTATCGGTAAGGAGAAGCCCCGCTCATGAATCAGATTTTGGATACAACGGAAGAAAAGCTGCGCGGCTGGTGCAAGCGCATCGACCGGTCGCTGCTGGCGGCGGTGTCGCTGGCGGCACTGGCCGGTATGCTGCTGGCCCATGCCTTTGCGTTCATGAACCTGTTCCCCAACCACGACAGCACCGTGGTGGTGTTTGACGCCCAGTGGACGATGTACACCCTGGGCCGCTGGGCGCAGAATCTGTACTTTCCGCTGATTCGCGGCAAGGTGGCGGCCCCGTGGCTGATCGGCCTTTTCAGCACGGTGTATATTGCGGTTTCGGGGTATTGCATTGCTTCTTTGCTGCGGCTGCGGCGCAGTGCGGCGGTGCTGGTGACCGCCCTGCTGGCCTGCTGTGCCACGGTGACGGCGCTGCTGGCCACCTATAATCTGTGGACCGACGCCCATCTGATGGGCATGGTTCTGGCCTGCCTGGGCGTATTCTGCCTGGAAAAGGCAAAGCCGGTTCCCGGCTTTTGTGTGGCAGCGGTGCTGTTCTGCGGGTGCCTGGCTTTCTATCAGGCTTATATTCAGTTCGCCCTGGGACTGTTTTTGCTGGTTCTGGTGCGGCAGGCGCTGGAAGATACCCCCTGGCGGACCTGGCTGCTCCATGGCGTTCGTGCCCTGGCCAGCCTGGCGGCAGGCGCTGTCCTCTACCTGATTTCCGTAAAAATTTCGCTGGCGCTGACCGGTTACCAGCTGTCTGATACCGGCAACGGTCTGGTACAGCTGCTCCGCCTGGGGCCGGCGGCTATTCTGGCCGGCATACCGGCAACGTACAAGAATTTCTTCCAGACCCTGCTGGGCTATTCCGGCTGGAATGACCGCGGTATGCGGGTGGCAACGGCCCTGATGCTGCTGCTCACCCTGTGGGGACTGTTTGTGCGGCTGCGCGGACAAAAGCGCCGCGCCGTGGTGCAGACGCTGTTGGCGGTGGCGCTGCTGCCGCTGGGCCTGAATGTGGTGTATCTGCTGGCGTCCGGCAACGTGTACATTCTGATGCAGCATGCGCTGTTCCTGGTGTATGCCCTGCCGCTGATGCTGCTTTCGGGGCAGGAACTGCCCAATCCGCCCCGGGCGCTTTGGCGCTGGTGCGGGGCGGCGCTGTGCGTGTTCCTTATCGGCCGTATGGTCATCTGCGCCAACGGCGCCTATGTTTACACCAAGTTCGTCTATGACCAGACGGCCCGCCAGATGACCACCGTGATGGCCGAAGTGCAAAAGCTGCCCGGCTATGAGGAAGGCACCACGCCGGTGGCTTTTGTGGGCGACTTTACCGATTCCCTGTTTGCCTACCATGACCCGGCGTTCAGCCGCTATGAGGAAGGCGACCTGCATCAGGTCAATTCCGCGGTGACCTACGATGGCACCATCAAATGGTGGTTCCAGCATGTGATGGGCAGCACGGCCAACGTGGTGGCGGACCAGGCACAGCTCAACGCCTGGGCGGAGGATGCCCGCGTGGAGGAAATGCCGGTCTATCCCTATGACGGATACTGCGCCATGATCGACGGCACGGCGGTCGTCAGGATTTCTTAAAGAAAGGCAGCAAACGATGATTCTTCAAACCATCAGCATGAAAAGCGTCACGGCTGAGGGCATGGGTACGCTTTCGGTCTTTGAGGCGGAGCGGGATGTCCCCTTTGCCATCAAGCGCATTTACTATATCCACGGTGCGCCCAAGGGGGTGCAGCGGGGCGGCCATGCCCACAAGGCGCTGCGCCAGGTGCTTTGGTGCCCTTACGGCAGCATCCTCATCCGCCTGGACGACGGCACCGAAAAGACCGAGGTACTGCTCAATGACCCGGCCAAGGGGCTGATCGTGGAACATTATATGTGGCGGGAAATGATCTGGCAGCAGGATGATTCGGTGCTGTGTGTGGCGGCGGATTCCTACTACGATGCCGACGATTATATCCGGGACTATGATGCGTTCCTGGCAGCGGTAGGCAAGGGGGAAATGTCATGATTCAGCTGCGCCGTCTGCACACGCAGGATGCCGTACGTATGCTGGAATGGATGCACGATCCCGATACGGTTGCCTATATGCATGCGAACTTTGCAGCGATGACCGAGGCAGATTGCCTTCGTTTTATTCAGGCAGCGTCCAAGGATCGTCCCGGCCTGCACCGCGCCGTTGTGGATGAAAAGGACCTGTACCTCGGTACTGTCAGCTTGAAAGCGGTGGATGATATCACCCGCAGCGCAGAGTTTGCCATTGCAATGCATCCCGCAACCAGAGGCAGTGGTCAAGCCGGGGAAGCCATGCAGGCAATCCTGCATCTTGGCTTTGCAGAGTTGGGACTGAAAAAAATCTATTGGTGTGTGGATGTTCAGAATCTGCGTGCCCGCCGCTTTTATGAGAAGCAGGGATATCTGCCCCGCAGCCGGGAACCGGATGAAAACGGCTTGCTCTGGTACGAAATTTCTGCCCGGTAAGGAGTTCTTTGCATGCAGCAACCCAAAGTCAGCGTACTCATCTCATTTTATAATCTGGCCCCCTACGTGGACCAGACGCTGGAAAGCGTCCTGGCCCAAAAGACGGATTTTCCCGTGGAAGTCCTCTGTGCCGATGATTGTTCGGACGACGGCACCATCGAAAAGCTGCGCATCTGGGAGCAGAAATACCCCGATTCGGTGCGGGTGTTCGTGATGGATCGCATCCCCGGCGCCAAATACGAGGCCAACGAGCGCATCCGGCGGATGAACGCCATCCGCGGGCGGCTGTTCTATGAGGCCAAGGGGGAATACGTCTGCTACCTGGACGGTGACGATTTTTACACCGACGAGCACAAATTACAGAAGCAGGCGGACATTCTCGACGCCGACACAGAGCACAAATATGTGGGCTGCGGGCACAACGGCTGTTATTATTGGGAAAGCACCGGCAAGACCGAACCCATCGAGAAGCCGCTGCGGGCCTGCAGCCTGACGGCCAAGGAATACTGGAGTTTCCTGTATATTCACACCAATGCCCTGATGCTGCGCAACGTGGGTCTGCAGGGCATCGACCCGTATGCCAGCGGTGTGCAGATCATTGACAATATGCTGACTTTCCAGTTTTTGCCCTACGGCGGCATCTACTACCTGCCCGATTGTATGTTCAACTACCGCCAGATGGAAGGCAGCACCTACCATCGCCGCAGCGTCTACCAGAACTATATCCTCAACGCACTGATGCTGTACCAGCAATCGGCGGTCTGCAAGGGATTTTTTGCCAGCGGTCTGGTGCGTTTTGTATATGAATACCAGCAGCTGTTTGCTGCCCGCAAAAACCCCCAGCTGGCGAAAGAAGCCCAGACTTATATGGAAAACATCCGCACCTACCATGCGGGGCGTTTGCGGCGCATCGTCAACTATAGCAATGAAAATGTGCTGATCCGTCTATGGTGCGAGATAGAAAACGCCTTCTGGTTTTTTATGACCCGGGTCTGCCGCCATTTTATCTGGAAACCCAAGGTGCGTGCCCTGCTGGAGGAAGCACGCCAAAAGCAGGAACAGAATGCCTGAAGAGGGAAGGAACATCCTATGGAAGATATGCATGAACTGACGGCCGAACAGCAGGCCCAGTTGCTGCGCCGGGAACTGGAAGCGGTCTATGGTTCCTCGTCTTACAAGATCGGCCGTGCCATTACCTGGTTGCCGCGCCATGCTGTGCGGGGGTTGAAATATCTTTTGCACAATGGACCGGTCACCAGTGTGCGGTACATCATTCTCTACGCCAAATACCACAAGATCGCCAACAAGAACTACGCCTACTGGGCCTGCCTGAAAGAAAAGGACTATCCGGAAGCGCTGAAAAAGTGGTTTTTGGAAACCAACTACAGCCATACGCCGCTGGACCTGGAACATCCCAAAACATTCAGCGAGAAAACCCAATGGCTCAAGCTGCACGACCACCTGGATGAAAAGTATATGCTGGTGGACAAATATCTTGTGCGTGACTGGGTCAAAGAGAAGATCGGCGAGGAGTATCTGATCCCGCTGCTGGGCGTCTACGATCATTTTGACGATATCGACTTTGACAAACTGCCCGATAAATTTATGCTCAAGACCAACCACGGCGCGGGCTGGAACATCCCGGTGCTGGACAAGAGCAAGTTTGATAAGGCTGCCGCCAAAGAAAAGGTGGAGTGCTGGCTCAAGCTGAACTATTGTTATCTGATGGGCGGACTGGATCGCCAGTACGAGAAGATTCGGCCCCGCATCATCATTGAGCAGTATATCGAGAACAACGGCGGCGACCTCTACGATTACAAGTTCTTCTGCTTTCACGGGGAGCCCCGTCTTATTCTGTATATTACGGACCGATACACCGATGGGCAGGAGCGGATGATCTTCTACGATACAGATTGGAACCTGCAGCCCTTCAACTATGATATGCCGCTGGAACAGCCCCAGGATATTCCGCGCCCGAAAAACCTCGAAAAGATGGTGGAGATTGCACGGACCCTCAGCGCCGGATTTACGATGGTGCGGGTGGACCTGTATTCGCTGCCCGACGGCACCATCAAGTTCGGCGAATTGACGCTTACCACCGAAAGCGGCATCTCCCGCTGGCATCCCGAAAGCGCCAACCTCTATGTGGGCAGCATGATGCACCTTCCCGGTGTGGACGACGTGCCGGCGGATGGGCAGTAAAGGAATCGTTATGCTGGAACAAACTCCGAAAATCAGTGTACTGGTGCCGGTCTATAAGGCTGAAGAAACGCTGGATGCCTGTGTGGAGAGCATCCTGGCCCAGACGCTGGAAGATTTTGAACTGCTGCTGGTGGATGACGAAAGTCCCGACGATTGCCCGGCCCTCTGTGATGCCTGGGCAGCCAAAGACCCGCGCATCCGGGCCCTGCACCCGAAAAAGACGGGGCCGGGCCCTTCCGGGGCGCGCAATGCCGGGCTGGACGCCGCCCGCGCCGACTGGATCACCATGGTGGACAGTGACGATACCGTAGCCCCCGATCTGCTTGCCACCCTGTATACGGCGGCCCGGGGCAGCGGCGCTGACCTGGTGATTTGTAATTGCTGCCGTGTGAAGCCGGACGGTACCCGGCTGCCGCTGCCGGGCCAGCAGCGCTTTCCGGTGGATACCATCCTGCAGGAAGAGCAGTTCTGGGATGCCTTCGGAACCCCCTGGATCAATCAGTTCACCGGTACGGCCCACCGGCTGTATGCCGCCAGACTGTTTGACGGGGTGCGCTATCCCCAGGGGATGCTGCACGAAGACTACTATGTGCTGCCCGATCTCATTGCCCGTTGCGGTAAGGTGCAGTGCCTGGCTTACACCGGGTACTATGTGCTGCAACACGAGGGCAGTATCACGGCCACGGCCCGCCACGAGGTGCGCCTGGCCATGACCCGCGGGGACATTCACCGGGCGGATTATTTCCTGTCCCGGGGCTGGTATGACCGGGCCGAAGGGGCGCTGACCGATGCGGCGGAATTCCTCTACCGCAACAAGGCAGCCTACGACCTGCGCAAGCCCGGCCACCGGGCGGAATTTGCCGCTGTCAAAGGGGAGCTCTGCCGTGCATATAACGAGCTGGCAGCCCAAAAAGGAGCGCGCTCGCTCAAACTGCGTGCCGCGGCTCTGCGCATGGGGCTGCCGGTATTCCATGCCTACCGGGCCCTGCTGGCTGCCCGGCACAGCTGATTTTGTCAGGAAAGGAGCCTGCCATGCCTGCCATCAGTGTCATCATACCGGTGTATAAAGTGGAACCCTATCTGGACGCCTGTGTGGCCAGTGTGGCGGCCCAGACCTTCTCCGACCTGGAAATTTTGCTGGTAGATGACGGCAGCCCCGACGGCTGCCCGGCCCTGTGCGATGCCTGGGCCCAAAAGGACCCCCGGGTGCGGGTGATCCACCGGGAAAACGGCGGCCTTTCGGCGGCACGCAATACCGGCATCGATGCAGCCACGGGGCAATTCCTAGCCTTCGTGGATTCGGATGATCTGCTGGAACCGGACACCCTGCGCCGGGCTTACGAGGCCCAGCGCCAGCACGATGCCGATTTGGTGATTTTCAATCTGGTGTATGTGGATGAGCACAACACGCCGCTGCCCGCCCCGGATTTTACCGGCTTCCGGGATGAAGTTCTGGACGCAGACGGCGTATGGCAGCGTTATTTTGCCTTGGCCGAACAGAAGATTTATTATGTGGTGGCCTGGAACAAACTGTATAAGAGGGAACTCTTTGCCGATCTGCGGTACGCCGAGGGCAAACGGTACGAGGACCAGTTCCTGCTGCCCGGCCTGCTGGCCCGGTGTAAGACCATTGCCTGCCTTGGCTATCCCGGGTACCGCTATGTGCAGCGGGGTGGCAGTATTATGGCTCAGGGGTCCAGCCGCAACTATCTGGACCGCAGCGAATTCCTGCTGGAATGGTGTGCCTATTTTGCCGGTAAGGGCGATGTGCTGCGGGCCGAGGGCCTTTTGAACGACGCCATTCGTAATCTCAGCGAGAAAGAGCGGTTTGACCTTTCCACCAAAGGGCGGCAGGTCCGGTACCGTACGGCCTGCCGCGGCTGTGCCGATGCCTACCGCATGCTGGCACGCCGGACCGGACAGCGCAGCATGGCGCTGCGGGCTTTTTTGCTGCGGTTGGGCTTGCCGGTCTATCTTAGATTCTTGCAAAGCAGGCAGTGAGCACATTGCCATCCGGTGCGCGGCACCGAAGAAAAAAGGAGCAACACATGGAGCAGATGCAAAAGCAATACCACGTCCACTACAGCCCTGCCAAAGGTTGGGCCCGGGTGGATTTCCACGAACTGTGGCGCTATAAAGACCTGATCTGGCTGTTTGTCAAACGGGACTTCACCGTCATGTACAAACAGACGGTGCTGGGCCCGGCGTGGGTGCTCATCAACCCCATTCTGTCCGCCGCCATGTATACCGTTATGTTCGGCGTCATCGCGGGCCTGTCCACCGATGGCGTCCCTCAGACCTTGTTCTATCTGGCCGGCAGCGCGCTGTGGGGCTTTTTTGCGGCCTGTATCAATAAGATTTCGGCCACTTTTACCACCAACTCCGCTATCTTCAGTAAGGTGTATTTCCCGCGCCTAGCCATGCCTATTTCCACCATGCTGTCGGCGCTCATCAACTTTTTGCTGCAGTTTGCCATGTTCTTTATCATGCTGCTGTACTATGTGGCCAAAGGGGCGGTTCACCCCAACTGGGCTATGATGCCCCTCACCGTGCTGCTGCTGGTTCAGGTGGGATTGCTGGGCCTGGGCTGCGGCATCATCGTGTCCAGCCTGACCACCCGGTACCGCGACCTGATGGTGGTGGTCACCTTCGGTGTGCAGCTGTGGATGTACGGCACGCCGGTGGTCTATCCGCTGTCCATGGTCAGCGGCATGAGCCGGGTACTCTATGTGGCTATGCTTCTGAATCCTATGACGGCCCCCATGGAATCTTTCCGCTATATTTTCTTCGGCTCCGGGCAGGTCAGTGTTCTGATGTGGGCCATTTCCATTTTGTGGACCATCGCCTTGCTGGCGCTGGGGCTTTCGCTGTTCAGCAAGGTTGAAAAGACCTTTGTGGATACCGTGTAAGGAGGACCGTATCATGCAGCAACAAAAAGACATCATGATCCGCGTCCGCAATGTCAGGAAAAAGTATCGTCTGGGGCAGATCGGCGGCGGTACCCTGCGGGGGGACCTACAAAGCTGGTGGGCCCGCAAGCGCGGAAAAGAGGACCCCAATACCCTCATCGGCACCGATCAGCGGCTCATCGGAACTACTTTTATGGCGCTGAACGGCCTGAGTTTTGATGTGTACAAAGGGGAAGCGGTGGGGATCATCGGTTCCAACGGCGCGGGCAAATCCACGCTGCTCAAGCTGCTGACCCACGTCACCGCTCCCACCGAGGGCGACATCGACCTCTACGGCCGGGTGGCCTCCATGCTGGAGGTGGGCACCGGCTTTCACCCCGAGATGACCGGTCGGGAGAACGTCTATCTCAATGGTGCCATTCTCGGTATGACCCGGGCAGAGATCGACGCCAAGATGAACGAGATCATCGAATTTTCCGAGGTGGGGGATTTCATCGATACGCCCGTAAAGCGCTATTCCAGCGGCATGTACGTCAAACTGGCGTTCAGCGTGGCGGCCCATCTGGACAGCGAAATCATGATCATGGACGAAGTACTCGCCGTGGGCGACATGAAGTTCCAGAAAAAGTGTCTGACCAAGATGCGCCAGGCCGCCAAACGGGATGGCAAGACGGTACTTTATGTCAGCCATAACATGGCGACCATCCGGGATCTGTGTGACCGCTGCATCGTGCTGGACAAAGGCAAAATCGTCTTTGACGGAGATGTGGATGAGGGCATTGCCATCTATCTGGCGCAGAAGTCCCAGAGCACGGATTTTGTGGATTACAGCCAGTATAAGCGGGACAACTGGTTCAAGCGCGACAATCTGCGGCTGCAAAGTGCCCGGTTTCAGGTACCGTCGGTGGAAAGCATTGACCATACCCAGCCGCTGAGAGCTGAATACGTGATCCACGCCAGAGAAGAAGCCCAGGGCGTAGGTCTGCGCTTTGAGGTGCGCAATGAGGTAGGCAATCCCCTGGCAACTTCCTGTCTGTACGGATTGGACCTGCATCCGGGTGAGAACCGTTTTACAGCGGAATATGACCTGCGAGTGCTGTCTCCGGGGCAGTACAGCAACTATTTTACGCTGTTCACCTTGGGAGAGGGCGGCACCCATACAGTGGAAGACTGGGTGCCGGGCATCCAGTTCCGACTGGTGCATACTTTCCTGGAAGGAGAACTGGAGTGGAACGCCAAGGAATGGGGGGCCGTAGAATTGCCCCAGACCAGGTTGGTAGAACAGGAGCATAAGGCATGAAAAAAGTTGCAGCACTGTATATCTGCACAGGGCAGTATCTTCGGCTTTGGCCGGAATTTCTCGCCAGTGCCGAGAAATATCTGCTAAAAAAAAGCGAAGTTCACTATTTTGTCTTTACCGATGCCGATCACCTGGACGGGGAGGAAGACAACCCCCGCATCCACCGCTATTTCCAGAAACCCCAGCCCTGGCCCTACACCACGCTGAAGCGGTTTGAAATTTTTTTGCGGCGCGAAGAAGAACTGAAGGACTTTGACTATATCTATTTCTTCAATGCAAACTGTGAATTTACCCAGCCCATCACGGAAGAAATGTTCCTGCCGCGACCCGAAAAGCATGAGCGTATGGTCTTTGTGCTGCATCCGGCCTTCTATTGGCGGCCCAACTACGAGTTTACCTATGACCGTAACCCCCGGTGCAAGGCGTTTATCCCCATGGGGCTGGGCCGGGATTATGTCTGCGGGGGTATCAACGGCGGCGAAGCCAAAGCCTATCTGAAGTTCTGCCATCTGCTGGACAAGCGCATCAACCAGGACCTGGCAAAAGGTATTATTGCCCTCTGGCACGATGAATCCCACATCAACTGGTATGCCTTTACCCATCCCAAATACCGCCTGCTGGATGCCAGCTTCTGCTTCTTTGAAGGTTGGCACACCAAAAAGCCTTGTTATATCCTGGTTCGGGCAAAGGAGCGGTATTTTGATGTAGATACCTTCAAAAAGGACCCGCCCAAGACCCAGCTTTCTCCCCGCGTGGAAAAGTACAACCATTTCATGATGCGGGTATCCCGCTATCTGCAGCGCCGTATGCCCTGGCTGAAGCGCCGCGAACGCGAATAAAAAACAACCCCTGTTCAAAGAACAGGGGTTGTTTTTTTACCGATAATCAATGGGCAGCGTGGGCAGGCCGTTCAGGTCCCAGCCGGCCAGGTTGCCGTCCCGGTACTCGTAGTAGCCTTGGGCGGCGATCATGGCGCCGTTGTCGCCGCAGTATTTCAGTTCCGGCAGGTAGATCCCGGCACCCAGCTTCTGGGCGCCGTCGTTCACCAGCTGGCGCAGCCGGCCGTTGGCGGCTACGCCGCCCGCCAGACAGATGATCCGGGCACCGGTGTCGGCGGCCGCAGACAGCAGCTTTTTGGCCAGGATCTGGTCGATGCGCTCCTGGAAGCTGGCGGCCATATCGGAAACGTTGATCTGCTGGCCCTTTTGCTCGGCGTTGTGCACCTCGTTGATGACAGCGGTTTTCAGCCCGCTGAAACTCACGTTGTACTTGCCCTCCACATGGGGCACCGGCAGCTTGTAGGCATGGGGGTCACCGCCTTTGGCGGCGGCGGCCACGCTGGGCCCGCCCGGGTAAGAAAGCCCCAGGGTGCGGGCCACCTTGTCGTAGGCTTCCCCGGCGGCATCGTCCACCGTGCGGCCCAGCACCTTGTAGCGGCACCAGTCTTCCACCAGCACGATGTGGCTGTGGCCGCCGCTGGCCACCAGGCAAAGGAACGGCGGATGCAGCGCCGGGTGGGTCAGATAGTTGGCGGCGATATGCCCTCGCAGATGGTGCACCGGCACCAGCGGCTTTCCGGCGGCGTAGGCCAGCCCCTTGGCAAAGTTGACCCCCACCAGCACCGCGCCGATCAGCCCCGGCGCAAAGGTGACCGCCACAGCGCCCACATCGGCGATGGTCAGGCCGGCATCGGCCAGGGCTTTGTCCACGGTGGCGCTGATATACTCGGCATGGCGGCGGCTGGCAATCTCCGGCACCACGCCGCCGTAGAGCGCCTGTTCCTTGACGCTGGTGGCAATCACGTTGGAAATCACCTTGCGGCCGTCCTCCACAATGGCAGCGGCAGTTTCGTCGCAGGTGGATTCAATTCCTAAAACATACATGGGTAAAAACCAGTCCTCTCAATGTGCTTCCAGCCAGGTTTTGCCGATGCCCACGTCGGTGGTCAGCGGCACGCTGTACTGCACGACCTGTTCCATTTCCTCGCGGAGCACCCGCTTCACTTCCTCTACCTCGGCTTCGGGTGCTTCCACGATCAGTTCGTCGTGCACCTGTAACAGCAGCCGGGCTTCCAGTTTCTCGTCCCGCAGCCGCTGCCACACATGGACCATGGCCAGCTTGATGATGTCGGCGGCAGTACCCTGAATGGGGGTGTTCCGGGCCATCCGTTCGCCGCTGGCCCGTACCTGGAAGTTGGAACTGGCCAGTTCCGGCAGCGCCCGACGGCGGCCGAACAGCGTTTCCACATAGCCTTTTTCCTTGGCGTGGGCGATGCAGTCCTGCATATAGCCGTCCACCTTGGGGAATGTGGCCAGATAGGTTTTCAGGAAGTTGTCCGCTTCCTTCACCGGCACGTCCAGGTCTTTGCTCAGGGAGTAGGCGCCCTTGCCGTACATGATGCCGAAGTTGATGGCCTTGCTGGCGGAACGCAGCTGGGGAGTGACTTCGCTTTCGGGGATATGGTAGATTTTGGCGGCGGTGGAGCGGTGAATGTCCGCCCCGTGCAAAAATGCCTGCTGCATGGCTTCGTCGCCGGTGATGTGGGCCAAAATCCGCAGTTCGATCTGGGAGTAGTCGGCGTCCACCAGTTCCTTGCCCTCCCCGGCCACAAAGAACCCCCGCAGACGGCTACCCAGTTCGGTACGGATGGGGATGTTCTGCAAGTTGGGCTCGGTGGAGGAGATGCGCCCGGTGCGGGCTTCGGTCTGGATGAAGGTGGAGTGCACCCGGCCGTCGGCGGCCTGGGCCGCCAGCAAGCCGTCCACATAGGTAGAAAGCAGCTTGGCGTAGGTGCGGTATTTCAAGATCTGGTCAATGACCGGGCTGTAGGGCCGCAGGCTTTCCAGCGTTTCGGCGTCGGTGGAATACCCCCGGGAGGTTTTCTTCCGGGGCGGCAGGCCCAGTTTGTCAAACAGGGCTTCGCCCAGCTGCTTGGGGCTGTTCACATTGAACTCGTAGCCCACTTCCTCGTAGATGCTCTGCAAAATTCCGTCCAGTTCGCTGCGCAGGCTGTCGCCGAAAGTGCGGATGCCCTCGGCATCCACCCCGAACCCGATGCGCTCCATATCTGCCAGCACCCGGGCCAGGGGCAGTTCCATCTCGTCGTGGAGTTTGCGCTGCTCGCTTTCGTCCAGGGCAGCAGCCAGCTTGTCCAGCAGGGCCGTGAGCACTCCGGCGTCGGGGGCGGCCTCGCAGGCAAAGGCGGCGGGCACATCGTATTCCCCGGCCAGGTTCTTTACCGCGTAGCCGCTGGCCGACGGGTTCAGCAGGTAGGCTGCCAGCTTGCCGTCAAAACGGATGGCCTTGCCGATGCCGCCGTGGTCCAGCGCCAGGTGGTACAGGGGCTTTGCGTCAAAGACCCACAGTTCCGCGTCGCCGTCCAGCAGGGCGGTCAGGCGGTCGGTGTCAGGCAAAAAGACCTGCCCGTCCTGTACGGCATACCAGCTGCCGTCACTGTTCTGGGCCAGGTACAGCCGCCCTTCCACCACCAGCGGCAGGGGAGAAGGCTCCACCGTTTCCAGCGGGGCCGCTTCGGCTGCGGCGGGGGCGCTGCCGCTTTCCAGCTGCCAGCGGTCGATGAGTTTGTGCATCTCCAGGCTGGCCAGCAGATGGGCGGCGGCTGCCGCATCGCCGGGCTGGCGGGTGTAAGCGGCGGGGTCGGTGTCGATGGGGGCATCCTTGCGGATGGTGCCCAGCATATAGGAAAGTTCCGCCTTGTCCCGGTTGGCGCCCAGCTTGGTGCGCTGGCCGGGTTTGATGGCGGGGTTGTCGATATGGTCGTAGATGGCCTGCAGGCTGCCGAACTTCTGCACCAGAGCCAGGGCGGTTTTCTCACCGATGCCCGGCACGCCGGGAATGTTGTCCGACGAATCACCCATCAGGCTCTTCACGTCGATGAGTTGGGCCGGGTCCACGCCGTACTTTTCCCGGATGGCGGCGGGGTCCATAGGGATGGTCTCCTTGTTGGTGGCCAGCAAAACGGTGGTGGCGTCGTCCACCAGCTGCAGGCTGTCCCGGTCGCCGGTGGCCAGCAGGGTGGTACCGCCCTTTGCTTCGCAGGCGGCGGCCAGGGTGCCCAGAATGTCGTCGGCTTCCCAGCCCTCCTTGCTCACCTGTACAAAACCCAGGTGGGTCAGCAGTTCTTTCAGCACCGGCATCTGCTGGGCCAGTTCCTCCGGCATACCGTGGCGGGTTGCCTTGTAGCCGTCGTAGGCCTGGTGGCGGAAGGTGGGAGCCCGCTCGTCCCAGGCAATGGCCACCGCGTCGGGCTGGTGGGCGGTGAGCAGGTTCAGCAGGATGTTCTGGAACCCGAAAATCGCATTGGTGTAGCGGCCGTCCTTCGTCGTCAGCAGCTTGATGCCGAAAAAGGCCCGGTTGACCAGACTGTTGCCGTCCAGTACCATCAATTTCATAGAAAAGCTCCTTTGGCGCAATTTGCATATAGAATAAGTATACCACAAACGGCGCAAATGTGGTAGAATGGAATGCGAAATCCAAAAACGAGGTATCCCATGCAACTGAAAAATTTGCAAATCCCGGTGGGGGCGGTGTTCGCGCCCATGGCCGGGTTGACCGATGCCGCCTGCCGCCGCATGATGGCGGACCACGGGGCGGCCTGGACCGTCAGCGAGATGGCCAGCGCCAAGGCGCTGAACTTCGGGGACCGCAAATCCTTTGCGCTGTTAAAGGACCCCGACCCCCATGGCATCTATGCCATCCAGCTGTTCGGCGCCGAGCCGGAAACGTTGGCCAAGGCCATCCTGCTGGTGCGGGAAAAAGGCATCCGTTTTGACATCCTGGATATCAATATGGGCTGTCCGGCCCCCAAGATCACCTCCGGCGGGGCGGGCAGTCATCTTTTGCTGGACCCGCCCCTGTGCGGGGCCATGGTGGCCGCTGCCCGCAAGGCCCTGGGGGACGATACGCCGCTCACGGTGAAAATGCGCATCGGCTGGGACGCTGACCATCTCACCGGTGTGGAGGTGGCCAAACAGTGTGAGGCCAACGGCGCCGATCTTTTGGCGGTGCACGGCCGCACCCGGGAGCAGATGTATATTCCCCCCATCGACACCGAAGCCATTGCCGCCATCAAGCAGGCGGTGAGTATCCCGGTGCTGGCCAACGGCGATGTGACCACCGCCGAAGGGGCCCTGGACCTGCTGGCCAAAACCGGCTGCGATGGTGTCATGATCGGCCGGGGGGCGCTGGGCGACCCCTGGCTGTTTGACCGGGTACGGGCGGCCTTGCTGGGTGAGGAACCGCCCGCCGAACCCTCTCTCAATCAGCGGATGATGGCGCTGCGCCGTCAGATCTACGAGATGTGCGAGGAAAAAGGGGAGTGGCTGGCCATGCCCCAGGCCCGCAGCCAGGCCATGCATTATATGAAAGGCCTGCGGGGGGCGGCTTCCCTGCGGCGGTACTGCTCCATGCTGGAACATTTTACCGATGTGGACAAACTGATCGATGCTGTCTACCGTTTGCAGGACTGAGCAAGATTGAGCCTTGCCTTCTGACGCTGCCGATGCAGACAAACTGATCGACGCCGTCTGCCGCCTGCAGGATTAAAACCGGCCCCGGGTCAGCTCGTCCAGGTTCTGGGCGTAGCAGGGCAGCATGTGCTGGATGAAATACTCCGCCTCGGGGCAGTCCATGGCGTGCAGGGCGTCCAGCTGCTGCTGCCGGGCGGCCTCAAATTCATGGTTGCCGCCCTGGCTCTCCTCAATGCACTTGATGAGGGCCGAAAGCCGGTCTGCCGCTTTCAGCACTTTGCGCTCGGCATCGTTGAGCACGGCTCCCGTCAGGTAGGCTTCGCTCTCGGCCCGCAGTTCGGCGGGCAGCAGGCTGGCCATCACCCGGGCGCTCTCCCGCTCCACGGCCTTGTAGGCGGAGCGCAGGGCGTCATTCTTGTATTTCACCGGCGTGGGCATATCCCCGGTGAGAATTTCCGGTGCGTCGTGGTAGAGTGCTGCCGTGGCCACCACTTCGGGACGGAGTCCTCCGCCGGTGCCGGTGCAGTTTCGGCCGATCAGGCAGAGCATGTGGGCCAGCAGTGCCGTGTCGGCGGTGTGCTCGCTCAGGGTCTCGGGGCGGCCGTTGCGCATCAGGCTCCAGCGGGTGATGTACTTCATGCGCCCCAGCAGAGCGCTCAGCGGGTAGGTTTTCATCTTTACGCGACCTTTCCTGTATGGTAGAATCAGTATACCACGATTTTACCACAAACACAGTACATTGAATGGGATTGTTTCCCAGGTTTTGCGCTATGCAGCTTACACTTCCAAAAGAAAAATCCCGTTACGGGCGGGTCTTTCTGCTCTGCTTCCTGGTGGCGGCGGCGTTGTTTTTGCCTCACTGCATCGCCGACGCGGTGTGGGGCGGCGGATACTTCCACTATGCCGGTGACTTCAACGACCAGCAGATCAACTTCTACCAGTATGCCAACAACTTCGTCAAACAGGGCGGCACCTTCAGCTGGGCCACCGACCTGGGCAGCGGATTTGTCAACGCCTATTCCTTCTATCTGCTGGGCAGTCCCTTTTTCTGGCTGACGCTGTGGGTACCCTCCCGCCTGATGCCCTGGATGATGGTGCCGCTGCTCTGCCTCAAAATGGCCCTGGCCGGTGGCGGTGGCTATCTGTGGGCCCGCCGCTGGGTCCGCAGCGAGGACTGGAGCATGGTGGCCGGGTGCCTGTATGCCTTCTCCGGCTTTACGGTGTACAACATCTTCTTCAACCACTTTCTGGACGTGGTGGCGCTGTTTCCCTATATGCTGGCCTCGCTGGACGATGCGGTGCTGGATGGCAAGCGGGGGCGGTTCCCCTTCTGGGTGGCGCTGAACCTGGTGAACAATTATTTCTTCTTCGCCGGGCAGGCCGTGTTCCTGATTCTCTACTTCCTGTGTATGCTGGCCGGGCGGGCTTATAAAATCGGCCCCCGGCGCTTTGCCGTGCTGGCAGGGGAAACCCTGCTGGGCTGTGCCATGGGCTGCGTGCTGCTGATCCCGGCGGGGCTTTCGCTGATCCAGAACCCCCGCACCATCGACCCTTATAACGGGTACGGGTATCTGCTCTACGGCAATTCCCAGCAGTACGGGGCCATTCTGTACAGCGCCTTCCTGATGCCCGATGCGCCGTATTTCCGGGATATGTTCCAGGAAGGCATCCTCAAGCATACCAGCATGACGGCCTACCTGCCCCTGGTGGGCATTGTGGGCGGCATTGCCTTCTGCCGCGGGCGGCGCAGCCATCCCTTTACCTATATTATGAAGGCGTGCATCCTGTGCGCTTTTGTGCCGGTGCTCAACAGTGCCTTCTATGCCCTCAATTCCAGCTACTACGCCCGCTGGTACTATATGCCGGTGCTGGTACTCTGCGGCGCTACCGCCTATGTGCTGGCCCGGCCCCATCTGTCCGAACAGCAGGTGCCCCGGGCCTGGCGGGTGGTGGCACTGGTCACCCTCAGCGCTGCGGCCTTTGCCCTGGTGCCCAATACCGATGAGGAGGGCAACTTCCAGCTGGGTGTGGTGGACCTGCAGCCCCGCTTCTGGGGCATTTTTGCCGTCAGTGTGCTGGGCGTATTGCTCTTCTGGGTGCTGTGGAAACTGGCCCGCAACCGCCGCGGCTGGGCCAAAGCCATGCTGGCCGGGGTGCTGGCGTTCAGCTTTTTCTATGGTACCGTGCATCTTTCGCTGACCAAATACCCCCAGTGGGGGACCGATTCGGATCTGATCGCCGAAACTTACGATTCTGTTGCCGAACTGGATGAACTGCTGCCGGAAGATGCTTTCTACCGGCTGGACGCCTATGGGGCCCACAGCAATCTGGGCCTCTGGTTTGACAAGAGCTGCCTGCAATTCTTCAATTCCACGGTAGCGCCCAGTATCATGGAATTTTACCCCGAAGTAGGGGTCACGCGGGATGTAAACTCCAAGCCGGATGCCCAGAACTATGCGCTGCGGGGGCTGCTCAGTGTGCGGTATACGCTGGTGGCCAAGGACAGTGCCGACGATTGGGACGGCGAAAATCTTTCCGGCTGGACGCTCTGCGGTCAGACTTCGGCCTATGATGTCTACCAGAATGACAACTGGGTGTCCATGGGCTTTACCTATGATTTCTATGTGACCAAGGCCCAGCTGGACACCGTGCCGGAAAAAGAGCGGGCCCAGATCCTGATGCGGGCCTTACTGCTGGACGAGGACCAGATCGAAACTTACGCCGGACTGCTGGACCCGCTGCCGGAGGAAGAACTGGAGGACCGCACCGCCAACCGATACGCGGAGGACTGCGCCGACCGCCGCGCCGGCGGCGTGGTGGAGTTTGCCGCCAACCGCAGCGGCTTTACCGCTCACACCAACTATGCCGACCAGGAACTGGTCTTTTTCAGTGTGCCCTATGACGACGGCTTCACGGCCACCGTCAACGGGGTGCCCGCCGTTATTGAAAAAGTGGATAACGGCCTGATGGCGGTGCTGGTCCCGGCGGGGGACGCCGACATCGAATTTACCTACCACACACCGGGATTGGCGCTTTCGGCCAGGATCAGCCTGGCCGGGGTAGCCGTTTACGGGGTGTATCTGCTGTTTTTGTATCGTACGAGAAAGAGGAAACTGAATGCCGAATCATGCTGAACAACTGGCCGCCGAACTGAACCTGAGCGTCAAGAACGTGCAGGGGGCCATTGAACTGATCGACCAGGGCAACACCATTCCGTTCATTGCCCGTTACCGCAAAGAAGCCACCGGTTCCATGGACGACCAGGTGCTGCGCAATCTGGGGGACCGGCTGGAATACCTGCGGGGGCTGGACAAGCGCAAGGAGGAAGTCACCGCTTCCATCACCGAGCAGGGCGCCATGACGCCGGAACTGACCGCCGCCCTGGAAAAAGCCAAGACCCTGGCCGAAGTGGAGGACCTCTACCGGCCCTATAAGCCCAAGCGCAAGACCCGGGCCAGTATTGCCAAAGCCCGGGGCCTGCAGCCGCTGGCCGATGCCATCCTCCGCCAGGATGCGGCCTTTGATCCCCAGGCAGCTGCGGCGGACTATCTCAACGACGAGGTGCCCGACGCCGAAGCGGCTCTGGCCGGTGCACAGGACATCATTGCCGAAGCGGTTTCCGACGATGCGGCCTGCCGTGCCGAACTGCGCCGGTATTACCGGGCTTTCGGGCGTATCGCCAGCACCAAAGCCAAGGACGAGGACAGCGTCTACGCCCAGTATTACGACTATTCCGAGCCTCTTGCCAAAATCCCCGGCCACCGTGTGCTGGCCCTGGACCGCGGCGAGCGGGAAGGCTACCTGAAAGTCAGCATCGAGGTGGACAGCGAGCGCGCCGGTGCCATTGCGGCCTGGATGTTTGCCCGCAAAAAGACCGGCGGTGCCAGTGCCCTGCTGGTGGAAGCCGCTGCGCTGGATGCCTACAGCCGCCTGATCCACCCCAGCCTTTCCAACGAATTGCGGGGGGAACTGTCCGATGCCGCTGCCGAGGGGGCCATCAAGGTCTTTGGCGATAACCTGCGCCAGCTGCTGCTCCAGCCGCCCATCCGCGGCAAAACGGTCATGGGGCTGGACCCCGGCTACCGCATGGGCTGCAAGGTGGCGGTGGTGGACCCCACCGGCAAAGTGCTGGATACCAATGTGGTTTACCCGGTGCCGGAATTCAAGCGGGTGGACCAGGCCAAGCGCATTATCAAGGAAATGGTGCGCAAAAACGGTGTAGAAGTCATGGCCATCGGCAACGGTACGGCCGGCCACGAAACCGAGGAATTTGCCGCCGCCGTCATCCGGGAACTGGCCGAGGAATCCGGCCTGCATCTGCAATATATGGTAGTCAGCGAGGCGGGGGCCTCGGTGTATTCCGCCAGCAAACTGGCGGCCGAGGAATTCCCCCGGTTTGACGTTAACCTGCGCAGCGCGGTATCCATTGCCCGACGCCTGCAGGACCCGCTGGCGGAACTGGTCAAGATCGACCCCAAGGCCGTGGGCGTGGGCCAGTACCAGCACGATATGCCCCAGAAGCGGCTGAACGAAACGCTGGACGGCGTGGTGGAGGACTGCGTCAACAGCGTGGGCGTGGACCTGAACACCGCCAGCGCGCCGCTGCTGCGCCGTGTGGCGGGGGTCAGCGCCGCCACCGCCAAGAATATCGTGGCCTGGCGGGAGGAGGAAGGCGCCTTTACCTCCCGGGCTCAGCTGAAAAAGGTGAAGGGTCTGGGTCCCAAAGCCTTTGAGCAGTGCGCGGGCTTCCTGCGTCTGCCGGAGGCGAAAAACCGCCTGGACGCCACCGCCGTCCACCCCGAAAGTTACGCCGCCGCCAAAGCCCTGCTGGAAGCCTGCGGCTACACCACGGCGGAGATCGGCACCGAAAAACTGGCAAACCTGCCTGCCGCCGTCAAGGCCAAAGGGGAAAAGACTCTCTGCGATACCCTGGGAATCGGCGGCCCCACGCTGCATGACATCGTTTCGGAACTCTGCAAGCCGGGCCGTGACGTGCGCGACAGCCTGCCCAAACCGCTGCTGCGAAGCGATGTGATGAGCCTGGAGGACCTCAAACCCGGCATGGAACTGACCGGCACCGTGCGCAACGTCATCGACTTCGGTGCCTTTGTGGACCTTGGGGTGCATCAGGACGGACTCGTGCATATTTCCCAGATCAGCGACCGGTTTATCAAACATCCCCGGGAGGTCCTCAAGGTGGGCGACATCGTAAAAGTGAAAGTACTTTCTGTGGATGTTGCCAAAAAACGCATTGCTCTTACGATGAAAGGGCTGTAAAGGAACCATTTGTCCGTATAAGACCTCTGAAATATGTGTTTTTGTTGCAAATGGCCTTGAAAAAAGGCTGGTTTTCGGCTCGAAAAAAATCTGAGAAAGCCAAAAAACACTGAAAATCAATCTAAAAACATAAAAAATCATGCGCAAAAGCATAAATAGTATGAAAGAACGCCTGTTATCATTCAAAAAACTGAGCAAACTCCACAAATCCGGAAAATGAAGATTTGGCCCTTTTGTGCAGGAAATGGAAAAAATGGGTTTTGTGCATCACGCACAAACGAGGCGGGAATAATTGTGCTATAATGCCCAATACAGGGACGGGAAAACAGGACATGGTGGTCCGGACCGCCCCTGGTAGCGGAACCGTGCAGGGCGCACCGGAAAGGATGGCGTCCCACGATGAGATCCGCTGAGGGAAATTGTCTGGAGGTCATTATTATGGTGAAACAAGTCAAGGTTTCCAACTTCACGGAGGTCAAGGGAATCGTGTCTGCTGCCGCCAAATGCTATAACGCGGTCGGCGTGCACGATATGAAGGGCAGCATTGCCGATGCCAAGAGCATCCTGGGCATGATGAGCCTGGACTACAGCCATCCCGTGAAGATCGTCTGCGAGGATGAGGGCGATATGAGCCGCATCATCAGCGCGATCAAACAGTAATTCGGAAACCAAACAAAACAGGGCCCGGCCCGCTGTGCAGCATCGTCTGCCCGGCGGGCCGGGTTTTTTGTGCGGCTATGGGCGAAGCAGCGAACAAAAAACGAAAAACACAAAATCAGAATACGAGAGAATTCAAGAGAAAACAAGAGAATTCAAGAGCTATGCGGGAATATATTAAAATTCTTTGCAAAAATCGTTGACTTAAGGCCCCCTTTCTGCTATAATCACACTTGCGCGAAAAAGCGCCGCGGCCGGTCTGACTGCCCGGCGCTGTAAGATACCGTTTTTTGGAACGGACGTGTTACTATTTCAATGGAGGTCCCTACTATGAGCACGACTCTCGCTAAGCCCGCTGAAATGGCTGACCGCAAGTGGTATGTGATCGACGCCGCCGGCAAACCCCTCGGCCGCGTTGCTGCCAAGGCTGCCGTCATCCTGCGCGGCAAGAACAAGCCCACTTTCACCCCCAACGTTGACTGTGGCGACCATGTCATCATCATCAACTGCGACGAAGCTGTCCTGACCGGCAAGAAGCTGGAGAAGAAGTTCCATCGCACTCATTCCGGCTGGATCGGCGGCCTGAAAGAAACCCAGTACAAGACCCTGATGGCTGAAGCCAGCGACAAGGCCATGACCTATGCCGTCAAGGGCATGGTTCCCAGCAACACCCTGGGCACCAAGGCTATGACCCGCCTGCACTGCTACAAGGCTGCCGAGCACGCTCATGCCGCTCAGAAGCCCGAAGCCGTTGAGATTTGAGTTGAGGAGGCAATAGAAGATGTACGAAACGAAACCTTATTTCTACGGCACCGGCCGTCGTAAGCATTCCGTTGCCCGCGTGCGTGTCTACAATGGCACCGGCAAAATGACCATCAACGGCCGCGACATCAACGATTACTTCGGCCTGGAGACCCTGAAGCTCCTGGTCAACAGCCCGCTGGTCCTCACCGAGACCGAAGGCAAGTTTGACGTTGTCGTCAACGTGGTTGGTGGCGGCTGCTCCGGCCAGGCTGGCGCTATCCGTCATGGCCTGTCCCGCGCCCTGCTGCAGTTCAACCCCGAGCTGCGTCCCGCCCTCAAGAAGGCTGGCTTCCTGACCCGCGATCCTCGTATGAAGGAACGTAAGAAATACGGCCTCAAGGCTGCCCGTCGCGCTCCGCAGTTCAGCAAGCGCTAAACTTTATCAAAAGTGGTCAAAAACCCCGGAACTACGCGGTTTCCGGGGTTTTTCCTTTTCAAATG
>DXBP01000036.1 GCA_019116445.1 Candidatus Gemmiger excrementigallinarum
CAGGCCCGCGCTGCCATGACCGACCTGTGCCAGTACGTTGACGTCTGCATCTCCAACGAGGAGGACGCCAAGGACGTCTTCGGCATCGAGGCTGAGGCCACCGACATCTACGCCGGCGAGATCAACCGCGAAGGCTACAAGAGCGTTGCCAAGCAGCTGGCCGACAAGTTCGGTTTCGAGAAGGTTGCCATCACCCTGCGTGAGAGCCACTCCGCCTTCGACAACGGCTGGAGCGCCATGCTCTACGACGTTGCCAGCAACGAGTACTGCTTCAGCAAGAAGTACGACCTGCACATCATCGACCGCGTTGGTGGCGGCGACAGCTTCGGCGGCGGCCTGATCTACGCTCTGCTGTCCGGCAAGAGCACCCAGGATGCCGTTGAGTTCGCCGTGGCTGCTTCTGCCCTGAAGCACTCCATCGAGGGCGACTACAACATGGTCACCGTGGCTGAAGTTGAGAAGCTCGCCGGTGGCGACGGTTCCGGCCGTATCCAGCGCTGATTTATCTCCCATTGCTTTTTCCTGAAGAGGTCCGCATCCGCGGATCTCTTCTTTTTTTGCGGCAATTGTCAACCCTTAACCGGCATTTGCGTTGACATTTTTGCAGAAGGCCCGCTATACTTTAAAAGCAGTGGAAAGAAAGGGTGACCGCAGTGGTAAAATCACAGATCCTGGCCGCGTTGGAATCTGCCCGCGGGCAGTATCTTTCGGGGCAGGAACTGGCCGACCGGCTGGGGGTAAGCCGCACCGCCGTGTGGAAAGCCGTGGCCGCCCTGCGGGCCGATGGCGTGCCCATTGAGGCGGTGACCAACCGGGGCTATGCACTGCCCGCCGGGGCAGACATCCTGCACGCCGACGCCGTCACCGCCCTGCTGTCCCCCGAAGTAGCCCGGGCGCTGCAGGTGGAAGTCTATGACCGGTTGCCCGGCACCAACGCCGCCCTGCGTACCCGCGCCGCCGACCACGCACCCGAGGGGCTGGTCCTGATTGCCCAGGTCCAATCCGCCGGACGGGGCCGCAGCGGGCGCAGCTTTTTTTCGCCGCCGGGCGGGCTGTACATGAGCCTGCTGGTGCGTCCCGAGTTCAGTGCGCGCCAGGCCGTCTACCTCACGGTGATGGCCGCTGTGGCCGCCGCCCGCGCCTGTGAGCAGCTGTGCAGGGAATCCATCCGGATCAAATGGGTCAACGACCTGTGGAAAGACGGCCGGAAGGTCTGCGGCATCCTGACCGAAGCCGCCATGGACGTGGAATCCGGCCTGCTGGACTATGCCATCGTGGGGCCGGGATTCAACCTGGTCCCGCCCCCGGAGGGCTGGCCCGCCGAACTGCAGGGCATTGCGGGCAGTCTGTTTACTGCCGCCCCGCCCCCCGGCGCCCGTGCCCGGCTGGCCGCCGCCTTTCTCAACGAATTCTGGCCGCTGTACCGCAGCTTCCGGCGGAAGGATTTTCTGCCCGAGTACCTGGCCCGCCAGGCCCTGCCGGGCCGCCATGTAGAGGTCCGTCCCGGCCGCGCCGATGCCTACGGCGCCACCGTGCTGGGTGTGGACGAGGAATGTCGCCTGCTGGTACGGCCCGACGGACAAAACCGGACCGTGGCCCTGAGCAGCGGCGAAGTCCAGATCGTACCGGAACCTGTTGTATTGTAAAAATGCCGAAAGGAAGTTTTTGTCATGCAAACCGCCTCTACTGCCCGTGTCCGCCATCTGGTCCTCTGCGCGCTGTTCGCCGCCCTGGCCGCCGTATGCAGCCAGATCGCCATTCCCATGCCCTGGGGTGTGCCCATCAATCTGGCCGTCTTTGCGGCCTGTATGGCCGGCAGTATGCTGGGACCGGTCTGGGGTACTGCCAGTCTGGCGGTCTATGTGGCGCTGGCCGCCATCGGTGTGCCGGTGCTGGCCGGTTTCCAGGGCGGCCCTGCTGCCATTTTCGGCAAGACCGGCGGCTATGCGGTGGGCTACATCCTGACGGCCCTGCTCACGGGGCTTCTGGCCAAGGTGCTGGGACGCCGCTTCTGGCCGCTGTGCTTTGCCATGGCTGTGGGCTGCCTGGCCTGTTACGTCCTGGGCACCCTGTGGTTCATGTTCCTGACCCACAGCTCGCTGCTGACCTCCCTGACGCTCTGCGTGCTGTCCTACCTGCCCGCCGACGCCCTGAAAATCGCGCTGGCTTCCCTGCTGACCATCCAGCTGGACCGTCGGCTGCCCCACGGGCTTGTGTAACATCCAAACCTCTTTCCTGCCGCCCGAAAGGGCGGTTTTTTGTTTGCGTTGCCCGGCCAAACGTGTTATACTGGAGCCAAACCTGCAGCAAAGGAGAAACGCCGATGAAATGGCTTGCCGTGGACTACGGCGATGCGCGCACCGGACTGGCCGGCTGTGACGCATCGGAAACGATCACCAGCCCCATCACCCCGCAGATCGAAGAGAAAAGCATGAACAAGGTAGCCGCCGCCGTGACCGCCGTGGCGGCACAGCGCGGTGCCGAAGGGCTGGTCTGCGGCCTGCCCCGGAATATGGACGGCACCGAGGGTTCCCGTGCTGCCAAGAGCCGCCGGTTCGCCCAGCGGCTGGCCAACGCCGCCGGCTGCCCGGTGGTGCTGTGGGATGAACGGCGTACCACCGTTTCCGCTGCTGCCATCCTGGCCGGCAACGATACCTTCGGCCAGAAGCGCAAGGAGCGGCTGGACTCGGTATCCGCCGCTGTCATTCTGGAAAGTTTTCTCAACTGGCGCGCACACCATCCCGGCGAGGAACCGCCGGAACAGGTGCAGCCCCAGGCGCCCGAAAATCCGTAACATAAAGGAGTCCCGTTATGTCCAACGAAACCGCTTCCCGTATTCCCACCCATGCCGCCATCATCGTGGACGGCAACCGCCGCTGGGCACGCCAGCGTATGCTGCCCGCCAGCCTGGGCCACAAAGCCGGCTTTGACCGCCTGAAAGAGATCACCCGCTATGCCGTAGGGGACCGGGGCGTGCGCGTGCTTTCGCTGTACGTCTTTTCCACCGAGAATTTTGCCCGCGACGCCAAGGAAGTGGGCTATCTGATGGATCTGTTTGCCAACAACTTCCGCACCATCGCCGACGAGATGAACGAGCGCGGCTGTCAGGTGCTGTTCAGCGGCCGTCGGGAAGGGCTGCAGCAGCGGGTGCTGGACGCCATGGATTACATGATGGACCTGACCAAAAACAACACCAAGGGCATCGTGAACTTCTGCCTGAACTATGGCAGCCACGCCGAGATCACCGACGCCGTGCGCGGCATTGCCCGGGAGGTACAGGCCGGCACGCTGAGCCCCGATGCCATCGACGAAAAGACCATCGAGAGCCATCTCTACCGCCAGCTTCCCCCCGTAGACCTGATGATCCGCACCAGCGGCGAGGAGCGGCTTTCCAACTTCCTGCTGTGGCAGTGCGCCTATGCGGAATTCTACTTCACGCCGGTACTGTTCCCCGATTTCACCAAGGAATGTTTTGACCAGGCGCTGGAAGAATACGCCCGCCGCGATCGTCGTATGGGCGGCAACACCAAAAAGTGATCGCAACATAACCAAAAAATCCCCGCGAACTTTGGCTGGTCTGCCAAGGGTCCGCGGGGATTTTGCTGCATATTCTAGGAGCAGTGGGAGATTTCAGCCCACAGCCTCACTGTCCGTAGAGTCCGATTCGGCAGTGGATTCCGCGCTGCTCTCACTCTGGGCGGCCAGTTCCTCCGCCGTGGGGCCGGGATAAGTGGCAATCGTCACGCTCTCGATGGTGATGGTGTCCTCCTCGGTGGGGCGCCAGGTGTCTGTACCGTCCTCATTCTGTTCGGTGTCCACGCAGGCCATCTTGTCCACCACGTCCATGCCTTCATAAACCTGGCCGAACACCGTATCGGTGTTGTCCAGGTAGGGCAGCCCGCCCGCCGCAGCGTAGGCCGCCACCTGGGAGTCACTGTAGCCGTTCTGGGTCAGCTGCTCCTGCTGGGCGGTGTCCACACTGTCGGGCAGAGCCGCCACAAAATAGAACTGGCTGTTGCCGCCGGTCACATCGCCGCCCGTGGCAAAGGCCGCGCACAGCGCCCCGGCGTAGTGTTTCAGGCTGGCATTGGCTTCCAGCGGATAGGGGTTGTTGCTCCAGATGGTGGAACCGCCGGTCCCGGTGCCGGTGGCGTCGCCCCCCTGCACCGCAAAGCCATACTGGCTGCGCCAGATGGTGGTGCCGTTATAGTAGCCCGTGCGGGCCAGACCCACAAAATTATACACCGCCATGGGGGCTGCATCCGGGTAGAGCACCGCGCGCACTTCGCCCAGGTTCGTGGTGAAAATGGCGATCAGGTCCCCGTCAGCCGGCGCTGTGAACTGCCGCTCCTCGCTGGTCACTTCCGGCCGTTTGGGCGCGGATTTTCCGTTGCCGCTGCAGCCGCACAGCAGCACCAGCAGCAGCGACAAAACCACACAGACCGTCTTTTTCATGGCGGAACCTCCCCGGGGCAGAAAAATTTGTAATTATTGTTAGTATACCACACTTTGTGCCCGATGAACACCCTTGACGTTTGGGCAAAAAAAAGGTACACTAGAGGCAGTAAAAATTCCAATCACAGGAGGGACGATCATGTCTGACGAACTGAGCCCCGAAATGCTGGAAGAAGCCAAGCCCGATCTTCTGACCCTGGAGGACGAGGACGGGCAGGAAGTCACCTTTGAAGTCATTGATGCCACCGAAGTCAACGGCACCCGGTATCTGGCCGTCATCCCCTATCAGGAAGACCCCGCCAGCCTGCAGGAGGACGCCGAACTGATTCTGATGCGCATTGGCACCGACGACGAAGGCGAATATATGGACATCGTGGACGACGACGAAGAACTGCTGACAGTCGGCAAGGTCTTTGAGGAACGCCTGCGCGCCATGTACGACATCGACGATTCCGAACTGGACTGAGTTTTCGTACAAATCCCTGCTCGGTACGATTTGTTGCAGCCTTTATAGAATCCTACTAATCAAATATTGGGAGCCCGTGTCGAACGTCGGATCGCAGACCTCCCGCCTCGGCGGAAGAAGGGAGCGTGAACACGCCCGTAGGGCACCCACCTGCCTGTACCGGTAGGTTTTGATTGGCTGCAGACGGCCAAGCGGGGTTTTTTCTGACATTTCACCCGGACGGTTCATCCTGTCCGGGTTTTTGGGTGATTTTACACAAGAGGAGGTTGTTTCATGGCAGAAAAAATCGCTGTCGGGGACAAGCTCCCCTTCTTTTTATACGATACCCCCTACAGTGCCCAGAACCGTTTCCGGGATCTGCTGGCCGCCAAAAGCCCGTTGGTGCTGATTTTCATGGCCAACTTCGGGCACCCCATCACACGGACCTTCGCCAGCCGCTATGCCGACACCTACGGCGCGCTGCGGGACGGTGCCCTGGCCCTGGTGGTGCGTTCCCGGGCCGACAAACTTTCCAACAGCATCGGCCCCGACACGCTGCCCTATCCCCTGCTGTGCGATGCCGACGGCGTTCTGTACGACTATCTGGACATTCCCCAGAACAGCAGCACCCTGATGACCTATTCCCTGGAAGGCTGGCGGATTCTGCGGGAGGCCAAAAAGCAGGGCTACCGGGCTGCCAAAGGCACTCCCCAGCAGCTGCCGCTGACACTGATCCTGGACCGGGACGGCACGGTACTGTTCTGCCATTACGGCGCCAGCCTGACCGATGTGCCGGAGGATTGCGAGGCGATCCAGAGTCTGCTGGAGGAACTGGAACTCACCCCGGAAGAACCTGACATTGATGTTGAGGCGTTCCACGAAGTATACGACAGCCACGACACCCCGGCGTACGAACCGGAGCCCCCGGAGCGTTCCCGCCGCACCCGTCACGGTCGCCGCCGGCCGGCCCCTGTGGATGACTTTGCCCCCGCCGAGCGTGTGCGTGAATACGGCACCCCCGCCCTGGACAAGACCTCCGTCGTCAGCCTGTTCGACGATCCTTACGCCGACGACTGATCCATGCCCCCTAAAGCGATGCAAAAAGTCCCCGGGAAACCGATTGCGGTTTCCCGGGGGCTTTTTTGTATCCATTATGCTTCGGTCTGTTTTTGCTTGCCGTAGACACACTCATCGTGGAGGATTCCATTTTTGACAATGGCATTTTTCCGGCAGCCTTCCTGCACAAAACCGTTCTTTTCCAGCACTCTGCGGGAAGCCGCATTGTCCGCATATACCAACCCGGTGATACGCACAAGGTCCAGTTCTGCAAACGCAATCCGGCAAACCTGGCGGACCGCCTCCGTCATGATGCCCCTGGACCACTGCGCTGTCACCAGAAAGTAGCCAATTTCGGCATCCTTGCGGTAAATATCCTCCCGCTGCTCTACCGAGATCGTGCCCACGATCTTTCCATCTGCCACAATGGCCCGGAAGACGCCGGTTTTGCCGTCCCGCTCCGCCACATATCGCAGCCAGCTTTCGGCCGCCGCCTCGGTATAGGGGTCCGGCAACCGGTCCGACAGAAAACTTCTGTCCACCCCACTGCCGATGGCGGCCAGGGCGGTTTTGTCATCCGGCTGCCATTTTTTCAGCTGCACTTCCATGGTCGTTCCTCCCCGCATACCGGGGTTCAGTCCAGCGCTGCCCGGGCAGCCCGTACAGCCTCGGCATCCGTCTGCTGGATATGCCATTCATCCAGGCCGGGCACTCCCATGGGCACACCTTCCCGACGGAACCGCATACCGCTTTCCAGCAGCATCTTGCCGCTCATGTGGAATGCCCGCGCCCCGGGCAGCTGCGCTCGCAGCCGGGCGATCACCGCCGCATTGACGCCTGCGCCGATCAGCACCTCGGGACCGCCGATGGCATCCCGCACTTCCAGCAAGCGGGCGAGGGTTTCGGTCCCCTGCACGCAGGAAGCCGCCGCGCCACTGGTCAGCACCGTATCCAGACCCAGTTCCGCTGCCGCACGGTACACCTGTTCAGGGTCCCGCGCCACGTCAATGCAGCGGTGCAGCGTGGTCGGTCTGCCGCCGCAGGCTTCCAGCAGGTGCGCCATGGCTGCCTCATCCAGGGCGCCCTCGGGCGTCAGGGCACCGATAACGAAGCCGTCCGCCCCCGCCTTGCGCAAATTACAGATCTGGGCGCACAGCATATCGATCTCTTCCCGGGTGTACAGGAAGTCGCCGGCACGGGGACGCATCAGGCAACGCACCGGCAGATCACACGCTTCCTTGATCTGGCACAGCAGCTCGGTATACGGGCTCAGGCCCCCCACCGCCAGGGCGCTGCACAACTCCAGGCGGTCCGCCCCGCCCTCGGCAGCGGCACGGGCCGAAGCCAGACTGTCCACACAAACTTCCAGAATTCTTTTCATAGTCCGCACGCTCCTTTTGTGGGCATTGTACCACACAGCGCTGTAAACAACAACCCCCGGACTTTTTGCGTCCGAGGGTCATCGAGTTATATGCAGTACCCGTACCAAACGGGGGATACCCTTGTTTCAGGCCGCCCGTCCGCCGCGCACAACACGCAGTTGTACCGGCGCGACCGCAGAAGGCTGGCACTCCGGCTGAGCCTCCTGTGCCGGGAGCAGCACACCGCAAGCCGTATTCAGGACCACAATGCCCAGTACCCCCAGCAAAACCGCTGCCCACACCGGCAGACTGCCGGCCGCCGCAGCCGGAACCAGTACCAAAAACAGCAGCATCGTTGCCGTTGCCGCCAATTTGCCTACCAATGCTTTGATCCACGCCTGTTTCATCCTGAATTCCTCCTTCTGCTATAAAAAGGGCCGCAAGCCCGCCGCACTTTGCAAAAGACAACCGCTTGTTGTTTGTTGCCTCTACTATAATACTACTTTAAGTTGTTGTCAAGGGAATTTTACAACTTTATTTTGATTTATTTTTGGTTTTTCTCTTTACAAAGACCACAGTCGGTTGTATAATAAAACCAAGAAACAGCAATGTAGCATTCCACTCACCTCTCACCCATAAGGAGTTCATCATGTTTGCAGATCGTCTGAAAGAAGCCCGCAAAGCCAAAAAATACAGCCAGGCGGAGATTTCGCGGATGCTGGGCGTGACCCAGCAGGCTGTGGGCAAATGGGAGACCGGCCGCTCCACGCCTGACCCCCAGACTGTCGCCCGGCTGGCAGAGATCCTGGATACCACGGCAGATGTGCTGCTGGGGCTGCAGAAAAGCCCCTCCGAAGCGCCCGCGGTGGGCCGGTACGCTTTCAGCCGCTATGCCGAATGTCTGATTCCGGTGGTTGGTACCGTCCGGGCCGGTTACGGCTCCCTGGCCTTTGAGGAGGACTACGGCAAAGAATATGCCAGCGTCAAGGACCCGCAGAACTACTTCTATCTGGTAGTCAAGGGCGACAGCATGGAGCCGCGCATTTCCGACGGCGACCTGGCGCTGGTACATCGCCAGAACACGCTGGACAACGGTGACCTGGGCGTGCTGGTTTATGGTGCCGACGGCGAAGGCACTTTAAAAAAATATATCCAGCGCGGCAACTCGGTGGTTCTGCATCCTTTCAACCCCGCCTACGAAGAACTTGTCATCAAGGGCGAGGAGCTGGATCACCTGTACATCGCCGGCAAGGTTGTGGAAACCAAAGCCAAGTGGTGATCTTTTTCCGACACTGCTATTGTAGCAATTGGTTTGTCCCATAATAGGGACTTTGAACAGCATACGAAAAAATGCTGCCCGCGGCATGCTTGCAAAACAAGCCTATGCGGCGGGCTGTATTTTTTATACCCTTTTTTCAGGAGAACGTATCATGGACCTGGGCGAAAAACTGGAAATTCTGGCCGACAGCGCCAAATACGATGTTGCCTGCACTTCCAGCGGTGTAGACCGGCCGGGGCAGCACGGCAGCCTGGGCAGCTGTGCTGCGGCAGGCATCTGCCACGCTTTCACCCCCGACGGGCGCTGTGTGTCTTTGCTGAAAGTGCTCTACTCCAACGCCTGCTCCTACGACTGCCGCTACTGTGTCAACCGCCGCTCCAACGACCGCCCCCGGGCCACCTTTACCCCGCGGGAACTGGCGGACCTGACCATCGGCTTTTACCGCCGCAATTACATCGAGGGATTGTTTTTGTCCAGCGCGGTGCTGGGCACCCCAGACCGCACCATGGAGCTGATGATCGAAGCGCTGCGCATCCTGCGCCAGGAGTATCATTTCAACGGCTACATCCATGCCAAAACGATTCCCGGTGCCGATCCGCTGCTGGTGGAACGCATTGGCCTTCTGGCGGACCGGCTTTCGGTCAACATCGAACTGCCCAGCGAAATCAGCCTGAATCAGCTGGCCCCCGACAAAAAGAAAAGTGCCATCCTGCGTCCCATGGGGCAGATCGCCGTCAAAAGTGCCGAGAGCCGCCGCGAACTGGCAGTGTACAAGCGTGCCCCCGCCTTTGCCCCGGCCGGGCAAAGCACCCAGATGATCATTGGCGCCACACCGGAAAGCGACCGCCACATCCTGAATCTGACCGAAGGACTATACAAGAAATACGCGCTCAAGCGCGTATTCTTTTCCGCCTATTTGCCGGTAGTCGCCGATGAACATCTGCCGGCACTTTCCACACGGCCGCCGCTTCTGCGGGAGCATCGCCTTTACCAGGCCGACTGGCTGCTGCGGTACTACCATTTCTCCGCCGGAGAGCTGCTCAGTGAGGAGGAGCCGAACTTCGACCCCTATCTGGACCCCAAGTGTACCTGGGCTGTGCGGCACCCGGAGTTTTTCCCTGTGGAAGTCAACACCGCCAGCCGGGCTGAACTACTGCGGGTACCGGGCATCGGCCCCAAAAGTGCCACCCGCATCGTACAGGCACGGCGGCTGCAAACACTGGGCATGGCCGAACTCAAACGAATCGGCGTGGTACTCAAACGGGCCCAGTATTTTATCACCTGCCATGGCCACACGCCGGGACGCAGCACCCGGGCCGAGATCGCCGGGGCCTTGCTGGACCCCAAAGCCTTCGGCGTGGGCGTGCAGCAACTGAGCCTGGACGACTTTGCCCCCAAGGCACTGCCCACTGCAGCGCCCGCCGTACAGGAACTGGCCGCCCACGGGATGGCCGCAGACCAGGCGGCCCGCCTGGTCCGGGAGGAGGCCCTGATATGCCTTACCAAGCGAATGTGACCGATACCGCCTACCATTACGACGGCAGTTTTCCCGGCTTTTTATGCTGTATTTTTGAAAGTTTTTCCCGCCACGAGCTCCCGGCCGCCGTCTGCCCGCCCGAGGAAGCCCAGATGACCTTGTTCGGCGTGCGGGAGATTGCGACGGATGCCGCCCACGCCCGCCGGGTGGCGGCAGGGCTGGAACGATTGGGGCCTGTGGTACGGGACCGCATCACCACGGGGTTTCTGTGTACCGACCCCGGAAAGGACTTGAAGCTGCTGCGGTTTGCCCGGCTCTGCTTCGACCACGGCTCCCGCGCCGCCCAGATGCTGGGGGATGAGGACGCCGCCGCAGCCTTTGCCATTGAGCGTGCAGTCACCGGCGAAGCCCACCGATATATTGAATTCATCCGGTTTGAGGAGCGGGACGGCATGCTGGGTACCGTCATCCACCCCAAGCACCATGTATTGCCGCTGCTGCGGGGGCACTTTTGCAGCCGCCTGCCGGATGAGGACTTCCTGATCTTTGATGCCACCCACGGTTCCGCTCTGCTGCGGCAAAACCGTCGGGTGGAGTACCTGGCCATGGACCACTACGAGCCCTGCACCGACGAAGCAGAGCTGAACTGGCAGGCCCTGTGGAAGCGGTTCTTCCGGGCGCTGACCATCCAGGAGCGCCGCAATGAGCGGTTGCAGATGGGGCACGTGTTCAAGCGGTTCTGGCCCGATATGTGCGAGATGCAGCCCGATTTGCCCATACCGGAAAGCCGCACTCACTCATAGTCGTATTCCGGGTTGGCAGCCTGGTACTCCCCCAGCCACCGCAGCAGCCGCTCAATGTCGGCATACCCGATGCGGTCGGTATCCGCCAGGGCACGCACAAAGCCGCGCAGGTCGCCCCCGTACAATGTTTGCAGGTGCGCTTCGCTGACGGCGCCGCAATAGGTCAGGCGGCGCACCAGCGGCGTATACAGATTTTTGTTGCCCTGTTTCTCGGTGCGGACAAAGGACTTTTTCTCCAGCCGCAGCAGAAAATTCAACAATGTGGTATCTGCCCAGTGACATTCGGCGGGCAGTTTGGCCGCAATCTCCCGCCGGGTTGCCGCCCGCCCGCAGGCCCAAAGGGCCACCATAACCTGTTCTTCGCTGCGCGATAACGCTTCCATACCGTTCATCCTTTACATTTGTAGTAATATATTTTTATATATTTTACATTTGTAGCAGTTGTTTTGTCCAGTAGGCATATTGCACAAGTTTAGGGGCCTGTTTTTTACAGGCCCCGTCTTTTTCTTTTACATTTGTAGTATATAGTGTTTTTCGCAGAAAGACATTTTGCCATTTCACAGAAACACACCCCCGTTTTGGGCGGTTTTTTCGGAACTTTGCCTGCTTGCCGCTTTAAAGCGCTCTTCGTATAATAAGGACATAGCCGCAGCGGCGCGGCCCAAGGCAGCCGCTCAGCGCGCTGCCATTTGTACTGTGAACGGAGGAAACCATCATGGCAAGAGTATACAACTTCAGCGCCGGCCCCTCGATGCTGCCGGAGGCTGTTCTGAAAACCGCCCAGGCAGAACTGCTGGACTATCACGGTTCCGGCATGAGCGTGATGGAGATGAGTCATCGCAGCAAATGGTTCGATGAGATCATCCAGAACACCGAAGCCTCCCTGCGCCGGGTGCTGAACATTCCCGACAATTATAAAGTAGGCTTTTTCCAGGGCGGAGCCACCCAGCAGTTTGCCATGGTCCCGCTGAACTTTTTGACCACCGGCACCGCAGATTACCTGGTCACCGGCAACTTCAGCAAAAAGGCTGCCGAGGAAGCTGCCAAGTTCGGCACCGCGCGCATCGCGGCCAGCAGCAAGGATAAAAATTTCACCTACATCCCCGACGTGAAGGCCATTGACTATGACCCCAACGCCAGTTACATCCACATCTGCCAGAACAACACCATCTTCGGCACCAAATTTGTGGATGTGCCCCAGGTGGAGGGCATTCCCCTGGTGGCGGACATGAGTTCCATGATCTGCTCCGAGCCGGTGGACGTGAGCAAGTACGGCGTGATCTACTTCGGCGTACAGAAGAATATCGCCCCCGCAGGCATGGCAGTTGCCATTGTGCGGGAGGACCTGCTGGGCAAGAGCGCCAAGGGCCTGACCCCCGAGCAGATCCCCACCATGATGAACTACACCACCCTGCTGAAAGCCGACAGCATGTACAACACCCCGCCCTGCTGGTGCATCTACATGACCGGGCTGGTGATGGATTACCTGGAACACGAGGTCGGCGGTCTGGAAGAGATGAAGAAGCGCAACGAGGCCAAGGCCAAGGTGCTGTATGATTATCTGGACAGCCAGGACTTCTACTACAACCCCGTCCAGAAAGAATACCGCAGCCTGATGAACGTGACCTTCACCAGCCCCGACGCCGATACCGACAAAGCCTTCTGTGCCGCTGCCACCGAAGCCGGCTTTGTCAACCTGAAGGGCCATCGCCTGGTGGGCGGTATGCGCGCTTCCATCTACAACGCCATGCCCGCCGAAGGCATCGACAAGCTGGTCGCCTTCATGGAAAACTTCCGCCGGGAGCATCAATAAAGCAGAAAAGGGACGATGTTTATGTATACCATCAAAACACTGAACGCCATTTCGCCGGTGGGCCTGGCCAAGCTGCCTGCCAGCCAGTTCGAGATCGACAACGAGGCCGCCGCCCCCCAGGGTATCCTGGTGCGCAGCGCCGATATGCACGATATGCCGCTGCCGGAAAGCCTGCTGGCCATCGCCCGCGCCGGCGCCGGCACCAACAACATCCCCATTGAGGAATGCACCAACGCCGGCATCGTCGTTTTCAACACGCCGGGAGCCAACGCCAACGCGGTGGCAGAACTTGTCATCGGCGCACTGGTGGCAGGCAGCCGCAACATGGTGGATGCCGTGCAGTGGGCCCAGGGCCTCAAAGGCCGGGATACCATTGCCAAAGATGTGGAGAAAGGCAAAAAGCAGTTTGTGGGCCCCGAACTGCGGGGCAAAACGCTGGGCGTCATCGGTCTGGGCGCCATCGGCGCCCGGGTGGCCAACGCTGCCGTTTCCCTGGGCATGGAGGTACTGGGCTATGACCCCTACATCTCCATCGACGCCGCGTGGAGCCTGTCCCGCAGCGTACAGCACTGCGTCACCCTGGGCGATATGCTGCCCCGCTGCGACTACCTGACCATCCATGTCCCCTATCTGCCCACCACGCGCCACACCATCAACGCCCAGACCCTGGCCATGTGCAAGGACGGCGTGCGGGTGCTGAACTTTGCCCGGGGTGAGCTGGTGGACAACGCCGCCCTGCTGGACGCCCTGGACAGCGGCAAGGTAGCCCACTACTTCTGCGACTTCCCCACCGAGGAACTGCTGGGCGTCAAGGGCGTGGAGTGCACGCCCCACCTGGGCGCCAGCACCCCGGAAAGCGAAACCAACTGTGCCGTCATGGCAGCCGCCGAACTGAGCGACTACCTGAAGAACGGCAACATCGTCCACAGCGTCAACCTGCCCGATGTGAGCCAGCCCCGGGTGGGCGGCCGCCGCATCTGCATCATCCACAAGAATGCACCGGGCGCCATTTCGGCCATCACCGGCATCCTGACCGCTGCGCACCTGAACATCGAAAACATGGTGAACAAGAGCAAGAAGGACATCGCCTACACCCTGCTGGATGTGACCGGCGAGATCACCGATACCCTGGCAAATGAGCTCAGCAGCATCGAGCCTGCCATCCGTGTGCGCATCCTGTAAACGCTCCAAACAGCAAAGCTCCCGGCCGGAAGCCGGGAGCTTTTTGCGTTACCAGTGCATCTGCTGCACGGCTTTGTCCAGATCCACCAGCGTCTTTTCGGCGCCTTTGGCCAGTTTGTGCACGGTCTTGCGCATCTGGCGGCGGTCCTGGGTAGCCATACCCACCACCACGGCGCCTACCGCCATACCGACCGCTGCCGTAGCCATTGTGGAAACATTCATAAAGTGCCCCTCCTTTATATTTCAGGTACAACGGTATCATGTGCCGTTGCCGCGGGATTATGCGGAATTTATCCCGAAAAAAGCGGGGAAAAGTTTTCTTTCGCCCCGATACGCCTTTTTTTGTGGGCCGGTTTGTGATAGAATCGTAAAGAAATCACAGAACAAAAGGAACCTTGTCTATGTCCAATGCACCCAAAACTGTATTAGCCATTCATGACCTGCCCGGTTTCGGGCGGGCTGCCCTGGCAGTCATCGTGCCTGTCCTCTCCTGCCTGGGCGTGCAGGCTGTGGCCCTGCCCACGGCCGTGCTCTCCACCCACACCGGCGGCCTGGGTACCCCGGCCAAGCTGTCCAACCCCGGCTACGGCCCCGCGGCCCTGGCCCATTACCAGCGCCTGGGGTTGCGGTTTGACTGCATCTATTCCGGTTACTTATCCGACCCTGCCCAGGCCAAGCTGGTGGAACAGGCCTTTGAACTCTGGCCCCAGGCCCTCAAGGTCGTGGACCCGGTGCTGGGGGACGGCGGGCGGCTGTACAAGGGGCTGGGCGCCGAGATGGTGCCTGCCATGTACAATCTGTGCAGCAAAGCCGACCTGATCACCCCCAACGTCACCGAAGCCGCTCTGCTGCTGGGCGATCCGCTGCCCGGTGTGGGCAGTGCCGAACAGGCCGCCGAGCAGACCGCCCGGCTGACCCGCATTGCGCCTCAGGTGGTCGTCACCGGTGTGACCGGCGTTTCGGACGGACGGTGCATCGGCTGCGTGGGCGCCGCCCGGGGCGGCCAGGGCTATTTTGTAAAAACACCGCTGATCCCCCGTATGTACCACGGCACCGGCGACATTTTCGGCGCTGTGCTGGTGGGACGGATTTTGCAGGGCAATGTGCCCCAGGCAGCCGTGCAGGCAGCCGCAGCTTTCGTGGCAGACTGCATCCGCCTGACCCCCGAAGGCGCCGACGAGCGGCTGGGTGTATGGCTGGAAGCCGCCCTGCCCAGACTGATGACGCAGTGAGCCCACCGGGCCGCTGCCGGAAAAAACAGGAAGTGAATGTATGCCAACCCTGAACATCGTACTGGTGGAACCCCAGATCCCCCAAAACTCCGGCAATATTGCGCGTACCTGCGCGGTAACCGGAGCCCGTCTGCACATGGTAGGCCCCATGGGATTTACCGTCGACGACAAAAAATTAAAGCGTGCCGGTCTTGACTATTGGCACCAGCTTGATATAACATATTATCAGGACCTTGCGGATTTCTTTAGCAAAAATCAGGGGCCGTTCTTCTATTTTACCTCCAAGGGACCGCACCGCCATGTGGACGTAGCGTACCCGGACGGAGCGTATCTGGTCTTTGGCCGCGAGGACGCGGGTTTGCCCGAAGAACTGCTGGTCCAGCACGAAGCGGACTGTGTGCGCATGCCCATGCGCCGCGGGGAACGCTGTTTAAACCTTTCCAACGCGGTGGCGGTTGGTGTGTACGAAGTACTGCGGCAATGGGATTTTGCCGGCCTGGAAACACACGGCCAATTGACCCGCTATGAATGGAGCGAGGACGTAACAACATGAGCAAAATCGGCTTTTTGACGGATTCTTCCGCCGACATTCCGCAGGAACTTGCGGAAAAGTACGGCATCGAACTCGTTGGTTTTCCCATCAACGTGGACGGTACCGAGTACATTGAGCGCAAGGACTTCACCAACGACCAGTTCTACCAGATCATGCGCGACGCCCAGGGTGTGCCCACCACCGCCGCCATCACCCAGCTGCAGTGGTGCGAGATCTATGAGCGGTACGTGGACGAGGGGTACACCGATCTGGTTCACCTGAGCATCAACAGCGCCGGTTCCAGCACCTACAACAACGCCCTGAAGGCGGTGGAAATGCTGGAAGAAGAGCGCCCCGGCCACAAGCTGCGCATCCAGGTGCTGGACAGCCACACCTATTCCATGGTGTTCGGCTGGTATCTTTGCGAATGTGCCCGCAAAGTGCGCAACGGCGGCGAGCTTGCCACCTGCGTGGACGAAATGATGCACAAGCTGGACTGCATGGAAGTCTGCCTGGCTGCCTACAGCCTGAAACAGATGAAAAAGTCCGGCCGCGTGAGCGCCGCTGCCGCCGTGGTGGGGGACCTTTTGGGGATCCGCCCCATCATCAGCCTGAACGACGGCGTTTCCAAGGTGGAGGCCAAGGTTCGCGGTGACGCAGCCGTGCCCCCCGCCATGGTCAAATGGGTGGCCAGCCGCGTGGACAACGTGCGGGATATGCCTTACATGGTGGGGTACACTTCCAGCAACGCCAAGCGGGATGAACTGGTCAAGCTGTGCAAAAAGACCTTCGGTCATGCCCCTATGACCACCTTCCAGCTGGGCGCGGCCGTCAGTGCCAACACCGGCCCCGACGCCATTGCCATTACCTTTGAGGGCAAACCGCGCCGTCTGGCGGATTATGCCCCCCAGCTGCCGTAATCTGTGCAAAATCACCGGGAGAAGTTTCGGCTTCTCCCGGTTTTGTCTTTCCCTTTGGTTGCGCCCGTCCCGAAACTCTGCTATAATACAATCATTCTGAATGAGGGGGCATTATCGTATTATGAAAGCTGTTATCACCGTTATCGGCCGCGATACCGTGGGTGTTGTCGCCAAGGTCAGCGCGGTCTGCGCCGAACTCAACATCAACATCGAGGATATCTCCCAGTCCATCATGCAGGAGATGTTCTGCATGATCATGCTCGTCAGCCTGAACCACTGCACCGTGGACCCCGCCGCCGTCCGCGACCGTTTTGCCGCCCTGGGCGAAGAGATGAAGATGCAGGTCACCGTGACCCGCCAGGAAGTCTTTGACGCCATGCACACCATCTGACGGGGAGGGCATAACAGACCATGAGAATTCTGAACAGCGGCGATATTCTTGAAACCATCGAGATGCTGACCGCCGAAAATCTGGATGTACGCACCGTCACCATGGGCATCAGCCTGCTGGACTGCATCGACCCCGACGGCGACAAGGCCTGCGAGAAGATCTATAACAAGATCGTGCGCCTGGCCGGCAACCTCGTTCCCGTGGTGGACGGCATCAGCGCCGAGTACGGTGTGCCCATCGTGAACAAGCGCATCAGCGTGACCCCCATCGCCATGCTGCTGGGCGCTGCCCCCGACGCCGACCCCGTAGCTTACGCCAAGGCGCTGGACCGCGCGGCCAAAGCCGTGGGCGTCAACTTTATCGGCGGCTTCGGCGCGCTGGTCCACAAGGGCTTTTCTGCCGGGGACAAGCGGCTGATCAAAGCTATTCCCCAGGCGCTGGCCGAAACCGACATCGTCTGCTCCAGCGTCAACATCGGCTCCACCAAATCCGGCATCAACATGGACGCCGTCCGCCTGATGGGCCAGGTCGTCCGTGAAACCGCCGAACTCACCAAGGACAATATGTGCATGGGCGACGCCAAGCTCGTGGTCTTCTGCAACGCGCCGGAGGACAACCCCTTCATGGCCGGCGCCTTCCATGGTCCCGGTGAACCGGACTGCGAGATCCACGTGGGTGTTTCCGGCCCCGGCGCGGTGCGCGCCGCCCTGGCCAAGCTGCCCAAGGACGCCCCCATGGACGAAGTGGCCGAACTGGTCAAGCGCACGGCGTTCAAGATCACCCGTCTGGGCCAGCTGGTGGCCAACCTGGCCAGCGAGCGCCTGGGTGTGCCTGCCGGCATCATCGACCTGTCCCTGGCCCCCACCCCGGCCATCGGCGACAGCGTAGCCAACATTCTGGAAGAAATGGGCCTGGAAAGCTGCGGCTGCTGCGGCACCACCGCCTGCCTGGCTCTGCTCAACGACGCCGTCAAGAAGGGCGGCGTGATGGCTTCCAACCATGTGGGCGGCCTGTCCGGTGCCTTCATCCCGGTTTCGGAAGACGACGGCATGATCCACGCCGCCGAGTGCGGCAGCCTGACGCTGGAAAAGCTGGAGGCCATGACCGCGGTTTGCTCGGTGGGCATCGACATGGTCGTCATCCCCGGCGACACCTCGGCGGAAGTCATCAGCGGCCTGATCGCCGACGAAGCCGCCATCGGCATGGTGAACAGCAAGACCACCGCCGTGCGTGTGATCCCCGCCATCGGCCACAAGGCCGGCGACGTGCTGGACTTCGGCGGACTGCTGGGCCACGCCCCCATTATGCCCATCAGCCAGTACAGCCCGGCCGTGATGATCCATCGCGGCGGCCGTATCCCCGCACCCATGCAGGCGCTGAAAAACTGACAACACACAAAAGAGCCTTTCCCGACCGGGAAAGGCTCTTTTCTTGTTTGGTTTACGCCTGCTCCGCCCAGGCAGCCCGCGCGGCGTTCAGCGCATTGAACAGCCGCGGAATTCCCATATACGACATGGCATGAAGCAGCGCAGCCAGAATACGGTCACGGCTGTTGCCGGCTTTTTCGGCCCCCAGCACATGGGCCTTGACCTGCAGGTCCGCCCCGCCCAGGGCTGCCAGCATCACCACGGTGAGCAGTTCCCGCCGGGCGCCGTCCAGACCGCTGCGGGTGGCAAAATCGCCAAATCCGAACTCGGTCAGGAACCGCGGAATCGCCTCGGCATATTCCGGCGGCAGGTCGCGGTAGCGGTCGGCGATCTCGGTGCCGTAGATCGGCGCCTGGATGGCCAGGCCGTCGTCATAGCGGCTTTCCTCTGTCACCGTGCCCTGGCTGGGCAGGGGCAGCGCAATGCCCGCCGCAGTGAAGGCTTCGTTCATGATGGCAATGGCGTTGAGGGTCTTGGGGAATCCGATAAACGGTGCACACTGATAGATGGCTTCGCGGATCTCCACCGGCGTGCAGCCCACATTCAGCGCCGCTCCCACATGGGATTTGAGCTGGGGCAGCGTCTGGTTGACGGCCAGCACCGTGACGGTGACCAGTTCCCGGTCGGCGTCGCTGAGTTCGCCCACATAGCAGACTTCCCCGAAAATAAAGCGCTGCAGAATTTTCATGAATTCAGGGTCGGTGCCCTCGTCCCCCGCCGGGGCAGCACCAAACAGAATCCCGAATTTTTCCGCACAGCGTTCGACACGATCTTCCATAGAAAAAACCTCCTGACTTCTTTGCTTTGTGTACATCGTACCACTTAAAGTGCACTTGAAGTCAAGAGGTTTTTGGCATCAATCCAGGATGCGCCCGTCGGTGGAGATGGTCACCACCTGCCAGGGGATGAACTTGCCGCTGGCCTGCAGCGCCCGCTTGGCGGCGTTTTCCAGCCCGCCGCAGCAGGGCACCTCCATGCGCACAACGGTAACTTCCCGGATGTCGTTGCGGCGCAAAATCTCTGTGAGTTTTTCGCTGTAGTCCACACTGTCCAGCTTGGGGCAGCCCACCAGCGTGATATGCCCGCGGATGAACCGCTCATGGAAGGCCGCATAGGCGTAGGCCGTGCAGTCTGCCGCGATCAGTAGCTTGGCGCCGTCAAAGAAGGGTGCTTCCATAGGCACGAGTTTGATCTGCACCGGCCACTGGCGCAGGCGGCTGGGTGCCGCCGTGGGCGCTGCGGGTGCTTCGCTCCCGCCGGAGAGCACCTGGGCCCGGCTGCCGGGGCAGCCTGCGTGCAGGGTATGGGCCGCGCTGCCGGGACAGCCGCCGGCCGCTGCTTTGTTCTTTTTGGCCGCCAGCACCGCAGCTTCGTCGTAGGGTGCGGCCTCCCGCTCCACAAAGGTGATGGCTCCCGTGGGGCAGGTGGGCAGGCAGTCGCCCAGGCCGTCGCAGTAATCGTCGCGCATCAGCTTCGCCTTGCCGTCCACCATGGCGATGGCACCTTCATGGCAGGCCGCCGCACAGGCGCCGCAGCCGTTGCACTTTGCTTCGTCGATGTGAATGATCCGTCGTTTCATAGGATAATGCCTCCGTATTGACTTTCTGGGAACAGTCTACTACAATACAGGCAGCAAGTATGTTGTAGCTACAACATTCAAAGGAGTACGCTCATGGAAATGCAAACCTTATCCTCCACACCGCTATTCCGGGGGCTTACCCCCGAGGAAACGGGCCGTGCCCTGGAGGCCCTGGACGCCCGGCGCAAAACTTTTACCAAAGAGGAATTGCTGCTGCAGGCGGGGCATTGCGTTACCCACATGGGCCTTGTGCTGAAGGGCCGGGTGCACATTGAGCACCTGGACGTCTGGGGCAGCAAAACGCTGTTGGGCCAGGCCGGTGAGGGGGATTTGTTTGCCGAAACCTACGCCTGCCTGCCCCAGGAACCGCTGCTGGTCAACGTAACGGCGGCCTGCGACGGCGAAGCTCTGTTTTTGTCCGCTCACCGCCTGCTGCATCCGGGCAATGAACCCTGGCTGCAGCAGATGGCGCAAAACCTTTTGCAGATCGCCGCACGGAAGAATCTGGGGCTGGCCCGCCGCAACCTGTACACCGCCCCCAAAACGATCCGCGGACGGGTGATGGCCTATTTTTCGGCGTTGTCCGTCAAAAACAGCAGCCTGACGTTCTCCCTGCCCTTCGACCGCCAGCAGCTGGCGGATTTTCTCGGGGTGGACCGCAGCGCGTTGAGCAGCACCCTCTCTCAGATGCAGCGGGACGGTCTGCTGACTTTGGGGCGCCGCACCGTGCAGCTGCACACTGCCCCGGAAGAATTCGCCCTGTAACGCGAAAGCCCCGGCGCACAAGCAAAGGCTTGTGCGCCGGGGTTGTTTTGCGAATGGAAAAAAATTACTTGGTGCCGAAGATCCGGTCACCCGCATCGCCCAGACCGGGTACGATGTAGCCCTGGTCGTTCAGGCGCTCGTCCAGCGTGCCGACGTAGATATCCACGTCGGGATGGGCCTCGTGCAGGGCCTTCATGCCCTCAGGAGCCGCGATCAGGCCGATGAACTTGATGTGCTTGGCGCCGCGCTTTTTGATCTGGGTGATGGCGTCGGAAGCGCTGCCGCCGGTGGCCAGCATGGGATCAAGCACGAGGACCTCGCGCTCATTGATGTCGCTGGGCAGCTTGCAGTAGTACTCCACCGGCTTCAGGGTATCCTCGTTGCGGTAGAGGCCGATGTGGCCGACCTTGGCCGCGGGGATCAGGGACAGCATACCGTCCACCATGCCCAGACCGGCGCGCAGAATGGGCACCAGCGCCAGCTTACGGCCGGCCAGGACCTTGGTGCGGGCCAGGGCAATGGGAGTTTCCACTTCCACTTCCTCGGTGGGCAGGTCACGGGTGGCTTCGTAGCAAAGCAGCATGGCGACCTCGCTTACCAGGTCACGGAACTCCTTGGTGCCGGTGTTACGGTCGCGCAACAGGCTGATCTTGTGCTGAATGAGGGGATGATCTACGATCTCGACAACGCTCATGGTACAATCTCCTTGTCAAACAATTTTTATCGGCAGCCTGCGCGGGCAGGCCGAAAAACGACTTACTGGTTCTGCAGCGCCATCATCTTGTCGATGCGCTTCTGGTGGCGGCCACCCTCGAACTCGGCGTTGAGGAAGGCATCCACGATCTGGCAGCCCAGACCGGCGCCCACCACACGGCCGCCCATGCACAGGGCGTTGGCGTTGTTGTGGCGGCGGGTATACTCGGCGCTGAAGGTGTCACTGCAGCAGCAGGCACGGATGCCCTGCATCTTGTTGGCACACATGGACATACCCACACCGGTACCGCAGCACAGGATCACCAGTGCGCAGCGGCCGTCCTGCACGGCCTTGCAGCCGGCGGCGGCAAAATCCGGGTAATCCACACTGGCGGTGGAATCGGTGCCGAAATCCTCATAGGCGACGCCCAGCTCGTCCAGATGGGCTTTGATGGCTTCTTTCAGTTCATAGCCGCCGTGGTCGGCCGCCAGCGCGATCGGTTTGTCAAATTGCATTGGTTGGTTCCCCCTGTTGTTTTTCTCTTTCGGCCCGTTCCCGCTCCGCCTGGCTCAGCCGGTGATAGTCCGGCAGCAGTTCGGCGGGCGGCACACAGCCATTACTTCCCCACAAGGCTTTGGCGGCCAGCGCTACCCCGGCGCCGCGCAGCACCTGCAGCGCGGGCGGGCAAGCGGCCACGCCCGGCACCTGTCCATAGGTATTGTAACACAAAGCGGCGCCGTCGCCAACAAAAAACAACGGTTTTTTACAGTTCTGTACAAATTCCTGCAAGGCCGTCACCGGTTCGGCGGCATCGGGGGTCAGCCGGGCATGGGTTTCCAGGTCGAAGCCCGCCCAGTAGACCTGGCCACGGCGGGCATCCTGGGCACCGATCACCGTGCCCTGCCCCGCCATGCCGTAGGCAAGCGCCGCCATGGTGGACACCGGCGCGCAGGGGATCTGCCGCGGCAGCGCCAGCCCCTTGATCACCGAAAGCCCGATGCGCAGCCCCGTAAAGCTGCCGGGACCGTTGGTGGCCCCCAGCACATCCAGGTCGTCCACCGTCAGGCCGCAGGCCCGCAGCGCGCCGTCGATCATGGGCAGCAGCGTTTCGCTGTGGGTCAGCCCGTTGTTGCACTGGGTTTCGTACAACAGGGTATCATCGCGCAAAACGGCCACAGCTGCCGTTTTGCCTGCGGTATCAACCGCCAGTATATTCATAGAATCACCTGTACACTATGTAATGTATAACCGTTTTTATCCGGTTTGTATCACTCTTCAATGGTGATCTGCCGCGTGGTATCGTCCACACGCCGGATGTCGATGCGGATGGGATGTTCCTGGGCCAGCAGGTCGGCACAGTTCTCGCTCCATTCGCAGGCCACCACCGCCCCCATATCCAGGTAGTCATAGAACCCCGCCGCAGCCAGATCATTCTCGGTATGGATGCGGTAGAGATCAAAGTGCGCCAGCGGGCGCGGGCCCCGGTAATAGTTCACAATGGCAAAGGTGGGACTGCTGACCGGATCGGTGCAGCCCAACCCCTCGGCCAGGCCCTGGCAAAACGCCGTTTTGCCCGCGCCCAGCCCGCCGGTAAAGGCGATCAGTGCCCCCGCCGGCAGCGTTTTGGCAAAGGTGCGGCCCAGAGCCACCGTTTCTTCCCGGGAATGTGTGGTATATTCCTGCATGGCAGTCATACTCCTTACTGCGTAGTCGTATTTATTATAGTACACAATGCCCGATTTGTAAAATTTAATTCGCAGCCGTGGTCAAATGCCCCTTGTTGCGCTATAATAAGGGAAATGACCCGAAGGGAGTTCCTGTATGTACCCACTGATCCGCCGTTATCTGCGCCGCGTCGATGTACTGTACCTGGCTTTATGCGTACTGTGCTCGGCGCTCAGTGTCGTGGTACTGGTTTCGCTGGGCTACAGCCAGCTGGGTTCCAACAACAAAGCCTCGGTCCAGGTCATCGCCAGTCTGCTGGGCGTGATGCTGTCCATCGTGTTTTCCACCGTGGATTACCGCGCCCTGGCCCGGGCCTGGCCGCTGCACGCCACCGTGGCCTGGGGGCTGGTATTGCCCACCCTCTTTTTCCACAACGTGAATTTTGGGGTGCTCACCATCGGTTACGATGCCGGCGGCACCTCCAACTACAGCTGGTACCGCGTGGGCGGCATGACCTTTCAGCCCGCCGAGCTGGCCAAAATCAGCTTTATCCTGACCCTGGCGCTGCATCTGAGCCAGCTGCGAGGGCAGGTCAACCGGCCCAAAAACCTGTTTTTGCTGCTCCTTCACGTGATCGTGCCGCCGCTTCTGATCCATCTGCAGGGCGACGACGGCACGGCGCTGGTGTTTTTGGGCATCGGGCTGATCATGCTTTATGCCGGCGGGCTGTCCCACTGGCTGGTGGGCGGCGTGCTGGTGGCCGGTGTTGTGGGGGGCGGCGCACTGCTGATGCTGAAACCCGACCTTTTAAAAGGTTACCAGTTCCAGCGCATTATGGCCATTCTGACGCCGGAAGACCCGGCGCTCTCCGACATCACCTACCAGCAGAACAAGGGTGCCATGGCCATCGGCACCGGCGGGCTGACCGGGCAGGGGCTGTTCAGCGGCGACCACATCTTTGTGCCCAACGCCTGGAACGACTTTATCTTTGCCTATCTCGCCAATGTGCTGGGCTTTCTGGGCGCGGCAGCGGTGCTGATTCTGTTGTTTGCGCTGTGTGTGCGGACCCTGCGCACAGCTTTGCGCAGCACCGACGCCCTGGGCCGGTACATCTGCGTGGGTATTTTTGCCGCGCTGTTTGTGCAGTGCGTTATCAACCTGGGCATGAACCTGCAGGTTTTGCCGGTCATCGGCGTAACGCTGCCCTTCTTTTCGGCCGGCGGGTCCAGCGTCGTGATGATGTATTTCTGTGTGGGGCTGGTGCTCAGCGTGGGCATACACGCACGCAGCAGCCATCTGGATGCAGGGCCGATCCTGTAAATTATGTAAGGCGGGCTTACGGCCCGCCTTTTTTAATGGGTATGGGGTTGTGCGCGAGGTTCATCGTCCATAAACAGGCTGGGCACCAGGCAGAGGGCCGCCACGCCCACCACGATAAAGATGGTGCGGGCCAGCCAGTTCAGGCTGCCGCCGGTGAGCCAGCCCACGGCATTGAAGCCCCAGATGCCATAGATACCCCAGTTGATACCGCCCACAATGGCCAGCAGCAACAGTAACTTTTTGAACATGGACATAAAAATTCCTCCTTTTGGTAGCAGTATGCCACCGGAAGGAGGGATTTATGCATGAACCACCGCAAAGGGAACCGCCGCCCGGATAGAAAAAACATTGACAGAATCCCTTGCCAAGGGAATCACCCCGGCGTTATAATGACCGTGGATATCATCCGATTCAGGAGGAATGTACAATGAAAAAATGGATTGCTGCGGCAGTGGTGGTTGTCCTTGTCATAGCTGCTGCGGTTTGGTACAAAGCCGGGTCTGCGCCTGCTGTGGCCGAGACCCCGGAAACAGCCACCACCCCTGCCCCTACTGCTACGCCGGAACCGACGCCTGCCGCAACCCCTACCGCCACGCCGGAGCCGCCCCCCACTGCCACCCCCGCTAATACGGAGGAAACAGAGGAAGTTGTTGATAAGGATAGTCCAGAGTACATCAAGAAAGAGTATCATCAGGAAGGGAAAACTTTAACGCCAGCTTTGGAAGCAGATGGCTGTTATGTAGATGAAGATGGAATAATTCGCAATCCTGATGGATCTCCAGTTACGTTTGATGACCCAACGGATTTGCCTGAAGGTTTCACCTATGAAGCAGGCCCGAATCAAGAGACCCTTGAGAATAGTCAAAAAGCTCAGGAAGGTGCAGAGAAGTTTGCATCTGGTCAGGATGAGGAACTCAATGCTGTTATAGATCAGCTTATTGAGGAAGGCTATTATAACTAATATGAACACTAAGATAATTTCAACTTCACAGTCTTCTATGTCTGAAATCTTATCAAAGCATACAGAGCAATTAAAATCTGCAAGTAAGCCTAGTGGCCTAAAATAAAAACTTTCCCGGACGTGCGGCGTTACAAAACGCTGCACGTCTTTTTTGTCGTTTCTGCAAGGCCCTCCCGGCCGGCTTGCGAAAAAAAGATTCAAGAGTTTTTATAAACCGCCCTACAATCCGCCGGGCAAGGGCTGCGCCGCCCCTCTCCCCCGTATCTTTTCGCGCTTCTTTCCCCGCCGATGGGGTCTCCCGCGGGCTAACCAACAGTCCACCGGACTGTTGGTTGCGCGCTGCGGCGCGCCGCCCTGTTCGACCCCTCACCACGGCTATACGAAAAGCCCCCGGGAACCTGAGTTCCCGGGGGCTTTTTGTATGCCGGTGGTGGGGGTCGAACCCACACGGTGTCACCACCAACGGATTTTGAGTCCGTCTCGTCTGCCAATTCCAACACACCGGCCTGTAACTCTTGAATTATAAACGGTTTGGGCGGGAAAGTCAAGCCCGTTTGCCCTTTTACGTCAAATTTTGCGGCAAGCCCCCTTGCAACCGCTATTTTGCTTTGCTATAATAGCATTTTGTTGAGCAACTTAGGATTTTAGGCTCCGCCGCGGTTTCCGCGGCGCAAACCGGTGCCAGGCTGGCGGTCTGGCATACGGTCAAAATCTATCCGCCGGAGTGTTTGTATGTATATTGCAATTCTGTCCGTCGTCGCCATTGTGGCGGCACTTCTGGCCGTTCGCCTGGCCCTGCCCCGTACCGATGGCCATGTATCGGTCCAGCGCCTGGTGCGCTGCGCCGTGATTGCAGCCGTGTATGTGGTGCTTTGCCTGGTGCTGGCCCCCTTCAGCTACGGCGCCATTCAGGTCCGCATTGCCGAAGCCCTCTGCCTGCTGCCGGTTTTCGGCGCCGAGTACATCATCGGCGTGACGCTGGGCTGCTTCCTGGCCAACCTGTTCGGTTCCACCATCATCGACGTTATCTTCGGCACCCTGGCCACCCTGCTGGCCTGCCTGGTTACCTACCGCCTGCGCAATCTGCGCATCAAGGGCCTGGCGATCCCGGCGTCTTTGCCGCCGGTACTTTTCAATGCCGTTATCGTGGGCATTGAGATCACCGTTTTCTTCACCGACTATTCTGCCATGAGCGCCCCCCTTTGGCTGCTGTGCCTGACCAACGGCATTACCGTGGGCATCGGGGAACTGGTCAGCTGCACCGTGCTGGGTGTGGCTCTGGTCAAACTGATTGAATCCAACACTGCGCTGAAGCAGATCTTTACCGAAAAATAATCTGAGGTAACACCTTATGCGCCCGGAACTGATTTTGTGGGATTGGAACGGTACCCTGCTGGATGATGTAGAACTGTGCGTGGACGCGCTCAACCGTCTGCTGGCACGCTACGGCTATCCGCAGCGGTACGACCGCGATCAGTACCGGGCGATTTTTGGTTTTCCGGTGCAGGATTACTACGCCCGCGCCGGGTTCGATTTCACCCGCGACAGCTTCGACGACCTGGCGGTCAGCTTTATGGAGGATTACATCCCCGCCAGCGAAAGCTGCCCCCTGACGGACGGCGCCCGGGAAGCCCTGGACGCGTTCGCCGCCGCCGGGCTGCATCAGGTGATCTTATCGGCCAGCCCTGTCACCACCCTGGAACATCAGGTCGCAGCCCGGGGCGTCACCCCCTATTTTGACCGCCTGCTGGGCCTGGGCGACATCTACGCCAAAAGCAAGGTGGAACTGGGGCTGCGCTATCTGCAGGAGAGCGGCTTCGACCCCGCCCGCGCCGTGATGATCGGGGATTCCACCCATGATTTTGAGGTGGCCCAAGCCCTGGGCGTGGGCTGCGTATTGCAGTCGGCCGGCCACCAGCCCCCCGAAGTGCTGCTTGCGACCGGTGCCCCCGTGGTGCCCGGTCTGCGGGAAGCTGTTCCATTGATTTTAGCATAAAGAGGAGCGAAAACAACGATGTCTGATCGGGTAAAAGGCGCCTGCCTGACCATGGGCGGCGCGGCGTGCTGGGGTGTGTCCGGCTGCATGGGGCAGTACCTCTTCACGCGGGAGAACATGGATTCCACCTGGCTGGTGCCCATCCGATTGTTCCTGGCGGGGCTGCTTTTGTGCGGCTTCTACTTTTTCAAGGACCGCAAGGTACTGTTTGACCCGTGGAATATCAAGAAAAATCCCCGCAACGCCATCGACCTGGTGATCTACGGTCTGGCCGGTGTCAGCTGCTGCCAGTTCCTCTACTTCCTGACCATTCAGCTTTCCACCGCCGGCATCGCCACCATTCTGCAGGACCTCTCCCCCGTGCTGATCCTGCTGGTGCTCTGTCTGCAGCAGCGCCGGGCGCCGCGCCTGTTTGAGCTGTGCTCCATCGTGCTGGCCCTGGTGGGCGTGTTCCTGCTCACCACCCACGGCAGCTTTACCAGCCTGGTAATCAGTCCCGCCGCCCTGATTGCCGGCGTGGTCTGCGCCGGCACCGTGGTGATCTACACCATGTGGCCCAAGAATCTGCAGGCCCAGTACCCCACCCCCATGCTCCAGGGATGGGCCTTTTTGATGGGCGGTACCCTGTTCCATCTGGTGTTCCGCCCCTGGACCATGGGCTATGTGCCCAGCGCCGTGGGCGTGTTCGGGATCATCGTGGTGGTGGTCGTGGGCAACGTGCTGGCCTTCAGCCTGTATATGTCCGGTGTGCCGCTCATCGGCCCCCAGCGGGCCAGCCTGTACAGCTTTGCCGAGCCTGTTACCGCTGCCATCATCAGCACCCTGGTGCTGGGTTCCCCCTTTACCCTGTGGGACGGCCTGGGCTTTGCCTGCATCTTTGTGATGCTGGTACTTCTGAGCCTGCCCGCGCCCCGGAAAGCCACAAATAAATTTTGAAATACACCCGCACAGGTTTGACAGCATCCCCTGTGCGGGTGTATTATAGTATCGTGTGTAAAACTAACTTGCCGCGCCTGATTGCGGCGGAAATACAGGGGTTTTCCTATGTCTTTTTTTGAAAAACTGTTCGGTTCTTTCTCGGACAAAGAGCTCAAGCGCATCCAGCCTTTGGCGGACAAAGTGCTGGCGCTGGAGCCGGAAATGCAGAAGCTGACCGATGAGCAGCTGCAGGCCAAGACCACCGAATTCAGGGAGCGTCTGGCCAAGGGTGAAACGCTGGACGATCTGCTGCCCGAAGCCTTTGCCGTCTGCCGTGAGGCGGACTGGCGCGTGCTGGGCCTGAAGCCCTACCCCGTACAGATCATCGGCGGCATTGTGCTGCATCGTGCCTGCATCGCCGAGATGCAGACCGGTGAAGGCAAAACGCTGGTGGCCACCATGCCCGTTTACCTGAACGCCCTGACCGGGCGCGGCGTGCACGTGGTCACCGTCAACGATTACCTGGCCCGCCGCGACAGTGAGTGGATGGGCAAGGTGTACCGCTACCTGGGCCTGACCGTTGGCCTGGTGGTCCACAGCGTGGCCCCCGCCGACCGCAAAAAGGCCTACGAGGCCGACGTTACCTACGGCACCAACAACGAGTTTGGCTTTGACTACCTGCGGGACAACATGGTGGTCTACAAGGCCAACATGGTCCAGCGCGGCCATGCCTACGCCATCGTGGACGAGGTGGACTCCATCCTCATCGACGAAGCCCGTACCCCGCTGATCATCAGTGGCAAGGGCGAGGATTCCAGCGCCATGTACAAGCGCGCCGACGACTTTGCCAAGACGCTGAAAAAGAGCGTGATCGTGGAACTGGACGACAAGGTTGCCGCCGAGGAACAGGTAGACGGCGACTATGTGGTGGACGAAAAGCGCAAGACCGCCACCCTGACCGAATCCGGCGTGCAGAAAGCCGAAGCCTACTTCGGCGTAGAAAACCTGGCCGATGCCGACAACATGGCCCTGCGCCATTACATTGACGGCGCCATCAAGGCCCGGGGCGTCATGCACCGTGACACCGACTACATCGTCAAAGACGGCGAAGTCATCATCGTGGACGAGTTCACCGGCCGCCTGATGTACGGCCGCCGCTTCAACGACGGTCTGCACCAGGCCATCGAAGCCAAGGAAGGCGTCAACGTGGCCGCCGAGAGCAAGACCCTGGCCACCGTCACCTTCCAGAACTACTTCCGTATGTACGACAAGCTGGCCGGCATGACCGGTACGGCTTCCACCGAAGCGGACGAATTCAGCGAGATCTACGGTCTGCAGATTGTCAGCATCCCCACCAACAAGCCCCGGGCCCGCAAGGACCTGCCCGACAGCGTGTACAAGACCGTCAACGGCAAGTACAACGCCGTCATTGAGCAGGTGGCGGAGTGCCATGCCAAGGGCCAGCCGGTGCTGGTGGGTACCGTCAGCGTGGAAAAGAGCGAAGCGCTTTCCAAGATGCTGAAAAAGCGCGGCATCGAGCACAACGTGCTGAACGCCAAGCAGCACGAGCGTGAAGCCGAGATCGTGGCCCAGGCCGGCAAGCAGGGCGCTGTGACCATCGCCACCAACATGGCCGGCCGTGGTACCGACATCATGCTGGGCGGCAACGTGACCTACATGGCCAAGGCTGCCCTGAAAAAGGAACTGACCAAAGAGCTGACCAAGGACCTGGACCAGCGCAAGGACGAGTACGAGCACGCGAAAGCCCGCGCCAAGGCTGCCGGCACCGAGCTGCCCACCCCGCCGGAAGCGGACATCGACGCCAAGCTGGAATTCCTGCTCACTGAATGTGACGGCCACGCCGACACCGAGGACACCGAAGTGCTGAACGCCCGCAAGCGTTTTGACGAACTGTGCGCCGAGTTCGAGCCCGAGATCAAGCAGGAAGCCGAAGCCGTGCGCGCGGCCGGCGGCCTGTTCATCATCGGCACCGAGCGGCACGAGAGCCGCCGTATCGACAACCAGCTGCGCGGCCGTGCCGGCCGTCAGGGCGACCCCGGCGCTTCCCGCTTCTTCCTGAGCCTGGAAGACGACCTGATGCGCATTTTCGGCGGCGAGCGTGTTCAGAACCTGATGAACACCTTGGGCCTGGAAGAGGACGTGCCCATCGAAAACAAGCTCATCACCAACACCATCGAGAGTGCCCAGAAGAAGCTGGAAGCATCCAACTTCGCCATCCGTAAACAGGTGCTGCAGTACGACGACGTCATGAACCAGCAGCGCGAGATCATCTACAAACAGCGCCAGATGGTGCTCAACGGGGAGGATATCTCCGACAAGCTGCATGAGATGATGCGCCAGAGCATTGATGATGCCTGCGCCAACTACCTCAACGGCGAAACCGCCGATGACTGGGATTTTGCCGGTCTGCGCCGTCACTTCATGAACTGGCTGTGCCTGCCCACCGACTTCAACTACACCACCGCTCAGCTCAGCGATGTGACCCGGGAGGGCATTGCCGACGAGCTGTACAAGCGCGGCATGGACATTCTCACCGCCAAGGAATCCAAGTACGGTGCCCAGACCATGCGCGAGTTGGAGCGTATCTGCCTGCTGCGCAACGTGGACTCCAAGTGGATGGAGCACATCGACAACATGGACCAGCTGAAGCAGGGCATGGGCCTGCGCGGCTACGGTCAGCATGACCCCGTGGTGGAATACCGCATCGAAGGTTTTGCCATGTTCGACGAGATGATCGCCTCCATCCGGGAGGACGCCGTCCACATGCTGCTGACCATCGAGATCCGCCAGCAGAACGCCCAGCCCAAGCGGGAACAGGTTGCCAAGCCCACCGGCGAAGGCGCCCCCGTGAAAGCCGGTACCAAGGGTGCCGCCCCGGTGCGGGTGACCAAGATCGGCCGCAACGATCCCTGCCCCTGCGGCAGCGGTCTGAAGTGGAAAAAGTGCACCTGCAAAGAGTACCACCCCGACCTGTAATTCCACAATCTCTGTGTGCGCCGCCAAAAGACGGCGCACCTTTTTGCACTATGAGGTAATTTTATGAAAGCACATATCCATTGGGAACCCCGCTGCGCCCTGCTGTGGCGCTTTGACGATACCTGCCCCGGCTACGAAGGACTGGCCCGGGCAGCACGCAGCTGCGGTGTGACCCTGCGCACCGTGGGCAACGGGGAGCTGGGCGCCCTGGTGGGGGATCTTTGCGCCGGCAAACCCGCCCCGGCCTTTGCCCCGCTGATCGCTGTGCCGGAGCGTCCGGCCATGATCGTCAGCGGATTGAGTCACCAGACCGGGGAGCTGGGGCGGTTCATTGACCTGGTGAAGGATTCCGGCGCCGACCTGCCCCTGCGGGCCATGGTGACCCCCACCAGCAAGGAATGGACGCTGTCCCGGCTGCTGTTGGAACTGAACCAGGAACATGACGCGGTGAACGAGGGTTCCCACTGATGAAACCGCAGCTGAAACGCCTGGGTCTGGGGCTGGCAGCCGCCGTGCTGCTGGGCGCCCTTGTGGCTGGCAGTCTGCTGAACCGCCGCACGCTGTACACCACCACCTGGTTCGATCTGTTTGATACGGTTTCGGTGGTAAAGGGTTACGCCCGCAGTCAGGCGGAATGGGACGAGCAGATGGATGCCCTGCACGCCGACCTGCTGCATTACCACCAGCTGTTCGACATCTACAACCACTACGACGGCATGGTGAACCTGTACGACGTGAACGCCCGGGCTGCCACGGCACCGGTGGCGGTGGACGAGGACCTGTACACCTTCCTGGACTGGTGCGCAAACACCGTCTATCCCCAGACGGACGGCGCCACCAACATCGCCGCCGGGGCTGTGCTGGCCCTGTGGCACGATGCCCGGGAGAGCGACACCCCTGCCCCGCCCGAGGATGCTCAAATTCAGCAGGCACTGGCGCATATCGACATCGGGAACCTGCAGCTGGATGCCGGTGCCCGTACCGTTTTCCTGGCGGACGAAGCCATGAGCCTGGACGTGGGCGCCGTGGGCAAGGGCTACGCGGTGGAACTGGCCGCCGAAGCGGCGGAGGCCCGGGGGCTGGACAGTACCCTTTTGAACATCGGCGGCAATCTGCGGGCCATCGGGGAGAAGGCCAACGGTGAAGGCGTCTGGACCGTGGGCGTGGAAAATCCCTGGGGCAACGATCCCACCTATATCCAGACGCTGGCACTGCCCGATGGATACAGCCTGATCGTCAGCGGCGACTACCAGCGGTATTTTGAATACGAGGGCGTGCGTTACTCCCACCTGATCGATCTGACCACCGGCTACCCGGCGCAGTATTGCAGCAGTGTGGCCATTCTGGCCCCCGACGACAGCGGCGGCACCGGGGACGCCCTTTCCACCGCTTTGTTCTGCCTGCCGGAGGAAAGCGGCCGCAGGGTGCTGGAACACCAACCGGGCTTTGCCGCCCTGTGGATGTACCCCGACGGCACTACCCGCCAGACCGACAGCTGGACCGGGCAAGCCGCCCAATGACACAGAAAAAGGACCACCCCGGCGGGGTGGTCCTTTTTGTTTTCTATTACGCTTCCTTGCTGAGCAGGATGCGGTCGTTGTCCAGCTGGTGGCCCACATTCTGGGCAAAACGTTCCAGCAGTTCCGGCACTGTCATGTGCGTGCGCTCTTCCCCGCCCACGTCCAGCACAATGCGGCCGTGGTCCATCATCAGGGTGCGGTTGCCCAGGGTCAGGGCGTCGTGCATATTGTGGGTGATCATCAGGCAGGTGATGTGGTGCTCCGCCACGATCTGCTTTGTCAGGTCCAGCACCTTTTCGGCGGTGGCGGGGTCCAGAGCCGCGGTGTGTTCATCCAGCAGCAGCAGTTTGGGGGTAACGAGGGTTGCCATCAGCAGCGTCAGCGCCTGGCGCTGGCCGCCCGAGAGCAGGCCCACCGGCTGCTTCATGCGATCTTCCAGTCCCAGTCCCAGGGCGGACAGCTTTTCGGCAAACAGGGCCCGGTCCGCCTTGGTGATGCGGGAGAAGGGCGAGGTATGCCCGGAGGCCCGCAGGAACGCCAGGGCGAGGTTTTCCTCAATGGTCATGTGGGGTGCCGTCCCCCGGAGCGGGTCCTGGAACATCCGCCCAATGACCTTGGAGCGGCGGTAGTCCGGCATCATCGTGATGTCCTGACCATCCAGGGTGATGGTACCGGTATCGGCGATGAACTCCCCGGCGATGGCATTGAACAGCGTGGATTTGCCCGCACCGTTGGAACCCACGATGGTGGCGAAATCCCCTTCCTCCAGATGGAGGTTCACGTTCTGAAGCGCCACCTTCTCGTTGACGGTACCGGGGTTGAAGGTCTTGCTCACACGTTGCAGATCAAGCATGACGGACACCTTCTTTCTCCGCCTGGGCACGGCGGCGGCGGAAAGCCGCCCGGGCCTGCAGGGCAGGCGCGGCAATGGCCAGCGCCACGATGACAGCGGAAATCAGTTTAAGACACTCCGACGGGACGTTGGCCCGCAGAGCAATGGCAATAATAAAACGGTAGATCACGCTGCCTGCCACGGCGGCTACCGCCTTGGTCCACAGACCGCCCCGGCCAAACAGCGTTTCGCCGATGATCAGCGACGCCAGACCGATGACCACCATGCCGGTGCCCAGGTTGATGTCGGCGGACTTCTGATACTGGGCCAGCACCGCACCGGAGAGCGAAGTCATGGCGTTGGCGATGCAAAGCCCCACCGTGATGGTAAAGGTGGTGTTGATGGAGGACGCACGCACCATATCGGGGTTATCGCCGGTAGCGCGGATGGAAAGCCCCAGCCGGGTACCCAAAAAGAGGATGAGCAGCACGCAGACCACCACGGTGATCAGTGCCGCCACCAGCAGTTTGTAGGGGGCGCTATCCCCCAGCAGGGCTTGTGCTGCGGTGAAGATCGTTTCGGTTTTGAGCATGGGTACGTTGGAGGAGAACCCCATGACCGCCAGGTTGACGGTGTACAGCCCGGTATTGGTGATGATGCCGGCCAGAATGGAGGGCACCGCCAGCCGCGTCTGCAAAAAGGCGGTAATGAATCCTGCGGCAGCGCCCGACAGCATAGCCAGGGGCAGCCCCAGGAAGGGATGCCCGGCCACGGCAGCGGTGGCGGACACCGCACACCCCAGCGTGAACGCGCCGTCGGTGGTCATATCGGCGATGTTGAGCACGCGGAAGCTGAGAAACAGCGCCATGGCGACCAGCGCATAGATAAAGCCAAGTTCCAGTGCATTGAGCACGGTGGCAACGGTAAACATGGGACAGACTCTCCTTTGTATGGTTTTGCAGGCAAAAGAGAAAAGGACGCAGAACCGTCCTCTTCTCGATGCCAAAAACGAATTATTCGGCGCTGGTGGTGACTTCCACCACCTGGCTGGCCAGATCATTGAAAACGCTGTAGTCGATGCCCAGGGCCGTGGCGGTATCGGTGTTGACGGTGATGATGCCGCCATCCATCACATGGTATTCCGGCACGGTACCGGTTTCCAGGATGTCCAGTGCCATATCGGCGGTGTAGGTGCCCAGGTCGGTATAGTTGACGCCGCAGGTGGCGAAGGCACCTGCCGTGACGAAACTGTCGGCGCCGGTGTAGAACGGGATGCCGCCGTCGGTCAGCGTTTCAGAAACCGCCGCAGCAGCTGCCATGACCACGTTGTCGGTGGGGGTAAAGACGGCATCCACCTGGCCCACCATGCTGGCGGCCGCTGTCATGATCTCGTCGTTGGTGTTGCCGGTCTTTTCGATGTAGGCAATCCCCTTGGAATCCAGGTATTCCTTGGCTTCGGCGATGGGGGTGACGGAGTTGGCTTCCGAGTTGGAGTAAAGCAGGCCGACGGTCTGCAGGTCGGGCTGAACGGCCAGCATCATATCGATGATGGACTGAGTGTTCAGCGCATCGGAGGTACCGGTGACGTAGTCGATGCCGGTGAGGTCGGCGGCCGCCGGGTCCGAGATCGCCGCGTAGACCACCGGGGTGCCGGTGGATTCGCAGGCGGTGGCCATGCACTGGGCCGCCAGCGTGGCGATGGGAATGACCGCATCGTATCCGTCGGAAACCACCTGGGTGCCGATCTGGTTCAGGGTGGTGGCGTCGTTCTGGCCGTTGAAGTCCTTGTATTCGATGGTGATGCCCTTTTCCGCAGCCTTGGCATCCAGTTCCGCCTCAATGGCAGTGCGGATCTCATCCAGGCTGGAATGGTCCATCTGCTGCACAATGGCGATCTTGTAGCCGTCGCCGGAAGTAGCTTCGGCGGTGGCGGTGGAGGCGGAAGCCGATGTGGTATCGGCGGTAGCCCCGCAGGCGGCGAGGGTGGTCATCATGGCAGCAGCGGACAGAACAGCAACAAACTTTTTCATGGTAAATCTCCTTTTCAGCATGGGGCAGCCGCAGCGGCTTGCCGGTGGTGTATTCCGTATGCAGAAAAGCGTCGCCATCGTTCTTTCAACAGGATCGTTTTCATCGCTGCTCCCTCCCCCCGGGCTTGTGTGCAAGTCATGACCCCCGGCTAAGCCGGGGGCTTGTGTAAGCCCTAGAAGGGCATCGTACCGGCAAGCCTCTCAAGAGGCACTGAAAAAATCGCCACTTGCATCACTTGCCCCACAGCCCGTAAACGGGCGCT
>DXBP01000037.1 GCA_019116445.1 Candidatus Gemmiger excrementigallinarum
GACCTGGCCGAGAGCCGCCTGACCGAAGAGGCCAGCCGGGCCGAGATGCGGCGCCTGTGGCAGGTGATGCAGGCCACCAGCCGGGACTATGAGCCGGGCCGCCGCAGCCGCAGCGGCCTGGTGGGCGGGGATGCCGCCAAAGTGGAACAGGCGGCCGCCGCAGGCCGGCTGCTGGGCGGTGACTACCTGGCGGCGGTGACGGCGGAAGCCCTGAAAACAGCCGAGTGCAACGCCTGCATGAAGCGGATCGTGGCGGCCCCCACGGCGGGCAGCTGCGGAGTGCTGCCGGCGGTGCTGCTGCCTCTGGCCCGGTCGGGCGAAGCGGCCGACGAAGCCATCTGCGAAGCGCTGTATGTGGCGGCCGGCTTTGGCCAGGTGATCGTCGCCCGGGCCACCCTGGCCGGCGCCGAGGGCGGCTGTCAGGCCGAGGTGGGCGCCGCCAGCGCCATGGCCGCCGCGGCCCTCTGCTACCTGAAAGGCGGCACCCCCGCCGCCTGTGCGGCGGCCGCAGCCATGGCCCTGGGCAACCTGCTGGGCCTGGTCTGCGACCCGGTGGCCGGCCTGGTGGAGGTGCCCTGCGTAAAGCGGAACGTGGTGGGCGCGGTGAACGCCGTAGCCTGCGCCAACATGGCCCTGTCCGGCATCGACAGCGCCATCCCCTGCGACGAGGTGATCGACGCCATGGGCCGGGTGGGCCGCCAGCTCTCCCCCGACCTGCGCGAGACCGGCCTGGGCGGCCTTGCCGCCACCCCTACCGGCCGTGCCATCGCCCGCCGTTTGGCCGCCGAAGCCGGCGGCGTCTGAACTTTTTGGCCCGCCCCAAAATTTTTTCAAAAAACCTGTTGACAAACCGCCCCGTTGATGGTAAAATGTATTTCGTTCCGAGCGGAACACGAACGGAACGTATGCGTTGGTAGCTCAGCTGGATAGAGTGACTGACTACGAATCAGTAGGCCGGGGGTTCGAGTCCCTTCCATCGCACCAAAAAACGCCGTGAAATCGAAAGATTTCATGGCTTTTTTGTTTTCCTGCAACACAGCTGCACGGTTTTTGCACGGTCGGTGCACGGTTCGTGTTTTCTGTGTTGAATTATGTAGGGCGCGGGATTGCATTGCAATCCGTGCCCTTTTTTGCATTTAAGTCAACAGTGCAAGGCGAAGCTGTGCCTTCGTTTCAGGGTCTGCATTTTTCAGGAGCTCCAAAAGCGCGGCCATAGAGAGCGCCGTGTTCCCCTGGACAGGCGGAGTTTGGGCGCTGGCTTCTGGTTTGGCGTAGAAAGAATTTTCAAACTTTTTGCCCAGCTCCATGCGGGAAGACTGCTGGATATGGGCGTAAGTGTTGACCAGAAGATCCGCACTGGCGTGGCCGGTTGTTCCCTGCACAGATTTGATATCGCCGCCCGAGATCATCAGCTGGTAGGTGGCGCTGGAATGCCGCAGCCCGTGGAAGACGATACGGGGGAACTCCGGGTGAGCGTCCTGCCATTTGAGGAACTTTTTGCGGATCAGAACGGGCTCCACGGCCTGACCATTGGGCAGGCGGAGAAGCATTCCGCTGTCATGGTACCGCTCCGGGGCGCGGGCCTCGTCTGCTTTCAGCCTATCCAGCCAGTGTTTCAGTTCCTCCCGGAGAGCAGTGGTCAGAAAGATATTCCGGCAAGAGGACTCGGTTTTGGTGCTTTTCAGGATGAGAGAAGTTTTGCTGCCTTCCAGTTTATCGGGAAACTCCTTGATGATACAGTTGCCATTCACCTGAAGCAGGGCATTTTTCTGGATGCGCTGCATGGATTTGTTGACCGAGAACGTGCCGACCCCACCGGCGGCGTCAAAATCGATGTCCTCCGGGGTCAGTCCTGCAACCTCCCCTTCCCGCAGCGCACCCACCAGGGTCAGGTGGACTGCCAGGTGGAGGATGGGGTCCTCCATGCTGGCCAGGGCCGCTCGCATTTCTTCCACTGTCCAGATGCCTCGTTCCTGGGTGGTCTTTTTGGGGCCTTCCAGAGGAACGGGGCTTTTCAGAAGGATTCCCCATTCCACCGCATAGAGGAACGCGGTGTGAAGCAGACGATGAACCTCATGGATGGTGGTGCCGGACAGCAGACGCTGTTTCTGCTTGGGGGTGAGCTTCTGCTTTTTGCCCTCAATATACTGCCCACAGGGCGTTTTGCTCAGGGTACTGTACAGATTCTCCAGGTGATAGGGCTTCAGCTTCTGCATCTCAAAGCTGCCGATATAGGGGAGGATGAGATTCTGGATGGTGGACAGGTTGGACTGGTAGGTTTTGGGAGCCCACTTGTGCTTGGTGCATTGTTTGGGCAGCCAGTTCATCAGGAATTCACCGACCGTTATAGTGGACGGAATCAGGAAAGTTCCGCTTGCAAGCTCGTGTTCCACCTGCTTTTTGCGGTTCATCGCCTCCTCTTTGGTGGGAAAGCTCTCCCATTTGTCGCAGCTTTTGCCGTGCTCATCGAGATAGGTGTAGCGGACGCTGTAGGAGCTGCCGCGTTTGGTGATATATGCCATACTGTGCCTCCTTGATCAAGCGGCCCGGAACAGCCAGGCGTCGAAACTGTCCTTGGGAATGCGGATGCTTCCGCCTACCCGGAGGACACGAAACTCGCCGGTGGTGTTGCAGAAGTTATAAGCGGAGCGCAGGCTGATGGCCAGCATCTGCGCCACTTCCTCCACCGTGTACACGCAAGCTTTCGACTCGGGCTGTTTCAGGTCAGAGATTGGAGACTTGACGGCATTGTTTTGGGTGACCAATTCCATTGTACCGGGATTTGCGGCGCTTTGCAAGGTTTCAGTGTTAAAATGATCGTTCTTACAAACATTCTTCATGGCATTTCTCCTTTTTGATTTAAAGTTCTGCGGTGCGGCGGGAGGCTTTGGGCTTCGCGTATTCTTCCAAAACTTCCGGGGGAATTCGCTCCAATACGGCGAGAGCCTCCTGATACTCCCGCTGGAGCTTGGCATCGTTCAACTTTTTCAGAACGCTCTCATGGTTTGCTTCCTCCAGGGACTCCGAGAGCTTTTTGTTTTTCTTCCTGAGTTTTTCATTCTCAGCCTTGGTACTGGTAAAGGCTGTACTGTACTTTTTGAGCTGAGTCCGCATTTTCTCCACGGCCGGGATATAGCCGTCCAGCAGTTCGGAAATCTCAGCGGCCCGTTTCTTGCTGTTCAAGGGACCGATGCCGGTCAGCAGCTGGTCCAGCTTCTGGCGCTGCTGGGTGAGATGGGTCATCTCCTTGAAGATACGAGGCGGGATATGGTCACGGCCCGTCTGGCTTGCGCTCTCGCCGCGCTCCAGGTCGGGGTACTTAACGACCATGTGTTCCCAGAACTTGTCCTGCCACCAGCTCAGTTTCTTTTTGTTGCCCACAATCTCCTTGGCACTGAGTCTGCCATCTGGCGTCAAGGGGACAAAAGAAAGGTGCATATGGGGCGTCTTCTCGTCCATATGCACCACGGCGGAGATGATAGTTTCTCTGGACTGGTATTGCTCAAAGAAACGGAGTGCTTCCTCAAAATACTGCCGGATTTCGGGCAGCTTCTTGCCCTTGAAGAACTCCGGTGTGGCGGTGAACAGGATCTCTACAAGCCGAACGCTATCTTTTCTGGTGCGGCATCCAGCGGCGCTGATCTGGCGTTCGGCCTCCGCCCGGTAACGTTGGGGCGGCTCGATCAGGTGGAAGTTATGCTTGCTGCGGGAGAGGTCAATATCCGGGTTGCTGGCGTACTTTTCTTTTCTGCGTTCGTTATGGGCCTCGATGTTGGTAATCTCCGGCCCCTTGTACTTGGCAAAACGCATGATGGCGTATTGCGGTTGGCTCAATGGCGGCCCTCCTTTTTGGCAATTCAATCGTGTTGGTGACGGGCATGGTAAAACTCCTTTCATTTGTGTAGATTGATAGGCTTTGAGGATTGAGAAGGTGGTGCTCAATTTGATATGCTCCCTATAACAGAGACACTGAAATAGGGAAAGGATTAAAATGAGCAAACGAAGAGAGATTGATCCAGAGTTTAGAATCTGGCTCATTGAGGAATGCCTTGCAGGACGAATACGAGGACGGGAGGCTGCCAGACGAGCAGGTGTTTCTTCCACTGCAATGCGAAAGTGGATCAGCTTGTACAAAATGGATGGGCCTGCAGCATTTGCATCTTCAAATGCCAAGAGGACTTATAGCGAGGAAATCAAGAAAAAAGTCGTAAAGGATTATCTGAATGGGAAAGGCAGCCTCCAAA
>DXBP01000003.1 GCA_019116445.1 Candidatus Gemmiger excrementigallinarum
AAGAAACTTACGCTTCCTTCTTGATGACTTCCTGGCCTTTGTAGTAGCCACACTTGCCGCAAACCTTATGGGGAACCTTCAGTTCGCCACACTGCGGGCACTTCACCAGCGTCGGCGCCTCCAGTTTCCAGACATTAGAGCGACGTTTGTCGCGGCGGGCTTGAGAATGCTTTCTCTTGGGTACGATAGCCATAATCGGACACCTCCTTGGTGAAATTCAACTGAGCAGTTGTTTTAATATGCTAAGCCGCGCATCTGCAGGGGCAGCAGAATCTGCCGGTTGGCAGGTACATCCAGCCGCCTTCTTCTTGCCGCAGATGGGGCATAGGCCTTGACAATCGGGACTGCATAGCAGCACCGCAGGGACCTCGAAAATCACTTCCTGGTATATCAGTTCGTCAAGATCGAGACAGCCTTTTTCATTGCAGGGCAATTCAAAATCAGGATCTTCCACATCGCGCATACGAACCAGATATTCCCGCTGGAAATCATATTCCGTGTGAATCGGCTCCAGACAGCGGGCACACTCGGCATCTACTTGTGCCTTTACACACAAGAGCAACGCCGCGCCATCAGCGGTGGGCGTTGCCGTGAAATCACATTCTGCCGGGGCGGCCAAATGAAAGCCGCCAAAATCTGCCTGTGAAAGGTCGGCCAGAAAATGCGCTTTATAGGGCACTCTGGCATTTTCCAGAAAGGATCGCAGATCAAATTGCATAGTACACCTCAAAAGGTTGCTTAAATAGTATACACAAGTGACCAGGGCTTGTCAACCAGAAAAGTGCAAAAAGTTGCGATTTTTTTCGCTTTTTTCGCAAAAAACAGGGCGGGAAAGCCTGTTTCCCGCCCTGCCGTGTTTACCGGATGGTCCTTTATGCTCAGATTACGTACTTTTTCAGATCCTCGGGCAGCTCCTCCGCATTAGCGGAAACCGTGACCACGACTTCGATGTTCTGCGTAATCTTGTCGATGGCCTTGAGAACCTTGTCGGCAGCTTCAAGGTCGTGATCGATGATGCGCAGAATACCGTCGATGAACAGTTCGGTAATATCGTAGTTACCAGCCAGTACGCCAGCAACGAAGCCGTACAGCATATCAGCACCGACGACGCCGTACTCGTCCACATCAACCAGACGGGCGGCATGGTTGATCTCGGTGGTGAGCTTCATGCACTTCTCAATCACAACAATGTTGCCGGAAGTGGTCTTGGTCGCCTTGTCGATCATGTCAATCATGGTCTTGGTCTTGCCAGAGCCTTTGGTTCCAACAATCAGTTTCAGCATAAGGGGGTACCTCCTTTATTCGTAGGCGCCTTGCGGCGCAAGTTTCCGTCAGTCCTGCAGCTTCGCTTCCAGTTCCGCTTTGCGGTCCTCGTAGCCGGGCTTGCCAAGCAACGCAAACATATTTTTCTTATAGCTCTCGACACCGGGCTGGTCAAACGGGTTGACGGAAAGCAGATACCCGGATACTGCGCAAGCCTTCCAGAAGAAGTAAATCAACTCGCCGATATCGTGAGCATTGAGCTGGTCCACTTCGATGATGCCCAGCGGCACGCCGCCATCCGTATGGGCCAGGATCGTGCCTTCCATTGCCTTGCGGTTGACAATGCTCATGTTTTGCTCGGCCAGGAAGTTCAGACCGTCAAAATTGCCTTCCAGCGATTCAATGTAGAAGTCCTCGCGGGTGTTCTTCACATCCACGTAGGTTTCAAACATCACACGGCTGCCATCCTGCAGGAACTGACCCATAGAGTGCAGATCCGTAGAGAAGATGCAGGAAGTAGGCATCAGGCCCTTCTGGTCCTTGCCTTCACTTTCGCCGAAGAGCTGCTTATACCATTCGTTCATCATGGTAAAGTCAGGCTCGAAGCAGGCCAGCGTTTCGACGCTCTTACCTTTGCGGTACAGAATATTGCGGGTCATGGCATAACGATAAGCGTCGTTGTCCATGCTGCACTTGCCGAACTTTTCCCGGCCATCCGCGGCACCCTGCATGAGTTCGTCGATATCAATACCGGCGCAGGCAATGGGCAGCAGGCCCACGGCCGTCAGCACAGAATAGCGGCCGCCGACATCATCGGGAACCACGAAAGTAGGCCAGCCCTGTTCGTTGGCCAGCTGCTTGAGCGTACCCTTGGCACGGTCAGTCGTCGCATAGATGCGCTTGTTGGCTTCTTCGGGACCGACGGAATCTTCCAGCAGTTTGCGCAGCACACGGAACGCCAGTGCAGTTTCCGTAGTGGTGCCGGACTTGGAGATGACGTTGATCGAGAAACGCTTGCCCTTCGTCAGCTTGATAATATCGTTGAGCGCCGTCGGAGAAATGGTGTTGCCGCAGAAATAAATCTTCAGGCCGTCGTCCAGCTCGTTATGGTACAAGCCGCGGACAGCCTCCACCACAGCGCGGGCGCCGAGGTAGGAACCACCGATGCCGGCCACCAGCAGCACATCAGAGTCGGAACGGATCTTCTTGGCCGCTTCCTTGATGCGGGCAAACTCTTCCTTGTCATAAGTAACAGGCAGGTCAAGCCAGCCCAGGAAATCATTACCGAAACCGGTCTTGGTTTCCAGTTGTTTATGGGCCAACTCAACCTGCGGATAGATTGCCTCATATTCTTCAGGACGGATGAATTTTGCAAGATGCTTGCCGTTATATTTAACAGCCATCTTTATGCCCCTCCTTTATGTTTTGGTTGTTTTCATGATACCGTTTTGTGTCGGTATTGTCAAGCAAATGTCCGGTTTTTTTTTCGACTTTTTCATGAACATTGCACAAATTATCCGTCGCATAAAACAAGACTCTGTACCAAAAGTCCGAAGCAATACCCAAAACTCAACGCGTCTACGTTCTGTGCTGCCGTGATGGAAAATGTTTGCAGTTCCCGTTCTCCGTTGGCAAGACGGACCGTTCCCACCTGCATTCCTTCTGTAACGGGTGCTTCTACCATCTCCGGCAGTTCTACCGTAACCTGCAGCGTATCCGCTTCGTCTTTTGGCATCAGGCACTTTTGCGGCGCATCGTATTGCAGTGCAACAGCGTCCTGGGTTCCTCGATGTACCGCAAGCGTCTGCGGAGCATCGGAAGGAAGTTCGGCCGTCACATTCTTATAATTGGCAAATCCGTAATCCAGCAGCGTGGTAGCTGCTTCAAAGCGTTCTTTACCGGATGCCGCTCCCAGCACCACTGCAATCAGCCGAAGACCGTCCCGTTCCGCGCTGGCCGAAATACAGACGCCCGCCTTACTGGTCGTACCGGTTTTCAGCCCGGTAATGCCCGTGTAACTCTTCAGCAGCTTGTTGGTATTGACCAGTTGAGTAGCTCCCTGTCGCAGCGTGTCGGTCCAGACGGAACAGTAATCCCTCACTTCGGTGTGGTTGAGGAGCATTTCCCGGCTCATGGTCGCCACATCCCGCGCACTGGACAGATGCCCTTCCTGGTCCAGCCCGCAGGCGTTTTCAAAATGAGTGGCGGTCATTCCCAGCTGTGCCGCCATGTCATTCATCATCTGCACAAAGACCGGTTCGCTGCCTCCCACATACTCCGCCACAGCAACTGCAGCATCGTTGGCACTGGAAACGCAGATGGCTTTAAGCATATCGTTCAACGTCATCTGCTCCCCCGGCTCCAACCAGATCTGGCTGCCGCCCATGCTGTAGGCGTGTGTACTGACCGGGACGTAATCATCCAGAGAGATTTTCCCTGCTTCCAGCGCCTGGAAGGTCAACAACAGTGTCATGACCTTGGTGATGGAGGCAATCGGTCGCTGTTCATCCGCATTTTTTTCATACAACACCGTACCGGAATCTTCATCTATGAGGATGGCGGCCGCACAGGGAAGATCAAAATTGTTCACGCCTGCGGCCACGATCCCCTGCGGCGCGTCCTGCACTTCTGCGGGATCGGCTGCCGGAACTTCCGCCTCCGCGTAGGTTCGCAAAAGCGAAAAAAGCACCAGCGCCAAACACAGCACAATGGTTACGGCACGTTTTTTCATTGAAACAACACCCCCGCCGCAAATTCACTTTGTTTAAGCCTATGCGGTGAGGCCGGGTTTTAGTATTGCGCTTTTATGCCTTTTCCATTATAATAAAGGTCGCTATTGAACACTTTTTATTGTAAAGGAATCAAAACCATGCGGGTGACATTTTACACCTTGGGTTGCAAGGTAAATCAGAACGAAACCGGTGCTTTGGCGCAACTGTTTGAAGAAAGCGGCTATACAGTCGTTTCCAATGAAGAAGGCGCCGATGTTTATGTGGTGAACAGCTGCACGGTGACAAATTTCGGTGATCAGAAGAGTCGCAAATGGTTGCGCCGCGCCAAACGGGAAAATCCCGGCGCCGTTACCGTGCTGACCGGCTGCTACCCGCAGGCATTTCCCGAAGAAGCTGCCGCAATTGCCGAAGCCGATGTGGTGACAGGCTCCGGCAATCGTCGTGCTATCCTGCAGGATGTACAGAAGGTGCTGAACGGTGAATCCGAGCGTGTAGTCGACATTCGCCCGCACGAAAAGGGCGAACGCTTCGAAGAACTTCCCATGGACAAATTCGCCGAACATACCCGCGCTTTCGTTAAGGTAGAGGACGGCTGTAACCGCCGTTGTGCGTACTGCGTTATCCCGAGAGCCCGCGGCCCCGTGCGCAGCCGCGACGAAGTGAGTATTCTGCAGGAATTGCACCGTCTAACAGAATCTGGCTACAAAGAAATTGTGCTTACTGCCATCAGCCTGCCCAGCTACGGTACCGACAGCGGTACCAGTCTTGTGGAACTGGTAGAAAAAGCCGCGGCTATTCCCGGCGTAGAACGGCTCCGCCTGGGAAGCCTTGATCCTGATATGCTGCACGACGATGATATTCTTCGCCTTTCCCGGGTGAAAAAGCTGTGCCCTCAGTTTCATCTCAGCCTGCAAAGCGGCTGCGACAAAACACTGCGCGCCATGCGCCGCCCTTACACTACGGCGCAATTCGCGGAAATTGCCGATAAGCTGCGCAAAGCCTTTGGTCCCGATAACGTCAGCTTCACCACCGATGTTATCGTGGGATTCCCCGGGGAAACCGAGGAGGATTTTGAAGCCAGCATGAAGTTCGTCACGGAGCAACGGTTTCTCAAAGTACACGTTTTCCCCTACTCCCGCCGTGAAGGCACCGCTGCTTATGATTTCCCGGACCAGATACCGGAACACGAAAAGGAAGAGCGCAGCCGCCGTATGACGGCTGCTGTGGAATCTGTCCGTGCAGAGGAAGCCGCAAAGATGCAGGGACGTATGGCGGATGTGCTGCTGGAAACGCCCCTTTCCGCCACCCTTTTTACCGGGTACACAAAGCAATATCTGCCTGTACTGGTCAACGCTCCCGGCTGCAAGACCGGTGATCTCGTCAAGGTGGTTTTGGGCGCCTGGGACGGAAAACGCAGCCGTGCCGAACGGATTCAATAACCGACTCTGACCTCTACACAGAAAAATAGTACACAAACAGGGAAAATATTTTTTATTTTCCCTGTTTTTTGTTGCCTGCCCTCTTGCCAAACCAGAGTCTTTTTGGTAAAATTTTAACAGGAGCGGTTGTACCCCGCCCAACCCATAATTTTTGGAGAAATCGGAGCAAAAAGAAGGAGCAATCACAATGAGAGGTATTTACACCCCCGTTACGGATATCCGTCGCAAGGTGTTCACCGAAGTTGCGCGTATGGCGTACGAAGTCAACGAAATGTCTGACTATGCCAACCTGATGCGTGAGCTGCCCTACAAGATCATTCCCGGCGAGGAAGGTTCTCTGCGCAGCAGCATCTTCCTGGAGAGAGCAATCATTTCGGAGCGCATTCGTCTGGCCATGGGCCTTTCTCTGCGTCCTCTGGACGAGAGCGTCCCTGCCAGCGAAGGTCTGGAACACAGCGTTATCGCGGACAAGTACTATGAACCGCCGCTGATCAACGTCATCAAGTTTGCCTGCAACCGCTGCCCGGAAAAGATCATCAAGGTCACGGCCATGTGCCAGGGCTGCCTGGCGCATCCCTGCCAGGAGGTTTGCCCCAAGCACGCAATCAGCTTCCGCAACGGCAAGAGCCATATCGACCAGAGCCTTTGCGTTAAGTGCGGCCGCTGTGTCAACAGCTGCCCCTACAGCGCCATCGTAAAAACCGAGCGTCCTTGCGCGGCTGCCTGCGGCATGGGCGCCATCCACTCTGACCAGTACGGTCGTGCCGATATCGATTACGACAAGTGTGTATCCTGCGGCATGTGCCTTGTCAACTGCCCCTTCGGCGCCATCGTCGATAAGGGCCAAATTTTCCAGCTGGTTCAGTCGATCAAGCGCGGCGACAAGGTCATCGCGATTGTGGCTCCGGCCTTTATCAACCAGTTCCCCGGCATGACTCCCGCCAAACTGAAGGAAGGTATGCGCAAGCTGGGCTTCTCTGACGTAGAGGAAGTCGCTATCGGTGCTGACCTGTGCACCATCGACGAGGCCAAGGACTTCATGGAAGAAGTTCCCTCCAAGCATCCCTTCATGGGTACCTCCTGCTGCCCGGCATGGAGTGTTATGGCCAAGAAACTCTTCCCTGAATATGCCGACTGCATCAGCATGACGATGACTCCCATGGTTCTGACTGCTCGTCTGATCAAGAAAGACCATCCGGATTCCCGCATTTGCTTCGTCGGTCCCTGCTCGGCCAAGAAGTTGGAAGCCAGCCGTCGCTCGGTACGCAGCGAAGTTGACTTTGTGTTGACCTTCGAGGAACTGATGGGTCTGTTTGAGGCGAAGGAAGTCGACTTCAGCTCCCTGCCGGATAACCCCGAGGACGCTTTCGAGAGCGCCAGCGCAGACGCCCGTGGCTTTGCTGCATCTGGTGGTGTTGCACAGGCCGTCGTCAACGCCATCAAGAAGATCGATCCCGATCGCGAAGTCAAGGTGGCCAGCGCTCAGGGTCTGGCAGATTGCCGTAAGATGATGACCATGGCCAAAGCCGGCAAGTACAACGGTTACCTGCTGGAAGGCATGGCTTGCCCCGGTGGCTGTATCGCCGGTGCCGGCACCTTGGCGGATCCTGCCAAGAGCGCTGCTATGCTGAACAAGTACAAGAACGAAGCCAAGATGAAGAACGCCACGGAAACTCCGTACAAAGACTCCATCGGCCTGCTCAAATACTAATCTCTGAATAGACAATGTGCCCCGCACGATTTTCGTGCGGGGCACATTGTCTATTATATTATTTTCTTACTTGTGATATTTCATACCGGCATTGATTGTACAAGCGCGGTAGAGCTGTTCGGCAAGAACCAGCCGTGCCAATTGATGCGGCAAAGTAATCCGCCCCAAACTGATCCGTGCCTGCGCCGCCCGCTTTACACTGTCATCCAATCCATGAGAAGACCCGATCACAAAAGCTACGTCGCCTGCGCCGCTGCCGGCACGCTGGGCCAACAGCGAAGCCAGTTCCTCACTGGAAATTTGCTTACCCTCCACACAAAGCGCCACAAGATAAGCGCCTTTCCGCACAGCGTGTAGGATGGATTTTCCCTCTTTTTGCAGCGCTTTCTCGATCTGCTTATCGCTGGCATTTTTGTCGGCGATGGTTACTTCCGGCAACTCTATAATCCGGAAGTTGCAGAAACCGCCCAGCCGTTTCTGATACTCTGCCACACCTGCTGCAAAGTAACTCGCGTTGAGTTTGCCAACACAAATCAAATCCACATTCTGCATAACCAATCTCCACTTTAAAATTCCAGATACGGGCTGATGTCATTGCGCGTTTGTGCCTGGATCGTCACATCCCGGCCAGGCTGAATACCGGCGGCAAGCAGCACACTGTAAACGGTTGTCAATGCCAACTCCGGTGAATTGTTTGTCTGGCTCAGATGGCATAAAGCAAATTTCTTGCAGCCTTCTTGAATCAAATCCAAAATAGCGGCTGCACATGCCTTATTGTCAAGGTGTCCCCTATCGCTGGCAATGCGTTTTTTCAGGTAATAGGGGTATGGCCCGCCGTGGAGGCTGAAAGCATCATAATTGGCTTCCAGTGCGACCAGATCGCATCCCATAAGATTATCTTCCACAATCGGTGTCAACACACCCAGGTCAGTCGCAATCGCCATGCGGTGTTGATCAGGCGTCACAATGCGATACCCACAACAAGGAACGTCATGGCTGGTGGGAAACGCTGTCACGGAAAACGATCCCACATCCAGAGCCTGGCCGCCGTCCACTGCCACAGCATCCACTGCCGGAGGCAAGGTACCACGGGAATCCAGAGCTTCCAGGGTATCAGCTCTCGCATACACCGGAATCGGATGCTTTTTCAAAAAGGTATCCAGTCCGGCTACATGGTCGGAATGCTCATGGGTAATTAAAATGCCCTCACAATCACTGATAGCGAGATCCAATTTTCGCAGCGCCGTAAGCGTTGTACGACAGCTCTTCCCCATGTCAACCAGCAAGTACTTTCCGTCCTGCAGTACAAGACCGCAATTCCCGGATGATCCCGAATACAAGGTGGTAAATAGCGCCATATACCTTTTCCTTTTCGCTTAAAATCCCATAAAAAGTGGGCCGCCGTTGGGCGGCCCACAGAGTGTGTCTTTTAAATCGCACGAGTAACAGCATTCGCCGGAATTTCTACGCGGCGGATGTCCGCTCCCAGCAACTGCAGTTTTTCTACGATATTTTCATAGCCACGTTCAATGTGAATGGTTTCGTCAATCTCGCTTACGCCATTTGCAGCCAACGCTGCCACTACCATGGCGGCACCGGCACGAAGATCGGTGGCACGCAACGGTGCGGGGCGCAACTCTTTCACGCCTTCGATTACAGCAACCTGGCCATCCACCTGGATGTTGGCTCCCATGTGAATGAGCTCATCCACATAGCGGAAGCGGTTTTCCCAGATTCCCTCGGTGATGATAGACGTTCCCTCTGCCAGTGTAAGCAAGGACGTCATCAACGGCTGCATATCGGTGGGGAAACCGGGGTGCGGCATCGTTTTGACCTTCAAAGGCTTTAGCGCCCCGGTCCGTGTGATGCGCAAAGCATCATCATATTCTTGTATCGTGCAGCCTGCCGCACGCAACTTGGCCGTGATAGGTTCAAGGTGTTTGGGAATGATGTTGTGCAGCATCACATCCCCTTTGGTGATGGCGGCTGCCACCATGTAACTGCCCGCTTCGATCTGGTCCGGGATAATGGCATAATTGCACCCATGCAGTTTTTGGACACCATGGATTTTTATAACATCCGTGCCGGCTCCATGCACATCGGCTCCCATCATATTGAGGAAGTTCGCCAAATCTACGATGTGAGGTTCACGCGCAACATTTTCCAGGATAGTCGTGCCTTCCGCCAGAACCGCCGCCAACATGGCGTTCATGGTCGCACCCACGGAAACCGTATCAAAAAAGACATGGGCTCCCACCAGCTTATCCGCCTTTACGTGAATCTGGCCATACTCCACGGAGTCTTCCGCACCGAAAGCAGTGAACGCTTTCAGATGCTGATCGATGGGGCGCGGCCCCAGATTGCAGCCGCCAGGCATAGCGACCTGGCCGGAACCGAAGCGGCCAAGCAATGCTCCCAGGAAATAATAACTGGCGCGCATCTGACGGGACAGTTCGTTGGAAACTTCGGTACAGTCCAGATGCGTTGTATCGATTTCATAGGTGTTGCGGCTGACCATCCGGATGTTCGCCCCCAATTCACTGAGAATCTGGAGCGAAGCCATTACATCGCTGATGCAGGGCAGGTTTTCAATCAGACATTTATCAGCAGCTAAAATCGTGGCAGGCAAAATGGCCACAGCAGCGTTTTTGGCGCCGCCAATGTTCACATCGCCATGCAGCGGGGTTCCCCCGCGGATCACAAATTTTTCCAAATGTAGCTCTCCTTTGCGCGGTACTCTGTGCAAGATCCCTCAACCTTATCAGAGCAACTTTGCGCACTTTGCTTAATTATACACCATTGCACTGTGTTTGAAAAGCATTCCACATCATAAATGCAAAAACTTTGTGAAAAAGTACCAGTGTTTGACGGTGTACAGCCACTTTTTTAAGCGGGCTTACATATTGGGGAACAAAGTCTGGGCACTGAACAGGCTGCCGTTGTAGTACATTTCAAAGTGGCAGTGGTTACCGGTAGAGTTGCCGGTCGATCCCACTTCGCCGATCTTGTCCCCTTGGCCGACTGCCTGTCCCTGGGTCACCGAAATGGCAGACATGTGTGCATACAAAGTCTTATAGCCATTTCCGTGATCGATCTCGACATAGTTGCCATACGAATAATGCCAACCTGCCGCAATGACAGTGCCGGAATCGGAGGCGTAGATATAAGTACCGTACGGCGCACAAATATCCGCACCGCGGTGGCCACTGCTCATCCAGCGGCTGACGTAAGTGTAATTGGGAACCGGCCAAATAAAGTTGCCGGAACCAACCTGCGCTACCATGCCGCTCTTCAGTCTGGTGCCTGTTACCGTAATTTCCGGCACAGCGGCTTTGGTTACCGTATAGGAAATGGCCTGACGGTCCGTTACCACACCGTCGATCATGGTCACCTCATACGTAACATCCTCCGAGCCGTCTTCCCCTTCCTGCAGTGTAATCGTCTTACCGAAATCATACTCCGACGATTCAGAGTTCTGCGTTTCAAAAGGAATGGCAACGGTTTCCGTTTCCTGGCGCACGACCTTGACCTTCAGAAGTTCGGCCGATCCGACCCCCGTAATCAATTCTGTGCCGGCGTCGACCTCCTGGTCCAGGGTAAGCAGTTCGGGATTCATCTGTGCAAGAGAGTCAAAGGCAACGCCCGTTGTATCTACGATACTCTGGACAGTGTCCCCTTCCACCGCAGTGTACGTTTTGATGCCGGCTCCCGCGTTCAGCTCGTTGATAATATCACTGTAGGAACTGATGGATTCGTTGAGATACACTCCGTCCAGCAAACGGATTTCATGGGCAAAAGCAGTGTACACCGAGGGGTCTGTAGTATCTTCGTAAGGTTCCTTGATGCTTTCCAGGTATGTACGCAGATGATCGCCTTCGGTGGTGACAAAGCGAAGTTCGCCATCGATGTAGACGGCCGTTGCGTCAATGATTTCATCGCTGGCCGTACGCAGAATGGCGTTGGCGATTTCGCTTTCGGTCATAGTCTGACCGGAAACCGCCAGCGTATAGGTCGGAGAAACGTCCCACTGTGTATCCGGTACGCTGGCACCGCTCTCAATGAGCATACTTTTGGCTGTGTTGATACGGGACTGCACATCGTCACGGGCGTTTTCAAATACCTGTTCGTTGGCAACATAGCCCACGCTCTCTCCATTTACCTGAACATCAAGCACAAAACGGAGATTCAGGCCATTCCGCACAATAACAACAAGGGCCGCTGCAGCAAGCGCAGGCAAAAAGTAGGTAATAGCGTTCCAGACAATGGGGTAATATTTTTTGACTCCTCGGCCGAAATATCGCAGCTTGGCCGCGCGAATCTGGCTCGCAGTTTCTTCTTCCAGCACGTCCGGCAGTTCCTGGATATGCCGGATACCCGAAGCCATGCGAATAAAGGGGCTGGTAAGATCTTCAACCAGTGTCATGATCCCCAGTACAAAAGGCCGGACAATCATCAGCAGCAGATTGCCAACGGTAGCAGCAATCGCCCCAACGATTACCTTCGCCTTGCGCCAGGCGCAGACGGCGGCATACTCGACCCAAAAGCCGACCATGTACAGGAAGTTGCCGATCACATAGCTGTAAGGAATTTTGGCAAAAACACCGGAGAAACGCCGGCGACGGTTCTCCCTCTTTTTCTTGCGGTGCCATGCACGAACCGTGCGTTTGCAGCGCCAGTCGTCCAGACGCTGCGACAGGCTGCTTTTCTTTTTCTGATTCGGTTGTTTATCAGTCTGGGTGGAATTCAAGGTACGGGGTCTCCTTTCCGCGCAACAACGTGGTCAAGACAAGGCGGCATTCCCGCCGCGAAAAAATCAAAAGTCGTTCAGTGTCCATCCGTTGAGCAGTCCTTCTGCCTGCAAAAGCAATTGCATATCAGGAGGCAGAGGACTGGTCACTCTGATGTTGTCGTGTGTGACCGGTTGGACAAAATGTAGCACGGCACAATGCAATGCATGTCGGCCGATGGCTTCGGTACTGCCTCCATAGAGCGTATCCCCTGCCAGCGGATGGCCGATATACGACATATGTACCCGAATCTGATGGGTACGCCCGGTTCGGGGCGTGCAGGCAAGCAAACTGTGCTGCCGTCCGGATGCAAGAACCGTGTACTCTGTCAGACTGTATTTGCCTTGCGGCGTCACACAACGGCCGATAATGGAATCGCCTCGTCTGCCAATTGGAGCTTCGACCTTTCCCGGGCCCAGCGGCAGGGACCCCTGCACAATCGCAAGATAGCATTTTTGCACATGACTTGCCAAAAGCGGTGCAGCAAATGCATTCTGTGCGCAAAGCACAAGGCCGCTGGTGTTTTTATCAATCCGGTTTACAGGCCGAAAAACACCACTTTTTCCCTGGCTTTGCAAATAATAAATCCAGCCATTTGCCAGGGTATGGTCCGGATAATTCAACGTTGGATGAACCGCCAGACCGGCCGGTTTATCCAGCACAGCGGCAAACTCATCTTCATAGACGATAGATAATGGGATTGGCTGCGGCGTCACACTGGTAGCGGATTCCGGGGGCAGTGCAAAGCTGATGCTTTGTCCCGCGTGGACCCGCTGATCTGTATGAATTTCCTGCCCATCGGCAAAGAACCCCTGCCCGGTATGCTTGACCGACTTGATCATGCCGGCAGATACACCGCAGGTACGCAAAAAAAATCCCAGGCGCTGGCCTTCAGCCTCGGACGGCACGACATAGCGCAGTTCCATGGCTTCGTGCGTCCTCCTTCTTCACCCATATACGGTTATTATAACACAAAGGTACCCGGGATGCAAACCCAATGTTTGGCACCCCGGACAGCAAAAAACGGCACGCCCTGCGCAGTGACGCTGCGGGCGTGCCGGAACGTTCATAAAAAACGACTGGACCGTAAGCCGGGTTCTGTATCAAACGACGATCTATCTTGGCCTTGCGTCGCCGCAAGGCTCACGCCATCACCGGGACGCGCGAGGCTCCGCATTATGTCCCATACGGATGTTGCTTCAAGCAGGGTTTACATAGCCGCAAAGTCGCCAGTGCGCTGGTGAGCTCTTACCTCGCCTTTCCATCCTTACCGCACACAAGGTACGGCGGTTTCTTTCTGTTGCACTATCCCTGGGGTCACCCCCGGCTGCCGTTAGCAGTTGCTATGCCTCTGTGAAGCCCGGACTTTCCTCAGGCAGTTCTTGCGAACTGTCCCGCCGCCGTATGTTCCACTCGTTTTCGGCTTAGTATAACACATTTTTTCCACCTTGGCAAGTATCATAGCAAGAGCTGAAAAAGCAGAAGCGTGATCACACCGGGGACTCCCAGTACCACTGCAACAAATCCCGTAAAGCGGTTGAGCGGGAGTGAAACCCCGGTCATGGGTTCCAGCAGTGCCAATACAGCCATAGCGCCCAGGCCGCATACAGCGGCCCCCAACAAGGTGCGGATCGGATGCCGTTGATGCGCCGCACAGCGCCCCGCCACCAAAAGACACAGGCCGGCACCACCCCAAATCCACCAGGATATCACGGATCTTCACCTCCTGCCCTCAACAACCGCAGCAAAGCACGGCAACGGCACATCAGCGCAGCATGCTGGTAGGTCAGCTGTTCGATATAAAACGGGTCCTGTGCCTCCTCAAAGGCCACCTCATTGGCGTGCAATTCCCGCATCGCGTCCTTCAGTTCTGACTGTGCGGCACGCCGCTCTTTTTCCTGGCGGGTCATTCGCTTAAACACGGGCTACTCCCCCATCTTACAGCAAAATACAAATCAGACCGTCACAACCTTCGTTGATGATGCGTTCCAGTGTTACCTGCAATCGGTTGCGGGCTTCCTGAGGCATATGCAGCAGCTTTGCCTGCACGCCTTCACTGACCAGTTCGTTGAGACTTTTCCCGAAAATGTTGGTGCTCCACAGTTTTCCGGGATCCGTTTCAAAGTCCGCCAACAGACTTTTGATCAATTCTTCGCCCTGTTGCTCGCTGCCAACCGTTGGGGAAAGTTCCGTATGGATATTGGCGCGCATGATGTGAAGGCTTGGTGCGCTGGCCGACAAACGCACACCATATTGCCCCCCTTGCCGCACGATTTCCGGTTCTTCCAGTGTCAGCTCGTCGATGCCGGGCATCACGATACCGTATCCGGTGGCCTCCACCTGATCAAGGGCAGATTTGATTTTATCGTAAGCGCGCTTGGCACGTGCCAGGCTGACTACACAAGGCAGCAGGCTTGCCTCATCCACAATGGCAAGACCCGTCTGTTCCCCAAGGATCTTGTAAAAGATGTCGGACGAGATATTTGCCGTAATGCGGACCGTTCCTGTTGCAAGATCCATCCCGGTGAGCGCCGTGCCGGCAATGTATTCGCAGTTCATCTGCGGACGTTTGCCGGCCACGTCGGCCATCTTGCGAATGGTCGCAGCATATTCCAGCATCGCTGTATACACAGCGTTTTGCAGCCAGTGGCCAGGTTCCAGCATTGTCACCCAGCTGGGCATGTGGACTGCGATTTCCCGCACGGGAAATTCATAAAGCAGTGTCTGGAGCAGACGATCTACAGTTTCTGCTGTCATGGTGACGCAGTTGATGGGAAAGACTGCGTGCTGATAGATCTCTGCCATTTGGGCAGCCAGCTGCTGCGCTTCGTCGGATTCCGGTTCCGCGCAGTTGAGCAGAATGATATACGGTTTGCCGATTGCATCCAGTTCCGCCACAATGCGTTGTTCGGCATCATGATACGCATCCCGCGGCAAGTCTGCCACGGAGCCGTCCGTGGTGACCACCACACCGACAGTGGCGTGTTCCTGGATCACACGGCGGGTCCCGGTTTCCGCAGCCAGATCAAAAGGAACTTCATGATCGTACCAGGGGCTTTTGACCAGGCGGGGTGCATCATTTTCTTCGTGCCCCAATGCCCCCTCCACCATGTATCCTACGCAGTCGATCAGTCGGGCACGAAAACTGCCCCCGCCTGACAGGTCGATATGGACTGCTTTTTCCGGGATGAACTTTGGCTCCGTCGTCATGATCGTGCGACCGGCAGCAGACTGTGGCAATTCGTCGTTGGCCCGTGCCCGGCATGCCTCATTCTGGATATGCGGCAGCAGCATCAGTTCGGAAAAACGTTTGATGAACGTGCTCTTGCCGCTGCGCACCGGCCCTACTACGCCGAGGTAGATATCCCCACCGGTGCGCTGCGCGATGTTCTGATAAATCTGTTCCTGAGTCACGGTCGTTCCTCCTTTACAGCGCCGCCGGAATCAACAGGCAAACCGTTTCTGTTGCAAGGTCCTGCGGAGATTTTCCATCACACTCCATACGATTGGCTGCCACAAGGTCCTTGGCACGTGCGTGATAGCGCTTGGCAATATCAAACACACGTTCCCCTTCCTGTGCATAGTAAAGATACAATGCAGGGCCGTCGTTCCCGTCCGCGTACTCTTCTCCCAGTTCCACTTCGCAGAGGGCTTCACTGGATGTGGCCTGCAGCAACATTCCGGCAGTTTCTATCTCCAGCTCCACGCGCAGTCTGGTACCGCTTTTTCCGCTGACCACACGCACAACTGACGCTCCCATACAGGCACAGGTATCTGCCGTAGTTCCCGCCCAGTTCCCTTCTGGCCGCCACAAGAACGGCTTGTCGTAGCAGGTAAGCTCCCCACGTTCGTCGGCGCAAAACACATGGGCAGTCCCCTTGCCGATCAAAGAGATACCACCACTTTTTCCGCTTTCTTCCTGCGTAGGAATGGCGGCTCCCAGAGTGACAAGACATCCCTTCACCGTTACGTCCGGGTCTGGAAGATCGTCTTCCAGAGCCACATTGACATGTCCGGCCAGTGATGCCATCGGATTCAGCAATTTGCAGGAAGTTTGTACTGTTTGCGTATGACATACCGTTGAGTAGGCATCTGCTACCACGGTTCTGGCAGTTTTGTGCCACACTTCCAGATGAAGCTTCCAGGTGATATTCAAACCGGCCTCGCCGTTGTTCTCCGTTGCCGTGAGTGTAGCAGCCATTACCTGTCCCCAGGCCATGCAGATGTCATCCTCCGCCACTCCGGGGAGTTCCACAGTCTGCTGCACGGAAAGTTCTTTCTGGCGCACTTCCATTTCCTCGGAGGTTTCGGGCTGATAGCACACTTGCATCTGCAAGGTTCCCTGTACACTGGCCTGACCGGTTTGAAGAGATACACTCCCCAGCAAAAAACTTCCGTCAATGTCCAGCACAGCTTCCCCCACATCCGGAAGTGCCATGGAGGTTTCCGCAGTAAGGGTCTTTTCTTCGGCGGCAATCCGCTGCAGACCCGTCAATTCCCGTGTTCTTTGTTCAATTCCACAGTCGGCCAGGGCCGTAAGCAGTTCGCATTCTTTGGTAGATAACACCGCGCCGCACAGGATATAGGCACCACGCAGATCAATCCTGTGCTCACTGATAGCCCGACAGTTGCAGTATTCCGGCTCCCCCCAAATCTGTGCCGGCCCCTCGGCGTAGGCCCCATCCGGAAGCTCGACCGTTTTTTCAAAAGCAAACTTCTGCTCTGTACGGTACAAACGGCAACCGGGCTCTTCGCTCTGGTAATATACCGTACAGCGCAGATAGCCTTCGCTTTGCCAGCGGGTACCGGTCACACGATTTTGCAATACGACCGGCTCGATCAGGCATTTTACGATTTTGAAAACTGCCGGCAGATAATCCGGAATCAGGATTTCTGTTTCAACCGGAAGTTCCAGTCGCGTTTCCCAACGGCCTCCGTACGCAGCTATGGTGTCTTTAAACACCTTAAGTTCCATGTTTGATTGCCCCTTTCCATGTATCACTTGGTTGGCTGTCTGGTGTATGTATATGCGCCGGGGCAAAAAAATAACCCCTGCCTTTTGGCAGGGGTTGTAATTTCAGACCTTAAATGCCGCGCGAAGCAGCCAGCGCAGCGCGCGCGGGCAGCGAACCACAACCACATGCATGGCATACACCTCACTTTCGTTTTGTGATGTATGCCATACTATGCAGTTGGCGCAAGTTGGTGTTACCCGTCAGCCCGGGTCAACACCACAAGGCCATGTCCACCGGCACACTGCAGGTGGGCCACAGGTTCAATAAATTCGTTGCTGGTGCCAAGCGGGTAGTCCAGTTCCGACAGTGTCGCATTCTCCAAGGGATAGTACACGCCTTGCAGAGTGACACCGGTCATGGGCGCGCCCAAGGCGAAGACGGATAGGTACATCCAGTCTTTTCTCTCCAGAACCAGTTCTTTCCCCGGCAGCAGATAGTGCATTTCACTTCTGGCATCAGCCAGAATGGTTTTTATGCCATGCATTGCAAGAAACAATCCGGTAGAAACATTGGCAAACATATGCTCGATACGTGAACCGCCCAAAGCGCCCAGCAAGGTCACTTCTTCATACCCGTGCTCCACCAGCCAGCGGGCGGCAAACTGGGTGTCGGTATCATCCTTGACATGAGGCAGTACAATCGTTTCCCGGTTCGTTTCAGGCTGTGGTGCGGAATCAAAATCTCCCACGATCAGATCCGGACGAACACCCAGTTTTGCAGCGTTCCGATAACCGGCATCACAAGCCACAATAAAATCACCCGGCTGCACATAGGCAGCCATTTCGGATTCCACCGGCACGGCTGAAAACACAACAGCGCGTTTGCTCATCGTTCCCACTCTTTCCGGGCACTGGCTTCTTCATACATAGCCAGATAGCTAGCATAACGGGTTTGGCTGATTTTGCCTTCCTCTACTGCATCACGCACAGCGCAGCCGGTTTCACTGCGATGCGAGCACCCTGTAAAACGGCACTGTCCGAAATACGGTTCAAACTCCGGAAAGGTATGCTGCAAGTCTTCTTTGGGAATTCGGCAAAGTTTCTGTGCCTCCAGGCTGGCAAAGCCCGGGGTATCCGCCAGTCTGCCTCCGCAAACCTCAAAAATTTCCACTTCCCGTGTAGTATGACGGCCACGGCCCAATTTTTGGCTGATTTGCCCGGTTTCACGCCTGAGTTCCGGAGCCAGCGCATTCAGCAGCGTCGATTTTCCGACGCCGGAGTTCCCGCAAAAAGCACACAAGTGACCTTCGATATAACCGCGGATAGTATCCAGACCTTCTCCGGTTTCATAGTGAAGTTGAATCAGGGGGATACCACTGGTGGCATAGGACTGAGCCAATTTATCGGCTGCAGCCAGATCGGATTTGGTTACTACCAGCACCGGCTGTACATCCTTATAAATGGCGGCAGCTGCCAGCTGATCCAGCACCAATGTGCTGGGAACCGGCTGGGTGGTACTGGCAACAATAAAAAGAATGTCCAGGTTGGCAACAGGCGGGCGTACAAAAACATTTTTACGCGGCAGAATCTCATCAATCATCGTTCCGTCGGAAGAGAGAATCACATTATCTCCTGCTACCGGTGTAATGCCACGCTTGCGGAAAATACCGCGGGCTTTGCATTCCACAATTCCTTCCGGGGTACGAACATAATAAAATCCGCCGATTCCCTTTGTAATATATTGCATTGCCTTTGTCATCGTCAGATAGGATTGCCCTGTGCGTCACACGGAACGCCATTTTCATTTACCATGGAGCCGTCCGGGAACTGATGAATTTCGTGGCTGCCATCGCTGCTCCACCACCAGCTTTCCTGAATTGTACCATCGCTGGGAGCCGGTGTTTCTGCCGGCGTTTCCGGTACACCTGTCGATACCACCAATGTGATGATCGAACTCACGCGGGCCTCGGTACCCGCGGCAGGAGTCTGGCTCAGAACCGTGCCCGCCGGTTCCGAGCTTGCCTGCTCAATCGTACGCACCGAGAAGTTCAGAACCTTCAGATCATTCTTGGCGTCGTCCAGGGTCTTACCGGTCACACTGGGAACGTAATTGGTATTGCTGATGACAGCACGGCTCACGTACAGAATCACCGTAGAGTCACCCTCTACCGTTTCACCTGCGGCCGGGCTTGTATAAATCACGGCACCGTTTGCCACCGTGTTATCCTGCATAGGCTTTTGCAGAACATTCAGCCCCAAATCCTTCAAGGTCTGTTCGGCATCTTCGGCTACCATATTTTTGGTTTCCGGAATCGTAACATACTGGGTGCCCAAGCTCACCGTCAGGGTGATTTTCTGTCCTTCTTTTACGGTGCGGCCCGCTTTGGGATTCTGGCGGATTATGGTACCAGCCGGGTAGGTAGAGTTATACTCTTCCGCTTCCTGCAGTTTGAGCAGTGTATTATACTCCGAAGCGCGGTATTCATCCAGCGTCATGCCGACAAAGTTGATGATTGTAACATCTGCGCGGTTGGAGAACAGCAGGTTACTGGAATTGGTGAAAATCAGATAAACCAGAATGGCAGCACCAATGACAAAGGCCACAGCCATTCCGAAGAAAACCGGAAGAATGGACAGAGGCTTCTTGTCCTTGCGTCCTTTTTTCGAGGACTTGCTGCGTCCGGGATTTGAAGTTCCTGCGCGGCGGGCATCTCCGGTGCGGATCGTGCCGCCCTTCGCCCCTGCTTTGGCGTTGCTTACAACGCGGTTGATGCTTTTTTCCGGATTATCCTGCATATTTCTGTACTCATACTCAAAACGAACCGACGGGTTGCGTTTGAATTCCTCAATGGCCTGGAGCATTTCCTGCGCGCTTTGATAGCGTTTGGCAGGATCTTTCTCCATGGCTTTTTCTGTAATCTGGCGAAGTCCCTCGGGAACGTTGGGAGCGACCTGTGCCAACGGCTTGGCCTTATCGGAGATTTGCATGATGGCGATGGATACCGCTCCGTCACCATCGAAAGGCAAACGACCGGAAAGCATCTCATACAGCATGACGCCCACCGAGTAAATATCCGTGCGCGCGTCTGTTTTGTCGCCCTTGGCCTGCTCCGGGCTGATATAATGCACAGAGCCTATCGCCTTATCGCTGACCGTCTGGCTTTGCGCACGAGAAAAACGGGCGATGCCAAAATCCATCATTTTGATGGAACCATCCGCCAGCAGCATGATATTCTGCGGCTTCACATCCCGGTGGATGATGCCTTTGGAATGTGCATGCTGCAAGGCACCCAAAACTTGCGTGGCGAAGTGAACGGTTTCTTTCCAGGTCAGCGCACCGCCGCGCTGCTTCAGATACTCTTTCAGCGTGATGCCATCCACGTACTCCATCACAATGTACTGGAGTTTGTCGGTGACAGAAACATCATACACCTTTACAATATTCGGATGATCCAGAATCGAAATTGCCTTGGACTCGTTCTTGAAGCGGCGTACCAGCTCCTCGTTGTCCAGGAATTCCTCTTTCAGAACCTTCACCGCAATGGCGTTGCCGGTTTTTTCGTCAACACCACGGTACACGTTGGCCATTCCGCCTACGCCGACCAGGCTTTGAATCAGATATCGACCATCCAACCGTCTTCCAATCAGATTATCCATTGTTGACCTCCGTTGTTTCCACGCCCATAAGCAAGACCGTAATGTTATCCTGACCGCCGGCTTGCAGTGCACGGTCTACCAGAATACTTGTTGCATCAAAGAAGGGAACTTCTTTCAAGATTCGTGCAATTTCGCTGTCCGGGATCATATTGGTCAGGCCGTCCGTACACAAGAGCAAAATATCCCCGGCCTCAATCTCGCACCGGTTATATTCCGGTACAATATTGGCTGCAACGCCCAGCGCCCGGGTGATCAGATTCTTCTGCGGGTGCAGGGATGCCTGTTCCCGTGTGATCTGCCCACTGTCCACAAGCTGCTGTACCATCGAGTGATCCCGCGTGATCTGCCGGAGCTCTCCTTCATGGTAAAGGTAGGCGCGGGAATCTCCCGCGTGAACAATGTGTGCATACCCGTTCCCGGCGTACGCGCAAACACCTGTAGTTCCCATCCCCAGCATCTCGGGGTCGGAAGTCGCCTTATCATAAACCGCGCGGTTCGTCACATCGAATCCTCGCATGATAAAACTTTTTTCTCCTCCCGGCTGCAAAGCACGCATCTGCCGTGCAAAATATTGCTGCATGGTATCGGTAGCAATACGGGCTGCTATACGCCCGCCATTCACTCCGCCCATACCGTCACATACAATGCCCCAGGCCGTACCGCCCGCCAGCTGCTGCGCACAGTAATTATCCTGATTCTCCTGGCGACAGCTGCCGATATCGGTGATCGCGGCGATCTTCATTCAGGATGTTCCTTTCCTTGCTTAATTCGTTACTGCAATATGTGCCATTCAAGTAGCGGCCTGCGCATCCTCGCGCCGCAGCTGACCGCACGCCGCACTGATATCCGTTCCCAGGCGGCGGCGCACAGTCGCATTGACTCCCAGATGTTCCAATTCCTGCTGAAACCGTCGCACATTGGCTTCATCAGTTGCCGAGTATGGACTTCCGTCTACCGGGTTGATGGGAATGAGATTGACGTGTGCGCCCATACCATGAATCAAATGTGCCAGTTTTTGGGCCATCTCGGAACTGTCATTGACACCGCGCACCATGGAATATTCAAAGCTGATACGGCGACCGGTTTCTTTCTGATATCGGCGGCAGGCAGGAATCAACTCTTCCAGGGGATAGGCATCGTTGACCGGCATCATAGACGAGCGGACCTTATTATCCGGTGCATGAAGCGAAACCGACAAAGTCAGCTGCAAATGCCGTTTTGCAAGTTCATCGATTTTGGGAACAAGCCCGCAAGTAGACAGGCTGATGTTGCGCATACCGATGTTGACACCTTCCGGGCAGGAAATGATTTCGAGGAAATCCATCACATTGTCAAAATTGTGCAGCGGTTCCCCAATGCCCATCAAGACGATGTGGGAAACCCGCTCCCCGGAATCCTTCTGCGCCGTGTAAATCTCCGAAGCAATCTCCCCGGGGGTCAAATCCCGCACGCGGCCCGCCTGCGTTGAAGCGCAGAACCGGCATCCCATGGCGCACCCTACCTGGGTAGAAACACAGACGGTGTTTCCATATTTATACCGCATCAGAACCGTTTCGATACAGTTTCCATCCGCCAATTGCAGCAGATATTTCACGGTTCCGTCCTTGGACTGCTGCCGCCGACGGATTGTGGGAGCAGCAATGGTACACTGCTCTTCCAGTACAGCCAGCAACGTTTTCGGCTGGTCTGTCATCTGGGTGAACTCCGTCACCAGTTTCTGGTGGAGCCACTTGAAAATCTGCTTGGCGCGGAACTTTGGCTGCCCCAAACTGACCACATAAGCGGTCAAAGCGTCCAGCGTCAGATCCGACAAGCAGAATTTTTGCATATCGCTCACAGAAGTCCCCCCTTTCCCATCCTAATAGTATATAGCAAAATTATGTCGAAAGTTTTTCCAAAATGGCTACAAAAAAGCCATCGGTGCCGGTTTTGTGGGGCAAGAACAACGTACCGAAGGCTCCGTGCTCCATCCCCGGAAGTGAAAGTGCCGGCGCTACCACTTGAAATTGTGGGTTGCGGCGCAGGAACGCTTCAATCTGATTTTGGTTCTCCTGCTGATTGATTGTACAGGTAGAATACACCAAACGGCCGTTTTCGGCAAGTGAATCGGCACCATTTTGCAAGATTTTTTGCTGAATGACGCACAAATTCTCCATTCCGTCCAAGTCTTTATAACGAATATCAGGCTTTTTGGCAATGACGCCCAGGCCAGAGCAAGGCACATCGCATAGTACACGGTCGAATGTGCCCCACGATTTTTGCCAAACGGTCGCGTCATTGTGCACCGCTTTGGCGCAGGTTATACCACAGCGCTGAAAGGCTTTTTCCAACAGATTCACACGCGCCGAAACGGCCTCTCCGCTGACCAGTGTGCCGGTATCGTGCATTTCTTGGGCAAGCGTCAAACTTTTCCCACCGGGCGCCGCGCAAAAATCTGCAACCTTTTGTCCGGGCTTTGCTTCAACGCACAAGGCGGCAAACTGGCTGGCCAATCCCTGCACGTGGTACTCCCCTCGTGCAAAAGCCGCCCCCGTAACCGGAGAGCCCTGGAAATCTACCAACAGCGCATGTTTCCACGGGCCATTTTCTACACAACAGCCTTCATCCTGCAGTTCTTTCGTCAATGCCTCATCGGTCGTACGCAGCGTATTCACGCGAACTGCCGACTTGGGTCTGTTCCGGAATGCTGCAGCCAATGCAAATGTTTCTTCCCCGTATTGACTGTACAGCAGCTGTGCCACGGTTTTTGACAGGCAATAATAGGTCTGAAGGCGCTCCAACGGATCCGTAAAGTCGGATTCCTGAACCGAAAGCACCGCAGCTTTTCGCAAGATTGCATTGACCATACCGGAAGCGCTGGTTTTGCCGAGAGCCTTTGTCAGTTTAACGGATTCGTTGACGGCAGCCGGCAACGGTACATTCATAAAACGGGCCTGCGCCAGTCCCGCGCGCAAAATAGCACGTACGGGAGCATCTAGTTTGGCAACAGGTTTTTTGCTGAACTTTCCCAGTAAAAAATCCAATAAAGGCTGATATTCCAGCACCGTATAAAAGATTCTTGACGCGAAAGCCGCATCCCGCGATTCCAAAGGCGGCGTACATTTTTTCAGTTCTGCATCCAGTACGAGGTTTGCATATCCGGCCTGCTCCTGGTGCATCAACGCCTTGACCGCCAGACGGCGCGGCGTCACAGGCTGTCCCCCGCTTTCAGGCGACGGCCAGCAGCCCAGGCTGTACCGGCCATCGGTTTTCCGCCCTCTGGCGTGACCGTCAAAAGTTCCACCGCACCTTCGCCGCAGGCGATGGTCAACGGCTTCAGCGCCAGTACCGTGCCGGGTGCAGCACTGTCCCCGGCTTTTGCCATGCGGCATTCCAGGACTTTGATCCGCTTTCCCTCCTGCTCAAACCAGGCGACGGGCCACGGATTCATACCGCGTACCCAGTTATGAATGTGCGCTGCCGACTGCGTAAAGTCGAAGCGCGCCATATCTTTTGTGAGCGGCGGTGCCATAGTTGCCATCTCATGCTGCTGCGGCTCCGGTTTGAGTTGCCCGGCTTGCAGCTTTTCCAATGCCTGCACCAGGGTTTTGGCCCCCACCGCGCTGACGCGGTCAAACAATTGACCGCTGGTTTCCTCCGGATCAATGTCCACAGGCTCCACCATCAGCACATCGCCGGTATCAAGACCTTCATCCAGCTGCATAATCGACACACCGGTGCAGCGATCGCCATTGAGCACGGCCCATTGAATCGGGGCCGAACCACGGTATTTCGGCAGCAGTGAAACGTGCAGATTGATACACCCATACCGGGCCACATGAAGCAGCTGCGGCGGAATAATGCATCCATACGCCACGACTACAATGATATCAGGGGCAAGTTCCCGGATCACATCATCGGAAGAACCGTCCCGCAGCGTACGAGGTTGATAAACCGGAATGCCGTGCTGTTCCGCCAGTTGTTTAACCGGAGGTGCGGTCAGAATCTGTTTACGTCCCACCGGTTTGTCACGGCGGGTAAAAACCGCGCAGATCTCATGCCCGGCAGCAATAAGGGCAGCCAGACTATCTGCAGCGATATCGGGTGTACCCATGAACAGGATTTTCATGTATCAGTCCTCGTCTTCTTCGGGGTAGTCGTCCTCGTAAAAGTGGGTGGCAAGATCCATAATGGTAATGCCATCCAGATGGTTGTTTTCATGCTGGATGCAGCGGGCCAGCATATCATGCGCCTCCAGCTCAAACCACTCGCCATGGCGGTCCTGGGCTTTGACTTTCACATGCTTGGCACGGGAAATGGCCCCGTTATGTCCCGGAAAAGACAGGCAGCCTTCGTAAAGTTCCACCTTTTCATCGCTGAGTTCCAGGATTTCCGGGTTGATGAACTCGATGAATTTGTACTCGTAATTTTCAGGAACTTCCTCCGGCATGTCGCGTTCATCCAGGCAGATGAACAGGCGGCGCATCATACCGACCTGCGGGCCGGCCAGACCAAGACCGTTGGCAGCCAGAAGCGTTTCTTTCATATCATCCAGCAGAACTCCCAGACGATCATCAAACTTGGTTACGGGGCGGCATACTTTTTTCAGGATCGGATCGCCGTCCTGCACAATGGTGCGAAGTGCCATAAGATATTACCTCCAATAGTATTTATAAATCTCCGTCGGAATTGAAATCAAGAATTACGGATGCCTTTTGCGGCAATTTTTCTTGCGCATAAGCCTCCAGCGTCTGACGCAAAAGCGCGCGGAACGCTGCGTCGTTGCGGCATTTCAGTGTAAGTTTATACCGATATTTTCCATTCAACATCGTTATAGCCATGGGAGCCGGTCCCAACAAACGAAGAGGCATTTGCGGCTGTTCGGCAGCCCGTTCCGCCAGCAAGATTCCAAAGCGGTGGGCCGCCATTGCCACAGCCCCCTCTTGTGCGCCAACAAAGCCAACAACGCAAAAGGAACAAAACGGAGGATACAGTCCGAATTTTCGGAAGGCAATTTCCTCACGGTAAAAGGCCTCGTATTCTTGTTCGGCTGCAAGCTGCAGCACAGGATGATTGGGCACCGTTGTCTGGATCAAAGCGCGTCCAGGCAAAGCTGCCCGGCCGCCACGGCCGATAACTTGCGTAACCAGGCTGAACACACTTTCATACGCGCGGAACCCCTGTCCGAAAAGAAGTGAGTCAATTCCCAAAACGCCAACAAGCGTGACTTTTTCAAAATCCAAGCCTTTGGCGACCATCTGGGTTCCAAGCAAAATATCGTATTCCTGGTTGCCGAATTGTGCAAGCATGGTTTCATGTGAATTCTTTTGGCCGGTTGAATCCTGGTCCATGCGCAGAATACGGGCCGTTGGCAACAACTCGGACAGTTCCTCTTCCACACGTTGTGTGCCAAAACCGCTGTAATTCAGATTACCTCCACATTCAGGACAAATCTGAGGCAGCGGTCGTACCGTATGGCCGCAATGGTGGCACATCAGCGCCTGTTGCGGTTTGTGATATACCAGCGGCACGCTGCAATTCGGACATTTCAGTACATGTCCACAAGTTACGCACATACCGACCGTGTGGTATCCCCGCCGGTTGAGCAGCAAGATACTCTGCTCTCCGTTTTCCAGGTTTTCCTGCAACTCACGAACCATCCGATTGCTGACTTCCCGCGGGTTGCCGGAAGCCAGTTCGGCGCGCATATCAATAAAATCAACCTGGGGTAACGGCATACCGCCGTACCTTTTGGTGAGGGTAAGCAACTTGTACTTGCCGCTTTCTGCGGCGTGGTAAGTTTCCGTCAACGGAGTGGCCGAAGCGAACAGCAACAGCGCATTTTCCATAGCCGCCCGCTTTTTGGCTACATCGTGGGCGTCGTAACGCGGTGCGGATTCACTTTGATAGGTGTGTTCCTGTTCTTCGTCGATAATAATAAGCCCGATATTTTGCAGAGGAGCAAAAACGGCACTGCGGGTGCCAACCACAATGTCGGCATTTCCCTGCTGGATTCTACGCCATTGCAGCAGGCGTTCGGTATTATTAAGCGCCGAATGCTGCACCGCCAGCCGGCTGCCGAAAGTTGATTTCAGGCGCCGGATCATCTGCGGTGTCAGGCTGATTTCCGGAACCAGAACCAATGCTTTACGCCCCAATGCAAGCGTACGCTCGATCAGTTTGAGAAACACGACCGTTTTACCGCTGCCAGTTACCCCATGCAACAGAGCTGCATGGGGGGCCGCATCTTCCAGGTCCGGAAGCAATGCGTCATACGCCCGTTGCTGCTCTTCAGCCAATGTGATGGGGTGTGGATCAAAGGGAATATTCCCGAATAAATCCAGGGCTTTATCTTGCTGAGCAACAGCCAGCACACCTTTTTTGCACAGTGTATCCAGCGTCGGTTTGGAGATGCCCACTTCGTCCAGCTGGTGGGCAGTCAGCGGGCCTTTACGGAGGGCTTCCACCGCAGCCAGCTGCCGTGGTCCTGGTTTGGGCTTTTGGGGCAGTTCCCCCACTAAGGTATACACCCGTTCCGTAGATCGAGTCAGCCGGTTTTGCATGACCGGCTTTCCGTTCACGATGGCTGCCCGGTATTGCGCCCCATAAGGGATCACCGCTTTAACCGCTTCAAACCAGGTGCAAAACGTTCTCTCTTTCAAGAATCGGACAAGCTCCAGCAAATCCGGTGTCAGGCGCGCCTGTTCCGGTGCCGCATCGTGCAGTGTTTTCAACCGTTTGGGTGCCGCCTGTTCGTCCACAGTATCGACCTTGAGGACCACCGCCATACGCGGCTTGTCACCCCGTCCGAACGGGACCAAAACCATACTGCCTGGCCAGACAACAGTGCTCAACCGTTCGGGTATCTGGTAGGAGTACAGTTTGTCAAAGTGAATGGTCGCGTTATCTACCGCGACCTGCGCAATGGAAAGTGTCATTCGCCCTTGCCGTGCTTGAGACGGAACTGAATGATCGAGTAAAGACTCTCGGCGCAGGTATCCACCTGCACATTCACAACATGCTCGTCATACTCAACGGAATTGGCAATCTCAGCTTCTGCCCGCTTCAGGCGGCGCTGGATGGTTTCTTCGTCTTCTGTGCCGCGGTTGCGCAGACGACGTTCCAGCTCCTGCATATCGGGGGGCAAAACAAAGATCGTGGTAGCTCCGGGATACATCTTTTTAATATTTCCGGCGCCCTCCACCTCAATAACCAAAATCACCGGAATACCGCGCTCCATACGAGTTTCGATCTCGCTGCGAAGGGTGCCATAATAATTACCGCAATACTGGGTATGTTCCACGATCTGGTCGTGTGCCAGGTGGTCCTCAAAATCCGCAACGGTCATGAAATGATAGTTGATGCCGTCTTTTTCACCTTCCCGCGGCGTACGCGTGGTGGCCGACACCGTGTGCTGGATTTCCGGATGATTTTTCAAAAGGTTTGCTACTACAGTATCTTTACCGGTGCCGGAAGGCCCAGACACAACAAACAGATATTTTTCGCCTTTCATACTTCCATACCCCTTTACTCTGTTGTTTCCTCTTGCGCAAAACGTCCTGTAACGCTGTCCAATGCAATGCCTGATAAAATCACATGATCGGAGTCCATAATTAAAACCGCTTGCGTACGCCTTCCGTAGGACGCATCGATCAAAGCCCCTTTTTCCCGTGCATCCTGCACCAACCGCTTGATAGGGGCGGAATCCGGACTGACAACCGCGATGACACGATCTGCATTGACCATATTGCCAAATCCAATGTTGATCAGCTTCATAGTGTTCCCTTACTCGATGTTCTGGATCTGTTCACGAATCTTTTCAATTTCAGATTTCAGTTCTACGACCAGCCGTGTGATCGCCACATCCTGGCATTTGGAACCAATCGTATTGGATTCGCGATTGAGTTCCTGTGTCAGGAAATCCAGCTTGCGACCGATCGGCTCGTTGAGTTCCAGAATCTCGCGGTACTGTGCCACATGGCTGTGCAGGCGGACCGTTTCTTCGTCAATTGCCGTTTTGTCCGCAAAAATAGCCGCTTCTGTTACAAGGCGCGCTTCATCAATGTTGCGGTCCCCCAAAAGCTCCTGCAAACGGGCATAAAGTTTATCGCTGTATGCCTGCACGCGACCAGCGCTGTCCTGTTCAATCTGGCCGACCAACGTTTCAATCGTGGTCAACCGTCCGGAAACATCTTCTTTCAGCTTCTCGCCTTCAGTCGCGCGCATCGCCACAAAAGCGTCAACGGCCTGCTGCGCCACAGACTGCACGTCTTGCCAAAGTTCTTCTTCATTGGTGGGTGCCGCCGTCTGGGTCAAAACCTCCGGGAAACGGGCCAGCATACCGGCGGTCACATCATTTTTCAGATCCATTCGTTCCGACATGGCATTCAGCGCTGCACGGTATCCTTGTGCCAGCTGCCAGTTGACCGTAACGACCGTGTCCGCTGCCGTAACCGTTTGAATGGAAAGATTCAGCTCCACCTTGCCACGGCTGACTTTGGAAGCAACCAATTTTTTGAGCTTGTCTTCCAGAAAAGCGCAGGAACGCGGCAACCGGGATGAATATTCAAAAAAGCGCGCGTTGACACTGCGCAGTTCCACCTTGATATCCCGTCCATGCAGCAAAGCGCCCGCACGTCCGTAGCCTGTCATGCTTAAAACCATACCCTACACCTCATGCTTGTGTTTTTGTTCTGGTCGCACAAATACATATATTGTATATTGTACTATTTTTACAGGCAAGATGCAAGGTGGCATACTGGCTTTCCCTGTTTTTTACCGCGAATTTTCACAGGTGCACAACACAAAACCGCCCCCGCGTGATGCGGGGGCGGCAAATAATTCAATCAGACAGGATGCGACTTGTTTTCATAGTCGGCATGCAGGGCATCTACACCTTGCAGGCGGGCATTGCGCTTCTCAAAGAACTTGGGCGCAACCTGCGGGAACATAGCGTAGGTCAGCACGTCCTCCTCCTGGATGGCGTACTTCGCGGCCTCTGCCTTCAGCTTATCCATTTCAGGCTCCAGCGTGTCAGCAAAGCGGCAGGTAATGGGTTCTTCACCCTTCAGGATAAAGTCGCTGAACTCCTTCTTGATGGGGGCAGGAGTCTTGCCGTAATCGCCATGGACAAGGCCCTTGAATTCCTTGGTGACCATCTTATAACGTTCACCCATGATGACATTGAAGACGGCCTGCGTACCAACGATCTGGCTGGTAGGCGTAACCAGCGGCGGATAGCCGGCATCTTCACGCACACGCGGAATCTCGGCAAGCACATCATCCAGCTTGTCTTCCTTGCCGGCATCCTTCAGCTGCTTGAGCATGTTGGAGAACATACCGCCCGGGACCTGATACAGCAGGGTGTTGGCGTCGACGCCGAGCGACTTCGGGCTGATCTGGCCGTTAGCGATATATTTCTCGCGCAGTTTAGCAAAGTACGCACGCACCACGTTGAGCTGGTTGAGATCCAGACCCGTATCGTAGTCGGTTCCCTGCAGCGCTGCCACCAGACTTTCGGTGGGCATATGAGAAGTACCCAGAGCCAGCGGGCTCATGGCGGTATCGATGATGTCAGCGCCGGCTTCAATGCCCTTCAGAATGGACATGGACGCCAGACCAGCGGTATAGTGGCTGTGAATATCCACAGGAATCTTAACCGTGGATTTCAGTTCCTTGACCAGATCGTAGCAGGTATAAGGCTTGAGCAGGCCGGCCATATCCTTGATGCAGATGGAATCGGCACCCATCTCCTCCAGAGTCTTGGCATACTTGGCAAAGTACTCGTTGTTATGTACAGGGCTCAGGGTATAGCTGATGCAGGCCTGGACATGAGCGCCTTCCTTGTTGGCGGCTTTGATAGCGGTCTGCAGGTTGCGCGGATCGTTCAGCGCGTCAAAGATACGGATGACATCGATGCCGTTGGCAACCGATTTCTGTACGAAATACTCAACGGCATCATCTGCATACGGACGGTAGCCCAGCATATTCTGGCCGCGGAACAGCATCTGCAGCTTTTGGTGCGGCAGTTCCTTACGCAGGATGCGCAGGCGCTCCCACGGGTCTTCATCGAGGAAGCGGATGCAGGAGTCAAAGGTAGCGCCGCCCCAGCACTCCACAGAGAAGTACGGGATCTTGTCCATTTCGGGCAGGATGGGACGCATCTCGTCCATCGTCATACGGGTGGCAAGTAGCGACTGGTGCGCATCGCGCAGAACGACCTCGGTAATCTGGATGGGTTTCTTAGCCAATGTCATTCACCTCGTCTTTCGATCAGTTCATGGTGCACAGCAGCGCGCCGGAATCCACGACGTCGCCCTTGCGCACATCCACACTGGCGATGGTGCCGTCCTGAGGAGCGCTGATTTCGTTCTCCATCTTCATGGCTTCCAGGATGAGCAGCGTATCACCGGCCTTTACCGAATCACCGGGCTTGACCTTCACGTCCAGAATATTACCGGGCATGGGGGCATTGACCACGACGGCACCGGCAGCACCAGCGGGAGCGGCAGAAGCCTCAGGGGCAGCCGGTGCGGCAGCAGGAGCAGGAGCCGGAGCGGCCGGCGCAGCAGCGGCAACGGGAGCGCCCGTGCCCTCTTCGACCGTGACATTGTAAGCAACACCGTTGACGGTAACGATCAGGTTTTTCATAGGAAGTTCCTCCTTAAAAATCAAGGTTGATGATTTTATTCTGTGAGCGGGTGCTTACAGTGTAATATTGCCGTGCTTCTTGGCCAGGCGTACAGCACGCTTGCTGGCCAGCATATCCAGCGCCTGTGCCACTGCACCGCGCACGCCGGATGCATCGCAGACCGCATCAGCAGCACCGTTCTGCACAGCAGCTTCTGCACCGCAGACATCCTTTGCATAAGCAGCTGCCTTCGCCTTGGTAGCATTGGCGATATTGTCAGAGGCGTAGATTTCATCCTTGTACAGAACGCTGACTGCCGTTTCGGGTGCCAGAGGAGCAACCGTGCAGCCCTGAACAGCTACGCGCCAGTCGGCACAAGCAGCAAACACGGTGTAAACCGGTCCGATCGCATCGCCCACAAGCACTGCAACCTTCGCGGTGGTTGCTTCGGCATAGACGCCTGCCATACGGGCAGCCTGACGGATACCACCGGCCTGGTCATCACCTTCGCTCTTCACAAAGCCTTCGCTGTTGACAACGGTAACAACGGGGATGCTGTAGGCATCACACAGACGGACAAAACGTGCCGCCTTGGCCGTGCACTTATGGCAGATAGAAGCCTTCTCCGTAGCAACGATGCCAACAGCGGTGCCGTTGATGGTCGCCAACGCCGTAACGATGTTTTTGCCGTAGCCGCTGTACAGTTCAACCGCGCTCTCCGCGTCGGCAAGTGCCGCCACTGCATCCGAAGCCGTATATTTGGCTGCATTGATGGTTTTGGCAGGAGCATCGAAATCAAACAAAGCCGGACCGGACAGATTGTTTGCCGGCAGCAGAGCCACGATGCTGGCTGCCTGCTTGGCAGCCGCCACCGCATCGGCAGCCGTCACCGCTGCAACACCCGCTTTCGCGGCAAAGGTAGCAGAACCGGCTCCACCAACATTGTCTTCCGCCGTAAACGGAGCATTGAGGAAAAGTTCCGCATCCTCTGCCATGACACAGACATCAGCTGCCGCTGCATGGATAGCGTTGGTCCCTGCGCAGGTTCCCGTAATCACCGCAATCTGCGGTACAACACCGGAAATGCGTGCAATCTCAGCCGTCAGAGCAGCCGTCGCATTGAGCAATTCCAGACCGCCATCCAGCTTGGCGCCGGTGGAGTTGTAGAAAGTTACCACCGGTGCGCCGGTTTCTGCGGCCATTTCCAGCACGCGGATATTCTTTTTGATGTCCTGCACACCAACAGGCTCACCGTTTTCAAATACAACATACACGCTTTGCCCGTTGGCAGAGCCGTACGCCGCACTGACGGCGCCTTCCGTATACAGCGGCGAGAAAACGCCGTCGTCAAAAAATGCTGCAAGGATTTCTGCCTTGCCGGGTTTGTTTGCTGCCATACAGTGACCTCCCATGATAAGACTGACTGTTTTTTGTGAAAATGTTCATAAAAAATATGTCATTTGGCACAATTATACTACTTTGTGTAAAATTCCACAAGTAGAAACTCTTTAGTTTTTCTGGATTTTTTCACTCTTTTTGGGGTTCGTCGCAGCTTTTTGGAAAAATTCACTTTTCCGAACGCTTAAGCGGGCCCGGACGGCGTGGCGCCGCCTGATTTTTTGTAGAGGAAGCGCGGGTGGTCTTCTGTGCCGCATTGCGCAGCGCGCTGACTTCCGACTTCTTCAGTTCACGGTATTCCCCCGGCTGCAGCATTCCCAGCTTTACGGGTCCTTCCGCACTGCGCTTCAGGCGTACCACTTGCAATCCCACCGCCGAACACATACGGCGAATCTGACGATTGCGTCCTTCATGCAAGGTGATCTCCAGTACGGAGCGCCCCGGCTCATCGGTCACCACGTGAATGACGCAGGGCTGGGTGCGAACGCCATCGTCCAGCACAACACCGGATGCCATCTGGACCACCTGCTCTTCGGTGGCGCGAGGATTTACCGTTACGCGGTACAGTTTGCCAACACCCCCGGAAGGGTGCGTCAACAGATTGATGAACGCACCGTCATCGGTCATCAAAAGCAAACCCTCACTGTCTTTGTCCAACCTGCCTACCGGGCGCAGCATTGCCGGTACATCCGACACAAGGTCCATTACCGTTTTACGGCCACGGTCGTCCGACCGCGTCGTCAGGTATCCCCGTGGTTTATGCAGCATAATATACGTATATTGCCGCTTCCGTACGATTCGGACGTTTTTTCCGTCGATGGAAACCTTATCGTAATCAGGGTCCATTTTATCGCCCAAACCGACAGGATGCCCGTTCACTTTGACTTTCCCGGCTGCAATCAGGCGCTCCGCCTCGCGGCGCGAGCAAATCCCCTGATCCGCCAGAACTTTTTGAATCCGTTGTTCCGCCATGCTTACTCCTTATGTTCGGACGCGGCCTCCTCGACCTTGTCCTTTTTGACCATTGCTGTAATTTTATCCACCAGATCGGGCAGCGCTGCAATCGCATTGTCAACTGCCGTAACTTTTTCAATCAGCTGTACCGTGCGAACATTGCCGCCGGAAATCACCAAAAATGCCACCGGCGTTACCGAAACGCCCGCACCGGTACCGCCGCCAAACATCTGCTTTTCGGATTTCGGCGCCACGTCAGAACCTCCAGAGGCAAAACCAAACGTGACACGAGATACCGGAATAATGGTAGTGGCGGCATCAACCCGGATCGGGTCGCCGATGATGGTGCTGGTGTCAACCATCTCGCGGATCTTGTCAATGGTAACGCCCATCAGCCCTTGAATCGGATGTTCTGCCATAATAACTCCTCCCAATAATCAAATAATCGAATCTTATCAAACGTTTTGTGGTTCAGGGTTCGCCACAGGCTGTAACAGCGGATCTTTCCATACGCGGTACAACAAGTGGACCATAAGAATTGCACTGGCCGAAATGGTACACGAAATTCTCCGTTCCCCGCGCCGCGAACCAGTAAAATCCGGTTCAAGCCAAAGGCAATCGCTTTGCAGACGGACCGTCTGCTGTACCAGCGCAAGCGCTGTATTGAAAGCCGCCATCTCTGCCCCATAGGCAACTGCAGTTGCTGCGGCATCTTCACAGGTAACCGTCCAGAAAATATTTACATGACGGACACTTATTTTGAAAATCGAATGTTGGTGCAGCCAGCGCATGTGTCCTAACAAGCAATTGCCAAGTTTCTTGGGATCTTCTTCCAATAAAGAAAGCGCACGCTCGATTCGTCCTTTGGCACCGGAAGGCAGCTCCGCCTCTTCCTCCTCCGCTGTTTTTTCCGGAACCGGCATCGTATTTATCGGAGGAGGTTCCGCTTTTCCCTGCTGCTGCGGTTTGTCGGTCACCGACGCTTTATCCGGCTGTGGGTGAGCAGATGATTTCGGCGGTTGGGGCTCTTCGGACACCGCTTTTTCCTTTTTCTCTTTGTTTTGGAAAAAAGAAGCGATATTATCCGTGCGAGGGTTCATACGGTGCGACCACACCGTACGGCGCAGCGGACCATATACAGCAGAAACGCGAAAGCATCCCGTGCGATACTCAATCGCCAATCCCATTGGCAGAAGAAGCGCCGTCAGAACAAGAACGCCCACGGCAAGCAAAAGCACAGCCAGGACTTTCAGTATCGCAAGCAATACAGGCATTGGCACTCACTTCCATTCCAACTGTTCTGCGTCGCTCTCAGAAGACTCTTCATCTGCCCCGGAATCGTTTGGCTCTCCTGCCTCATCATGCAGCGGCGGCAGATCTTTCAGACTGCCCAGTCCAAAGACCCGCAAAAAGGTGTCGGTTACCTGAAAAGCAACCGGCTTTCCCGGCAGATCCAACCGACCTGCCTCCTCAATCAAGCCCTTTTCCAGCAGCTTTGTCACAGTAGAAGAGGAATCCACGCCGCGTACCTGCTCAATGAAACTGCGGGAAACAGGCTGGTTATAAGCAATCACGGCCAGCACTTCCAAAGCGGCCGGAGAAAGAGGTGCATTACGCCGGGTGTCCAGAATCCGCTTGACCATTTCTCCGTAATATGGCCGCGTTGTCATTTGCCAGCGATCAGGGCCAAAACGGAGCAACGCCAGACCACTCTTCTGCTCATCGTAGCGCCGCTGCAGTTGTTCCAGCAGTTCCTCTGTTTCTACAGTGGATAGCCGCAACGCATCTGCCAGCCGCTCAATTTCCACCGGTTCCGCATGGGCAAACAACATTGCCTCCAATGCGCCGGTGTGCTGTGCATCATTCATGGGCCGTATCCTCCTTCCGTCTGTTATGGCTGCGATCAAGATCCAGGGTACCATTTTCATCCACACGGACACGCCCTGCGCGGATCAGTTCCAGCAAAGCAAGAAACGTTGCCACGTTGGTGCTTCTGCTTTCCTCTCGGCTGAACAGCTGATTCATTTTTTGCAGGCTTCCGCGCAAAAGACCCCGGAGCATATGGGATACCCGGCTGGCCACCGAAACAAAAGGCGCCGTGACCAACGGTTCAAACCGTTCCTGGGTCGGTTTGCGTTTACGCAAACTGCGTCCCATCAGATTAAACCAAGCCTGTACCAAAAGGTTGGGATCATGACGGCGGGTATATTCAGCCGCACCCACCAATGGCATCGGTTCGCGAACGGCTGTATACAGGTCCCGCGCACGCCCCCCCAGTTGTGCAGCCACCTCTTTACAGGTACTGTATTCGATCAAGCGCCCGGTAAGTTCTGCCTTCATGCGCTCGGCTTCCGGACTGCGGGGCAATAACAGCGCGCTTTTCATCTGTACCAGATGGGCCGCCATATCAATAAATTCGCTGGACACATCCATGCGGTTTTGCTGCAGCGTTCGAATTGCCGTTGTATATTGATCTATCAGCTCCATGATATTGATATCATAGAGATTCATTTTATTTTTACCCACCAGATACAGCAAAAGGTCCAGTGGTCCTTCAAAATCTTCCAGTTTAAAAGTTAACGCTTCCTGCAAAGTTACCCCCAGAATACATCCACAAAGGCTGTCAATTCAACCAGGCGATCCCACATATAATTAACGGCAGCGGAAAGCGGTACATTGAGCACGCCTAAAAACACCAGCAGCAAAACCGCCAACATGATCTGCCGCTCATACTGCATGGCTTTGAAATACAATCGACGCGGCAAAAAAAGCAAGGCAATACGGCTTCCGTCAAATGGAGGAATCGGAATCAGATTGAATACAGCCAGACTCAAATTCATAGCCACCATATCGTAAAGAAACAGCATCAGTGCCGGAAGCTGGCCGCCCAATCCACTGTAAATCACACACTTGTAGAGAATCATGGAAAACCAAGCCAGCAAAAGATTGCTGACGGGACCTGCGGCGGCAGAAACTGCCATTCCGATCTTGGGATTTTTATAATTCCGGACGTTCACCCCTACAGGCTTGGCCCAACCTACACCGCCAATCAACATGCAAAGTGCACCCAGTGGGTCAAAATGACGCATTGGGTTCAGCGACAGTCTTCCCGCACGTACGGCGGTGTCATCCCCCAGGCAATAACTGACAAGGGCGTGTGCTGCTTCATGAAAGGGTATGGCGATCAGCACAACAACGGCCCGCAGCAGATACTGTACAATCTGGTACGGCGAAAGCAAGCCGTTCAAAAGAAACACCACCCCATTTAAAGAATCATCTTATTATATCGTACAAAATGGCGCAAAACAAGCCCTGCCCATGGGACAGAACTGCTGTTTTGACCGTTTTTTGTACAAAAGCACGCATTTACAAAAAAAGTTCAACTTTTTTGTGCAAAAGACTTGCAATTCCGAAAAATATTCGTTATAATGGTACAGCTATTGAAAAGGAGGTGCAAGCAATTATGGCCAAATGTTCTTGCTGTGGCAAGGGTGTCACGTTCGGTATCAAGGTTTCTCACTCTCATCGTCGGAGCAACCGTACCTGGAACCCCAATGTCAAGCGCGTGAAGGCGATCGTGGACGGTTCCCCGAAGTATATCTACGCCTGCACCCGCTGCCTGCGCTCTGGTAAAGTTACCCGCGCGGTCTGATTGGAAAGAAAAATTGCCGGTCACGTCGCGTGACCGGCTTTTTCTCTTTTTCGGAACTTTATAAAGGAGTATGCTATGCTGCCCCGTGATCCTATTATTCTAGTAAGCTATGTCAATACCAAGCTGCGCGATCGCGACGCCAGCTTGGCAATTTTCTGTGAGGAAGAAGAGGCGGATGAAACGGCTCTTCGTGCGGTCCTTGCAGAAGTGGGATACGAATACGATCCTGCCCGCAACCAGTTTGTGTAAGACCGCTTTGTGAGAGAGGAAGTAGAACAATCCATGAACTTTATCTTCGTCAGCCCGCATTTTCCTAAAACATACTGGAATTTTTGCGAGCGCCTGCGTCGGAACGGTGTAAATGTGCTGGGCATCGGCGACGCACCTTTTGACGAGATCCCCTATGAACTGAAGGATTGCCTGACGGAGTATTATCGTGTGGACAACCTGGGCAATTACGACGAGATGGTCCGTGCTGTGGCATATTTCACGTTCCATTACGGGAAAATCGACTGGCTGGAGTCCAACAACGAGTATTGGCTGGAAATGGATGCGCAGCTGCGCACCGACTTCAACATTTCCACCGGAGCGAAAAACGATTTCATTGAACGCATTAAGTTCAAAAGTAAAATGAAAGAGAGTTACCGCGCCGCCGGGGTTCCTGTTGCTCGCCATCACATAGTCTGCACTATAGATGCTGCCAGAGATTTTATCCGTACTGTCGGGTACCCTGTCATTGTCAAGCCGGACAACGGCTGCGGTGCCGAAGCCACGTACAAGCTGAAAAACGATGCTGATTTGCAGGAGTTCTTTGCCAAGCTGCCCAGCATCCCCTATATCATGGAAGAGTACATCAATGGTACCATTGTCAGCTTTGACGGAGTTGCTGATTCCCGTTGTGTTCCTTTGTTCTACACTTCTAACGTCTTCCCTACCCCGCTTCTGGATATTGTAAGCCAGAAAGGCGATTTGGCATACTGGACCCAAAAATCCGTTCCTGCTGCTTTGAAGGATGTGGGTTTCCGCACGATCAAGGCTTTCGGCGCCAAGAGCCGCTTCTTCCACTGTGAATTTTTCCAACTCAATGAGGACAAACCCGGCCTCGGCAAAAAAGGCGATTATGTGGCCCTGGAAGTCAATATGCGCCCTGCCGGCGGCTATACGCCCGATATGATCAATTACGCCAACTCTGTAGACTGCTATCAGATCTGGGCGGATATGGTCTGCTATGACGAGGTGCGGAATCTGAACCTGAACGGTCCTAAATATTACTGCGTGTATGCATCTCGCAGGGATTGCCACAAATACAAACACACTCATGCTCAGATCATGGCAAGATACGGCAGCCGCATGAAAATGTGCGACGAACTTCCGCTGGCACTCCGTCTGGATATGGGCGACCGAATGTATACGGTAAATCTGCGTTCCACTGCAGAAAGGGACGCATTTATTCGCTACGTGCAGCAGCGTGCCTGAGTGTATTTTCCGCAGAACAGCATACGTTCTGCGGCTTTTTTATTTGCTGTGCTACAGGTTGTTCCATATAAAATCAAAAACGCATAGCCTTTTCGGGCTATGCGCTTTTCTTTATTGTTTTTCTACCACTACAACGGAATTTTTTCCATAATACGGTGTCAGTCCCCAAAGGTCCGGTCCGACCGAAACGTCTGTATAATACAGCAGCCACGGGCGTTCATCCGCACCTAAGGGAGTAATTTCCGCATCGGTCACACGCTCATCACTGAGGATAGCTTCCCGCTCATCAAGAGTGCGGGCAAAAGCGGCCGCCTGGCCGTTTGCCAGTTCATAAGCAGCTTCCAGACTGGTAGCGAAAAAATTGTCTTGCCCTTCCTTGACGGTATGACTGCCGACACACGCCATACAGACAAGCATCGCAGCCATAGCAGCCGGCAAAAATCGGGCGTGATGCCACAACCTGTGTTCTGCGGTCGTCAAAGAAACGCTCCGTATACGTTCCAGCCAACCCAACAGCAAGAATTCCGATACAGCAAGACCCAAAATAAAGGTCATCCAGACTACGTTCAACAGCCGCCCCGCGCCAATACCGCCCATCGTATAGGACGGCAGAAAAATCATGGCCCACATGAGCACATAGGTGCCAGCAATCCCCCACCACGGATTACGGAAGATTCTGTCAGACAGCACACAACTTTGCGCCAAACGGTGCAACGGTAAGGCCAGAAGCAATAAAAGACAAAGTAAGGGCACATCCAGCCACCGAATCCACTGCATCCCCGCCAACACAAAGCTCTTGGCAATGGCCTCAACCAAACCGGTGCCTGTGAAACCTTCTGTACGCACCTGCGTTCCCGGAGCCGTAATATTGATCAGCAATCCGACAATCGCAGACACAAGTGCCGGGACAATCCGGAAATTACGGCTCCGTACGCATACAATGGTCCCAAAGAGGAGCAGAAGAATATTGAGCTCGCCAACCACCTGGTGCCCGCCGCCAATTACAAGTCCGATTCCTGTACCGAAAACCATATAAGCTGCGCGGCGGAACCGGCTCAGGTTATCCGGCATAGCCAAGGCGAACATGAGTGCAGTGTTCAGAATGGTAAGCGCGAAATACGGCAGATAATTCATAGCACCGTTGAACCAGTAGAGTCCCTCCACCGGAGAGGGCATTCCTTCCACAAAGGCAAAAAGAAACAACAACGACAATGCCAGTGGCAGACGTTTTTGAGCAGGTTCCAGGCGGAAAATCACGATCCGTGCAGCCGCATACAGGCACAAAAACAGCGGTATCAATACACACAAAAAGGTAAGGCCATACCATTGATTGCCAAAGATTGCCGGCTGCAGCGCCAGCACAAATCCCGAAACGTAAAGTCCCTGCCAGTTCCGGAAAAAGTATACCGTTGTTTCCCAGGCGGCGGCCAGCAGTCGACCCCAGTCCGCACCATATTGCTCTACTACCGCATGCGTACGTGCCGCATACACATAGTCATCCGCAGACGGCCGCGCATAAAAGGCCAGCAGTGCCGCGGGCAGCAGCAGCACCAGGATCAGCAGTACAAACCGGCGCAGCCAGCGCTTTTGCGCTTCTGCATCATGCCAAAAATCCATAAACGTATATTCCTTTGCCATGTAAATGGATCACGGGTTCCCCAGCGTCATTTGCAGGAAGTATGTCCATTGCTTTTCCCACCAGGGCCAGTCGTGTGAAACGTCAGGTCCCCAGATATCAACGATGGGATGAATGTCCTTGCTCTCCAGGATTGCCTGGAGCTCCTTGGTCGAAGCCAGCAGATCCCCTTCCCATGCGCCCTGACCGCAGCACATAATAAACTTGTCAGCCTGCGCATACAGCTTTTTGTAGGGGTGATTGTCCGGGAAATTACGCATATAATCACACGGAGAATTGCGATAAACCAAATCGTCCATATAATCACCAAAGAACATTCGGGAAGAATACAACCCGCTCAGCGCAATGGTGCCGTTATACAGATCCGGACGGCGCAGATACAAGTTCACAGCATGGCCTGCACCCATGCTGGCGCCGCCCACCAGAATCCTGCCGGTGTGATCCTCGCCCTGTTCCCGGTTGATTTCCAGTACCCGCCGGGTCAGTTCCTCGCAGACATAGTTATACCAGCGTTCCTGCATTTCAATGCGCGGACGTTCCGGGCCATGGTTATCCCAGCTTTCAGGGTCGATGCTGTCCACGGTAAAAATCTGCAATTTTCCATTGTCGATCCACGGTGCCGCCAGATTGCACATATTGCGGTCTTCCCAGTCATAAAAGCGCCCGCTCTGGCACGGGAAAATCAGGATCGGCCGTCCGGCATGTCCGTATACCTTGAACTCCATAAACCGGTCGAGATAACGACTGTATTCCTTATAATAGCGGATCTGCATAGCAGTTCCCTCCTACTTATAAAAAAATCGTTTATTCAAATCCAAAAATCCCACCATCGCGTGCATAGGCCCGCTGGCGGAAGTTTTGAAAACCCAGTAATAGGCCAGCGCAAGAGCTTCCCGCAAGTAGCAGGGCAGCACACTGCGCCACGGTGTGGCGGCCGGAAGGGACGTTGCTGCAGTGAGCCCTGCCATACGTGCATAGCAACCGGCCCGATAGCAGTGGAATGCGTTAGAAACATACACCACCGGCGTAGACGTATCATATCCGTACTGCCGCATGATCTCCAGCGAAAAGGCAAAATTCTCCTCTGTAGAGGTGGAAGCATTTTCTGCCACCACCTGTTCCGGATCAAGGCCTTTGGCTATCAGATAATCGCGCATAGCCTGCCCTTCCGGGACCCATTCATCGCGTCCCTGCCCGCCGCTGGTGATCACCAGTACGTCGGGATGTGCCGCCGCGTATGCGTAAGCCTTATCCAGTCGATAGCGCAACAATGTGCTGGGCTTATCTTTTCGAAGACCAGCCCCCAAAACAATGACAACTTTTTCCTGCCCTGTGGGCGGATTGGAATATCCGCTGACCGCAACAAAAGCTACCAGGAGCGCATAAAGAATCCCCACAAGAAGAACCAACCACCCGGTGATCCTTCCCGCACCCGAAGTGTGGAACCATGCGTGCAGCGGCTTTTGCCATATTGCATAACACGTTACGGCAGCTGCCAGGATCCAGACCATCAGGTTCCCCATATTGAAGTTGCTGGTAAACATGAGCGCGACAGAATAAACTACCAACGCTGCCGCCAGAACATAGAGGAGTACCGATCCCATTTTATTTACGAATCTCATCATACACACCACAGCCGGCCGCACAGTACGGAACGTTCAGGCTCTGGCAGACGGTGTCCGCAATCGTGGCAAAGCTATAGCGCGTATGCAAATTCACTCCCGACCGGATCTCATCTCCGTAAATCAGGAACGGAACATACTCCCGCGTATGGTCAGTGGTTTTTCTGTAGCTGGGATCGCAGCCGTGATCAGCCGTGATCATAAGCACATCCCCGGGTCGCATCTTGGCACGGAACGCGGGCAGCCAGTCGTTGAATTCTGCCGCCGCAGCCGCATAGCCTGCCACATCCCGTCGATGACCGTAGAGCATATCAAAATCTACCAGGTTGACGAATGCCAGCCCTTCAAAGTCGCGGTCCGCCAGTTCCAGCGTCACCTGCAGCCCCTCTGTGTTGCCACTGGTGCGGATGGTTTCGCCAACACCTTTTCCTGCAAAAATATCATGGATTTTACCCACACCGATGGTGGCTTTTCCGGCGGCCAACAAGGCATCCAGCATCGTATCCTGCGGCGGAACAAGGCTATAGTCATGCCGGCGTGCCGTACGGGTAAAGTTAGCGGCGCAATCCCCCACAAACGGACGGGCAATCACGCGGCCGACACCGTATTTGCCAACCAGCAGTTCCCGGGCCTGCTCGCAGATCTTATACAGCTTTTCCACCGGTACGAGCGCTTCATTGGCAGCAATCTGAAACACGCTGTCAGCAGAGGTATAAACAATCAGCGCACCGGTTTTAAGGTGCTCCTCTCCATAATCACGGATGACCTCTGTACCGGAATAGGGCTTATTGCACAGCACCTTATACCCGGTCTTAGCGGTAAAGGCATCCAGCAGTTCCTGCGGGAATCCATCCGGAAAAGTCGGCAGCGGCTCAGCACTCAGAAGACCGGCAATCTCCCAGTGCCCGATCGTTGTATCCTTGCCGGCGCTGGCTTCGCGCAGACGAGCGAAACTGCCTGCGGGATGCTCCACAGCCTTGCCGCAGGTCACGCCATCCAGGTTGAACAGTCCCAGTTCAGCCAGATGCTCTGCCTTGAAGTTGGGATGAGCCGCAATTGCCGCCAACGTATTGGTGCCCACATCTCCGAACTGTGCTGCATCGGGTTCTGCGCCGATACCGAAGCTGTCCAGAACGATGAGAAATACTCGTTTTGCCATAAGTTTTACTCTCCTGTCATAAAAATCGGAAAAGTTACAATACGCCATTGTTATTTCACATTATAACCGAAAGACACTTAAAAGTAAAATGTTTCATCATTTTTTCTGGCAAAGCAAGGCTTTTAACGGCCGTCGCGGTAAAATACGCGTAAACCCGTAACAGGGTCTTGTCTATTGGTTCGAAGTTGTAGTATAATTACCATGTATAGTGTTAAAGATTCAAGAATCCATGGAGGAACAAAGTATATGCGTAAAACAAAGATTGTTTGCACAATGGGTCCGTCCACCGATAAGCCTGGCATTCTTCGTCAGTTGCTGGAAAACGGTATGGATGTTGCCCGTTTCAATTTTTCTCACGGCGATTACGAAGAGCACAAAGGGCGCCTGGATGCGCTGCGCGCGCTGACCAATGAAATGGATCTGCCGGTCGCAGCCATGCTGGACACCAAAGGTCCCGAGATCCGCCTGGGTGTTTTTGCCAACGGTTCCGAAACCCTGTCCGTTGGTCAGAAATTCACGCTGACTTCTCGCGACGTGGAAGGCACCAACGAGATTTGTTCCGTCACCTACAAAGAACTCCCCCATGATGTTCAGCCCGGCGGCCGCATTATGCTGGACGACGGCCTGATTGAACTTCTTATTGATGACGTTACCGATACCGACATCCACTGCACCGTGCAGAACGATGGCGTGATCAAGACCAAAAAGGGCGTTAACGTCCCCGGCGTGCATCTGTCCATGCCGTATATGAGCCAGCGTGACCGGGATGATATCCTTTTCGGTATCGAACAGGGATTTGATCTGATCTCCGCCAGCTTCACCCGCAATGCGCAGGACATCATGGAGATTCGTCACCTGCTCAATGAGCACGACTGCACAATGCGCATTATTGCCAAGATCGAAAACCAGGAAGGCATCGATAATATTGACGAGATCCTGACTGTAGCGGACGGCATCATGGTCGCGCGCGGTGATATGGGCGTTGAAATTGATTATGCCGAGATCCCCGCCATCCAGAAACATCTGATCGACCGCGCCATGAGCGCTGGCAAAATCTGCATTACGGCCACGCAGATGCTGGATTCCATGATGGTCAATCCTCGCCCCACCCGTGCCGAAATCACCGACGTAGCCAATGCCATCTATGACGGTACCGGTGCCGTTATGCTTTCCGGCGAAACTGCCGCCGGCAAATACCCCGTGGAAGCCTTGAAGGCCATGGCTACCATTGCCGAAACCACCGAGGCGGATTCCAGCTTTGACAGCCTGGTGCACCACGCCGGCAACCATGATTCTCATCTCACCATCGGCGCTGCAGTTGGTCATGCTGCTTGCACAACGGCTGCCGATATCGGTGCTTCGGCCATCATCTCCGCTTCCAAGAGTGGCGAAACCGCACGCCTGCTGAGCCGCTTCCGTCCCGATACCCAGATCATTGCCTGCGTTCTGGACGAGCGTACCCGCCGCCAGATGAACATTTATCGTGGCGTCACCCCCCTGCTGATGGATTACGCCAAGTCCACCGATGAACTGATCAGTATGTCGGTGGCCGCTGCAGAGAAGGCTAATCTGATCCATTCCGGGGATCTGGTCGTTGTCACCGCCGGTGTTCCCGTTGGCGTGTCCGGCACAACCAACATGATCAAGATTCATCTGGTTGGCGACACGCTGCTTGCGGGCGTGGGTATTGGGCAGCACAATGCAAAGGGTGAAGTTTGTGTTTGCCGCAGCGCTGCGGAAGCCGCCAAAAAGTTCAAGCCCGGCCAGATTCTGGTTGTGCCCTTCACGACCAACGCAGCCCTTCCCTTTATGCGTGATGCCGCAGGCATTATTACGGAGGAAGCCGGCACCAACAGCCATTCTGCCATTGTGGGGCTGACGCTGGACAAAGCTGTGATCGTAGGTGCCACCAACGCAACCCGTACCCTGAAAGACGGTATGCAGGTTTCGATGGATTGCTCTCGCGGTGTCGTACAGGCTATGCCGGACTGAGGTGAACAAGATGGAACGTATTGCCAGTTTTTGCGTGGACCACACAAAGTTGCTGCCCGGAATGTATCTTTCCCGTCAGGACGGACCTGACGGCGAGATCCGTACCTGGGATATCCGTATGAAACGCCCTAACCAGGGACAGTATCTTTCTTCTGCCGCCGCACACACGCTGGAACATCTTTTTGCCACCTATGCGCGCAACAGCAAATACAGCAAAGGTGTTGTATACGTCGGCCCTATGGGATGTCTTACAGGTTTTTATCTGCTGACGACCGGTCTGTCTGACGCTGAGGCACTGGACCTTGTGAAAAGTGCCTTTGCCTGGATGGCTGAGTATGAGGGAGAAATTCCCGGAGCTTCCGCCGTGGAATGCGGCAATCACCTTATGATGGACCCTGTGGCCGCCCGTGTAGAGGCTACTGCAATGCTGCCGGTGCTGGAAGCGCTGGATGCCGACCATCTGCGGTATTGATATCTGATTCTATAAAGTATTTGCCCCGAAGTTCTGTTGCCAACAGAGCCTCGGGGCTTTTTTGATAAATCGCATTTTTTACACACATTATTGTACATTTGTCCATGGCGAAATATGTCCACTTATGCTAATCTAGAGGAAAATAAATGATTCTCCTGGTGCTCCTAATGGGAGCCAAAGAGAACGGAAAGAAGGTTATCTAGCTATGGCAAAGGTCATATTCATTATGACAGACTCCCAGCGTTATGATATGGTGAACGCCAACGTTTCCACTGGCCTTCGTACGCCCTGTCTGGACAGTCTGGCTGCCCGGGGAATGCGGTTCACTCGTGCCTATACCACTCAACCGGTTTGCCAACCTGCACGCTGTGCCCTGTTTACAGGAATGTACCCCCATTCCTGTAACAGTTGGACCAACTCCTCCGCCCTGTCTTCTGATGTTCATACAATCGGGCAGCGCTTGCGTGACCATGGAATCCGAACCGCCTATATCGGGAAATGGCATTTAGATGGCGGCGATTACTTCGGCCTTGGTCGCTGCCCGGATGGTTGGGACCCTGCCTATTGGTATGATATGCGGAACTATCTTGATGAATTGCCCCCGGAGGAACGTACCGCCTCCCGTCATGATACCACCATGCAAACGCAGGATATTCCTTCCTCTTTCACCTATGCCCATCGCTGTACTGACCGTGCAGTTCAGTTTTTGCAGGAGCACGGGCAAGAGTCGGATTTTTTACTCTGTGTATCCTATGACGAGCCGCACGACCCGTATCTGTGCCCGCAGGAATATTGGAAGCCTTATGAAGATTTTGTTTTCCCCAGTGCACCAAACGTTGCCGATACACTGGACGGAAAACCTGACTACCAAAAAGTTTGGGCCGGCCAGAAGCTGGATCAGGAACGAACCAACGTCCAAATCCGAGCACCGTACTACTTCGGATGTAATTCTTTTGTGGATTCGCAAATTGGCAGAGTTCTCGATGCAGCAGATACCTTTGCCGGAGAAGATACCATTGTATTTTACACCTCGGATCACGGCGATTTCCTGGAATCCCACTGCCTGACAGGAAAAGGTCCTGCCGCTTATGACGAAATCACACGGATTCCTCTTTTCATCAAAGGCCCCGGCATCGCATCCGGTAGTGTCAGCTCGGCACCAGTTTCTCATATCAATCTGGCGCCCACGGTTCTGGACCTCTTCGGTCTGCAATGTCCGCCGGTTTTCCCTGGCAACAGTCTGTTGCCACAATTGTATGGAAACGCTGAACGCGTGAACCAGTATTGCTTTATAGAGTTCGGACGTTATGAGGTGGACCATGACGGCTTCGGTGGATTCCAACCTATGCGAAGCGTTTTCGATGGAAGATATAAACTCAGCATCAATCTGCTTTCACAGGATGAGTTTTATGATTTGCAACAGGATCCTTATGAGATGAACAATCTCATAAATGATCCGTCGTGCTATACGGAAATCTGCCGACTGCACGATGCAATCCTGGATAATATGAACCAGACACGCGATCCTTTCCGTGGGTATTACTGGCATCGCCGTCCGTGGCGCAAAGACGCTCCGGCTGCAACGTGGAGCTATACCGGTTACACGCGACAGTCTGAAAACGATTATGAGGAGCGCCAGCTGGACTATGCCACCGGCCTTCCGATGGAAACTTCGTCGCGGCGCAAATAATCCTGATACATAAAAACGCTCCTTTCTGGAGAGAACGACAGTTTTTACTGTTCCCTCTCAGAAAGGAGCGTTTTACATTAAATTGGAATGATCAGATCAGCGCAGCGGTAATCAGAGCCATTTTATAGACTTCTTCCGCATTGCAGCCGCGGGACAGATCGTTGATAGGTGCGTTCAGACCCTGCAGAATAGGACCATACGCTTCAAAGCCACCCAGGCGCTGCGCAATTTTATAGCCAATATTGCCGGCATTGATGTTGGGGAAAATAAAGGTATTGGCATACCCAGCCACCGTAGAGCCGGGAGCCTTCAGCTGGCCGACTTCCGGAGCCACTGCAGCATCAAACTGCAATTCGCCATCCACCTTCAGTTCGGGATGAGCTGCCTGTACACGTGCGGTTGCATTGCGCATTTTGTCAACCGTTTCGCCCTTGCCGGAACCTTTGGTGGAGTAGGACAAAAGCGCCACGCGGGGATCGATACCAAAAATTTCAGCCGTATGCGCAGTTTCCACAGTGGACTCCACGATTTCATCTTCGCTGGGGTCAATATTGATCGCGCAATCTCCCATCGCGATGCATTCGTCCCCACGCATCAGAATGAAGCAGGAACTGACCGACTGGATACCGGGCTTGCACTTGATCAGCTGCAATGCCGGACGAACCGTATCGGCAGTAGAATAAGTAGCACCGCCCAGCAGGCAGTCCGCCTTACCCATTTTGACAAGCATGGTGCCGAAATAGTTGGATTTGGAAAGAGCCGCACGGCACTGCTCTTCCGTCATCTTGCCTTTGCGGAGTTCGACCATCTTGGTCACCATTTCCTCAAAGCCTTCGTAAGAAGTCGGGTTGATGATTTCCGCGCCGGTAATATCGAAGCCTGCATCCGCTGCGGCTTTTTGAACGGCATCCGGATCGCCCAGCAGAATCACATGCAGGGTTTTGCCGGCCAGCAAACGGCTGGCAGCCGACAAAATCCGCGCATCAGCACCCTCCGTAAAAACGATGGACTTAGATTCTGCGCGCAGCTTGGTCTCAAAATTTTCAAAAATGGACATACAAAAAACTACCTCCAATATTTTCCAACGCAGAAATATCAACAGGGATATTCCCGGCGCGACACTTACAATTGTATTATAACATCGATTTTGTTATTTGCAAAGAATATGTGCGTTTCCCCTACAGATTGCGCAAGAAATATGCGAAACCGCAAGATAATTCACAAAGTTAATAAAATATCAATCGCAGATTGGCATTTTTTATCAAATGTGACGTGGCGGTGTATATCCATAAGAGCGGTAAAAAGCAGTTATATCTGCCGGTGTACGAACCACAACCGCCTGCAGAAGCCGTCCCGTTTTCGCATCCAGAAATCCGATCAACGTCTCTCCCGTACAAATGCTGCTTTGGGTCGAAATATCCGATTCCGTCATGCCGTCAGGCGGTATTTTCTTCTCTGTCTTCTGCTTTTTCCAGCGGTCAAGCCACATATCCTTTTCCTCCAATCATCCATGCCAAAACCACCTGTATTGCCAGAATCAAAGGAATTCCCACCACAAAGTACCAATGTTTTGTTTTATGATGACACAGATACATACCAAGCCATGCGCCAACGCTTCCGCCCAGCAGTGCCGCCAGGAACAATGTTTTTTCCGGAATGCGCCAGCTCTGTTTTTTCGCACGCCGTTTATCTTCTGCCATCAGATAAAATGCAACCAGATTGATCACAACCAAATATAACACAATCCATTTCATACATTCATTACCTTGCGATACTCCTTAAAGAGATGTGTTGATCAATTTTTATTCTGCAATCTGCTCCCGAAGGCGTTCCAGAGAAGGGATCAGAATATGGCGGTCCTGCAGTTTCAATAAACCGTCTTCCCGAAGGTGCGTAATCAGACGGTTGACGCTGTTACGCGTAGATATTCCGCAGAACCCGGCTATATCTTCATACGGTACCACAAAGTCAATTAAGGTACCGCCTTCCACCGGGCGCCCGAATTGCTGAGCCAGATTGAGCAGGAACCCGCAAATCACGCCCCGCTTGCTGTTCATCGCCATAAGCTGCTGGTTACGGATACTTTCATTCCAGCGCTGCCGATAATACTCTTTGACATATTGCTGCAAAACCGGATCTTGATTGATGTTTTGCCACAGCGCAACGCGCGGAACTTTATAAAAAACAGCCGTTTCACTTTCCACTCGTATATTGAACGGTGCGCTTGTAAAAGTGGATACCTCATCCCGAAGCAAGGAGATGAGCGAAGGTCCTTTCAAATAAGCAATATTGAATTCCTTGCCGTTTTTTAAGATAATGCTGGTTTTAACCACACCATGTGCCAGTACATAGGTAAACGGCTGGTCCAACCCACAATATGCCAGATAGGTATGGCGGGAACGTTCTTCCGGCACATACCCCCACTGTTCAAGCCGCTGCAGCAAATAGGCGTCGCTGTCCATCTTCGCCTTCGCTCCTTCCTCTTTGTGTAACAAATGATACCATCTTTTGAGGTAGTTGTCCAGGTATCTGCGTGATACACTGTTGATCGTCTTTGATACATCTACAATCTCAAAAGGAAGTGTCCAGTCATGAAAGAGATTTGTCTGCCTTATGATACGGGAACGCAAATCGTACATGTCCCTCAGCGGAATCTTGCCGGCGTTTTGGTTTCACGCCAGGCATCCTATCAGGCTCAGAAGAGCGGCGCTGAACTGGTAGAAGATTCCCTCGATCATCCAATAGGCTCTCCCCGCCTTGAGGAACTTGCCAAAGGTAAGAAAAACATTGTCATCATCAGTTCTGACCATACCCGCCCGGTTCCCTCTGCCATTATTATGCCGATTCTCCTGCGTCGGCTGCGCAGTGCCGCTCCCGATGCCCGCATCCGCATTCTCGTTGCTACAGGGTTTCATCGCGCCTCAACGCGGGAAGAATTAATTGCCAAATACGGTCAGGAGATCGTGGATCATGAGGAGATTGTGATGCACGATGCCCGGGATGACGCAGCCATGGTCGATGTCGGCGTTTTACCCAGCGGCGGTCACTGTCTGATCAATCGCGTTGCCACCGAAGCCGACTTGCTGCTTGCGGAAGGATTCATCGAGGCCCATTTCTTCGCCGGTTTTTCCGGTGGCCGCAAATCTGTTCTGCCCGGTATCGCCAGCTACAAAACCATTCAGGCCAACCACTGCGGTGAGTTCATTGCTTCGCCGGAATGTCGTACCGGTAATCTGAACCACAACCGGGTTCACGCGGATATGGTCTTTGCCGCACACGCAGCCAAGCTCGCCTTTATCGTGAACGTTGTTCTCAATGAAGAAAAACAGATCATCGGTTCTTTCGCCGGAGATGTAGAGGAAGCACATCTGATGGGTTGCCGCTTCGTCAACGATCTGGCCCGTGTTGATAAAGTCCCCTGCGATATTGCGATCTCGACAAACGGCGGCTATCCTCTGGATCAGAACGTCTATCAGGCTGTTAAAGGCATGACCGCTGCCGAAGCCACCGTCCGGGAAGGCGGCATCATCATTATGGTGGCCGGCTGCCGTGATGGTCACGGCGGACAGGCTTTCTTTGACAATATTGCCAAGGCGGAATCTCCGAAAGCCTTTCTGGAGCAGGCTGTTGCCACACCGCGCCTTGAAACGGTGCCCGAACAGTGGACCAGCCAGATTTTGGCCCGTATACTGGTAAAATACCATGTGATTCTTGTATCGGATCTTCTGGACCCGCACATTGCCGCAGCTCTTCACCTGGAGCTGGTTTCTACTGTAGATGAAGCGCTGGCGCGCGCTTTTCTGCGCTTGGGAGCAGATGCGCGTGTGGCTGTGATTCCTGACGGCCTTTCGGTCGTAGTTCAGTAAAGGCGGGGAGGAAAAATCATGCTTCACAATATTCTGGCGGAATTTCTTGGTACCGGGTTGATGATTGTTTTCGGCGTTGGCGTACATTGCGATGAAGTTTTGAAAAACAGCAAGTACCGCGGCTCCGGGCACTTGTTTGCCATTACAACCTGGGGCTTTGGCATTTCTGTTGTCTTGATGATTTTTGGTGGTGTTTGCCTGAATCCTTCCATGGCTTTGGCTCAGGCCCTTTTGGGGATGATGCCCTGGAGCGCTTTTATTCCCTACGCCATTGCAGAGATGGCCGGCGCCTTTGTGGGTGCGTTGATCTGCTATGTAATGTATGCCGACCAGTTCCGTGCCAGCGAAAACGAAGTTGATCCCATCGCGGTCCGCAACATTTTCTCCACCAACCCGCCTATGCGCGACCTGCCCCGCAACTACTTTGTCGAAACGTTTGCCACCACGGTTTTTCTGACAGCCATCCTTGCAATTGCCAAAAACTATGAAACCTGGCTGCCGTTGGGCGTTGGGATTCTGGTCTGGGCTGTGGGTATGGGCTTCGGCGGCACAACCGGTTTTGCCATGAATCAAGCCCGTGACCTTGGTCCGCGGCTGGCCTATCAGCTGCTTCCCATTCGCAATAAGGCAGATAACGACTGGGCCTATGGCCTTCTGGTTCCCGGCACTGCCCCCTTTGTTGGCGCGATGATTGCAGCTGCGTTCTGCAAATTTTTCCTAGGAATGTAATATTCAAAAAATATCCGAACCATGCATGAGTAGCTGCATGGTTCGGATTTTTTATTCTTCTGTAGGTTACACAAATAAATCCCCAGACAAAACCTTCCGGTTCGTCTGGGGTTTTTGTGGTGGAGCTGACGGGAGTCGAACCCGTGTCCGAAAAGAAATCGGTTAGAGTATCTCCGGGCGCAGTATGTTTATTGGAATTCCCTTGGCGCGGGCGAGCATACACGCACTACGCCTTGGTAGCTTCATAAATTCATGACGGGCCGCAAAGCTTAAGCCCGTGCACGTTCAGTACCTAATCGACGCCCTGACCCCGCGCGGTACTAACGCGGGCAGGACGGTCGCGCCTAATTAGGCAGCGACGGCAACAGGATAAGTGTTGTCAGTTAATTTGTTTTGGCGCTTTTATCGTGGTGCACCGCCACGGCCCGCTGCTCACGCCTCTCTCTCCCCGTCGAAACCATTACAGCCCCGCATTTTCGGCAGGAGGTTTCCTGCCGGGAAAGCAAAAGCAAACAGCTTTTATCGCTGCGTTTTCAATGCACGGTCAATATCCCGCTTGGCATCGCGCGCCGCAGCTGTCGCGCGCTTGTCGTAGAGTTTTTTGCCCTTGCACAGGCCCAGTTCCAGCTTTACCCGCCCATGTTTGAAATAAAGCGAAAGCGGAACCAGTGTATATCCCTGCAGTTTAATCTGCTGACCCAGGCGCCGGATTTCGCTTTTGTGCGCCAACAGTCGTCTGGGACGCCGCGGATCTTTATTAAAGATGTTTCCCTGCTCGTAAGGGCTGATATGCATCCCCTTGACAATCAGTTCCCCATCATCAATATCTGCCCAGGAATCTTTCAGGTTTACCCCTCCGGCACGCAGACTTTTGACCTCGGTGCCTACCAGTTCAATACCGGTTTCCAGGGCCTCCATCACAAAGTATTCGTGGCGCGCCTCGCGGTTCAAGGCAATCACCTTTTTGCCGGTTTTATCCTCTGCCACAAAGCACACCTCCTTTGTATATGGTGATTTTAGATTATAGCGCAACTATGTGCAAAAGTCAAGAAAAAAGCCTCACAATTCTCCACGACCCTGCATTGCGCGGAAAAGCGTGGTTTCGTCCGCATACTCCAGGCTGGAGCCCACCGGCAAGCCATACGCAAGGCGCGTGGCGCGCACCCCCAAGGGCTTGATGAGCTTGGCCAGGTACATGGCCGTAGCCTCCCCTTCCACTGTGGGGCTGGTAGCCATGATAACCTCTTTGACGGTATCATTCAGCCGCGCAAGAAGTTCCTTAACGCAAAGCTGCTCCACCCCAATGCCATCTATCGGCGAAATCAAGCCGTGCAGCACATGATACAGACCATTGTATTCATGTGTACGCTCGATGGATTTGATGTCCCGCGGGCTTTCAACAACACAGATCACGCTGCGATCCCGCTTGGGGGAAGCGCAAATCTTGCAGATTTCTCCGGCAGTGTAATCCTGGCAAATGCGGCAGCGATGCAGGTCTTTCTTGGCATGTTCGATGGCCTGGGCCAGTTCCATCGCCTGTTCGTTGGACATCGACATCACTTCGTAGGCCATACGCGTAGCGCCTTTTCGTCCAACTCCGGAAAAGCGTGCAAACTGATCAACCAGATTTTCCAGTGGTTCAAGGTTTTGCGGCATTCTTACGCCCTCTTAGCCCAATCCGGGAATGTTCATTCCGCCGGTCAGTTTTCCCATTTCTTCCTCAGAATCCTTGTCTACCGCAGCAACTGCGCTGTTGACAGCCGCCGCGATCAGGTCTTCCAGCATCTCGATATCCTCGGGGTCCACAGCCTCCGGCTTGATCTTGACCGCAGTGATTTCATGCTTGCCGGTCATGGTAACCGTGACCATTTCACCGCTGGCGGTACCGGTATACTCCTTGGCCTCCAGTTCTTCCTGCTTGGCACGAATCTCATCCTGCATCTTCTGAACCTGACGCATCATTGCATTGGGGTCCGGGCGGCCGTAACCTTTCGGCAGTCTTGCTTTCATGAGTAAATCCTCCCATAATTATTTATCTTCTATTTTGACATCCACGCCCAACGCCTGCATATTCTGCAAGGTTTGGTCAAGGGACATCTGCGGGTTTCCGTTTTCCTCGTTTTTCGGCGCCTCATAAGGGCCAATGCTGCACCGTATTTTGGTTACACGGTAGATTGTTTCTTTAAGTTTTTTGCTTACTTCCCGGTTATTCCGGATATAATCGCGGAACGCATCACTGCACTCAAACAGCACATGCTTACCGTCATAATATGCGCGAGTACCGCGCAAAAAGGAAATCATCATGCCGTCTGTTTCTTCCAGATCGGCAAGAACCAGCGCCCATTGGGGAAACGGTTCAAGCGGGCCGGCCTCTTGCTGCGGCGCGGCACGGCGCGGTACCGGCGGCTTGACTGCCGGTACGGAATCAGCAGATGGTGCTTGTTGCGGCACCGGCGATGCCGGGCGAAGTTCTGGCTGCAAAAATTCAGGTTCGTCATCAGGCGGCGGTAATTCTTCCGGCTCCTGCTGCACTTTCTCCTGTACTGTCGGTGGAGGTGTGACGGGGCTAACACTCTGTACCACCGGCGGAACGGCAGAAAACGCCGCCGGCGTCGCCGCGAACGGTTGTGGTGCCGTCGGCTGAACAACCTGCACGGTGGCTGCCGCTTGCACCGGGACCGCCTGGGGCTGCGTTAAAGAAAACACCGCCAATTCCAATTCAATGCGCTGATCGGTCCCACGGCTCATTTTCTCCAATGCCTGTCCGAAAGCGTTGATGGCCCGGATAGCTTCTGCCTGGGGGAAATCCTTACGCTCTGCATACGCTGTTTCTTCTTCCGGTGATGTACCGGTCAGAAGGTCTGTTCCACCCGGCAGTGAGCACAGCATCAGGTTACGATAGTGTCCGGCCAGTTCCATGCACAGGCGCCGCATATCGACGCTTTGCTGGCGCAGTTCCGCGATTTTTCCAAGTGCCGCCACAGAATCTTTGGCGGCAATGGCATCACTGATCTCAAAAAGATACCCACGATCGGTAACGCCGGCCATACGCCGTACCAAGGCTTCGTCCACATGGTTATCGACACCTGCACAGGTATCCAGAATGGACAACGCGTCACGCATAGCGCCATCCGCAAGACGACCAATCAACTGCGCAGCACCAGAATCCAGTTCGATCTGCTCCTGTCCGGCCACATAGGTCAAGCGACCGGCAATATCCTGCGCGGTAATGCGCGCAAAATCATACCGCTGGCAGCGGCTGAGAATCGTTACCGGAACTTTCTGCACTTCGGTAGTGGCCAAAATGAAAATCACGTGCTCCGGTGGCTCTTCCATGGTTTTGAGCAGTGCGTTGAAAGCCTGCGTGGAGAGCATGTGCACCTCGTCGATGATGTATACCTTATAGTGGCATACAGACGGCAGATAGGCAACCTCGTCCCGCAAATCACGGATGTCATCCACACCGTTGTTGGATGCGGCGTCCATCTCGATGATATCCATGATGGCACCGCTGTCGATGCCTTTGCAGACCTCACATTCGCAGCAAGGATCTGGGCTGGTGTGGTCCAGACAGTTGACTGCTTTGGCAAAAATTTTGGCACAGGTCGTTTTACCGGTACCGCGGGTGCCGGTGAACAGGTAGGCATGGCCGATACGTCCCGCAGCGATCTGATTCTGCAGCGCCGTGACAATGGGTTCCTGCCCCACAACGTCAGCAAAGCGCTGCGGACGCCACTTGCGATACAACGCGCGGTACATAGGCACACCTCCCCGTAAAATCAGAAAAAGCGGGCAGAGCACGCGGCTGCGCTGCTTTGCGTACAGATGCAGGCTTGCCGCAGCACTGGACGAGCGCCGCTTAATGCTGCTCGGTTCCCCGCCTGACATGGTTCACAGGCCGCCCACGCACGGGGCCCGCATCTGTACGCAAAACAGCGCAATTCAGCCCTGTCCGCAAAAGATATTATACAATATTGCCGGGATAATTGCAAGGGGTGGTTTGCGGGGTTTTTATCGCCGAAGATAGTAGGTTCCTTCCGGCGCACGGCAAAGCGTTACGCCAAATATTTCATCCAGAATTTTTTGCTCAAAGAGTTGCTGCGGCGCATCAAAAGCGGCCAGCTTTCCTTCCGCCAGCACAGCCACACGGTCGCTGTATTGCAGTGCCTGGGCAAGGTCGTGAAGAACAAGCACAACGGTTTTGCCCTGATCTGCCAGTTTACGCAGCAGTTCCAGCAGTTCAAATTGAGCCGCCACATCAAGATATGTCGTTGGTTCATCCAGCAGAATCGCATCCCCGCCCTGCGCAAGCGCCATTGCCACATAAACGCGCTGGCGCTCACCACCTGAAAGTTCACGCAAATCCCTGTCCGCCCAGCGGGCCACGCCGGCCGACTGCATGGCCTGTTCCACCGCCGCACGATCTTTGGAGGTCATTTGACGGGAAAGGCCCAGATACGGGAAACGCCCATGGCTCACAAGTCCGCGAACCGAAATTTCCGGAATATTGCGCACCTGAGGCATAAAGGCTACTGCACGAGCAAATTCTTTACGGTCATAGGTTCGGATAGAACGTCCTTGCAGCAGGATCTGGCCGTCCAGAAGCGGCAGCTGCCTGGCAATGGCCTTGAGCAGCGTCGTCTTTCCGCAGCCGTTGGTTCCCACCAGGGTGGTAATCTGACCTGCATACACTGTGAAGCTGACATTTTGCAAAATCGGAGTGCCATCGTATCCGACTGCCGCACGCTGAAGTTCAAACATAGATGCGCCCCCTTTTGCGGTGAAGCAGCAAGCTCAGGAAGAACGGCCCGCCAATGAGCGAAAGCAGAATTCCCACCGGGAGTTCAAACGGTGCAAACAGCAGCCGGGCAGCAATATCGCAGGTTACCACAAACGCCGCTCCCAACAGTGCCGAAGCCGGCACCAGAATCCGGTGGTCTGTGCCCACCAGCCTGCGAGCAATATGCGGTGCCAACAGCCCCACAAAGCTCAATAACCCGGCAAAGCTGACCGCAGCTCCTGCCAGTAAAGCCGCTGCCAGAATTCCCAGAAAGCGGGTACGGGTAACATGAAGACCCAATCCGGAAGCACTCTCTTCTCCCAGGCAGAGCACATTCAAATCCACCGTCAAGAACAAGGCAAGCAGTATTCCGATTACAAAATATGGGAAAGCGGCGGCCAGCATCCCCATAGTAACGCCGGATAACCCGCCCGTCAAAAAACCGGGTGAACTGGCAACGATTTCCGGCCAAAGGAGTTTCAGAGTGTTGATTCCCGCGGTCAGCATGCCGCTGACCGCAAGACCAGCCAGCACCAGGGTCGTGCGGGAAAGCCCTGCGCGCCAGGCAAGAAGGTACACCAGCATTGAACAGCTGAGAGCTCCCAGGAAAGAGGCAAATTGCATGGCACCAGGCACCGCCGGTGCCACGACCATGGCAAACAAAGCGAAAAAGCCGGCACCGGCATTGACGCCGATAACATTGGGACTGGCCATAGCGTTATTGAGCACTGCCTGCAGCAGTACGCCTGCCACCGCCAGGGCAGCACCGGAAAACAGCCCGCCCAGCATACGCGGCAAGCGTACGTAGGCAATCACACGCCATACAGGGTCTTGCTCGCCCCGCGTGCACAGCGCCTGCCACAGTTGCGCCAGGGAATAGGGCTGGCTCCCCAGACACAGTGCCGCAACAGAGGACACCAGAACAGCGGCCAGTAAGATTCCAAATACTGCCGGCGCTGCTGCCTTGCGTTTTTGTATGCTTTTCATTTTATCACCCCTGCCATCCGCGCGCAGACGGATTCAAGCGTCCGGTTGCCATATAAAGCAGCGCATTGCAGATTGCCGCCGCCACAGTGCTGCCCCCTTTTCGGCCCATTGCCGCGATGCAGGGAATGCCTTGTTCCGTACACACTGCGAACAGCCGTTCCTTACTCTCCACCACATTCACAAAGCCAACCGGCACCGCAACAATCAGCGAAGGACGCAGTGACTTCTGCTCTATCAGATCGCAGAGTTCCAGCAATGCTGTGGGCGCATTGCCGACAGCAAATATTGCTTGCGGGCAGCTTTGGGCGGCATACCGCATGGCAGCTACCGCACGCGTTGTTCCTTGCAGTTTGGCTTTTTCGGCAATCATCGGTTCTGCCATATAGCATTGCGCCGACGCCCCCAGGGCCATCAGCGATGGTTTGCTGATGCCCGCCAGCGCCATATTGGTATCTGTTACAATCGTTACGCCGCGCTGCAGCGCCGTCACACCTTGCGCTACCGCTTCCGGGGTAAAGCGCAGATTCCGGGCGTACTCAAAATCTGCCGTTGTATGAATAACACGCCGCACAACCGCATCATTTTCAGAAGGAATCTCGATTCCCATTTGTAAAAGTTCCTTCTCAATGATCTGCATACTGGTCCGCTCGATGTCTGCGGGCAGCTTGTGTTGTATCGTCATGCATATTCCTCCACCAAACGGTATATAGCCTGCATATCCAGCGCCGCACGCACTCCGTCGGCCAACATATCAAACTGACGCTGCTGATACGCCCCATGGCTGATGGCCGCCGCCCGCTGTGGCGCGATTCCCTTTCGGGTGCAAAGCCAGTCAGCCAGTTTGACGGTAAGTTCTCCAGTATCAAACAGGCCATGCAGATAGGTGCCAAATACCAGATCCTGACAACAACCTTCCGGTGTGCCGTCCTGCAGCATACAAAAGGGGGTTCCCGCTCCGCGGGTGCATCCCATATGGATTTCATACCCGTCCAGCTGCGCCCCGGCCAACGAGTCAGGTAACACCGTCGCCTGCACACGGGTTCGTGTTTTTTCTTCCGTAAACGTCGTATCTATCGGGAGAAGTCCCAATCCCCTTAATACACGCCCCGGGATTCCTCCCTCGGTGCCGTTCGGGTCCCGCAAGGTACGTCCCAGCATCTGGTACCCTCCGCACACGCCCAAAACAGGGGTATCGGCCGCCGCCGCTTTCAGGATAACGGCTTCCATGCCGCTCTGGCGGAGCCAGAGCAAGTCCTCCATTGTGTTTTTGGTTCCGGGCAGAATGATCAGATCCGGATGCCCCATAGAAGACGCCTCCGTGACATACCGGACCCCTAATGCGGGGTGATTTTCCAGGGGGGCGAAATCCGTAAAATTGGAGATCCGCGGAAGATGTACCACTGCAACATCAATGGGTTTATGTACCGAAGAACAACTCAGGCACGGTGCCAAAGAATCCTCATCATCAATCTCCACATTCAGGTACGGCACTACGCCCAGTACCGGCAAATGAGTACGTTCCTCCAGCATGGAAAGCCCCGGACGCAGAATTTCCGGGTCGCCACGGAATTTGTTGATGACCATGCCTCCGATGCGTGCGCGTTCCTCCTCCTCCAGCAAGGCTACCGTGCCGTAAAGCTGCGCAAATACGCCGCCGCGGTCGATGTCCCCCGCCAGCAGTACCGGCGCATTGATCAGCTTGGCCAATCCCATATTGACAATATCATCGGCTTTGAGATTGATTTCGGCAGGGCTCCCCGCCCCTTCGATAACGATGACATCATATTCGGCGGCAAGGCTTTGATAAGCGTTCCGGATTTCGGGAACAAGTTGCTTTTTGTATTGGAAATACTCCTTGGCCGGCATCTGTCCGCGCACTTCCCCGCGAACAATGACCTGGCTGCCGGTATCGCTGCAGGGCTTAAGCAGAATGGGGTTCATCCGCACATCAGGTTCCACCCCGGCCGCCTGCGCCTGAACTACCTGAGCACGTCCCATTTCCAGGCCCTCCCGCGTGACATAGCTGTTCAATGCCATATTCTGGCTCTTAAACGGTGCCACGCGCAGACCATCCTGCGCAAAAATACGGCAGAGTGCCGTGCAAAGCAGGCTTTTTCCCGCGCCCGACATGGTGCCCTGCACCATAATGCAGCGAGCCCGATTTCTATTCATCATCGAAGAATCTCCCCAAGAGCCGCCAGCAGGCAGCAATTTTCACTTTCCGTTCGTACCGCGGTACGATACCAGGTATCATCCAACCCCGGATAATTGCCGCAGCTTCGCAGCAAGATTCCGCGCTCACGCAGCGGTGCCACCAGTGGTACTGCACATTGAAACAAAAGGTAGTTGGCTTCGCCTGGCACCACACGCAATCCAAGCGCCTGTAACCCTTTGCTCATCAACGGGCGCTGAACTTGAATCAGTGCACGAACGCGCTGTACATACACCTTTTCCTGCAAAGCCGCACAGCCCGCTGCCTGCGCAAGGCTGCTGACAGACCAGGGACTGCCGGTCCGATAGAGCTTGCCCAACAGCCTGCTATCAGCGCACAAGGCATAGCCCAGACGAACCCCGGCCATAGCGTAAAGTTTGGTGAATGCTTTCAGAATCACCAGATGGGGATTCCCCTCCAGCAACGGAATCAGTGTATGGGCGGCCGGCTTATCCAGAAAGTCGCCAAAGCATTCATCTACTACCAGTATAGCCCCAACCTCACGGCAGCGATGTACGATTGCCTGCAAGAGAGGCATCGGCGTTGTACGCCCTGTAGGGTTGTTTGGTTCACAGAGAAAAACCATCTGCGTTTTCGGTGTTATAGATTCCAGAAAGCTATCATCCAGAAGAAAGTCGTTTTGTTCAGAGAGGGCATGATGCGTTACCTGGCATCCCACACTGCGCAATGCCGCCTCATATTCGGCAAACGAAGGCACCGGCAGCAGCGCTTCTTGGGGGCATTTGGCCGCCGCCAAGCGCCAGATCAAATCTGCAGCGCCATTCCCGCACAAAATCCATTCGGGTGGAAGGTTTTCCGCCTCGGCAATTGCCGTACGCAACGCCCGGCAAAGGGGGTCCGGATACCGGTCAACGGCGGCAGAAGCACCAGCAATGGCGGCTTGTACCCCTGTGGGAACTCCCAACGGACTGACATTCGCCGAAAAATCCAGGGGTGATCGCCCATATTCTGCTTCATATCCGGCCCAGTCGCCTCCATGTACCAGATGCATTTTATCACCTCAAAAAAGCCAGGATTCCTGCGCGCAGCCCCACCCCTAAAACCAGAGCCAGTCCGGCCCCTGCAAACAACATCCGATTTGCACGTAGAATATCCCGGGGCTCTATGGGGCGTTTTGCATCGCCGATCGTGGGTTTATTGTAGTATTCTCCGAAATAGTACGCAGGTCCCGCCAGCTGTACCCCCAATGCGCCGGCACAAGCCGATTCGGTTTGGGCGCTGTTGGGGCTGGCGTGATTACGGCGGTCCCTCCGCCAGATACGCCAGGCATTGGGGGCATCCTGACCTGTCAGACCAGCTGCCGCAATCCAAAAAACGGCAGCCAAACGGGATGGCAGATAATTGGCCGCATCATCCAGCTTTGCGGCAGCCCGCCCAAATTGCAGATAACGCTGGTTTTTATATCCGATCATGCTGTCCATCGTATTGACGGCTTTATAGCAAAGCGCCAACGGCGCTCCGCCTATCATCATATAAAAAAGCGGAGCCACCACACCATCTGAAAAGTTTTCCGCAACGGTTTCTACCGCCGCCTTGGTGACGCCCTCTTCCGTAAGAGCCTGGGTATCCCGGCCGACGATCCTAGCCACGGCTCTGCGGGCTCCCGGAAGGTCCTCCGTCGCCAATTGGCGATATACATTTTTGCTTTCTTCCGCCAGTCCCTTCACCGCCAGCGCCTGCCAACACCAAAACGTTTGCACCGCCAGCCCCAGCAACGGATGAATCCGTCCGGCCAGCAGGCAAATGGCCCCTGTAAGAACCAGCGTTCCCACCGGCAGGAGTACGGCCAGCACACAACCCGCAGCACGTTCGCCTTTGGGCGTTGCAGGCAAGCGTCTGCGCAAAACCTCTTCCAGTCTGGTGATGCACTTTCCCATCAGCACAACCGGATGCGGCATCCAACCAGGGTCTGCCAGCCACAGGTCCAGCAGAAATCCCAGAAACGCAGCGACGCAAATCGTCATTTTCCAGACTCCTTCGTATATTGTACGGTATCCAGCAGCGTCAGGATTCGCTCTTGCGGCCAGCGCGATGCATCCAGCTTGTATCCCCCTGCATTGGGGGCACACCAATGATAATATTCATAATGCGGAACGGCAAACCGCTCCATCACAGCCATCTGTGTACCGCCGTGGGCAACGATCACAAGCTGTTCCCGTTTTTCACGGTACGCTTCATCAACCAGCTGCGCAAACGCGGTGCAGGTACGGTCGCAGAACCAGTCTTTTCGTTCCCCGTCGGGGCAGGCAGTTTCGCAGTTGGATTCTACCCAGGCCAGATAATCCGGGTCGTGTTCCATCTCAATGTAATTGCGCCCCTCAAAGCTGCCGAAGTTCATCTCTTTCAAATTCTCCACTACGACCTGCCGGGCCTCCGGGAAGAGAATTTCTGCGGTCTGCCGGGTTCGGATCAGAGGTGAAACATATACCACATCCGTTGTAAAATCCGCTTGCCGGATTTGTGCCCGCCCGTCTTCCGACAACGGAATATCCCGTTGCCCCTGGTACCGCTTTTCAACATTATAGATCGTAGTTCCATGCCGCAGCAGATAAATGATCATAAAGAAAGACTTCCTTTCAACACAAGCGGCAGTCCGTAAAATATACGCACAACCGTATCCGCTCTTTGCGCCAGAAGTTCATTGAGCCTTCCGGCTGCTTCCCTTGCTGCTCGTTGTCCTGCATCGGCGGGCACAATTCCCCCGCCGATTTCTGTTGCAATGACAACCTGATGGCCAGCCAATTCATCCGCCAGCTTTTCAAGATCCTGTGCCTGTGCTGCACGTTCCTGTACATTCCATACGGCATAACGGCTCAGTTCCGCTTCCTGGCAGTGCAGCAGCTTGCAGGCAAACGCACGTTTCCCTGCATAAAGCGGGCCAAAGATAAAAATCATACAGTCCCCTCCACAATGTGGCAAACAACCAGCGCAGCCAGCATCCAAAGTTCTGCCCTTTGCAGAAACCAACCGGCCAGATCCCCCGAAATGCCGCCAAACTGCTTTAGAGCCACCGTACGGTACCGCCACAAAACAAGCAAAGCCGCCGCCACCATGGCAACACCGGAAATACCGCCTGCCGCAGCAAGCGCCAGACACAGGAGCACCGCCAGTACCCCCAGCACACGACGTACAGTTGTCCGATCTGCTGCCGTAGCAAAAGTATGTACCAGTCCGGTGTTTTTCGCAATGGGAAAGGTAGCTACCGCCCACCCCGAGAGCACTCTTTCCAGTACAAATCCCAAGCCCTGGCAAATCAGTGTACGGCGCTCCATTTCAAGAGAAGCGCACAAGGCAAAGTATGCAACAAAGTAGCAGCATACGCGGATCAATGCAAAAGCTCCGCAGTGCGGGTCCTTGAGGATTTCCTGTTTTCGTGCCGGTTCTGCATAGCTGGCCAGCGCATCGCAGGTATCGGCGTAACCATCCAGATGAATGCCGCCCGTAATCAGTACCGGTGCCAGGCAATACCCGGCAGCTTGGAGCCATTCCGGAACCGGCCAGTAACCGCATATAGCTGCCCAAAGACAATATGCCAGGCCGCACACAACGCCAACAAGCGGGAATGCACACATCACGTAACGCATATTTCTTTCATTCCAGGTCGGCTGTGGCACCGGAATGGCACTGAACATGGCAAACGCCACGGCAATGGTTTCCATTGCAATCATACAAGTTTCCTTCCCTTATAATAAATTGGCAAACCTGCGGCCACTTCGCAGACCACATCGGCCCGCTGTGCCAGACGTTGATGCAGCCGCCCCAACAATCGCAGATACCTTTCGGTTTCCCCTGCATAGTCGGCACCGCCGGTGCTCACTTCGTTGGAAACAAGAACCACGTGACGGCTTTCCGCCACAAGGTGTTTAACGCCCTGCCAAATAGCCTGCTCTGCTTTTTCCTCATCCGCCCCGGGCGCATACAATTCATTGGCTACCAGATTGCCAAGATCCTCCAGCAATACTGTGCCTTCTCGGTCAAGTTGCTCACGCGGGATTCCGGCAAGCTGTTTCGGGCATTCTACGGTTACAAACCCCCGCCCGGCCCGCTGCTTCCGGTGCCGTTGCACGCGTGCCTGACATTCTTCGTCCCACACCTGCATGGTCGCCAGATAAAACCTCGGCCGCTCCCCCGCCAGATGCAACGCCATGCGCTCGGCATACTCGCTTTTTCCGCTTCCCGAACCGCCAATGACCACCGCCAGCATCACAGACCTCCCTGTGGAGTATAGGGTTGCATTCCGTAGTCCGAAAAGGTGCTGCCCTGGTAAATGGCCAGCGCCATATCCAGCAGCGGCATGGCTGCCACTGCCCCGGTGCCCTCTCCCAGGCGCATACCCGCTGTAATCAACGGCTGCTTTTTCAGAGCCTGTAAAAGCAATTTTCCTGCCGGCTCTGCGCTTTGATGGGTGGCAAAGACAGCCATTGCAGCACCCGGACACATACGAACAGCGCAAAGCGCTGCCGCTGCACTGATGGCACCATCTACAAGCACCGGAACGCGGTACAAAGCGCCCCCCAAAAACACACCGCAAAGCCCCGCAATGTCGAATCCGCCCACTTTGGAAAGCACATCTACAGGATCTGCTGCATCAGGCGCATTGACAGCCAGGGCTGTTTCAATGGCTTGTCGTTTGCGGGCAAGCCCCGCGTCGGACAGGCCGGCACCGCGGCCTGTCAGTTCCGCAGGACTTCTTCCCAGGAGAGCACAGGTCACCGCAGTGGCTGTTGTTGTGTTACCGATACCCATTTCACCGGTTGCCAGCAGTCGGGTCCCTTCTTGTTTTTGCCGCCGCACCAGATCGATCCCGCCAAGGATGGCTCGCGCCGCTTGCGCCCGGGTCATGGCCGGCCCTTGTGTCATATCCGCCGTTCCGTTCCCGATCCGGCAGGAAAAAATCCCGGCTTCCCCGGCAAAATCCCGGATTCCCATATCCACCGGCAGCACCTTGCAGGAAGCCAGTGCCGCCATACGGCAAACATTGCTCTGCCCGGCTGCCAGGGCGCGGGCCACAATACCGGTCACTTCACTGCCGGACTGGGAAACCCCTTGTGCCACCACACCATTATCCGCACAGAAAACCAATACCGTGCGCGGTTTCAGTTCAAGTTGTGCACTGCCTGTCAACGCCGCCATCTCAGTCAAGGAATCTTCCAACAAGCCAAGGCTTCCCAACGGCTTTGCGCAGGACGCCCATTGTTTTTGCGCTGCCGTGCGCGCAGCCTCATCCGGCTCTGCAATATTCCGCAGCAGCGTATTCAATTCTTCCTGGTCTGACATAGGCTTTGTTCCCTCTCATACTGCTCCGCAGCAGCGGCAAAACGCTGCGCCAATTGTGGCGTGCCCGCCATGTATAAGTGCGCAAACGAAGCAAACAACCGGTCTGTGGCAATCCCGCATTTCCAGCTTCGCTTTCCAACAGGCTTGCTGGCCGTGCAGGCACCACCGTTATAGGTGCTGTCCCAGTAGTGAAATGCATGGATGGGCACTGTTTCCCCTGCCCGGAACAGCATACTGTCCTGCTGCGCTTTCAGTTCCGCATAGCCGAAGCGGACAAGATGTTCCGTTCGGATGCCTCTTCCTGGCAGTGCGCCTGCCATTGGCCAGGAAACACCTTGCACATCTTCCAGCGTCTGCCCCAGATAAAGAAAGCCGCCGCACTCGGCAACAGCTGGCAGCCCTTGTTGTAGCGCTTGCTTTACCGCAATTCGCATTTTCTCGTTCCGGCTGAGTTCCTGCGCATACAATTCCGGGTATCCCCCCGGCAGATACAGTCCGCTGCAGTTTCGGGGCAATGTCGCATCCCGCAGCGGGCTGAAAAAGACCGGTTCTGCTCCGGCCTGACGCAAAGCGTCCAATGTTTCCTCATAGCAAAAACAAAAGGCTTCGTCTTGAGCCACTGCAATGCGGACCCGTGAGGGAACCGGCTGTTTTTCTTTCTCCGAAACCAGGGCAGGACGGCTGCAAAGTTTACGGATTCCGGGCAAATCCAGCGTCTTTTGTGCTTGCTTGCCCAAGGCATTGATTCGTTTGTTCAGATCCGCAATTTCCCCGGCTGTATAAAGTCCGAGATGCCGGCTCTGGACCTTTGCCTCCGCCATAGGCGGCAGATACCCAAGAACCGGCAGGCCGGTTTCCTGTTCCAGCATGGGTGCCAGGGACTGATAAAGCATGGGTTTGCATTCATTCAGCAAAATTCCTGCCAAATGGCTGTTTGTGCGGAAATCCCGCAAACCGCGTACGGTAGCCGCCAACGTCAGGCTGGCGCCCTTTGGGCGCAGAACCAGCAAGACCGGCAAATCCAATGTATCGGCCAGATGCCAGGCGCTGGCGCGCGTGGTTGTTCCGCCGACTCCATCGTAAAAACCCATGACCCCCTCGCAGACAGCCGCCCCATGACCAGCCGCATAGCGTGCAAAGAGTTGGCAGACATCTGTTTCAGATGAAAGAAATAAATCCAGGTTGTGACTTTCAAGGCCAAGAACTGCGCGATGGAACATCGGGTCAATATAGTCCGGACCGCACTTGAACGCGCACGGTGCCACACCCTGTTGCTGCAATGCCGCAAGCAGGGCGCAGGTCATTACCGTTTTGCCGCCGCCGGATTGGGGGGCTGTAATCAGACACTCAATCATCACAATGTACCGTTACCAAAAATACCGGGTTCTGCGCCATCATCAGATGCAATCGCCCCATAGACCGGGCATCGCTGACCGACAACTGCACGACCCGGGGCTGAAGCCCTCGTGTCTGGCAAAAATGCAGCACGGTTTGCAGTGTTTCCAGCGCAATACAACTTACACAAAGACGAACTTTCGCATTTTTTTCCAACGCTGCCGAAAGGATGGCTTCCATCTCCCCTTTGCTTCCGCCCACAAAAACAGCGTCCGGCACCGGCAAGTCATTCAAAGCCATCGGAGCCTTTCCGGATACAATACGCAGATTCCAGGCATGCAGTTTTTTACGGTTTTCTTCAAGCAAGGCAAGGGCAGCGTTCTCACACTCAACAGCATATACCGGGGCACCTTGCACCGCCGCTGCCAGTTCCATACTGACGCTTCCGGTACCGGCACCTACATCCCATACCGTTTGCCCCGGTTTGGGCCCCAGTGCCGCAACAGCGGCGGCCCGCACGAACTGTTTGGTCATCGGCACTTCTCCACGGATAAACCAATCATCCGGCCAGCCGGGGGCTCGTTTCGGTGGCTGCGGAGCTGCTTCCGCCAGCAATACACACAAAGGCCCAAAACTTCGCACAGCCATTTCTGCCGCTGTTCCGGTCACGATCTGTTCATCAGGATAGCTCAGGTTTTCTCCCACTGTCACAGGAAGTTCCCCCAAACCGGCTTCTGTAAGTTGTTTGCAAAGCTGCGGTACCCCCAGGCTGCCCCCGGTAAGAAAAAATGCCGGACTGCCCTGCATCACCGCCGCCACAGCATCGCACTGCACCCCGTGGGCGGATACCAGCGTCCAGTCCTGCCATGGGCGGTGCAGTGCCGCTGCAAACAGCTGAACACTGGAGATTCCCGGATAAACTTTGTAAGGGATCTTGTCTTTTTCCAAAAGCGGAATGAGATTACGGCAACCGGAATAAAAGCCGGTATCTCCACTATAAACCACAGCAGCCTGTGTACAGTCGGATTCCTGCAGCGCCTCGAGGATTTTTTGCGGCTTGGTTGCCGATGCCCGGTGTACAGTACACCCTTCGGGCAATTGCTGCAAGAGCCTTGACGCACCTACGATGCACTGTGCCTGCAACAACGCGTGCCTTGCCTGCCGGGTCAAAGTGGCGTCCGTGCCGCCCCCCAACGCCAGTAAATTTACCTGCATTGTGCCATCCACTCCTTACAAAAATGCACTACCGCTTCGTAGGGTTCTCCTTCATCCTCCGGGCGGCAGATCACAATCATCTGCGCGTGACAAGCCCGTGCCGCCGCGAGTTTTTCTTCAAATCCGCCCGGCGCGCCCCCATCTTTGGTGACAAGAAAGTGAATCGAAAACTGGCGCAGGAGCGCCGTATTCAGTTCTTCACCAAAAGGCCCTTGCATCGCAATGATGTGTGAGGGCATAATACCGGCAGCCTTACAGGCGGCCAGGCTGCTTTCCAGCGGCAGTACCCTGGCAAACAAACGTTGCGTACCAAGTTCAGTAAAGGCAGCCAGTTCTTTTGCTCCTGTCGTCAGCAAGATATTGCCCTTTGTCTGCCGAAGCACATCGGCAGCCTGGTGCACATTTTCCACCGCGATACAATCCTCTGGCAGCGTACTGGCAGGGCGCCGCAGCCGCTTATACAAAACTCCTGTACGTTGTGCAGCGGCCCGAATGTTCTGCGTAACTTCCACGGCATACGGGTGTGTAGCATCAATACACAAGTCCTGACCGGAAAGAAGGATTTCCATTTCTTCTTTGGTGAGGCGTCCGGTCCGCACCGTTACCCCGGGGTGCTTCCCCTGTTCGGTCTCCCCGTATTCAGTAGCTACGCAAACCGTCACCTGCACACCACTGTCTGCCAGCGTACAGGAAAGAAGGCGCCCTTCTGTTGTACCGGAAAAAACCACAATCTTCATTTTTTACGGTACCCTCGCGGTGTGATCATCCAGGAATCTTGCTGAAGGGTACTGCTGCTCCCCACAAAAACCGTGGTGAACATATCGACCGGTGCCCCCCGCAGCTCCTCCAGCATATAAAATTGTACCTGCTGTCCGGGGCGTGCAATATTGCGTACTGTGGCACAGGGTGTGTTTTCTGCTTTGCCTGCAGCAAGCAGAATCTCTACCGCACGCTGCAGATGATCCCGGCGCCGGTGTGATGCAGGATTGTACAGACACAATGCAAAATCACCCGCCGCAGCACACTGCAACCGTTTTTCAATCAAAGACCATGGCGTCAGCAGGTCCGAAAGAGAAATCACACAAAAATCGTGCCCCAAAGGCGCCCCCAGAACCGCAGCTCCGGAAAGCGCCGCCGTCACGCCCGGAACCACTTCAATTCTTACATCCGGGTATTCCTTTGCCAGCTCCAGCACAGGCGAAGCCATACCGTATACGCCGGCATCGCCGCTGCAAACCAGCGCCACGTTTTTTCCGGCGGCTGTTGTTTCCAACGCCCAGCGGCAGCGTTCCATCTCGCCGCGCATCGCCGTTGTGTAGGTTTCCTTCTCCGGAAAAAGCGGTTTTACCAGTTCCACATAGACCGTGTAGCCGCACAGCACATCCGATGCGGCCAGTGCCGCACGCGCCTGCCAGGTCAACATGGATGCATCGCCCGGTCCCAGACCTACCACGTACAAATTACCATTCATTGTGAAATCTCCAATCCATGCGGTATGGTTTTACAGCTGCTGCCAACGTTATGCCACCCCCGGCGGTTTTTGGTTTCACCAATATTCCGCCACTGCAAAGAACCGCCGCACGCTCGCAAACATTGTCCACCCCCGTGGTTTTCTCCACGAAGGCAGAAGGTGTGAACGTTCCTTCCGCCTGCGCAAGTTCTGCTGCCGAATAGGTTTGCAGCATCCAATCGTGATTGCGGCAAAATTCCAGCAAACCGCCTTCCTGTGCCTTCAGGTCAATACTGGCCACCGCACAAACAGCCTGTGGTGTTAAGCCAAAAGCAGTGAATGCGTTTTCCAGCGCTCTGCAGGGTGTTGCTTTCCGGCATCCGATTCCCAGCACAACGATCTGCGGTACCAGCCAAAGAACCGACTCCGGCTGCGGTGCAAGCCCAACATAGACATCATACGGTCCGTCCTCTACAAGGTGCACGTTCTGCGGAGGCGTTCCCTCAACCGGCATTTCGGATTTGATGCGCACGGGCTGTCCGGCCAGCAACGCACCGGAAACGTTGCGGATTCGCGGCGCATGAAGCACGGCGCATTGCTGGCATCGTGCCCATTCATCCACCGCAAAAATGCCGTTGCTGTCGGTTGCAGTGGTAATAACAGGCTGCGCCCCGCAAATCTTCGCCACCTTTCGGGCAAGATCGTTGGCTCCGCCCAGATGACCGGAAAGCAGCGGGACCGCAAATTGCGCACATTCATCCACTACAACTACCGCCGGATCTGTTGTTTTGGATTGCACAAACGGCGCGACCGCACGCACCGCAATCCCCACAGCGCCCACATAAATCAGAGCACGGTCGCTGTGAAAATGCTTTTCTGTCCACGCCCGAAGCGTGAGCGGATGTCCGCTTCTCTCCGCTGTGGCCCCCAGTTCATTTGCCAGCAACCGGGCCAGTTTCATTCCTTTTTCAGTAAAAGCAAGGCAGGCGATGCTCATGCCTGGTTTCCTTTCCGGTACTCCGTCGTAAAATCAGGATCATAAAGTTTGCTGCGATCATAGGCAGTCGCTTGCAGAAAATCCCCCACAAGCACCAGCGCCGTTTTGCGGATTCCATGCAAAGCTCCGCTTTGAGCCAGTGTTCCCACCGTGCAACGCACCACTTTTTCTTCGGGCCAGGTTGCTTTGTACACCAGCGCGGCAGGTGTGTTCTCTGTATAAGCCCCCCGCAATAGTTCCTTCTGAACTTCCGGCAACAGGCCCGCCGAAAGAAAAACCACCATACTGGCCCCATGCTTCGCCAACTCTGCCAGTGATTCCCGCGGCGGAACCGGTGTGCGGCCAGCCAGACGCGTAATAATCACTGTCTGGCTTACCCCCGGCAAGGTATATTCGGCATTGAGCGCCGCGGCAGCTCCGCAGAAACTTGAAACCCCGGGGGTGTCATCGTATGGAATTTTCATCCGATCCAGGGCGTCCATCTGTTCGCGGATGGCGCCGTAAATGCTGGCGTCCCCGGTATGCAGGCGGACCGTTTCATGATTCTGACTTTCTTGCTCCTGCAGTACTTCCAGTACTTGCTCCAACGTCATTTCGGCACTGTTATAAATTGTGCAGCCATCCCGGGCCAGTGCCAGCAGCGCCGGATTGACCAGGCTGCCCGCATAGATTATACAGTCCGCCCGGCGCAGCAAGTCGGCACCACGCATCGTGATCAGATCCGGCGCTCCCGGCCCGGCCCCCACAAAATGAACCATAGATTACTCCTTCACCAGGATCGTAGCAAAATATCCGGCCGGACGCGCTGCCTCGTATTGCGATAAATCCGGCCATACTTCCTCGTTCGGCAGTCCGCAGTTGCAGACCATGGCGCTGTGTTCCAGTTTTCCATGTGCTGCCAACACAGCCAGTGTCTGGGGCAATTGCCGCCCGGTTTTCATCAGTACCTTACTGCCTGCGTTATCCAGCACTTCGTCTGCCGACCCACCTGGTGCAATGGTGAGAGGTTCGTCCATGCCGGCGGTCAGCGGCTGATTCAGTCGTGCTGCAGATGCACAAAAACTTGGTACCCCGGCCAACATTCTGGTTTCGTATCCTTCCGCCTGCAGTATTTCCTGCAAATATCCGAAGGTCGCATATACAGATACATCGCCCAGATTAAGCATTGCCACATCCTGCCCAGCGTCCAGATGGTGGCGCAGCATTTCAGCTGCCTGGGTATGCGCTTCCCGCAGGGTATCCCCATTGCGGGACATGGGAAAGTGCAGCGGCACGATGGTTTTTCCGGTCAAATCTACTGCACCCTGTGCAATTTCCAAAGCAAGCATCTGCCCGCTTTTGGTTTGAGGCGCAGCGATGACCGGGCAGGATTGCAGCCTCCGTACAGCTTGCAGCGTCATAAGTTCAGGATCTCCCGGTCCCACACTGACACCGTACAATATACCACGATGGGAAGATTCTACCATTGTTGCAACATCTCCTTTGCGGGCGGCGTGATGCCCAGCAACCCGAACTGATTGGAAAAAACTGCCGCCCCCACCTGGCAGCGATTGCCGACGCGATGCTCAAGGTGTTGTTGAATGGCGGAGAGGAGGGAATCCATGACCGCATCACCCAGCCCCGCCTCATTGAGAATTTCCAGGCAGGCATCTGCCGTTGCTGCTTCCATCAAAGCGCAGCAGACAGCCGTGCCGGCACCGCACATTGCGGCATGAGCGCAAAACAGCTCCGTGCGGCAGTCTGCATAACGAGAATGGGTGTTCATAATACCGCCCGCCACTTTGACGAGTTTTCCGATGTGCCCCACCAGCAAAAGCTGCTCCGTGCCTTCCATTGCGGCACAGTCCAATGCTTCCCCAAGGAAATTGGAACATTTGACAACCGGGACACCGCGGCGGTCCCAGCCCTGCCCGTGCAGAAAGTCCATACCGTAATTGCCGGGCGTAAGGATCAGCTGCCTGGAAACTGCTGCCTGCTGATGGATCTCCAGTGCAATGGTATCAACAATTGCCTGTTCGCTCATAGGCTCGACAATACCGGAAGTCCCCAGAATGGAAAGGCCCCCCTCAACCCCCAGCTGGGGATTGAATGTGCGTCGTGCGGCTTCTTCGCCGCCTTCCACGCTGATGATCACCGACAGTCCACCGTTGTATCCCGTTTCACGGCAAACGTCTTTCACCTGTTGCCAAATCATCTGCCGGGGTACATGGTTTATGGCAGCAGCTCCTACCGGCTGATCCAGGCCGGGTTTGGTTACCCGACCTACCCCCTTGCCGCCATCTATAACAATATCTGTGGCATCTGTACGGGTAACGGTGGCTGTAACGGGCAGACCGTCCGTAACATCCGCATCATCCCCTGCATCTTTCCGCATGCTGCATACTGCGGCGCCCTGCTGCATCCGGCAAAGGTCCGGGCAAACCGAAACTTCCCATCCCTTGGGGGTAAGCAGCGTGATTTCCTGCGGTGCCTGCCCGGTCAGAAGCAGCCGTGCTGCCCCCTGTGCTGCCAAAGCCGCACAGGTCCCGGTGGTATACCCGCAGCGCAGCAGACGTTGACCGCTGCGAATGGAATGATCAAAAGACATTGTTTACACCAGAATCTCTTTGAGTTTGTTACAGTACATTGCCTGGATCCCCGGCACCCTGCCAAGGCCTTCCAACGTGCAGCGTACCGAAATGCTCACTGCCTGCAACTGACTTTTCCAGCTTTCCGGCTCCGCCCCCGCCATATCATGGCAGGCATGATCCCCGGCCACCAGAAGCAGCGGCACAAGGTGAACCTTTCGATAACCGGCCCTTTGGATCTGCGGCAGGATCTGTTGCAGTGCAGGCCAGCCTTCTACCGTAGCCACAAATACGTCCGATCTCCCCTGTAAAGCAAATACACTTTGCATGGCAGGATAGACGATTCCTGCAAAATGTTCGGTTCCATGTCCCATCATGACAAGGGCTTCGCCGTTCTGTTCCGGATACGTATTGCACAAAATCTCCGCAGCCTTTTGCAGATCATCGGTATCTGCCAACAGCGGTCTTCCCAAAGCAAGCCGTTCAAAGCGGTGGGTATACGGAGCAATTTCGGCTCTTATTTTATCGTATTCATATCCGTAAAGCAAGTGCGTGGGTTGTACTGCCACGTGTGTATACCCTTCTGCGAGCAGTGTTTCCAGGGCCTCCGGCAGACTGTCTGCATGCTCTCCCCGTGAAGCCAGCCGTTTGCGGATGATTCGGCTTGTCAGCGCACGCGCAAAACGATAGTCGGGTGCCGATGCCTGCAAGGCATTCTCCACCGCCATCAGATCGGCACGGCCATTTTCCACCGTCGTGCCGAAGCTGACACAGAGTAACGCTCGTTTCATATTGGATTCTCCTTTCGTAAAGGGCAATACACAACATAAGGAAACCCGTCCTCATCTGTGCCAACACGCGCCTGCACATGATACACTCTTTCGATAAAATCCGGCGTGAGCAGTGTGCGCGGTGGTCCGCTTCCTGCCAGCCTGCCATTTTGTAACGCATACAGATAGTCGCAATACGACGCAGCCAGATTGAGGTCGTGCACCGCCAGAATTACCGTACGGTCAATGGAGCGAAGCAGTGCCATCATCTGGAGTTGGTATTGAATATCCAGATGGTTCGTGGGTTCGTCCAGGATCAGGCAAGGCGTTTGCTGCGTCAGCGCACGAGCCAGAATGACGCGCTGCTGTTCCCCGCCCGAAAGAGTGGAAAAAACACGTTCTTCCTGCTCCGCCATACCCACGGTACGAAGAGCTTCCCTTGCAATGCGATAATCCTCTGCATTGTCATTTTCCAGCAGATGCTTATGCGGGGACCGCCCCATCAGCACCACTTCCAGAACCGTAAGATCGAAATTGGTTGCATGGTGCTGTGCAACAACAGCCAGTTTTTGTGCACTTTGCCGCGCCGAATAGCTGCGCAGTTCCCGCCCCTCCAACAAAACTGCTCCTCCTGTTGGCTGCAGCACGCGGTAAATGCATTTGAGCAGGGTGCTTTTTCCGCTTCCGTTGGGGCCAATGATCCCTATGATTTGCTGCTTTCCTGCAGTCATATGAATGTGTTCCAGAATCGTTCTGCCTTCCAGTGTCACACTCAAATCCCGTGTTTCGATCGTTGTCACTGGGAAGCACCCCCAAAACCGTAACGATGCCGTACCATCAAAACAAGAAATACCGGCGCGCCTAGGAGCGAAGTCAAAATCCCGATCGGGATTTCATTTCCGGGCATCAACGTCCGGCAGGCCACATCTGCCCATACAAGAAAAATCGCACCACACAAAGCAGCGGTTGGCACAAGACGCCGATGATCAGACCCCAGCAGCAGCCGCACACCGTGCGGAACCACAAGGCCCACAAATCCGATGGTGCCTGCATTGTATACCGAAAGACCGATCAGCAAAGAAGTCACCGCCAGATAAAGGATACGCAGATTATGCAGATCCGTTCCCAACGTCATGGCGCAGTCATCCCCCAGCAGCATGAGATTCAGTACCCTGCTCTGTGTAGTAAAAAACAGCACACTGCCGATGGTCGCCACAAGCAGCACAAAGGTACCCGGCCAGTTGGCTGCCCCCAGACCGCCCATGGTCCAGCGAATGATTTGTGCAGGTGCGTTATCGTCATTCCGCAGGTAGATGGCAAAATTGGAAAAAGCACTGCAAACGGCTGATAGCGCAGCCCCCGCCAAAAGCAGTTTGACCGTAGTGGCCCGACCGCCAAGATTCGACAGAAAAACCACAGCAAAGGAAACAAGCAAGGCCCCTGCAAAGGCCATCGCGCCAACGGACCGTGTGCCAAAGACCGCACCGACTCCGAACAGGGTTGCCAGCGTAGCCCCCAGAGAAGCCCCGGATGAAATTCCCAGAACATAGGGATCTGCCAGGGGGTTCCTGACTACTGCCTGCATAACCACGCCGCTCACCGCCAAGGCAGCCCCTACTGCCGCCCCTAACACAAGGCGCGGCAGACGAATCAGCCACACAACATCGTGCAATGCCGACCCGGCGGTCAGATTTTCCGGCGCGCAGCCCCCAGACAAAAGTTGTACCGCTTTATAATAAAGTACACCGTAAACATCCTGCAGGGAAAGCGGTACAGTTCCAAAGGTAACCGCAACCATCAAGGACAAAAGCAAAAGCAAAAACAATACCAGAAGAATGGCGTTGCTTGCATTCCGGCTGCGCAGCCTGGCTGTAATGTTTTTCGCCTTCACGCGATTGCCTCCGGATACATTCCTTTCGCCAACGTTTGGATCCCATCCATAGCTCTGGGCCCGGCCGCATAGATATCGCCCAGCATGATCGGATAAACGCGCCCATTCCGCACAGCCGAAAGACTGGCAAGCGCCGGGTCATCCTCGATTGCAGCCAGTTGCGCAGCGATCACGCTCTCCGGATTTTCCCCGGAATAGGCCATATACACAACAAATATCACTTCAGGATCGCAGGCCAGAAGATCTTCTTTTCCCATTTCTTTTCCATCAGGATTGGCCAGTTCACCGCCAAGCTGCATGACCATGTCGCCCGCCAACGTATTGGCACCATAGTTACTGAGCACGGTTTCCATCGGTTCCACCACCGCAATACGAACAGGATTTTGCCCATCCACTGCTTCCAATACGCGGGCAATTTCAGTTTTCATCTCTTCTACAATGCGCTGGGCTTTCTCCTCTACATCAAAAATTTTTCCAAGATTCAAAATATCCGTATATTCATTTTCGAGGGTTCTGGCATGCCCACCCGGGCGAGTATTGGAATTCATATAGGTGGCCACACCTTTTTCATTCCAGGTCTGCACATCTCCCAACATTTTGTCACTGAACAAGGACCCCCAGGAAAGGATCATGTCCGGCTGCAGCATGGTGACGGTTTCTTTATCGGGAGCAAATACATCCTCCCGGTACTGCATTTCTGCAAAGCCGGCTTTCCATTCCTCTTTTACTTCGTTATCCAGACCATAGCTGGCAATAACATGATTTTCCAGGCCCAATGCAATCATGGTTTCAATGGACCCCTGGTAGACTGCAATCACCCGCTCCGGAGCCTGCGTATACGTATAGCTGATTTCCTCACCGGCAAAATCATAGTTAGTGATTGTAACTGGGTAATGGCCTGCTTCTTCAGGCGTTGCCTGTGCAGTATCCAGCGATGCAGTGGCAGAAGTTGCCGGTTGGCTGCAGGCGCAAAGCAACAGCACACATCCGATTGCCAGTGCAGCATTACGTCGTAGAACATTTTTTCTCATGAGTCGCTCCTTACTGATTCTGTAAACCATTCTCCTCTGCACCGCAAAAAGAAAAGGTCTGCCCCGACCGTAACAGCCGGACAGACCCATACTGAAACAAAGCGCCCATCAAAACACGATGCACCTTTGTTTTCCGCGCCAACGTTTAGTCCGTCCGCAGCACGGGTCCTGCACCCGGTAACACGAAGGTTTATCTCGTTTTACCCGGCAGTATGAATCCTAAAGGCAGGTCTTCCGGCTCTGGCGTCATCGTCCGAACCCGCGTCTTCCCGCAAAATTCAAATTTGCAGTGACATGAGGTTGGGTTCAGGCTCTGCCATTACGGCGGCGGTCCCGCGCAGGTTTCGCACCTGCTTCCCTATTCTCCCGGCCAACCACACAGGGTCCCGGGCACCTTTGGATGCTTTGTTGTACAAGAATACCATAAAAAACGCCGCCCTGCAAGAGGGCGGCGGTCTGCAATATTGAAGAATTCGTATTATCCCAAAATACGCTTCGCCAGATCTGCACTGGCCTTGGCATCTTTGCAATAGAAATCTGCGCCGATTTCTTTTGCATAGCTGGGAGTCAGCACTGCGCCGCCTACCCAGACCTTACAATCCAGCCCGGCATTGTGCAGCGCATCAATGGTCGCTTCCATATTAGGGACGGTTGTGGTCATGAGTGCCGACAATCCCACCAATCTGGCGCCCGTTGTGCGTACAGCTTCTACCACACGCTCCGGAGGAACATCCCGTCCCAGATCCAGCACATCATATCCGTAATTTTCCAAAATAACCCGGACAATATTCTTGCCGATGTCATGCACGTCGCCTTTGACGGTTGCCACAACAATTTTGCCTTTGCCGCCGGTCTGAGGCTGCCCCTGCGCGGCAATTTTTGCTTTAACTTCTTCAAAAGCCGCCTGGGCCGCAGTTGCTGCCTGCAGCAACTGCGGCAGAAAAACCGTTCCTTTTTCAAAGCCATCTCCCACCGCATCCAGGGCCGGGATCAAAGATGCATTGACCACTTCCAATGGTTCCCGAACCGCCAGGGCCGCCTTTGCAGCCGCATAGGCTTCCGCTTTCAGTCCACGACGCACAGCATCAAACAACGCATCTCCTGCCGGTTGTTCGGATTGCGTTGCTTCGGCGGCTTTGCTCACCTGCTGGGTCTGGATCTGAACATCCGCATATGCCGCCACATAGTCGGCACTCTGCTTGTCTTGTGCTGTAAGCACCCGGTATGCGCGTACAGCCGCCATCATTTCCGGCGTGTTGGGGTTCATGATGGCAAGGTCAAGGCCTGCTGCCATCGCCATCGTAAGAAACGTGGTATTCAGATACCCACGGCATGGCAGACCGAAACTGATATTGGATACTCCCAACACGGTACGCACACCCAGTTCCTGCTTGCAGCGCGTTAAAGCCTGCAGCGTCTGGGCTGCACCTTCCTGCTGGGCGCTGGCCGTCAGTGTAAGGCAATCGATATATATATCCTCTTTGGGAATCCCTGCAGCTGCAGCGGCTGCCACAATCTTTTTGGCAATGGAAAAACGCCCCTCTGCGCTGGTGGGTATTCCTGCTTCGTCCAGGGTCAGCCCTACCACGGCAGCGCCATATTTTTTGCACAGCGGCAAAATGGCATCCAGCGTTTTTTGTTCGCCATTTACCGAGTTGACAATCGGCTTGCCATTATAAATTCTCAGTGCACGGGAAAGTGCTTCCGGGCTGGAAGAATCCAGCTGCAGGGGCAGATCTGTAACGGCCTGCAGATCACGAACCAAGCGCTCCAGCGTTGCCGCCTCATCAATACCGGGCAAACCGGCATTTACATCCAGTATCTGTGCCCCGGCTTCCGCTTGCGCAACCGCCTGCGTACAGGGGTACGCGCTGTCGCCTTCCCGCAACGCCTGCTGCAGCCGCTTTTTGCCCGTAGGATTGATCCGCTCTCCCACAACCGTGATGCCATCCACTTCCACAAAACGCACCGGTGTGCACAGACAGCTGCGGCGCACCGGGACTTTTTGCGCCGGTGTCAGCAAAGCAAAAGTATCGTACAGTCTGGCAATGTATTCCGGCGTGGTACCACAGCAGCCGCCTACCATAGAAACGCCTATGGCTGCATACGCCTGCATTTCCCGGGCAAATTCTTCGGCATTCAGATTGTAGGAGCCGTCCGGGTTCGGCAGTCCTGCATTCGGCTTAACAAACACCGGTATTCCAGCGGGCACAGTGCGGCAGAGTCTTTTGGCAAACGGCAGAATTTCGGCAGGTCCCAGGGAGCAGTTAATGCCGATGGCGTCCGCCCCCAGACCCGCCGCTGTTACACCGTAACTCTCAACGGTACATCCTGTAAACGTGCGGCCCCGGCTTTCAAAACTCATGGAAACAAATACCGGCAGCTGACTGTGCTCCTTGGCGGCCAAAATGGCGGCTTTCAGTTCATACAGGTCTGTCATCGTTTCCAGGAATATAAAGTCGGCCCCCGCCTGCACACCGGCCCCGACGATTTCCGCAAACGCGTCGTACGCATCCTCAAAAGGCAGCGTTCCCGCCGGCGCCAGCAGTTCCCCTAACGGACCGATATCCAGTCCCACAAGCGCACCGGATTCTTCGGCCGCTTTTCGCGCACATGCCAGCGAGGCTTCTACAACCTGCGCCACACTGTAGCCTGTGCCTGCCAGTTTGCGGGCATTGGCCCCAAAGGTATTGGCCAGCAGCAGATCCGCTCCGGCAGTTACATACTCCGCATGAATGGACGTCAGCACCTCCGGCATTTCCAAAGCCGCCAGTTCCGGTTTTTGTCCGACTTTTAATCCACGTTTTTGCAGTTGGGTTCCCATAGCGCCGTCCAGAAACACAAAACGGCGGCGCTCAAATATTGATTCGATCTGCACAGGCAGTCCCCCTCGTAGGCATATCAGTTTTTGGCAAAACAGGTGGTTCCCTTTTTGCGGAAGATACAGGTTTCCCGCAGGTGGCAGGTCGTACACCCCGCCAGCGTCCCTGTAACCGGGTGGTCTGCCACCCCCAAAAGCGCGGTAGTGCTTTTGCGGGGGGCCAGCAGATGCTGGGACGTCACGGCAATGCCGCAGCCGCGCACACTATCCGCTGCCAGACAAATTTCATCGTTGAGTTCCAGCGGGCAATCACCATACCCCGGCGCAAACCGACCGGTGAGGTAGCGATGCGAATTTTGTAAATCCACGCGCAATTCATCTTCCAGTGCGTCACAGACCTGTTCAAGCATTACCGACGCCATCGCATCAGCCGTTGCAGCCAGTGCAATGTCCGAAAGTTCCAAACGTCGCAGCAGCGTGTCCACCTCACTGCCCAGTGTGGCAGCCATAACAAGGACCTCCTCGCATCCCTGCAAATGTCGTTGGAGATCCTTTCCTCGATTTTGCAGGGAAACAGCCTCCCTGGGAAGAATGCGCCATGCGGCTCTCGGCGTTGCAACCGAAAAAAGCTGCTGCTCTGCCTTGTCCAGCAATGCTGCGGAGGCTTCATCCGGCTGCCAACCCACCGCTCCCATATAACGCAATGCGGTTGCGCGATCAATGCGCTCCGGTTTCGGCCGTACCATTACAGCAGATCCCGGATGCCTTCGTAGACCTTTTCGGCCACCACGGCATCGTTCATGGCGTAAAGATGCACACCATCTGCGCCGCCCTCGATGAGATCCCGCAGCTGACGCACCGCGTAATCGATTCCGGCGTCATACAGCGCGGCGGGATCATCCTGCCAGCGGGAAATCATACGCGTGAAATCCGAAGGCAAGCTGGCCGAAGAAAGGGTTACCGTACGCTCGATCTGGCTGCGCTTGACGATCGGCATAACACCTGCAGAAACCGGAAGAGTGATTCCTGCACGGCGCGCCAGATTGAGGAAACGGTAGAAATGCATATTGTCAAAAAACAGCTGGGTCACAAGATGTTCGGCACCGGCAGCCTGTTTGATGCAAAGATTTTCCACATCCTTCCGAAGATTTTCCGCTTCGGGATGTCCCTCAGGATAGCAAGCCCCATGCACCGAGAAATCCGGTTTGTATTCTTTGATAAATGCGGTCAGATCACTGGCATGTACAAAATCAGGGCTTTCCGGACGGCTGGGCGTGCGGTCGCCCCGCAGCGCCAGCACATCATGTACCCCAACTTTTTCCAACGCATCCAGAATTCCAGCCGCTCGTTCGCGGTCATTTCCCATGCAAATCAGGTGAGCCAGCGCCGGGATCTCCAGCTCATTCTGGATCAGGTCTGCCACTTCAACGGTAGAAACGCCCCCAGCGGAACCGCCTGCACCAAAAGTAACACTGATGAAATCCGGTTCCAGTTTTTTCATTTCGTGCAGAGTTGCACGCAGTTTTTCCATCTGTGTTGTCTGCTTAGGGGGAAAACATTCAATGGAAAACACGCACCGCTTTGTTTTGAACTGCTCAGTAATCTTCATATCTTTTACGCTCCCTCTATTGTAAACGAAGGTGTTTCAGGCTGCCGCATCCAGTTCCTCGCGGGAGGTTACAGCGCTCAACACTCCATTTTCGTAAGTAAATGTAACGGTTCCCATTGTGTCAGTCCGATATATTTCCGCACCAATATCGGTAAGGCGGCGCAATGCCGCCGCATTGGGATGACCGTACTCATTGTCCACTCCACAGCTGATCGCAGCCGCCTGCGGCCGCACAACCGACAAAAGCGTTTCTCCGCTGGAAGTGGAAGATCCATGGTGGCCAGCCTTATACAGCACGGACGCAAGCCCTGTGCCATACCGGTCCACCAGGGCCTGTTCTGAAGCCTCTTCGGCGTCACCCGTAGCCAGATACCGGAATGTTCCTGCTTCAAACAGCAGACAAAGTGAGCCGTTGTTGGCATCGTCTGCATTTTCCATCCAGGCACTCCCGCCCTGCAGTATATTCACTGTACCGGAGCCAAGGGCATACCGTTCCCCTTCTTCCACTTCGGTCACTATCGTACCATCAGCTGCAGCCTGCTCCAGCAAACCGCGGGGCCAGGGATCAGTACCATCTTCCGTTATCCACACCGGCAGCAGCAACTCCTCTACCTGGAGATTTTCCAGTATTGCCAGTGCACCGCCGGTATGATCGGCATGGGGGTGTGTCAAAATCAGATAGTCCAGCTCGGTTACATTCGCCTGGCGAAGACTGCGCACCAGTGCATCCTGTGACTCGGATGTACCGGTATCGACCAGGCAGTATTGCCCGTCCTGACCGATCAGCACAGCATCGCCCTGCCCCACGTCCAGCACCGATACCGTCGTCCGGCTGTCTGCCAGCAACTGTGCATCAGGACCGTCGGTCGGGACTCCCAGGGTTGTGTACAGCTCAGACCAGGTAGGGATGCCCCCCTGTCCTCCGTGACATTCAATCACAAAGGCAAATGCTGCCAACAGCAGTGCCGCCACAATGGCAATCGTCCGGCGAAGACCTGCCCCCGCGCGCCAACTGCGCCGACGCCGGCGCTTACGCTTCCTCGTACTGCCCATTCAGTTTACGCTCCTGCCATTGCGCCCGGGTCACCAGTACAGAGCGCGGTTTGGCTCCTTCATAGGGACCGATGATTTTTTCCTGCTCCATCTGGTCCATGATACGGGCCGCACGGGCATATCCCAGCTTGCAGCGGCGCTGTAAAAGACTCGTGGATGCCTGTCCGGCATCAATAACGCACTCCACTGCCTGCTCAAACATCGGATCAAGTGCGCCATTGCCGTCGCCGTCATCCTCGCCCTTTTTGTTGCCCTTTTCCGCTACAGCACGACGTTCCATTTCGGCGATCATTTCTTCATCATACTGCGAAGAAGAAGTAGACTTGATAAAACTCAACACGGCACCGATTTCCTCATCGGTGACAAAGGTGCCCTGTACACGTACCGGTTTGGCAGCGCCCACCGGCAGGAACAGCATATCACCGTTGCCCAGCAGCTTTTCTGCGCCGGAGGAATCCAGAATGGTCCGGGAATCGATCTGGCTGGAAACCGCAAAGGCAATACGGCTGGGGATATTGGCTTTGATCAGACCCGTGATAACGTCCACGCTGGGACGCTGGGTAGCAACGATCAGGTGGATGCCCGCCGCACGCGCCTTCTGCGCAATACGGCAGATATAATCCTCTACCTCTTTGCCTGCCACCATCATAAGGTCCGCCAACTCGTCAATGATGATGGCGATATACGGCAGATGTTCCAGTCCTGTCTGGGCCGCCAATTTGTTGTATGCTTTGATCTCGCGCACATTATTCTCTGCAAAGAGTTTATAGCGGCGCTCCATCTCTGCCACACTGGCCCCCAGCGCACCGGCAGCCTTCCGCGGTTCCGTAACCACTGGCATAAGCAGATGGGGAATTCCGTTATACTCAGCCAGTTCTACGACCTTGGGGTCGATCAGGATGAGTTTTACATCCTCCGGACCGGACCGGAACAGGAAACTGATGATGATGGAGTTGACGCACACAGACTTACCGCTGCCGGTAGAGCCTGCAATCAGCAAGTGCGGCATTTTGCACAGGTCCGCCACCTGCGCTGTCCCGGCAATATCCTTGCCAAGGGCCATCGTCAGCGGACTGCGCATATTGATGTAATTCTGGGACTCAAATACGGTACGGATGTTCACCGTGGAGCGGATCTTATTCGGTACTTCGATGCCGACCGCCGGTTTTCCGGGGATCGGCGCCTCAATGCGTACCCCTGCTGTAGCAAGGTTCAGAGCTATATCATCTGCCAGGCTCGTGATCCGGCTGACCTTGATGCCGGCCTGCGGCTGCAGCTCATACCGCGTGACCGAAGGTCCCCGGCAGATATCGAGAATCTTGGTTTTCACGCCGAAACTTTCCAGTGTATTCACGAGCGTATCGGCGTTTTTCTTCATCTCACGCGCAGCGCCGGCTTCATCTTCCGGGCGCGTTGCATTAAACAGATTCAAGGACGGATAACAGTAGGGCTTCGGCGGCTCTTTGGATGCATTGGCCAGCTGCAATGCTGCCGGGTCAGCCTTTGCCGCCGAGGGCGGCGTATGAATCGGAGCCGATGCCGAGTTCCCCACAGCGGTACTTACCTGCAGCTGAGCGGCTTCCCCGCGCTGGGGTACAATATAAGAACGTTCCGTTTCCGTAGGCTGGGCCGGTACCGGTTGAGTATCCAGCAATTCCGAGAGCGGACGTCCTGACTGCCATGCAGCGCTGGCTGCCTGGCCCACGTCAAAGCTGCCGTTCAGCGTGGGGATTGCTCCGCCGACGGCCCTTGCAGAAAGTTCTTCCGGAGAGAATACGACGGTATCCCCCTGCGTCCGTGCCGCGGTTGGTTCCGGTGTTACCGGTACCAACGGTGTATCAAAACCTTCCGACTGGGGCTGGAGCGGCACCGAGAAGTTCTGCTCTTCTTCCGGCGGAGTATAATCCTGCGCGCCGTAATAGGGATCATGGCCGCTGACCGCACGATTGATCAAAGAATCCAGTTCATCACCGGTTTCCGGCGTCTGGACCGGTTCTGCAGCCTGCAGCTTCAGTTCAAAATCTTCCTGCGGAGCCGCTGCCGGCTGGGGTTCCTGCTTGGGAGCATGAAAACGCTGAGAACCCGACAGATGCGATAGCGGGTCCATACCAAAGGTACCGCCCGGCCCGATATTGACCGGCTCCAGCGGATCGTGTTCCACAGCGTGCTTCAGCGCCTGTGTTTCAGGCCGCGGTCCCAGATCCACATCAAACGAAGCTCTCGATGCGCCCAGCCCGGAGAGATCCGGCATTACAGGTGCCGTTTTTCCATTGCTTGCCGGCGCGGCAGACATCGGCTGCGGAATCCGCCCGGTATCCGCGATCACATCATACGCGGGATGCTGGCGGCGCGGTGCATCCGGAAGCGTTCCCGTAAGATTTTCAATGGGTTCTTCCTCCTGCTGGCCACCAAAAAGCTGGGTATCGTAGGCCGACTCTGCGGCCTCCCGCTCCGCCCGGGCCTGCTGCACCTTGTGATACTGTCCATTGAGGAACTCCACCACATCCACCGGAGTGATAGCAAAAAACACCATCAGCCCCAAGGCAAACACCAGAAGCATAACGAAATTGGAAGCAGGCCGCCCAAACAGCGCCAGCAACGAAGCGCCGATCGGTGCGCCGAGGACGCCGCCTTCCCAAAAACCGCTTTGACCGCGCATAAAAAGCATCTTGATGACTTCCCAAGCGTTGGCCTCACTGACCGACACCTTGGAAAATACCACCGGAACACTGGCGCACAGTGTCCCCATCAGAACCACTTTGCCCGCGAACAGGCCAACCCGATAGCCGGATGCCAGCAGATACGCCAGATACAACAGAAAAGGCCCCAAAAGATAGGTCATTATGCCAAAGATTCCAAAAAGGCCGCCGCGCATTGTTTTCCAGATATTTTGCCCTGGCACAAGCACCATGGCAACGCAAAGCAGACCAAGCCCCGCCAGCAGAACACTGCGGAGCAAGTTGGGCGTTTCGGCCCGCCGCTGCGCGCGGCGGGACATCGTCTTTTTACCGCGGGACGAGGACGAACGGGTTCCCGCATTGCGGGAACGGGAGGAAGAACTTCGACTGGTCGAAGATTTTTTTGTAGTACGACTTTTACTGGAACGAGATTGTGCCATGCTGAATAGTACCCCTCTGTTTACATTCTCTATAGAACAAGTCGGCCCTTGGGCCAAACGAATACTCAGTTTTTATTTTATCACGAATGCAGAGGGTTGTAAATGAAAAATGCGGTTTGGATTTTCCACCTGCGTTGGCTATTTTGCTTATTTTTTCCCCTCAATTTCACGGTAAAGATAGCGCAGTGCGTCCGATAAACCGCCCAGTTCATCAATAAGTCCTTCCTCCACGGCCTGGCGTCCGTCCAAAACGGTTCCCATATCCATAACCAGTTCCCCGGTATTGTGCATCAGCGCGGTGAACCGTCGCGCCGTAATTCCGGAATGGCCGGCCACAAACCCTACAATTCTCTCCTGCATCTGCTCAAAATAACGCAACGTCTGCGGAACCCCCAGTACCATCCCGGAGTGTCGCACCGGATGCACCGTCATGGTGGCCGTGGGGACGATAAAGCTGCGCCGGGCTGAAACGGCCAGCGGAATCCCGATGGAATGTCCGCCCCCCAAAACCAGGGTCGCGCTGGGTTTGCTGACACCGGCGATCAGTTCCGCAAGTGCCAATCCCGCTTCTACATCTCCTCCGACTGTATTGAGGATGACCAACAGTCCCTCAATCTCGGGATCTTCCTCAATGTCCACCAATTGCGGAATTACGTGCTCGTACTTGGTGGTTTTTTGATTGTCCGGTGCGAGGGAATGTCCTTCAATGGTTCCGATTACCGTCAGACAATGGATGGCATGACGCCCTTTTGTAGCAGGAATAATACCATCTTCCGTAATCAGGTCGTGCTCCAGGCGCTTGAGCGCAGCGCTCTCGGTAGGGTTCAGATCAACCTTTTCTCTGTTCTTTTTTGCAGTGGGTTGCATAATGCAGCAGCTCCTTCCCTGTTGACGCGTTTTCCGCAAGTATGCCCTGTGCCAGCCTTTCTATACGTTCACCCCTGCAAAAATCCTGCGCTTTTGAGATTGCAGCCTCTATATAGGCCGGAATCGCAATAAAATTGTCTTGTCTTTGCTGCAAGGCGGGATTATGAAACACTTTTGTAAAAAACTTAGATAAAAAATTGACAATTTCACAGAGAGTATTTATAATAAATTATAAAATTGTGTATTGGGAATTTCGCCGCGCAGAAATTCTGCCGGCCTATTGCGAGGTAATGCTTCATGGCAGTTCAAAACAAAGTGTCCCTGCCGGTCATCAAGCGGTTGCCGAAATACTACCGCTATCTCACCAATCTGTCCGCTGACGGCAAGGAAAAAATCTCATCCAGCGAACTCGCCCACATGATGGGCACCACCGCCAGCCAGGTTCGGCAGGACTTCAATTGTTTCGGTGGATTCGGTCAGCAGGGCATCGGCTATAAAGTAGACGTTCTGCGCGCCGAAATCGGAAAACTTCTTTTTGGCGATGGTGAGCGCTTGCCCACCATCCTGATCGGTGCCGGTCATCTGGGGTCTGCCGTTTCCAGTTTTATCAGCCGCGATACCAACGGGTATCGCCTGATCGGCGTGTTCGACATCAACCCTGATCTGTTTGACAAGGAGATGTGCGGCGTCCCCATTTTGCCTTTACAGGATCTGGCGTCCTTTTGTGCGCAGCATCACCCCGCCGTGGCGGTTCTGTGTGTTCCCCGCCAAAGCGCGATTGATCTGGCCGGCGATTTGGTTTCCTATGGAATTCAGGGGGTCTGGAATTTCAGCCATTACGACCTGTCGGTGGAGTACCCGGAACTGACCGTGGAAAATGTCCACCTTGGCGACAGCCTGATGAGTCTTGGCTACCGGCTTCGCAACAAAGATTAACGGAGGATATGCCCCATGGCAAAGCTGTACTTCCGCTACGGTGCAATGAACAGCGGCAAAACCACCGCCCTGATGCAGGTAGCCTACAACTACAAAGAACGCGGTATGCGAGTTCTGATCCTGAAACCTGCCATAGATACCAAGGGGCAGGATTCTATCGTTTCCCGCCTAGGGATCAGTTGTAAAGTAAATGTGCTTGTCACGCCAGAGATGGACGTTGTGAAGCTGGTGGAGGCCGATACGGCCGCCCACGGCGCCCCTGCCTGTGTTCTGTGCGACGAAAGTCAGTTCTTCACGCCTGCCCAGGCAGAACAGCTGTTTCGGGTAACCGTAGATCTTGGTATTCCGGTGATTTGCTACGGCTTGCGGGCGGATTTTATGATGCGCGGCTTTCCCGGCTCTACCCGCCTGCTGGAATTGGCCCACACCATCGAGGAACTCAAAACCATCTGTGCTTGCGGCCGCAAAGCCATCTGCAACGGACGGAAAGTCAACGGAGAATTTGTATTTGAAGGGGCGCAAGTTGCTATTGACACGGTAGACAACGTGGAATACCAAAGCCTTTGCCCGCAGTGCTGGTTCCGGGAATACCGGGCATTCTTAAAGCGACACGGAAAATCGGAAACGCTATAAAAAAATCGCCTTCGGCTTAAGCAAAGAGCCGAAGGCGATTTTTATTTGTTGACGCGTTTATAATACTGGCGGTATTGCTGCGGCGAAAGACCGGTCGCATCTTTGAAAACCCGACGGAAATGCGCCGTTGTCATAAATCCGGTTTTTCCTGCCACCTCGGTAATACTCTCGCCTGATTTTTCAATCAGGTTCTGTGCCGCTTTGATACGCACACCGTTGATATACTCAATCAGGGTCAGGTTCGTAGACTTTTTAAACAGCCGGCTCAGATAATACGGACTGATATAAAACTGTTTGGCGATTCCGGTCAGGGTCAGCTTTTCTGCATAATGCTGCGCAATATATGCCTGTATCTGGTCCACAATATGATTGGAAACGCGGCCCTTCTCTCCCCCCTGCTCCTGTTGCTGTCGGCACAGTTCCTTGAGTTCCAGAAGCAGTGTTCCCAACAGCATTGTGCGCATGGCTTCGCTTTCCTTGGATGTATCCCCTTCCAGCGATAACATCCGCTGCAGCATATTCTGGATATGATTTTGCTGTTTTACGGAAATTGTGGAAAGCAGATGGTTGTGTTCCTCTGTCAGGAAAGAAAAGAAGTCCACTTCCGGGAAAGCAGACGCCACTTTTTCCAGGTATTCCCTGCTGAAATTCAACACAATACGACTGGATGGAGAATCCCCCAGCGAGGCCGTCTTATGAATTTGGTTTTCCCCGATGAGTACCACGCTGCCCGCATTCACAATGTAAGCGGAATCTTCAATGAAATACCGGCGTGTTCCGGCGATTTCATAATATATTTCAAACTTGTGATGGATATGGAAACTGGGCATATCGAACCCGTTGTTTCGGTCCAGGCGTTCAATAAAAAAATCTGTCTGCGGACAATAGGTATACTCCGAAACCATCATGAACTCCTTTGGCTGAATTGGCTCCCGCTGTAAAAAGCAGCATTTTTGTCCTTATTATTAGAATAGCACATTTTTTGCTTCGCGGCAAACAATTTTTAATCAAAAAGCCTTTGTTTCGCAAAAAGGAGCCGGGGATTTCACTTCCCGGCTCCTTATTAACTGATCCGCATTATTTCATCAGGCTGCAGACAAGCTGTGCATAAGCCACCGGATCTTCGATGGGCAGACCGGCAATCAGCAATGCCTGATCGTACAGCAGTTCTGCATACTTTCCGACCTTTTCGGTATCGCCCGCTTCGTGAGCGGCCTTCAAGGCAGCAAAGACCTCATGGGCCGGATTGAGTTCCAGCACCTTGGTGCTTTCCATGCCTTCACCATTCGGCATCTTGCGCAGAACTTTTTCCATCTCCATAGAGATGCCGCCTTCGCTGGACAGTGTCACCGGATGCTCCTGCAGTGTGGGATTGACCTTCACATCCTTGATTTTACCGTCCAGTGCTTTCTTGATTTCCTCGAAGAGATCCTTGTTTTCAGTAGCGGTCTCCTCGGCGGCTTTCTTTTCTTCCTCGGTTTCCAGACCCAGGTCACCGGAGTTGATGTTCTTGAACTCTTTCTCCTTGTAATCCCGCATCATCTGCAGGCAGAATTCATCCACATCCTCGGTGCACAGCAACAGGTCATATCCCTTGCTCAGAACCAGCTGGGCGTTGGGCAGCTTGCCCAGACGGTCGGTGTCATCACCGGCTGCGTAATAGATGCACTTCTGGTCTTCCGGCATCTTCTCGATATATTCATCCAGGGTAACCAACTTCTGTTCCTTGGCAGAGTAGAACAGCAGCAGATCGGCCAGCAGATCCTTGTGTATGCCGTAGTCACCGTAGATTCCGAACTTGATCTGGCGGCCGAATGCCTTCCAGAACGTTTCGTATTTATCACGATCATTCACAAGCATGGCGTGCAGCTCATTCTTGATCTTCTTCTCCAGGCTGTTGCGCATCAGCTTCAACTGGCTGTCTTTCTGCAGCGTTTCACGGCTGATATTCAGGCTCAGATCTTCGCTGTCTACCACGCCCTTGACAAAGCTGAAGTAGTCCGGCAGCAGGTCAGCGCACTTCTCCATGATCATAACGCCGGAAGCGTACAGTGCCAGGCCCTTCTCGTACTCCTTGGTGTAGTAGTCATAGGGAGTGCGGCCGGGAATGAACAGCAACGCCGTATAGGTAGCCGTGCCCTCGGTACGGCTGGTAATGACCCGCAGCGGGTCAGAGTAATCCATGAACTTGTTTTTATAGAACTCGTTATAGTCCTCGTCCTTTACCTCACTCTTGGGACGCTTCCAGATGGGAACCATGCTGTTGAGCGTTTCCAGCTCGGTGTAGGTTTCATATTCCGGCTTGTAATCCTCGCCGGCATCCTCCGGCTTGGGTTTCTGACGGGACTTCTCGCGATACATCGTGATGGGGAACCGGATATAATCGCTGTATTTCTTTACCAGGCCCGCCAGCGTGTATTCGTCAAGATATTCGCTGTACTTTTCGTTGTCGGTATCCTCTTTGAGGACCAGAATGATCTCGGTGCCGACATCTTCCTTTTCAGCCTCCGCCAGCGTATATCCTTCTACACCCTGAGATTCCCACTTCCAGGCAGTGTCCTCCCCTTGAGCACGGGAGATAACCGTAACTTTGCTGGCTACCATAAAAGCGGAATAGAAACCGACGCCAAACTGGCCGATGATGTCAATGTTATCGCTCTGGTTTTCAGTCTTGAAGTCCAGGGAGCCGGACTTGGCAATGGTGCCCAGGTTCTTTTCCAGTTCTTCCTTGGTCATGCCGATGCCGTTATCGCTGATGGTCAGGGTTCGGCTGTCCTTATCCGGCTGAATGTGGATTTTCAGGTCTTCCTTGGTAATGCCGATAGACGTATCGGTCAGGCTCTTGAAATACCGCTTATCACAGGCGTCCGACGCATTGGAAATCAGCTCACGCAGAAAAATCTCACGGTTGGTATAGATAGAATTAATCATCAGGTCGAGCAGTTTTTTACTTTCGGCCTTGAACTGACGCATTGCCATACAAAATGACCTCGCTTTTTCATGATTTAGAGCAAATTAGCACTCTTTGTTTTTAACTGCTAACGGTAGTTTAGCACTCTTTTTCTCAAAGTGCAAGCCCTCCGCTCGCTTTTAACAAAAATTTTAAAAACCTGCCCCTTAAAAGCACTTTCCTCTTTTCAAATGTTGCAAATTGGGGTATTCTGTACATGGAATTCAATATAAAGGATCGTGATATACCCATGTCCCAATACGGCGACAAAGCTTATGAAGCATTTTTTAAGGGCTATAATTGCAGCCAGTGCGTGGCGCTGGCATTTGCATCCGAAATGGGGCTTACTGAGGAACAGGCTTTGAAGATGGCTTCCGGATTTGGCGGGGGCTTCGGGCGTATGCGTGAAGTATGCGGTGCCTTTTCCGGCATCACACTTGTTCTGGGCGCACTGTACGGCAATACCGACCCTGCCCAAAAAACGCAGACTTACACAGAGATACAAGCCCTGGCAGAGCAGTACAAACAACGCAATGGCGGCGGAAGCATCGTCTGCCGTGAACTGCTGGGACTGACGAAGGCCGAAGGAAGCCCCGTAGCCAGTGCCCGCACGGCAGAATATTACAAGAAACGCCCCTGCCCCGAGTTGGTACGTCTGGCGGCTGATTTGATGGCCGAATATATCCAACAGCATCCGCTGAATCACTGATTCATTTCTGTTTGCCCGAAAGGAAGGTTCTTGTATGCAGATCTATACCCATACGCTGCCCGGCGGCGCAGTTCTGACCGGATACCTGCGCGACGAAACGACGGAAATGCCCGCTTACAACACCCGCTCCGCTGTGCTGATCATCCCCGGCGGCGGATATGAGCGCTGCAGTGTCCGGGAAACCGACCCGGTAGCCATGCAATTTCTGCAGGCCGGATACCATGCTTTTACGTTGCTGTATACGGTATCTCCCACGCCTCTGCGCTGGCAGCCATTGATTGACGCAGCAGGAGCAATCCTGCACCTGCGCCGCAACGCCGCACGCCTGCGTGTGGACCCGTTCAAAATCGCCGTGTGCGGCTTTTCTGCCGGTGGGCACCTGGCCGGAGCTACCGCCATTTTGTGGGATGCCGAACCGGTACGCAGTGCCTTGGGTATCCGTGGGGAGGAAGCACGCCCCGATGCGGTAATTCTGGGCTACCCGGTCGTCACTTCCGGTCCCCTTGGCCACAAAGGTTCTTTTGACCGGCTGGCAGGTTCTGATGAAACACTGCGGGCCGCCTTGAGTCTGGAAACCCATGTACAGGAAGATTTACCTCCTTTTTTCCTGTGGCAGACGGTAGATGACGCCACCGTACCTGTGCAGAACACTTTACTGCTTGCCCAGGCACTTACGGAACACCATGTTCCCTATGAACTGCATCTGTTCCCCCACGGCGTTCATGGTTCCAGCATCTGCACCAAGGACGTTAACACCCCCAATCCCCATGCCGCCGCCTGGGTCGGCCTATGCACCAGCTGGCTGGCGGAGATTTTCCAGTATGCTCTGTAAAAGATTTAGGAGATGACTTTGCATGAAGATTCTTTTTTATGCGCTGCGTCCTTTTGATGAACTGCAGTACTGTGAGCCCAACCGGGAAAAATACGGCATCGACTACAAATGGACGGCAGAAGTACCCACTCCGGATAATCTGCACCTGGCCGAAGGCTGCGATGCGGTAAGCACCAATCCCTGTGAGATCCGTCCCGAATATCTGGAAGCCTTTGCCAAGATGGGTGTGAAATATCTGCCCTGCCGCAGTATCGGCTACGACCACATCCCCCTGGACGCCGCCAAACGGTTGGGACTGCGGGTAAGCCATAGTCATTATCCGCCGGAGGGAGTGGCCAACTATACCATCATGTTGATGCTCATGGCCACTCGCAAAATGAACCAGATCATGCTGCGGGCTGCAGCCCAGGATTACTCCCTGTCCGGCAAGATGGGCAAAGATCTGAGCAACTGTACGGTAGGTGTTATTGGCACCGGCAAGATCGGCAGCACCGTAATCCGTCACCTGGCCGGATTTGGCTGCAAGATTCTGGCCTATGATCTGTACCCTAACAAGGACGTGCAGACCTTCGCCCGGTACGTAAGTCTGGAAGAATTGTATGCCCAAAGCGACGTAATCACACTGCATCTGAACGCCACGGCGGAGAACCATCACCTGGTCAACGCCGCCGCCATAGAACAGATGAAACAAGGCGCCATTCTGATCAACACCGCCCGCGGCACGCTCATCGATCCGGAGGCCCTGATCCGCGGACTGGAAAGCGGTAAGCTGGGCGGTGCCGGGCTGGACGTGGTAGAAGATGAAAACGGTATTTGCTACTATAACCGCTGCGGTGAGGCCTTGCACAATCGGGAACTGAATCTATTGCGCAGCTTCCCCAACGTGATTGTAAGCCCCCACACCGCATTCTACACCGACGTGAACGTAGCCAGCATGGTGGAAAGCGCATTTGAAGCGGTAGCAGACTTTTCCGCCGGGCGAAACAACCCCTGCGAGGTCCACCTGTGAGGGTGGAACCGGGCCGCAGCACTGAGGCCTGGAATTTAGGTCCCTCTCTAGCCCCGGACGATGCTTTCTCCTTCGTCTGCGCCGGCTGTGGTGACTGCTGCCGTCACCGTCACGACCTGGTCCTCTCGGGATATGATCTCTTTCGCATTGCACGACGGCTGCGCCTTTCCCCGCGCATCGTGGCTCACGCTTTTTGCAAAGAATATATTGCTCCTCAAAGCTGTCTGCCTGCCCTCTGCCTGACTCCAGACCCTAAAACCGGGCACTGCCGCTTTTTTGAAGGTAACGCCTGCACCATCCATGAGGCACGCCCACTGGCCTGCGCCCTGTATCCCTTGGGGCAGACCATCGATCCGGTTACAGCCCGAATGGAATACCATGCGCAGCTGCCGCTGTGCGGTGTCTGCGTGCAGGGGCGAACCTTGCGGCAATACCTGGAGGATTCGGCAGTGGAGCAGCGCGCGGGGATAGATGCCCGCTGGGCCGTGGTCTGCACCCAAATATCAGAACAGCTGCTGGCCGCCGGCGGGCAGCAGCATCCTCATTTTGCAGCTGCCGCCCGGCGTATTCAAAAAGCGCTGTGCCTGGAATATGATTTAGGGGATGAGTTCTATCCTCAGTTCCAGCAAAATATTGCCGATCTGATGCCCCTACTGTCCCGTATCCTTTCCTCCTCAACCACCGAGGTAACTGCACCATGAAAACGTCCTTGATTTCCCGCCTGACCGGGTTGATCCTGCTGGCCGCAGCAGCCTGCGGAGCTGTCTTTCTCGCGTGGAACGGAGCTTTCGGTGTGCCGGCATCCCGGTTGGAGCAAGACCTGCGTTCTTCCCAACACTTCCCCGACAGCTGGACCGTGGTGGGAGATGTTACCGAGGAGGCCGCGGTTTTCCTTTTCTATCCACCCGAACGGAATTCCTACGGTGTCACTTTGTATCGCAATGAACCCGGATTATCCTTTGGATACTTTTTCCGCGGCAGCCATACGGTGGCTGGTATTCATGGCGCAACCGAAGAACTGCCCGCAGAGGTAGAGGGAATTCCTCTGGAAGGAACCGGTCTGACCGCTTATGTTTCCATGAATACTGCCGGTATCCGGCGCTTGGAACAGAACGACGGCAACACCGTGGAGATCCACTCGCTGGATGGGCAATCCCCTTTTGTTTTGCTTCTGCCGCAAGGTCCCGACACGGTAACCTTCTATGACGGCGACGGAGCTGTTGTGGAAACGCAAACCCGCGGTATATGAAAAACCGCCTGCTTATTGGCAGGCGGCCTTTTTTATTGACTTAACGGCAAAACCAAAAGCACCTTGCAGCCGTGGGGGGAATTCTGCCTGAATGTTGCACAGCCGCCATGGGCCTGTAAAATCTGCTCTACCACGTGCAGCCCCAGAATATGGGGTGCGTTGTCCCCTGCCGCTTCACCACGAAGTACCGCCAGCACCGCCGGAGGATAACCTGCGCCGTCATCCGTAAGGGTCACTTGCAGTTGCTTGTTCTGCACCTCTGCCGTCACTGTGCAGCAGACCGGTCCCGGGTTATGCCGTACACTGTTGCCCAGGATATTTTCAAATGCCCGGGCCAGCAGTGCTGTATCAGCTTGCAGTTCCAATGTTTCCGCCGAAGGCTGTACTTTCAGTTCTACCTGACATTGGTCCGCCAGCGGCCCGTTGCAGAAATCCACCACCAACTTGCGCAGCAACCGCCCCACATGAACCGGTTCGCACCGCAGGGGTTGCGCCCCGTATTGCAGCTTGCTGGTCAGATTCAGATCTTCCACCAGAGCACGAATCTTCTCGCTTTGTTCCTGAATTCCTCCCGCTTTGCGCCTGGCGCCTTCCGGCAAAGCAGAATCCAACCGCAGCTGTTCTGCCCATCCCAAAATCAGAGATAAGGGTGTGCGGATGTCGTGGCTGACCCCAGCAATCCACTGGGTGCGGGCGTTGTCCCGCCGTTGGATAATTTCGTTGCGGCGCTGTATTTGGGCGCTGGTTTGGTTAAGTTTTTCCGCCAGTTCCCCCGCAAAGCCTTGGGCGGTCAGCTGCACCGTGCGACCTTCGGCCAGCGCATCCAATCCATCAGACACCACTCCCAGGGACTTGGCTCCCCGCCAACTGAACAGCAGGCACAGCGCGAGGATCAGCATCAGGACTCCGGCCATCAAAGTAGTGCCCCGATAAAGGACCCACTCAATCAAATCCGGATAAGTCCAGAAATTGTATTTCCACAAACTGTTCTTGGGTGTTCCCAACACCAGCAGTCCGTAGTCCCTCACCTGGCAAAACACCGGGTAATCCTCCAGATACCACCGGGAAAATGCTGCAATTTCCGGAGCCGTATATTCCCGCTCCAATTCTTTCGGCAACTGGTATTGCCATATTACCTGACCGTCATCATCCAGCACCATAGCCCATTCATAGCCCTGCAGCCAATATTCCGCATCCCGTTCGGTAAAAACGAGTTGTCCGTCGTTATCCTGCTGCAGATGATCCGCGACCTCGATGTAAGAGTAGGAGAACTGCTCCTGCCATACCAGGCCAAAACGAACCCCAAGCCAAACAATTAGCGCCAGCGCCAGCATGATAAGCAACAGCGACAGTCCTACTGCCAGCAACACGTACCGCCGGATCAGCCGCACAAAGGTTTTCATGGCTGTTCCTCCTCCGCCAGTTTGTAGCCAATGCCCCGTACCGTTAGCAGCCAGTGTGGCTTGCTGGCATTTTCTTCAATCTTTTCCCTCAGGTGACGCATATGTACGTTCAGACTGTTTTCGCAGCCGTAATAATCTTGCCCCCACACAGTTTCATACAATGCGTCGTAGGTGATGATGTGCCCTCGATTTTCGGCCAGTTTTTGTAACAGTGCACGCTCTGTGGCAGTCAGCGGTACGGTTTTCCCGTCGGGCAGGCGTATCAGTGCATCCGCCAGTTCCACCCTGCGCTGTCCCAGCTGCAGATATCCCGCCGCGCTCCGCTGCAGTTCAGACCGATAGGCGCGCTGTAATATATGTTGGACCCGCAGCAGCAGTTCCTGCATCAAAAAGGGTTTGGTCAGGTAGTCATCCGCCCCCAGGCCCAAACCGAACAACCGGTCTGCGTCTGCATCCCTGGCAGAAAGAAACAATGCCGGGACATCCGCCTGAGCCCGCAGCTGCCGGAACAGAGCAAAACCATCGCCATCCGGCAGGTTAATATCCAGCACCATCAGTTCCGGACGTTGTTGCGAAAAGGCAGCCCGGGCACTGCGGCAATCTGCCGCCGTGGCAATGTTGCGATACCCCGCCGCCCGCAGATGTTCGCATAACAGCTCCAGCAGTTCCGGAGTATCATCCACCAGCAGCAGCCGGGCCTCATAGATCGTTTGCATATTTTCCACCTCTTTTGTATTATACCGCATCCCGCCCGGTACTGCTATGTCGTGTCTGGATTCTTAAGGCAAAATTAAGCCAGGCTTTCTTTGGCTTTAAGCTGAACGCGGTATGATGCAGATGTTCTCAAAACCAACACAAAGGAGCGAACATCATGCAAACCGTGATCGAAACCAAAGATTTGTGCAAAGCATACGGCAAGCGACTGGCCGTAGACCATATCCAGCTGCATGTACCCCAGGGGTGTGTCTATGGGTTCATCGGGCCCAACGGTGCCGGCAAAAGCACCACCATGAAAATGCTGCTGGGACTCATCCACCCCAGTGCCGGGCAGGTCTTTCTGCTGGGCCGGGAACTGACGGAGAAAAACCGCCTGGCACTGCTGCGGCAAACCGGCAGCCTGATCGAATCCCCGTCGGGATACCTGCACCTGACCGCCCAGGAAAATCTGCGCATCGTTGCGGACCTAAAAGGAGTTCCTCACAAAGACATCGCACGGGTGCTGGACATCGTGCATCTTACCGCCGACCGCAACCGCAAGGTGGGGCAATATTCCCTGGGCATGAAACAACGCCTGGGCATTGCCATGGCGCTGCTGGGCGATCCCCGGTTGTTGATTCTGGACGAACCCACCAACGGCCTGGACCCTGCCGGCATCCAGGAGATGAGGGCCTTGCTTGCTGATATGCCCGCGGCCACCGGGACCACCGTTCTGGTTTCCAGTCATCTTCTGGGGGAGATGGAACAGTTGGTGGAACAGGTAGGCATTATCAACCAGGGAAAAATGCTTTTTGAAGGCCCGCTGCGTGAATTACAGCGACACAGTCGCGGCACTCTGACGATGCGGGTTTTGCAGCCGCAAAAAGCGCTTTTGGTATTACAGACCAACGGGATTTCTGTGCAGTTCCGAGAGGATCTGCTCACACTTCCGCCTCTGCGGGATGATCTGGTAGCCGGACTGGTGCAGACCCTGGCCGACAGCGGCGCCGGCGTGGTGGAACTGACCCGGCACACCAAGTCCCTGGAGGAGATCTTCCTGAGCCTCACCGACAGTAAGGGGGGTGTGTGAATGATGAGAAGTCTGTACGCAGAACTGCAGAAGGCAAAACGACGGCACGATCTGCTGGTATGCCTGTTGATTCCTGTAGCAGTGCTGGCATGGGCCTGGCCCTCGGCTCCCGGTGGTACCGATGACCTGACCACCGCCTTTCATGCACTGTTCTGCTCTCTGCCAATCATGAACACCGTACTGATGCCGGTGGGCACCGCCATGCTTGCCAGCCGTCTGTGGGATGTAGAGATCAAAGGGAACTTTCCCAAATTGCTGTATACCCTGCAAAGCCGCCGCAGTCTGTTCACTGCAAAAGCCTTGGTGGGGACCGGAGAAGTGTTGTTGATCACCGCCCTGGAATTGGGCGGCACTCTGACCTTGGGACTTTGGAACGGGTACAAAGACTTCCCGCCCGCCGAACAACTGATCTACTTCTTTGTGTGTACCGCCACCGTCAGTCTGATGCTGTTTTTCTCAGAACTTCTGCTTACCATTCTTCTGGCCAATCCTCTACCCGCGTTATGCACCGGTATCACGGGAGCTCTCGTCGGTCTTTTCTCTGCATTTATGCCGCCGCTCGTGGTATACTTTGTGCCTTGGGGCTATTACATTCCCCTTGGAAGTTACATTCTGGTTTCCTGGGACCCTGACACGCGAATTTCCGTGTACGGCATAAAGGAGTTCAATCTGCCCATGCTGCTGTGGACTGCTGCCCTGGGGCTCTTCTTTTTCCTGTTTACCTGGCGTTCCATCCGCCAAAAGGAGGTGTGATCGATGTTATACCGCTGCATACAAGCCGAGAACCGTAAACTGCACGCCTCTCCCATCTGGCTCCTGTTTTTTCTGCTGCCAGTGATTTCAGCCGGGTATGGCACCTTCAACTATATGCAAAATCTGGGCCTGCTGACAGAATCCTGGTACAGCCTCTGGACTCAGCATACCCTGTTTTACTCTTTGTTCTTTTTTCCTGCCATGGTGGCCATCTATGCCGCCTACCTGTGGCGCCTGGAGCACCTGGGCCACAACTGGAACCTGATCATGGCGGCGCCTGTACGTCCCCTGGCGCTGTTCTTCGCCAAATTCGTGGTAGTGCTGAAATTGGTGTTGCTGACCCAGGTTCTGATTTTTGCGCTGTATTGTCTATGCGGAAAAGTCTTTGCGTCCCTACCGGGTTGGCCGCCTATGGAAACACTGCTCTTTCTTTTGCGCGGTGTGCTGGGTGGATTGAGCGTAGTTGCTTTGCAGCTGGTGCTTTCCATGCTGATTCGCAGTTTCGCGGTGCCGGTTTTCATTGCACTGTTCGGAGGCATTACAGGTATGTTGGCCGCCAGCCGGGGCAAGGGGCTGTATTGGCCGTATGCGCTGATGCAGTACGGCATGAACTCCAACAAAAGTGATGATCTGTTGGCAGGCAACTATCTGCCTTTTCTTGCAGCTTGCCTTATCTGGCTGACGCTCCTTTTTCTGCTGGCTCAACTATTGCTGACACGCCGGGACGTAAAAAGCTGAATCTCAACCTGTTGCCAAACCACCACCCGGGCGGTATAATAGATCCATCACCTACCGGGGAGGGTTCTGCTATGACCGCCAATGTTGCCGATTTTGCCGGCTCTGTCTGCGGGCGCCGATACGAGAAGGAAATGGAAACCCATTTTCGTGACTGTCTGCTGTTTTATCTGGATGGACGTATCCGCTTTGAACGCTACTGTTACGGCGAAGCCGCCTGTCTGGTTTTCAGTGTCTGGGCCCATGGATTTGATGCGGACGGTGCAATCCTATGGGACAAGGAACCGGAGTTTGAAAGTCAGCGCACCGCCCTGCCTCGGGTACTCACCGACATACAGGAAAGTGGAACCGCTTTACAGTTCGACAACCTGCGCAAACGCTATATCCTGACCGAGGAATTTGCCACTGATAAAGCCAACGGGTATGGAAAACTGAAAGTTTTCTTGCTGCGCCATCGGAAATAAAAGAAGAAGCCCTTTCGCTAACGCGAAAGGGCTTCTTTCTATCCGCTTTGTATTCCCAAAAAAGTATTAAATTAAATATTAAAAGCGCTCCACGCCTTCCGATGTCACCCGGGCGTAAATGAGCGGCGGCACGGCAGGCTTTTCGTCACGGATCACCAGTCCATCACGGTACATTTCCTCTGCTGCAGTAAACAGCGCTTTATCATCAGCATAGAAAGTACAAATGCTTTCTCCGGCCTTGACGAAATCCCCCAGTTTCTTATGCATCGTTATGCCGGCAGCAAAGTCGATACTGTCCTCTTTTTTAATACGACCTGCTCCCAGAAGCACACTGGCATTGCCGATCTTTTCCACATCATTTTTGTAAATGTAGCCGTCACTTTGCGCGGTCAGCTCATAGCTGTATTTTGCCTGGCGGAATTTCGATGCATCTTTCAGCACAGAGATGTCGCCGCCTTGCGCCGAGAACATCTGGCAACATTTTTCAAACGCAGAACCGTCTGCAACCGCCTGCTCAGCCATTGCACGGCAAACTTTTGCGTCGCCCTTCCCTGCCAAAATCAGCATATTGGTTGCCAGCTGCAAACAAACTTCCGTCAAATCAGCCGGGCCTTTCCCCTGCAAGACCGCCATACTTTCGGCCACCTCCAGAGAATTGCCGATATTACGTCCCAGCGGTTTATCCATATCTGTAATCATAGCTGCCACCTTACGGCCGTGTGCCGTACCAATGGCTACCATCTGCCGGGCCAGTTCAATGGCGCTTTCCAGGTCCTTCATGAACGCGCCATCCCCCATCGTAACATCCAGCAGGATGGCATCGGACCCCGCCGCCAGTTTTTTGCTCATGATAGAGGAAGCAATCAGCGGAATGCAGCCCACCGTAGCGGTAACGTCCCGCAGCGCATACATTTTTTTGTCGGCCACAGCAATTTGTCCGCTTTGTCCGATAACGGAAATTCCGATCTCATTGACTTGCTTGAAAAATTCTTCTTGTGTAAGACTGGTACGGGTGCCGGGTACCGCTTCCATCTTATCGATGGTGCCGCCGGTATGTCCCAGGCCGCGACCGCTCATCTTGGCAATCTTCACACCGCAAGCTGCCACGATCGGCGCAATGACAAGCGTCGTCTTGTCCCCGACGCCGCCGGTAGAATGTTTGTCGACTTTGATGCCATCAATTGCCGACAGATCCACCATATCCCCCGAATGTGCCATCACATCGGTCAGGACAGCAGTTTCCTCATCGGTCATTCCGCGCAGATAAATTGCCATGAGCAATGCCGACATCTGGTAGTCCGGCACCGCACCAGAAACATAACCGTTGACCGCAAACGCCAACTCTTCACGAGTAAGCGTGCCGCCATCGCGCTTTTTGGCAATGATATCGTACATTCGCATAGGGTAAGAGCCCTCCTTTCAGGCAATGTTTTGCTGTATTTTGTATGAAACAGAGAAATGCCGCCCGGGGACGGCATTTCTGGTTTTATGTGGGAATCTTTAACGGCTGCCCTTGTCGTAAGGAATACCTTCTGCCTTGGGTGCCTGAGAATTCTTGGAAGTGAAAATCAGAACAATCATCGTGACAATATACGGCAGCATCTGATAGAAGTTGGACACTTCCTTGACCCCCTCAAACTTCGGCAGGAAGGACAGCGACGAGCTATAGGCCGCAATAACCTTGAACAGCGCAAAGAAGAAGGAGGATGCCAGAATCGGGAACGGTTTCCAGTTACCAAAGATCATAACTGCCAAGGCCAGGAAGCCGTAGCCACCAACATCCGAGTTGAAACCGGAACCTGCCGCCACAGTATAGGCCAAACCACCAATACCGCCCAGGAAACCGGAAATCAGCACGCCGGCATAACGCATCTTGTACACGTTGATACCCACCGAGTCAGCCGCCTGCGGGTGTTCACCGCAAGCACGCAGCCGCAGACCAAAACGCGTTTTGTACATCAATATATACGCAGCAATAAAAAGCACTACGGCCACAGGCGTGGTAAGATAAAAATACTTGAAAATCAGATTATTCCAGAAACTGGGGCCATCCACCGGGGCAAGACCAAAGGTTTCCCGTGTGATGCGAACCCAGCTGGGGATCTGGATGGTCGTGAGACCCTGGCCCTGAACAGCCCAGGTCATAACCACTGCAAAGGCCGGTGCAAACTGGTTCAGCGCCGTACCGCCAATGGTCTGGTCCGCCTTCAGATTGATAGCGGCGAAGCCCAAGAACAGGGAGAAAATCATGCCGGTGCCCCCTGCCACCAGGATGGCAATAAACATGGACAGCTGCGGATTCGCCGCACCAAAGCCACTTTGATCCAGCGCCTGCAACGTAAAGCAGGCAAACAGGGCGCCAATAATCATCATGCCTTCCAGCGCGATGTTAATAACGCCGGAATGTTCGCTGAACATTCCGCCCAGTGCCACAAGAAGCAACGGAACCGCAAACAAGACCGTAAGGCTGATAATATTTGCAGCAATCATCATTTGGCAGCGCCCCCTTTCTCTTTACGGCCGGACACCGCTTTTGCAATTACACCACGCATGAGCAAAGCAAATGCAGCCAGGTAAATAATAACTGCAATCACAATGTCAATCGTTTCGGAGGAATATGCAGGCTGCATCGCGGCACCGCCAACCTGAATATAGCTGATAAACAGCGCCGAAAAGATCGTTCCAATCGGGTTGGAGCTCGCCAGAAGAGCGACAGGAATACCATTAAAGCCCATACTCAGGATGGCTTTTTCCAGTACATACTGGCCGGTGCCTGCCAAGTAATAAAGACCGCCGCCAACGCCGGACAGCGCACCGGAGATCACCATGGACAGCACGATGTTACGCTTGGCGTTGATGCCTGCGTACTGCGCTGCATCACGGCTCAGGCCACAAGCCTTGAGTTCGTAACCAAATGTTGTTTTCTGGAGCACAACCCAAACAACGATAGCAAATACAATGGAAATCCAGATACTGATATTGATCCAGCTGGAATTGCCGAACAGAACCGCAAGATGGCCTTTGGGCAGGATGGCATCGGGATTCGCCGCCGACAACGCCGCCGTACGGTCAGAGTTGGAAGCGCCCCAGCCGGAAGCCAGCATCTTGGGAGAGTTCGCCAGAATCAGATTGACCAGGTACATACCGATCCAGTTGAACATGATGGCGGTAATGACCTCGTTTACATTGAAGTACGCCTTGAACAGGCCGGGGAAAATGCCCCAGATTGCGCCGCCCACAGCAGCGGCCACAAGGCACAGATACCACGGCATCTGAAATTGGATTGCGAAGAGCAGCGCAAAGAAAGCGCCCATAGTATACTGACCGGATGCGCCAATATTGAACAGGCCCGTCTTGAAGGCAAAGCCAACAGAAAGTCCGCACATCATAAGCGGCGCAGCCTGATACAATACTTTTCCGAACTTGTCCATGCTGCCAAATCCGGTGGTCATCATCGCCTTCATGCCTTCCAGGGAAGCCCCCGGATTCAGAATAACCAGCAGCACAAAGCCCAGCACCAGTCCGATAACAATTGAAAGCAGACTGGCCAGAACTCCAACAACGGCAGGGTTCTGCAAAAGCGTTCCTTTTTGATTCTTTTTCATGCTTTCGCCTCCCCCTGTTTCTTCGCGCCTGCCATATACAGGCCCAGTTCTTCGACCGTCGTTTTCCGCGGATCAAACTCACCGACGATCTCGCCTTCATACATCACCAGAATGCGATCGGAAAGGTTCATGACTTCATCCAGTTCCAGACTGATGAGCAGAACCGCCTTGCCTTTGTCGCGCTCCGCCACAATCTGCTTGTGGATATATTCAATCGCGCCAACATCCAACCCGCGGGTGGGCTGAACCGCCACCAAAAGGTCCGGGTCCTTATCGACTTCACGGGCGATGATAGCTTTCTGCTGGTTACCGCCAGACATACTGCGCGCAATGGTCTGCGCTCCCTGACCGCTTCGGACGTCATATTGTTCAATCAGTCTGTTGGCGTAGGCAATCACTTCGCCTTTTTTGATAAAACCATGATTCTGGAATTGGGGCTGCCAGTAACGCTGGAGCACCATATTATCCGCCAGCGTGTAGTCCAGCACAAGGCCATGTTTGTGGCGATCCTCCGGAATATGGCTCATGCCGTCTTTGGAACGTGTACGGATCGACGCACCGGTAATATCCTTTCCATTGAGCTTGATGGTACCGGAAACCACCTTTTCCAAGCCGGTCAGGCCATAAACCAGTTCACTCTGACCGTTGCCCTCAATACCGGCAACGCATACGATTTCGCCGGCCCGCACATCAAAGGAAACGCCTTTGACTGCGTTGTTTTTATGCACCTTGCTGGCAACCACAAGATCATTGATTTCCAGGATCGTGCGTCCCGGCTCGCAGGGCTTCTTCTCAACAGCAAACTCCACATCACGGCCAACCATCATGCGGGAAAGCTCTTCTTTGGTAGTCTTGGCAATCTCTACCGTACCAATGCCCTTGCCCTTCTGCAGAACCGTGCAGCGGTCCGCAACGGCCATGATCTCGTTGAGCTTATGGGTGATGAAGAGGATGCTTTTGCCTTCCTCTTTGAATCCCCGCATAATCTCCATCAATTCATCGATTTCTTGCGGAGTAAGGACAGCTGTGGGCTCATCAAAAATCAGGATGTCATTATCCCGGTACAGCATCTTGAGGATTTCCACACGCTGCTGCATACCTACCGAGATATCACTGACCAATGCATCCGGATCAACGCGCAGACCGTATTTTTCACTAAGATCCATCACCTTTTTGCGCGCGGCATCTTTGCGCAAAAAACTATGACGGGTATCCTCCACGCCCAGAATAATGTTGTCAAGCACAGTGAAGCACTCCACCAGCTTGAAATGCTGGTGGACCATTCCAATCCCCAGTGCGTTCGCATCGTTGGGGTTGTTGATTTTTACCTCACGGCCATCCTTTTTGATAACACCTTTTTCCGGCTGGTACAAGCCGAACAGTACGCTCATCAATGTGGATTTGCCAGCACCATTCTCGCCCAAAAGGGCATGGATTTCGCCCTTGCGAAGTTGCAAGGTAACGTCATCATTTGCTTTGATGCCGGGAAATTCCTTGGTGATGTGCAGCATTTCGATCACATATTGATCTGCCAAACCGTTGCACGCCCCTTTCCAAATTCACAGTTTCTTACTTTGTATTATATAGAAAAATTCACAAATGCACAAGAGAATTTGAACAAAAAGTGCAATTTTTCACTTCTTTTTTCGATATTACTAAGAGGTTTACACAATAAATATCCCCCGGCAAAGCCGGGGGTTTTTCACAGACGGGCGAAGCCCTGGAATACTAGCGCACGCGTCACGTCGCGTTGGTACGGTCTGCCAGCCGCGAGAGTTTGTTACTTACCGCCCGTAAAC
>DXBP01000038.1 GCA_019116445.1 Candidatus Gemmiger excrementigallinarum
CGTGCTTCCCGGCTGCCCTTGAAGGCTTTGTTCTCGCCCTCGAGCTTGGTTTTCGCCTTGGCCCGCCAATCGACGAACTCTACGGCGTTTGTGGTGTGTATGGTGTCCATTTTTGCTCCCTTCAGAACAGCGTAAGCTGTCCATACTCGTTTGCACCAAAATCAGGCGGCTGTGGGCGGCGTTTCAAGTCGTCCTCGGCATTCTTCCTTGATTCACCATTGCCGCCCTTGCAGGGCCTCTCTGGCGGCTCTTCTGGCGCAGGTAGATTTTGATGCTCTTCCGGCCCTTGACTGGCCTTGCACATCATGTCCACCCGAGCCAGTGCCCGGCGCCAGTGCCAGATGGCGTGAAAATACATCGGGGTATACCAGACATTGCCCTCGTCCCGCGGTATCAGCCCCCGCCGGTCATGGGCGGTCGATGGGTGGGCCAGGGTGTCGCCGATCACGACGTACCCGGCGCAGCCCAGCAGGCTGAGCTGTATGTAGCACATCAGGCCGACGGTAAAGTCGATGTCCTGGGCAACGCACAGCACGCTTTGCTGGTAGTTGACCTTTTGCCGCCGGCACTCGTTGGCGAATGCCACCAGCAACGCCCCGGCCCCACAGGCGGGATCAGCGACCGATACCCAACCCTGTCTCTCAACCTGTGCGGCGATATCCCCGATGGTCAATGCACTCATCGCCCGGCACACATCGTAGGGCGTGAAAAATTGCCCATTGTGCTCGTTGCCAAGGCCCAGCGTCATGAAAATCTCGCCCAGCAGGTCTTGATCGGGGTTTTCGTCCAGCGCCGCTACGACCATGCCAAACATCTCACCCATGGTCTGCATCTCTGCCTCTGTGTATTTCTTGCACAGCGTCAGGTAGGTTTCTTCTCGCTTCTCGCGGTGCACCCGGTCAACCGCGTTGGAAATCGAGCAGGCGCACATGACGATCCAGTCTGCCCACACCTCCCACCGACCATGCCGGCCGCAGAGGCTCTCGAAGGCTTTGACCAGCTCTTTCTGGGCTGCTCCACGAACCAGCCGGGCGTCCGATCCCACTTTGCATCCCTCCTTCCCGGGTCACCCCGTCCGCTTGTGGCGGCGGGGGCGGGTGATGGCGTCAGCCAAAAAGTCGTTGCCGCTTGGAGTGGCGCGGTCAACCCGCTTACCGCCACCGCCGTGGTGGCAAGCCCGCCAAGCGTCCAGGGTGTAAATGCTCTGGGCCTGGCAACGATCCAGGATGCCGCGGATATATGCCACTGGCGCTTTGGCCTCAAACTCAGCAGCTTCCTTCATAGCTGCAGCGATCACTGCGTCTGTGATTCCGACCTGCCGGTACTGTGTCAGCATCTCATTGAGCACTGGGCTGATACGCTTTCCCAGCCCCAGCTCTATCCATGTAGCTTCCGGGGATGGATGCGGAGCTTCTTCTTGCGAAAGCGGCAGCAGCAGCTCGCCGTCAGGCGATTTTTCTTTTGTAGCAGCTTTAGCTGCTATTTTCTTTTTATTCTCTATCTCTATATCCTTCTCCTGGCTTTTTTGGGTTTCTAAAAAAACCGGTGGGTTTTTTGGGTTTTCAGAAAAAGCCGTGGGTTTTTTGGGTTTTGGAGAAGATTCTCCTTCGTACTCGGGTTCTTTTGGCTTCTTGCGAGGCCTGCCGCCCTTGCGCCCGTTTTCGGCCTGCTTGCGGTCAAGCTCTGCAAAACGAGCCTTGTCCCTATCAATCTGTCCTCTCAAGCTCGGGAATACAAAGCGCTCGTTCCCACTGAGCTGCGGAACTTCGCCCGTCATGCTGTAGGTTAGGCATGCCACGAAAAGTCTCCCCTTCTCAGCGTCGTTGAGTGGTTCCAGTGCCTCTAAGTAAGAATGATAGGCGCAAAAATACGGTCTATCCATCGGTTGCCTCCTGACGGACCCGTTATTCCGTGCGCAGATTCAGGCGATCACACAGATACTTGTCCAGCTTGATGCCGTAGATGTGGTATTCTTCGAAAAGGTCTTTCTCCCGGCAGTGCGCCTCATCGTGATGCGCCCGGCATAGGGCAACCGCGTTCAGTCCAACATGGACGATCTGCTCACGGTCGCGCCCCATGCCGATCCGGTCTACATGGTGCACCTCTGCCGGCTTATTGCAGATGGCGCAGCGGCGGTTTGCAAGGCAGAGATACAGGTACTTGCTGATGTCATCGGTCTGGTTGAGCAGGCTGTCTTTGGTCGGCACTGACCAGTGGAAGCAAAACTCAATCAGATAGTTGATGAAGCTTTTGGCTGTGGTCATGTCGGTATCCGAAAGGCTGAACCATTCCCGGCCGCTTCGCCCACAGAAATCCCATGTGAGCAGCTGCCGGATACTTTCGGGATCATCCCCTGACCAGATTGCGATGTCCCGAATGATTGCGAAGATCTTTTTTCGCTGGTCTGCTGAAATGGTGCGCCCATCGTTCAGCCTGATCTCGACCCGGGACGGGCGCTTCTGTGCCAGATACCGGCTGATATCCTTATCCGGCAATACCACCAGCTTCTTGCCCTCCCCCTGAAGGATTTTCGCGGTGACTATCATTTGGCGCCTCCTTGTCGACGTGAACGTGCATCGGAACCGATACGCTGTTGCCGCGCATATTTTTCAGCAAGAACTCGGTGCATTTCTCTGCACTCAGATGGTTCCGCAGAGCCTGTTCTTCGTAGGCAAACTCTCCGGCCATACGCTTTTCCTTGATGCGGCGATGGATATCCTCTTCGGTGTAGTTGGCCTCGATCAGATACAGGTCGTAGCCGATTGCCTGCACGCCGTTGAGGTTATTGGTGTCGGTGGCATAGATGACCTTACCGTTGCGGAAATGCACCTTATAGCCGCAGTTTGGAACGTTGTGGGCAAGCTCAAACGGAATCACATTGCAGAGGCCATACCCATACATGACGCGGGGCCTTAATACGTCAATCTGCCGTTCCGGCACCCCTGCGGCCACCAGCGGAGAGACCAGCCAGCGGCAGCAGCCAAAGCGGAGCGTTGGCCGCTCGGCCGCCAACCGCCGCAGGGTCCTCTTGCAGAAATGGTCTCCGTGAATATGGGTAAGCAGCACCAGCTTGAGCTGCGGAACATATGGCGCAATCTGCTTGTAGGGTACGCC
>DXBP01000039.1 GCA_019116445.1 Candidatus Gemmiger excrementigallinarum
CTCCCTTTGCTTGGTTGTGCAGTTGGCAGACCGCACTTCTATTTTAGCAAAGGGAGTTTTTTGTTTCCATAATCGGCACAAGCCTTCTTTTGAACCACTCGCCTAGCGAGTGGTTTTCGGCATACAAAAAAGCGCCCGCCTGAGGGGCGGGCGCAAAGGACATATTGAGAGCTTAGTAACCGCTGCCGGACTCGCCGGTGGTCAGCAGCTTGACGGCACGGGAAGTACCCAGGCGGTCGGCGCCCAGGTCCAGGAATTTTTCGATATCCTCCACGGTGGAAATGCCGCCCGCCGCCTTGATCTTGCAGCGGCCCTTGACGTGCTCGGCAAAGAGTTCCACGTCATGGAAGGTGGCCCCGCCGGTGGAGAAGCCGGTGGAGGTCTTGATGAAGTCGGCACCGGCCTCGGGCACGATGTCGCACATCTTGATCTTTTCCTCCTCGGTGAGCAGGCAGGTTTCGATGATGACCTTGAGCACCTTGTCCCCCACCGCTGCCTTGACGGCGGCAATGTCGGCGCGGACATCGTCGTACTGCTTGTTCTTCAGCCAGCCGATGTTGATGACCATATCCACTTCGGACGCGCCGTTTTCCACGGCGGTCTTGGCCTCAAAGGCCTTGCTGCGAGTGTCCATGGCGCCCAGAGGGAAGCCGACGACGCAGCAAACCGGCACGCGGCCGTCCATATACTCCACAGCCTGCTTGACATAGCAGGTGTTGATGCAGACCGACGCGCAATGGTTGGCGATGGCTTCATCGCACAGGGTCTGGATCTGGGGCCAGGTAGCTTCCGGTTTGAGCAGGGTATGGTCCACCTTGCTCAGCATAAATTCCTTGGTGTATTTCAACGGAAGTTATCTCCTTTCACACAGTGTTTGCACAGGCGTGCCTGGTGCAGGCCCAGCGCCGAAAAGACGATGGCCGTGATGCTGACCGTGGCACCGACGATGCCCAGGATCAGCCCGACAAGACGAAAACCGTGACCGCGGACTTTCTTTTTCATAAGGGTTGCCTCCTTTTGGGATCACAAAATCGTACAAACCGGCTGTTCCGTTGGGGAACAGCGGTTGAAGCCTTGCGGTGCGGCCGCTGTACAGCGGCGCTCATTTCTTTTTGAAGATGAACAGTTTGCTGAAAACGTAGTTGGACAGGATAACGATGGCCTGGCTGAACAGCTTGACCCCCATGGCCCACAGTTCGCCGTTGGTCACGGCAAATGCCACGTGGGGACCGATCAGCGAAACGCCCAGCCAGATGATGCACTGGTCCATGACCATGGTGGCGATGCGGCAGGAAACAAACTGCCCGAACTCCGCCAGGGCCGCCTTGCCCTTGTTCTCGCTGCGGAAAACAAAGGTATGGTTGGTCCAGTAGGCAAAGAGGATGCAGATAATGTTGTCGATAATATTGCCGATACCGGCAGCGAAGGCGGTGCCAAACGCTGCCTGGAACGCCGCGAACAGCACCAGGTTCAGCAGGGTGGCCACTCCGCCAAAGAACAGGTAGGCCAGGCCCTCGTAATATTTTACGATGAAATCTTTGATTTTTTGCATATTACCACTTTTGAATCAACAAAAAGGGCCTGCCTGTACTGACAGGCAGGCCCCCTTACGGTTGCGAAGAAAAATTATTCGGCGCTCTCGTCCTCGTTCAGGCAAGCCTTCATGGACAGGCTGATGCGCTTGCGGTCGAAATCGACGTTGGTCAGCTTGACGCGGACTTCGTCGCCCACCTTCAGCACGTCGGAAACCTTGTTGACGCGCTCGTTGCTGATCTCGCTGATGTGAACAAGACCATCGATGCCCGGCATGATGCGGACAAAGGCGCCAAACTTGGTGATGGAAACAACGGGAGCGGTGAACTCGGTGCCAACGGGCACTTCGTTCTCCAGCTTGACCCAGGGGTTGTCCTCTTCCTTCTTGTAGCCGAGGGAAACCTTCTGGTTCTCGGGATCGTAGCTCTTGACGTAGACTTCGATCTCGTCGCCGACGTTGACAACCTCAGAGGGATGCTTGATGTTGGACCAGCTCAGCTCGCTGATGTGGCACAGGCCGTCCACACCGCCGATGTCCACGAAAGCGCCGTAAGAGGTCAGGCTCTTGACAACGCCGGTGTACTTCTTGCCAACCTCAACATTGGCCCAGAACTCCTCGCGCTTGGCCTTGTTGGCTTCGGCGGTCACCTTGTTGATGCTGCCGACGATCTTGCGGCCGGCGCACTCGGTGATGACCAGCTGCACGTGCTGACCCACCAGCTTGGTGTAGTCCTCGTCACGGCGCATGGTGGCCTGAGAGCGGGGCACGAACACGCGCACGCCCTTGACGTTGACAACAACGCCGCCCTTGTTGGCTTCCATGACGTCGCCTTCCATAACGGTGCCGTTCTCGGCAGCCTCGGAAACGTCCTTCATGCCCTTCTGGGCCTCGAAACGGACACGGGAAAGGGTATCCACGCCTTCCTGGTCGTTGGTCTTGACAACCACCAGATCCAGCTCGTCATCTACCTTAACAAGGTCTTCCATCTTGGCGTTGGGGTCATGGCTCATCTCACGCAGCGTCACAACGCCGGTGTGCTTGGAGCCATCGATGCCGACGACACATTCCGTCGGGGAAACGCTGATGACCTTGGCTTTTACGATCTTACCTGCATACAGGGGTTTTGCTTCGGATGCGGCGAGCATCTCCTCAAAACTCATGTCGTCACGGATCTCTTCACTCATACTGTTAAGTACCTCCTCAATTATAGACGAAGGCGTTGAAGCCCCGGCTGTCACGCCCACCGTTTCGGCACCGGCCAGCCATGCTGGGTCGAGTTCATCAGCAGTCTCGACGTTGATGGCCGTGGTATGCCTGGCAGCGACCTGTAACAGCTTTTGGGTATTGGAAGAATGATGACCACCAATGACGACCATACGGTCACATTTTTGGCTGAGGTCTTCCGCTTCCTGTTGCCTCGCCCACGTTGCGTTACATATTGTATCAAAAATTTCGGCTTTTGTACACTCTTTTTTTAAAAAAGCTTTGCAGCTTTCCCAACTTTCTACACGAAATGTCGTTTGCGCCACCACGTGAATGGATTCTTGTTGCAAAAGCTCCGGCAGCAAAATTTGCAGCTCTTCCTGGTTGGCGAACACCCGCACCGGACCCGTTGCATGGCCCACAATTCCCTGTACTTCGGGGTGATTCGCGTCCCCCGCCACCAGCAGAAGCGCACCTTTTTTGCCCGCTTCTGCGGCCAATTTATGGATTTTTGCAACAAACGGGCACGTGGCATCATGATACGCCAGGCCGCGTGTGTTTATTTTTTCATACACATTCCGGGGAACCCCATGGCTGCGGATGATGACTTCGTACCCATCGGGCACCGCATCCATATCATCGCAGGTAAGGGCCCCCTTGGTTTCCAGGTCCTGCACCACCTGAGGATTGTGGATCAGCGGCCCCAGTGTGGCCACGCGGCGGCCTTCCGCCAGCAGATCATAGGTCAGTTTCACGGCACGGTCCACGCCGAAGCAGAAACCGGCCGTCTTGGCACGGATGACTTTCATAAAACAAGCTCCTTGTTTCGGGGTTACGGGTTGGCCGGTCCCTGGGCATCAGGTACCGGCGGCTGGACGGAGGCTTCCGGTTGGGACGGCTCCGGCTGGGGCTGCCGTCCCTCAAAAGCATTCTCTTCCAGCAGGGTTTCCAGGGCCGTTTTCAGACGGCTTTTCATGTGGCGCAGCGCCGTGACCTTATGCGTGGCATCGGTGATCTGCAATTCTGCAGCGGGAATGGCCGGACCAAACACCACACGGATACGGCAGAACGGATGCAGCTTGCCGTCCTTGGTATTGTAGATGATCCGGCAGGGCAGCATATCCGCCCCCGCCGAAGCTGCGATCACAAAGGCTCCGCTCTTAAGGATGCCCAGTTTGCCGTTCTTGGTGCGGGTACCTTCGGGGAAGATCAGCACGCCGATGCCTTTGCGGCAGGCGTTGGTGACCTTTTCCACCGTGGCGGTATCCCCCTTGCCGCGCTCGATGGAAACCGCCCCCATGCAGCGCAGGAACCAGCCGGCAAAGGGATTTTTGAACAATTCCTCTTTGGCCAGCACACACATACGCCGCCAGTCCATAACGGCAATGGCGATGAAAACCGGGTCAAGGTTGGCAATATGGTTGGACGCAATGACATAGGCACGGCCGTCGCGCACGGCCTTATAGTGTTCGAGGCCGATGACCTCGATGCGCCAGACAAGCCGCGCAAGCACCCAGACGATGGGCAGAATAATCCAATACAGCAGCATGTGCGCCCTCCATTTCAGATGTGTTCCAGGATCGTGCGTTTGAGCACGGCAAAACTCTGGTCAAAGTCAATGTCGCTGGTGTCCACCAGAATGGCATCGTCGGCCTGTTTCAGCGGGGCAACCTCCCGATGGGTGTCCTGGTAATCCCGCTGGCGAATATCCGCCAGAACCGTTTCCAGTTCGGCAGGCTGACCTTTTTCCTGCAGTTCCTTGCAGCGGCGCTGGGCACGGGCCTCGGCGCTGGCCGTCAGGAAGATCTTGACCGTGGCCTGGGGCAGCACCACCGTGCCGATGTCCCGGCCATCCATGAGCACATTCTGGTTGGCTGCCAGACCGCGCTGGGTTTCCAGCAGAAACGCCCGGACCTGGGGATGGGCCGACACCGCCGAAGCCGCCATGCCGATCTCCTCGGCGCGGATGGCTTCGCTCACATCTTCCCCGTTGAGGTAGACGTGCTGGGCTCCTTCCACCAGACGGATGTCCAGCTGAATCCCGGGCAGAAGTGCCGCCACTGCGTCGGCATCGTGCAGGTCAGCTCCCTGACGCACCGCATACAGGCCGATGGAACGGTACATCGCACCGGTATCCACGTACACATAGCCCAGATCCGCCGCCAGCCGTTTGGCCAGGCTGGACTTACCGGCCCCGGAAGGACCGTCGATTGCAACAGAAATCATGCAAAACACCTCATATCCTATTCTTGACGGGCCCTGTGCCCGGTACATCACACCATTTGTCCGGCAATGGCCCGGACAGCCGCCTGGGCCGTGGACCAGGCAATCTGCAGATTGTAACCGCCGGTGCGGGCATCCACGTCCAGCACTTCCCCGGCAAAATACAGTCCCTCACAGCACTTGCTGGCCATGGTTTTGGGGTCTACTTCCCGCACATCCACGCCACCCGCCGTGACCACCGCGTGTTCGCGGTCGCCCAGCGCCGTGACCGGCACCGCCCAGTGTTTGCACAGCTGTACCAGCGCCTGCTTCTGTTCCCGGGTGATCTGCGCCGCCCGGGTCGCGGGGTCCACGCCCCATTTTTCCACCGCCACCGGGCGCATGGAATGAGGCAGCAGTTTTTCCAGCGCGCCCTGGGCACTGTGACCGCCCAACGCGGTAAAATCCCGGGTCAGCCGGTCGTACAGCGTCTTTTCGTCCAGGGCGGGTTTGAGGTCAAACTCGCACACATATTGATGACGGGCCAGATCCTCGATGTAGGTGCTGGCGGACAGCACCAGCGGCCCCGAAAGACCGAAATGGGTGAACAGTGCTTCCCCCTGCTCCGAGAACAGCGGTTTGCCATCACAAAGCAATGTCAGCTTCACGTTGCGCAGCGAAAGGCCCATCATCCGGCGGCAAGCCGGGTCGGGGCTAACCAGACTGCACAGGCTGGGCTGGGGCGGCACGATGGTATGCCCGGCCTGTTTGGCCAGCGTATAGCCGCTGCCGTCGCTGCCGGTGACCGGATAGCTGATGCCGCCGGTGGCAATCAGCGTAGCGGTTGCCCGCAGCGTCTGGCCCCGGTCGGTAACAACACCTGCGCAGGCGCCGTTTTCCAGCAGCAGCTTTTTGGCGCTGCCGCGCACAAATTCCGCATCCTGCCCGTAGGCGCGCAATGCCGCGAGAACATCCGCTGCGCGGTCGCTTTTGGGGAACACCCGGCGCCCGCGCTCGGTTTTCATCGGTACCCCGAGGGATTCAAACAGTTCCATGGCCGCCGACGGCGGGAAAGCATACAGGCTGGAGTACAGGAACCGCCCGTTGTGGCGCACGTAGGGCAGAAACTCCCGCACATCGCTGTCGCTGGTGACGTTGCAGCGTCCCTTGCCGGTGATGAGCAGTTTCTGCCCCGGGCCCTTGGGATTGTGTTCCAGCACCGTGACCCGCAGGCCCCGGGCGCAGGCAGCGCCCGCCGCCATCAGGCCCGCGGCACCACCGCCCACAATCAGAAGATCGGTCATGCAGCGTTCTCCTTTCGCTTTTTCGGTGCGCCGAACGCCGCCACCGATACGAATGCATAGAGTAAAAACAGCGGATACACCGTAGCCAGGTACATCGTGCTGGTGCCGATGCCGAAGCTGGACACCTCGACAAAGGCGATCATGGCACAGCGCAGCAGCGCAATGCCCAGGATGCCGAAGAGCAGCAGCCAGGGTACCACGGTATCGGCGGCGGGGCGGCGCAGCATTCGCGGCAGCGCCGCAATATGGCAGACAAGGCCCGCCAGCAATCCCAGCCACAAAAGAACGCGGTAAACCCAGGCGATGGCTTCCATCACAGCGAACGCCAGCTTCTGGTAAGGGCTGTAGTAAGGCGTATCCTTCCCCGCTTCCGCCGCATTGTTAAAGCCGCAGCCAAGGTAGTCCGACCACGCGGCAATATCCTCCTCCGTTCCGATGGAGCGCAGCGTTTCATAGGGTGCACAGTCGGCAAAAGTCACCACGTGGACTACGCTCCGCACCGTTTCGGCCAGCGTGGGGGCCACATAGGACGCCTTGATCGGCTGGCTGGTAGCCGCCCGTTTTCCGGTGCGGCTGGGCAGGGTGCCGTCCTCGCAGGCCGCATTGATGGCATCGGCCACCTGCTGCCAGTAGGCATCGGCTTTCTGGGGGGTATCGTAGATTCCTTCAAACTGAGCTGCGCGGCGGATGGCCCAGTAAAAGCTGCCCGCCCGGTAATCGTCCAGTTCCGGGTCGCGGAAGTCGTTCTGCATCTGGGCATCCTCCTCCAGCCAGTAGGCCAGAGGTTCCAGTTCCGGGACCGCTTCGTAGATTTTCTCCCGGGCGTCGGCGGGCACCGAGAGCAGCGGCTCCTCGCTGGCGGTATCTACCCGCATCATAGCCCCCATAGCCGCGGCAAAAGAGCCTTCGGAAAAATCCGACAGAGCAAACACGCCGTAGTGGCTGTAGTTCAGACTGCAGAACACCAGCACCGCTGCAGCCAGCACACCGTAGGGCAATACCTGGGCAGCACAGCTGCGCCAGCGTCGGGCACGTACCAGCACCACCAGCATGACGATCGTTGCCACGGCCGCAAAGGGCAGCAGGAAGAGCCCGGCGTCCTCACGGTCGAGATAGCCGCAGCCCAAACCGATACCGGCAGCCAGCAGCCAGGGCCAGACCCGCTTTTCTCCTGCGGGATACCGCACCAAACGCAGAGCCGCGCCCGCCATCCCCGCAAAGAACAGCAGGCAGAGTGCCGGGAAGATGTTGTCCCGGTAGACCCGCAGCGTGTACGCCGCCCAGCTGGACGGCAGAAACGCCAGCAGCGCAAACAGCCCCAGTGTGTAAACCCGGGCACGGGCTGCTTCTTTTTGCCGCCACAACGGCGAAAAGGCAAAAGCCGCCAACAGCGACACCCCACACCACAGCGCCGCCCCCGCCACCAGATAGGGCAGGTGCAGTGCATGGAGCAGCGCGAGCCAGACCGGGAAGAACATGGCCTTGGAGAGGGTCAGGTAGTCGTAGGCCCCCAGCCACTGCCCGGCCGATATGGCATTGGCCGCGCGGAACATCAGTTCATCGTCCAGCGGTGCGCCGCCCACCCAAGTATATGCCTGCTGAAAACCGGTCAGCGCACAGCGCAAACAGACCAGCAGCGCAACACACAGCCAGAAAGCGCGGGGACTCAGTTGTAGGCGGATTTTTTTCATTTCTGCAATTTCTCGATGCTTTCCACAAGATATTTCTGCTGCTTGAAGGTCAGGTCCAGCAACAGGGACAGGTATTTGACCACGATGGTCAGCACGGCAAACAGACCGGCAAAGCCAACGGTGATGACGAACATGGTAGTCGTCCAGCCCGCCACCGGATGTCCCGTGAAGAAAATGACAACGGTATAGAGCAGTTCCACCAGCGCCAGCACCAGCATACAAAGGGTGATGCCCATGCTGACCTTGAAGCCGGCGTCAGTATACAGCGCCAGACTGTCCACCGCCAGGTTGAAGCGGCCCGCCTGCTTTTCGGTCATGCGGCCGTCAAAAACCAGATCCGCCATCTTCAGACCGCAGGCCGCATACGCCGCTTTACGGTAGGGCAGATGCGCGCTGGAAGCGTGCACCCGGTTGATGGCCCGCCGGGTGACCAGCCGGAAGGCATCGGTGCGCAGCCGGTAGGGCGAGTGGGAGTTGGCGTTGAAAATCTTATAGAACAGCTCGCTGGCGCCGCTGCGCGTGGTGCGCGGACAGACCGAAACAATGTCATTGCCCTGCAGTGCCGTCTGGTAGGCTTTGAAGATGCAGTTGGTCGGGTAAGCCAGCTGCGTGGAATCAAATTCGTAGACATAGTCGCCGATGGCTGCATCCAAACCGGCGTTCATGGCGTTTTCCAGGCCATGATACAGGCTCATGTGCAGGATCGTCAGCGGCGCACTCTGCTCCTTGCCCCAGGCACGCAGACTTTCCACCGTATCGTCGGTGCAGGCATCATCCACCGCAACCAGTTCGTACTGGGCAAAGTGCGCGTTCAGTTCGGCGGCAACGGCGCGGCAGAACTCCGCAGCCCGGGCGCCGTCGTTGTGCAGATAGACGACGGCGGAGATAAAATTCTTCTCTTTGGTATTCACAGTTCCAGCACCTCATCCAAATCATACACGGTGTTGATTTTGCCGGACAGCACACTGACCAGTTTGGGTTCCTCACACATAACACGGATCACAGTGGGCCGCGAGTCGTCGATCTCGCTGGCTTTCAGGATCGGTTTCATGCTGAACAGGCTGCTGTGATAGGCAAAACCATACTCTTCTTTCAGGTATTTGCGGGCCAGACGGCTCATATAAGGCCAGGCACTGACCGGCTTGGCCGGGCACTCGTTGCAATTGTACAGGCTGCCCGGCGCGCAGCGGCCACCGCTCTCCTGCTGGCAGGGGAAGGTAGCCACACTGTCGTAGCTGGTTTCGTGAGGGGTAAAGGTCACGCTGGTCAGACTGTGCAGTCCGGTCTGGCCAAAGGGCATCAGGCTGAAAAAGGGCCCGTCCATCACAGTGATACCGGTATTTTTCAGCCGTTCATCTACCGTGCAGAGGATGATCTCACACTTTTCGTACTTGATCTGGAACGGCGGCAGCCCCAGCAGCGCGTGCACATCGTTGACACCCGCATAGGTGGCGTTGAGCAGATAGGGCGTTTCAGCGGTGATCTCCCCTGCCGTCACCCGCCAGGCGTTCCCCGCCCGTTCGATGCGTTCCGGTTTATGGTTGTACTGCACCGTCACATTGGGCAGCTTTGCCAGCTGTTCCAGGAACCACTTTTTGAGCACCTGGGCATCGTACGTGTACTCAGTGGTCAAAAAAGCACCGTCGCAAAGACCCGGGTTGAAATACTTGCCCGGGGCCACATCGTCACACCGGATGCCGGCAGCCGCGCAAAAGCGGCGGAATTCTGCTGCGTTGGTCCAGGAAAAATGGGCACTGGTGGCATACACCTGATCAAATTCGGTGTGCAGGCAGAAGCCGTAATCCCGGCAGAAGCGCTCGAAATAATGAGCGCTCTTGATGGCCGTGGAATAACTGCGGGGATAATGGTATCCCATGTGGACCCGCGCCTGGTTGATATAGGTGGCCCGCATGAACGGCGCGGGGTCCCGTTCCAGTACCAGCACCCGCTGACCTGCCGCGCCGCATTTCTGCGCCGCATACAGGCCATAGAGCCCGGCCCCCAGGATGATTTTTTCGTAATTCATCGTTTTTCCTCTCCCACACGGCACAGCCATTGTACCAGCATACCCATGCAAATAAAGAAGTACGGCAGCACCGTGATCATCGTGCGCATATATTCCCCGCAGGTAATGAGGTAGGTGGGGAACGTGGTGCACATCAGGATGGCAAACAACGCCATGTGCAGCCACGGCGGCTGTTTCTGGCGCACCCAGACCCACACCATCACAACGCCTTCCGCCAATGCCACGACCAGCGCCTGGAAAATCGTGATGTTGCGCAGGAAGAAGAACAGAACGTTGAAACGGTTGGATACCTCCGCGGTAAAGGCATACAGCGGGCCGTCCGTTTTTTCGGGAGGCTGGTTGCCGTACCCGTAGAAGGTGGCGGTGCTGTCTTTCCACAGAAGTTCCGCCGTATCAGCCAGATAGGTGCCCAGGTGGCTTTTGAAATACCCGTTTACCTGTTCCGTGATCTTCTGGTTGCCGAAGGCATCATGCACTTCAATGGTGGCATCCCACAGGGAATCGGGATGATTGGCCTTGGCTTCCTCGATGGCATCGATAAAATCCTGGTCCGTAAACTCTGTATAATATCCTCGCTCCAGACAGACATACAGGTTCTGGCGGGGTGTGGCATCGGACACCGAGAACACCCCGAACTGAAGATAGAACAGCCCACAGTACACAAGGATGCACGCGGTCGCCACGCCCCAGACAGTGAGCAGCTTGCGCAGCTGCTGCTTTTCGCTTTTATCGCCAGCGCAGAAATACCGCCAGACAAAAAATACCAGCAGCATGGCAAGATAGGTCAGGAACTGCGGACGCAGGAAGATGAGCACCACCGTCAGCACAAGGGCGACAACACCGTCGCACATCCGCTTTTCCTGGATATAGCGCAGAATAAAATAGAAGAAAACTACCGCGCCGGACAAGGTGAACGATTCTGTCAGGATGCAGTTGTCCCACTCATAGATCCCGGGCGTCAGACCGTACAGCAGCAGCACAATGCCGCTCCAGCCGGTATTCAGTCCCACGCGGCGCAGGATGCCCAGAAAGAACGGCAGCGCCGCCAGGGAGCAGAGTTTTTGCAGCAGCGTCACGATTTCGAGGTAGTGAGCCCCCAAAAAATGCAGGAGATACAAAAGGCAGCCATAGGCCGGCGGCCGCCCGTTGACGGCATGCAGCCGCAGGGTGGCCACCAGATTGAAGTTCATATAACTGTAGCTGTCCCCTACCAGCCAGGTGGCCGTGTGAGAACAAGACCAGCACAGGCGGAAAAATACCACGATCAGGAAAATTACACCCAGATAGATACATTCCCTGCGCGTGTAACCGCAAAACGTATTTTTCCCGTTGTCTGCAGACACGGATTTCACCCTGTCATGCCTCCTCTTTGTGTTGTTACGGATTGTATTTGCCCGCCATGGCGGTCAGCAGCACCTTGAGCAGGTCGCTGTTGCCCTTGAAGCCGGTGATCTTGGTGGGCGTCTTGCCGGTGGCCGGGTAGGCACGGGTAACGGGCACCTCGCAGGCGCGCAGCCCCAGCTGGGTGGCGCGGATGCTCAGGTAGGCCAGCAGTTCGTACCCCTGGAAAACTTCCCGCAGCGGGCGCACATCGGGGTGGGTCAGATACTCCCGGCTGTAGGCACGGTAGGCATTGGTGGTATCGGTGAACCACTGGTGAGCGGCCAGACTGACCAGCGGGGCGTGCACGAGGCGCACCGCCGCATAACGGACAGGCGGCGTGTTGATGGCACGGCCGCCCCGGCGGAACCGGCTGCCCTGCACAAGGTCATACCCGGCCTGCAGCTTTTCGATAAAGCGGGGCACATCCTCAATAGAATCCTTGTTGTTGCCGTCAATCGTCAAAACGCCCTTGTAGCCGCGGTCCAGCGCGAAATAGATTCCCATGCGCAGCTGCGCTCCCTGCTTGCCGGGACCGGTTTTGATGAGCAGCGTATTGACACCGTACAGTTTGAGGGTATCGGCGTTCATGCTGCCGTCGGTAGAGCCTCCGTCACAGATCACAATATCACACAGCTTATCCACCCCGGCACGCTGGGCGCGGCCCAGTTCGGTCAGGATGCGGGCGCCCTCGTTGATGACGGGGATCAGCAGGCAGTAATCACTCTGCTTTGCTTCCAGCTCGGCGGCGCGGTAGTCCGGCACACCGGAAAGGTCGTGGCGCTCATATTCGATCATGCAAACACCTCCGCAACGTAGTCCAGCGTGCGCCGGATGGTTTCCAGGTCGGTACTGGCCATTTCCACCGAAACATAGCCCTGATACCCCACAGCCCCCAGCAGCAGCGCCAGTTCCTTATGTTCGGGGCGCTTCTGGATGGGCGCCAGGCCCGGCTCGCTGATATGCACATGGCTGACATACTTGATGTCATCCACAAAGTTCTGCAGTTTTTCGCCCTGGGCCAGCATGGTGGAAAGGTCCAGGTTCACGGCAAGGCCGGGGTTGTCCAGCCGCTTGACGAGGGCAAACGCCTCGGCGGTGCCGTTAAGATAGTTGGTGTATACCGGCGGGTTGGCCTCGATGGCCAGGCGCACGCCATAGCGCGCCGCCAGGTTGCCCGCCTGCATGAAGAAAGATTCCGCCAGGGCATCATCGGCCCCCAGCGGGCGCATCCGGTTTTTGGGGCAGCCGAACACCAGCGACGGGCAGTTCAGGCTGTGGGCAAACTGGAAGGCGCCGGCCGTATAGTCCAGCAGTTCCTCGCTCTGGTCGGCATCAAAAATATTGCCTTTTTGCCCGTACCAGATACTTTGCAGACTGGGCACCTCAAAGCCCCAGCGGTTTTTCAGGTAGCCGCCAAACAGCGCGGCGGAAGTCAGGTTCTCGTAGGGGTCCTCCGGAAAGATGCGGGTAGGCGCGATCTCCAGACCGGTGAATCCGGCCTGCTGCATCGCGGTATACACCGCTTCATCGTCATTTTTATGCCATGCAATGTTGGAGATGGCCAGTTTACATACGGGCATCGTCCCGCTCCTTCCCCGGCCGCAAAAAGCGCCGTATATCGTCCAGTTCTTCCTGTTCAGTACAAAGGTAGGTCCCGCTGCCGCCCAGCAGCGCCGCATATTTGCTGCGCAGGTCATAGTCAAAGGGGGCTTTGGGCAGTTCGTTGTGCCAGTCGGTCTTGCCGGTCACCGCCGTGTAGACGGTTTCGGCCGAGATCGGCGGCGTGCAGAGGTGCAAAAGGTGCAGCCCCGCCGCCCGCGCGGCACAAATGTCGTCCCACAGGCGGCCGAGATTGTAAAACTGGTACCGGCTGCGGGAATCGGTGAAGGCCAGCGCGTTGAAATCGTTGCCGGCAAAGAAGTCCCGCAGCGCGGCGGCATCCACCTCACCGTTGAGTTTATAGAAGCCGTTGTCCGCCAGCGTGTAGCCGTCCCGCACCAGCGTTGATTTCTGCGAAAGTTCGCTGTATTTTTCCGGTTTGAGCATCGACGGCGTGATGGTGCGCAGGTCGTACAGGAAGTTCTTCTTCAGACCCTCGCCGTAGAGCGCGGGCAGCCGCACAATGAGGGCATCGGGGAAATCCTCCCGCACCCAGTGCTCCAGCTGCAGACGGTTACGGCCATAGGCCGAAAGATTTTCGGTGTCGGGTTCATCGTCCTCGTTCTTGCCGCGGCTGTCGGCATACACCGCGATGCTGGAAATCAGCACCACCGCCTTGGGCGCGATACGGCGCAGATTTTCCCGGGCCGACCGCATAACCGCCAGGTCCGCTTCGGGGTCGGCGTTGGCCAAAAACATCGCCGCCGGTACCCCCGCATAGACGCACAGGTCGGGGCAGGTGCCGTACTGTGCCGCCACATCCTTGCTGTGACAGACCGCGGTGAAATCGTGTTTGGCCATCAGATTGCCGCCCACAAACCCGGTAGAGCCTACCAGAAGATCGTTATACACACACTTCGCCCCATTTCTACATATTCATACAGGGTACATTATATCCGATTGCCCTGTAAAAAGCAACGCCCCGCGTCGGCCAGGACGCGGGGCGAAGGCTTATTTTTGACAAATGTTTATAAATTGACTGAGGATCGACAGCCCCACCGGGCCGGATTTTTCGGGGTGGAACTGGCAGCCCACCACGGACCCATGGGCAGCGACCGCACAGACGCTGCGCCCGCCGTAGCGGGTATCGGCCAGGCGGTCCGCCTCATCGGCGGGCTTGGCCTCATAGCTGTGGATGAAGTAGCACTCCTGTCCGGCAGCCACTTTTTCCAGCACCGTGCCGGTGAAATCTGCCCGCCCCCCTGCGGGGAACAGGGGGTCCCAGCGGATGTGGGGCACCTTCTGGGGGTTGCCTTGTACATCGCTATCGGGAATTTTTACCACCCGGCCGGGAATCAGCCCCAGCCCGGGGCAGGTACCGAATTCCTCGGATTCATCAAAGAGCATCTGCATCCCGAGGCAGATGCCCAGCAAAGGGGTTCCCTCCGCGGCCTTTTGCCGGATGACGTCCACCAGGCCCAGCCGTTCCAGACCGGCCATGCCGTCCCGGAACGCGCCCACGCCCGGCAGTACCAGCGCTTCGGCGGCTCGCACATCCGCCGGGCTGTTGGTAAGCTCCACCTCGGCCCCACAATGGGTCAAGGCGTTCTGCACACTGCGCAGGTTGGACAGGCCATAGTCGATCACTGTGACTTTCATACGCTGCGCACCTCCACGCCCCCGGCCCGGATCTCCTCTTTCAGTTCCGGGACAGTTTCTTTTTCATAATGCAGTACCGCCGCACACGCTACCGCATCGGCTCCCGCACGGGCCGCCTCCACGATGTCATCGCCGCAGCCCGCACCGCCGCCGCAGATCACCGGGATATGCACCGCGCCGGTCACTGCCTGGATGAGTTCCAGGTCCATGCCGCGCTGGAGTCCTTCATTATCCACGCTCATGAGCAGGATCTCCCCTGCTCCCAGGGCTTCGCCCCGCCTGGCCCACTCCACTACGTCGTACCCTGAATGGGCACGGCCGTTGTCGTAGTAGGCTTCCCATTTACCGGGCCAGGTCCGGCTGCGCTTGGCCTGGATAGACAACACCATACACTGGCTGCCGAAGGCTTCAGCGATCTCGGTGATGAGCTCCGGCCGTTTGATGGCCGCCGTGTTTACCGCCACCTTGTCGGCGCCCATGGCCAACAGGTGACGCACATCCTCCACGCTGCGCACACCGCCGCCCACACAGACCGGGATGAACACATCCTCCACGGTTTTGCGTACGATGTCGCTGAGGTTGTTGCGGTTGTACAGGCTGGCCACGATGTCGATGTAGAGCAGCTCGTCGATGCCCTGCTCATAGTAGCGTTTGGCGAACTGGTTGGGGTCGCCCAGTTTGCGCAGCCCCTCCATCTGAATGCCCTTGACGAGGTTGGTGTCCTTGACGTCCAGCCGCGCGATCAGGCGTATTTTGTCTGCCATGTGTTTGCCTCCGATCAAACGGGATCAGATTTCATGATGGGTGCCCTTGGGGTCGCCCCAAAGCACCTCGCTGTCGCCCTCATAGGGGGTGTGGCGCAGCTTCCACATATTGTCCTCCCACTTCCACAGGTGGGGAGAGCGGAACCGGTCGGCCAGGTGCATGAAGTATTCCCGGTCCATCTTGGGCTGCTCGAAGCACTGGTAGGCGTGGGGGAAGTGCTGCTTGTCGATGGAGAGATACTGCATGATCTCTTTCTCGAAGCGGTCGGGGTACTCGCCGTCGAACTTCTTGCACAGCGCCTTTGCCTCATCCAGGGTAATCTCCTCGTTGCGGATCTCCTGGGCGGCATCGTAGGTGGTGCGGCCGATGCCGTACTTGATGTAGGTGGTGTAGTAGAAGAAATCGTCGATCTTGTCGTCGATGGAATTGTATTTGGAGTAGGTACCCTGAGTGCGTTCCGGCGCCGGGCGGAAGCCGCCGTGCTCCACGCTGTAGTAATAGGCCCCCTGAGGATGCCACTTTTCATAATAGCCCAGGTACCGCACCTGGATGTGATTTTTTTCCAGGTTGGAGGTTTCGGAGGGCAAATAGATGGCCAGGTCGGCTTTATCGATCTTGTAGTCTTCCTCCAACTGACGCAGGCTCACGCCGCCCAGGTAGATGTGATCGTAGTCATTGACCGCAAAGAAGTGTTCATCCCGCAGCGCCGAGTTGTTGTCGGCGATGGGGTTGCCGAACTCGGCCTCGTTCTCGCCATAGAACACCAGGGGGATGCCGAACTTGGCCGCCATCTTGGGAGCCAGCTGCTTCTGGCCGAGAATAAACGGCTGGAACGGGTGGAACAGATTCTCGGTAGCCAGACGGGTCAGCAAACGGTGGGTCTGGCCGTTGGGCGTGCACAGGTAGTTGTCAAAGCCAGCGTGAATCCAGGCCTGCATATTTTCCCAGCCCCAGGGGGTGTAGATATGGGGCGCCCAGGTAACGGTCAGCGGGTGCATACCGTACTTGTACTTGAGCAGATGAGCGGCATAGAAGCTGTCCTTGCCGCCGGAACCAGGCACCAGGCAGTCGTAGGAACCATCGTTCTTGCGGTACTCGTCGCAGAGTTCCCGCAGCTCTTTCTCGCGCAATGCCCAGTCGATATGCCCGTTGGCCTTGTTATGGCAGGCGTGGCAGGCATCGCAGACGCCGTCCTCCTGAATGACCATCGTTTTCTTGATGGAGTCAATCGTGTGCTCAAACTCATAGCAGGAGTTAGGCTTCTGGTTGCTCATGACACATTCTTTGCAGAACTGCACGTGCTTGGGCAAGCCATAGTAGGCCTCCAGTTGATCTTCCGGCAGATCCGGAGCATATTTGCTGTAATCAATATCCACATAGCGGGGTAGTTTTTCCATATTTCTGCACTCCATTCCGGCGTTTTTGAATACAAAAAAGGCGCCGTCCCTATGGCGATGCCACAGGGACGGCGCCTTTGCCGTACTCATGTATTATAGCACAGCTGGTGCTGCTGTGCAAGGGGGGGCACAAGAAGTTTTACTTGCATCATCTTTATAGAAAAGTTGCGCTCTTCCCTACCTTGATGTAATATATACATAGAGAGTTTCTTCCCCAAAAGAGCCTGCGCAAAGGAGCGTTTTGTTTGAGCAAGGTAAAATGCACTGTTCCGGTTCCCTTATACGGCTTGTTGCCCGCCTTGTGCTGTCTGCTCAAGGGTTGGTCTGACCGCCTGTATACCGATATTGATTCTTTTTTGTTCAGCGTTACCTGTGCCGGGCTGTACGGCACCGATATTGACTGCCCGGTCATTCATCCAATGCTGAAAGTAGTCCTGGGCGTTCTAAACCGTCTGTGGCCCGAAGCTGATTGGTTTTCTGTGTTGAGTCATATATTTGTGGTATTGGGTATATGGTGGCTCGGCACTCTTCTGGCCCTGTACATTCCTAAGCAAAGCAAACGTTTAGCCTGCCTTTTCGTATTGTGCTTTTCTCTACTGCAGTTTTCCTTTTTCAACCTCAACTACACGGTTTATGCCGGGCTTTTTTCCTTTCTTGGAGTTTCTTCGCTTCTATTGTCTCTTCGAAGCACTTCCCCGACCTGTGTAAGCATCTTTTCAGCACTGTTTCTCTGTCTCGGCATTCTTTGGCGCAAAGAAGGCGCCGCCCTATTCCTTCCGTTTCTGCTGCTGGATTTTTGCGTCTTACTTATCTTCCATAAAACCTCTTGGGGAAAACTCTGGCGCCGCTTTGCCATTTGTGTGTTACCAGCCGCTGCCGTATTACTTTGTTCCATTCTTTTTTACGCTTCTACCCCTGCCAGGCAAGCAGAAAATCTCTATTACAATTCCCGCAGTGCACTGGTTGATTACCCGCGCAAGCCCTGGGATGAAGTCAGTGACGTATTAACAGAGAACGGCATCAGCGAGAACGACTATAATACTGTTTCTGCCAGTATCTTTCTGGACACGAATCTGGTTACAGCCGATTTTCTGCATCAGGTTTCTTCCGTTTCACAAGCTCATTCTTTTGTATCTTCGCCTTTCCATTTCTTGCAAGAGCTTGTTTCTTTGGCCGGAGCTTTTTCTACGACATTGTTACACATTCTTGGTTTTTTCGCCCTGGCTCTTTTTCTTCTCGTATGGATTTCCAGAACCCCTCTCATTGATAAAATTGAAGTCCTACTGGCTGCGAACGGTGCCTTGATAATCTGCCTGTACTACCAGTACTTGGGCCGTTTACCGGAACGTGTGATTGCTTGCGTCCTGCTGGCGCTGCTATCCATAGTACTACCCCTATTTTTGGTTGCACCACAGTGCACCGGCAAATTCCACCACCGGCTTTGGCAAGTAATTTGTGTGGTTGCCGGTTGTGCCATCGGTATTTGTTTGTGGAATAACCGCTACAGTTACCGCATTCTGCAGCCCGCGCTGTTGGCCGGGCGCTCTACCAACCAGACAACCGCCAAACGGACCAACAGTGAAAATGAGGACACAGTGTATCTGTGGCAGTCAACCACCTTGGCGCTGTATATGACGGAGCACTATATGTCCCAAGGGAAACTCCCCGACGAAAACTTTGTACAGCACAACCTGCCCTGGGGTGAATGGAACACCAGCGGTCAAACCGGCTACCAACAGCTTCTCTCTTCGCTGGGGATGGAAAATCCCATGCAAAGTCTGCTTACACGCCCGAACACCTATCTGGTGGGAAATGACACAGGCCTGATTCAGACCTGGCTGCGTGAACATTATGATGGGCAGGCCGTGGTACAGCCCATCGGCACCGTGGATGTGTTCGCAATGGGCGAGGTTCCGGTATGGCAGGCAAGCGCTGATCCTGACAAGGCCGAATCCTGACCACCCAGACGATTTATAAACAACCGAGCCGCCGGCAGAATTGCCGACGGCTCGTTCTTTTTTGTTTTACGAAAAATCACACCGTAAAGTCCAGGCAGCTGCGCAGCTTGGTATAAGGGCGCACCTTGCCATCGGCAACCGCCACATGGGCGGGATGAACCGCATAGGCTTTCAGCGCGGCTTCGTCGGTGAAAGTGGAATCCAGCATCAGGTCCGCATTGGAGCTGGGCAGGCAGGCAGTCTGCACGTGGATGTCCAGCAAACCCGGGATTTTCCCGGCCAGGCCCTCCAGCCCCTCTTTGATGGCTGCCTTGACGGCGACTTTCTCTTCGGCACTCAGTTCGTCTTTCAGCGTCCAGAGAATAATATGTTTCGTCACGGTTATGCGTCCCCTTTCTGTGCCAGGCCGTAGATTTTATACCAGGACAACAGCTCGCTCAACTGCAGCTTGCGGGCAAACAGCTGGCGGTAGGTGGCAGTTTTTTCCTTCCCCTGGGCTTTCAATGTTGCCATTTTGTCCGCCGCACTGTCATACTCTGCCTGTACGGCAGCCTGCATGGCCCGGTAAGCCTTCAGTTCTTCCTGATCGGTCATGCCTTATCCTCTTCCCAGATGGGATGCTTCAGGACCCACTCACCGCAATCGTTCTTCTCGAACAGGTCACGGTTATAGAACTTGTCCATAATGGTCCAGAACTCGCTCTCGGTATAGCCGCAGAAATTGCAGAAGTCCCGCACGCACAGCGGGTCCAGCTTGCCATCCCGCTCCTTGATAATGGGAATAGCCTCCTCCCGGGTCATCATGCCGTAACGGATATAGCGGGCGGTGTAGTCGGTGGCTGCTGCATGGCCGAACTTGGGATACTTCAGCCAGGAGTGCACCAGGTAAGCGCGGGAGTCGATCTGGTCGAAGTTCTCGGCGTGATGGGTGCGATCCCATTCATGGGTCAAATCGTGGAAGCCGTGGGCTTTGGCGATCTGGTAGTTTTTGTAGCTGTTCCAGGGCACAAAGTAGCTCATATAGAACGGGTCCAGCTTGGCGCGTTCCTCGGCGCTGGGAGCCAGCGTCAGGCTCAGGTCATTCTCAGTGACGCCGTCGCCTACCAGTTCCTCCATGGGGAAGCCCACAGCCACGCCGTTCTCGATCTGGTCCATGGCGGAGTAGGTTTCCTTGTCGGCATTGCCGCCGTACTCGAAGCTGACATTCTCACCATAGCAGAGCATGGGGGTGTTGAACTTGGCCGCCATGTGCAGCGGGAAGGTATAGATCAGGCGGTCCACATACCAGGTAGGCTTGCCGTACTTTTCAAAGAATTTGCGCATGAGGATCTTCTGCGCCTTGATGTTGGGCTTGCAGGAGATGATCGTGCAGCCGAATTCCTCGCTGATATTCTTCAGGTTATGGATGCCGGCCTGGGTCATGGGGAAGTTGTCTTCCACACTGAACAGGATGGGGTTCATGTGCATGACTTCCTTGAGCATCCAGACCTGGAAATGGCTGTCCTTACCGCCGGAAACCGCCACGGCACAGTCGTAGCCGCCGGGGCCGTTCATACCGCGGTATTTGTTGCAGTAGGCTTCAAATTCTTTAAAGCGGGCATCCCAGTCCACGTTTTTGCGGTTCTCGTAATGGCGGCAGGCGCTGCACACACCCTCGGCGTCAAAGGTAATGCCGGGGCGGGTATCGGGCATCGTACATTTCTTGCAGTAACGCATGATAGTTCTCCTTTGTATATCGGTCCCGCCGCCAGGCGACGGGTACAGGGTACAAACGGCTTGAATTCTCTTTGTATTGTACCCCATTTGCCGTTGCGGCGCAAGGGCGCGGGCGCAAAATTTGCATTTTGCGGGCGGACGCAGTCTTGCATTTTACCGCCCCGTCCTTTACAATAAAAACAAGCAAGACGACATCAAACAGGAGGCGTTTTCATGTCTGCATCGAAAGTTTACTTCACCGACCTGCGTACCTCGTTTAACGAGAATCTGCCCCAGAAGCTGGAACGGCTGATCAAGACCGCCGGCATCGGACAGATCGATTTCAACAACAAGTTCGCCGCCATCAAGATCCATTTCGGCGAGCCGGGCAATCTGGCCTATCTGCGGCCCAATTACGCCGCCGTGGTGGTAAAGGTCATCAAGGAGCTGGGCGGCAAACCCTTTTTGACCGACTGCAACACCCTGTACGTGGGCGGACGCAAAAACGCCCTGGACCACATTGACGCGGCCTACACCAACGGTTTTTCGCCGTTTTCCACCGGCTGCCATGTGATCATTGCCGATGGCCTGAAAGGCACCGACGAGGCGCTGGTCCCGGTGGAAGGCGGCACCTATGTAAAGGAAGCCAAGATTGGCCGGGCCATCATGGATGCGGATATCTTCATTACTCTGTCCCACTTCAAGGGGCATGAATGCACCGGCTTCGGCGGCGCGCTGAAGAACATCGGCATGGGCTGCGGTTCCCGTGCCGGCAAGATGGAGATGCACAGTGCCGGCAAGCCCTTTGTGAACCAGGACGCCTGTGTCGGCTGCGGTCGCTGCGTCAAGATCTGTGCCCACGACGGCCCCCGCGTCGTCAACGGCAAGGCCAGCATCGACCACGACAAGTGCGTGGGCTGCGGCCGTTGCATCGGCGTATGCCCCATGGACGCCGTCTGCCCCGCCCAGGACGAGAGCAACGACATCCTGAACTGCAAGATTGCCGAATACAGCAAAGCGGTGCTGGATGGCCGTCCCCAGTTCCACATCAATCTGGTCATTGACGTGTCCCCCTACTGCGACTGCCACGCCGAAAACGATGTGCCCATCGTACCCGACGTAGGTATGTTCGCCAGCTTTGACCCGGTGGCTCTGGATCAGGCCTGTGTGGACGCGGTGAACCGCCAGCCCGTCATGCCCGGCAGCCATCTGGATGAGGTTGCCCATGATCACCATGACCATTTTACCGATTCCAGCCCCGCCACCAACTGGAAGAGCTGCCTGGAGCACGCCGAGAAGATCGGCATCGGCACCCGGGAATATGAACTGATCAAGATCTGAAATCCCGCCCGCAGCGTAACGTTTTCCTTATAAAATCCTTAGAATCTCCTGTTATGCTGGGGCTACACCCAAAATAACAGGAGGTTTTTTATGTCTGATTCACTTTCCATGCCCCGCAGCAGATTCCTGCGATATGGGCTCAGCAGCACCACCCTCAAACTGATGGCCCTGGTCTTGATGCTGCTGGATCACATCCACTATTTCTTTGAATTCACCGGGGTGATCCCGCTGTGGTTTTCCATGGCGGGGCGGTTGTCAGCGCCTTTGTTCTTGTTCTGCACCGTGGAAGGATTCGCCCACACCCATGACCGGCGGCGCTATTTCCGGCGTATCTGGGCCATTTCCGCCGGGATGGGGCTGCTCCTGTTCCTGATGATGTATGCCGGTTTTCCGGTACGGCCCGACGGATTCTTTCCGTTGAACGCCATCTTCATGAACTTCGTCATCCTGATTCCCGTATGGCAGGGCATCGACTGGGTCAGTGAAAAGCGCATCGGCCGGGGGCTGGCCGCCATTGTACTGCCTTTGGTCTGGCCGTTCCTCTTTTTGCTGCTGTACGCGGCCGCCAACGCCACGCCGGCCGCCTGGCTGCTGGATTCCGTTCTGGCGGCGCTGGCGTACACCGTGCTGCCCGCCTGGAATCTGATTACCGATGGCGGCGGCTTTTACATTATGATCGGCATTGCCCTGTATTTACTGCGGGGGCGCCGGAACTTACAGGTCGGCACTTTTGTGGTGCTGACCATGGTGTTCCATTTTGTGTTCCCCTATGTACAGCTGGTTTCCACCACGGATTTTCACCTTTCCCTGATGTTCACGGTAGCCTATGAATGGCTGGGTGTATTGGCGGCCGTTCCTATGTTGCTGTACAACGGGCAGCGCGGGGCAGGTCTGAAAAAGCTGTTTTATGTTTTCTACCCTGCCCATGTGTATCTGCTCTACGCCCTTTCCTGGGTCGTTATGGTATGGATGGGCTGAGGGAATCCATTTGATAAGGAGGGAGCCGCATGGCCAATATTCTGGCAGTGGATGACGACCCGGACCTTTGTGCGCTGCTGCGCACCGCCCTGGAACGGGATGGGCACACCGTCACCGTGCTGCACCGGGGCAGCGAAGTAACGGAACGCCACTGCACCTGGGCGGACTGCATCCTGCTGGATGTCATGATGCCTGGTGAAGATGGGTTCTCCGTGTGCAAGCGTTTGCGCGCACTGGCGGACTGCCCGATCCTGTTTTTGACCGCTCGTACCGAAGAAGCCGATGTCTTAAAAGGGCTGGGGCTGGGCGGTGACGACTATCTGACCAAACCGTTCCGGCTGGCAGAGCTGCGGGCACGGGTTCACGCCCATCTGCGGCGGCAAAACCGCACACCGGTTCACCGTATCCGGCGCGGCGGTGTGACTTTTGACCTGGCGGCAGGCGCGGCTTTTTGTGAGGACGAGCCACTCCATCTGACCCGCGCGGAATATGCCCTTTGTGAGGTTCTGGCACTTCACGCGGGACGCACTTTCTCCAAAGAACAGCTCTACGAAGCCGCGTTTGGCTTTGACGGAACCGCCGATGCCTCAGCTGTGACAGAACACATCAAAAACATCCGCGCCAAGCTGCGCACCTTTGCCTTGCAACCTATTGAAACCGTATGGGGGATCGGGTATCGATGGAAAAACGAATGAAGAAAAGCCGCCCCCTCCGGTCCTTTCTGTTGCGCTATCTGCTGTGCACCGCCCTGACCTGTGCCATTGCCTGCCTTGTATGGGGCATGATCCTTCTGGGGATCATCTCCTCCGGATTGGTACTGCCTGCCTACTCCGGTTCTGACGCCACACTGCAAGCCATGGAAAAACTCCCCGCCATGTCTGCCGATCATTTCGACCCCGATGCCCTGCCCGCCTTGTGCCGTTGGGTCCTGCTGGACGGCAGTGTTTCCCCCGGGGAATCCGCTCTCCCCCATCATGTACTGGCTACCAATCTTTCGGAAAAGGACCTTGCCCAGGCACTGGTCCTGGGAAGCCCTGTTCTGTACCAGAAATTTTACCGGGATGTTCCGCTGATTGACGGAACCCTTTGCCGATTGCAGTACGACTTTACAACGCCCTATGCCGACCCGGCCCTGCGTGGTATCCTGCCGGATTTCCAGATCAGTATGCTGGTGATCCTGGCACTGCTCTTACTGTTGATTATCCTGGCCATGACCCGCCGTGCAGCAGCACGGCTGCAAGCCAAGACGGAACTTCTGACCCGGGCCTGCCGGACACTGGCTGCCCGGGACCTGACCGCTCCCATGCCCGGTCCCACTCACATAAAGGAATATGACAGCACTTTGCAGACCATGAACGCCCTACAAGAAGAGTTGGCTGCTTCCCTGAAGGCACAGTGGGCTCTGGAACAGCAGCGCACCGAACGGATGGCCGCCCTGACCCATGATTTAAAAACACCGCTGACCATTATACACGGCCACGCGGAACTCCTGGCCGAAGAGGGGCTTTCTGCCACAGAACAGCCTTCCGTGGAAGCCATACTGCGTGCTGCGCAGCGCGCAGACCAGTACCTGACGGCACTGCGGGAAATCAACCACGCCCAGATTTCCCCTTCCGCCATGGAAACCATCGACCTGGCAGATTTTGCTGCCGCGTTGTGCGCCACCGGCCAGGCTCTTTGTGCACCCCGCGGTTTGCAATTTATCAGTGCCGTACCATCGGTCGGCATAAAGTTCCGCGGCCGAAAGCAGGACCTGATCCGAGCTGTGGAAAACCTGCTGATCAACGCAGCCCGTTTCACGCCGCAAGGACGGAAGATCTTTTTCCAAAGCTATAGCGATGCGTCAGGGATTACGTTCTCCGTCCGGAATGAAGGTTCGGCCTTTCCCGCTGCGATTCTGCAAAGCGGCGGGCAAATGCTTTCCACCGGCGATGCCGCCCGCAGCGACGGGCACCAGGGGTTGGGATTGTACTTTGCCCGCACCGTGGCGGAATCCCATGGCGGGCATCTACACCTGAGCAATGCCGAAAACGGAGCTTGTGCCGCCCTTTGGATTCCCTTGATCGATTCGTGACGGGAAGCGTTTTCTGTTGTATATTTTCAAAAAGGATCCTCTGCCACTGATTTTGACACACAAACAAAAAGCGCCGCCGCGCTCCTTACGGAGTGCGGCGGCACCTTTATGCGGGAAGATTTGGATTACAGCTCAGCGAAGTACTTAATGGTGCGAACCATCTGGCTGGTGTAGCTGTTCTCGTTGTCGTACCAGGACACGACCTGAACCTGATAGGTGTCGTCGTCGATCTTGGTGACCATGGTCTGGGTGGCGTCGAACAGGCTGCCGTAACGCATGCCGATGACGTCAGAAGAAACGATCTGGTCCTCGTTGTAGCCGAAGCTCTCAGAGGCAGCAGCCTTCATAGCAGCGTTGATGGACTCCTTGGTGACGTCCTTGCCCTTGACAACGGCAACCAGGATGGTGGTAGAACCGGTGGGAACGGGCACACGCTGAGCAGAGCCGATCAGCTTGCCGTTCAGCTCAGGGATAACCAGGCCGATCGCCTTCGCGGCGCCGGTGGAGTTCGGGACGATGTTCTGAGCGCCAGCACGGGCACGGCGGAGGTCGCCTTTACGCTGCGGGCCGTCGAGGATCATCTGGTCGCCGGTGTAAGCATGGACGGTGGTCA
>DXBP01000040.1 GCA_019116445.1 Candidatus Gemmiger excrementigallinarum
GGGAAAGACTTTGCTGCTGTGACAAAAGAAACCCTCCTTATCAAAAAATGCGGGCTGGAACCAGCCCGCGCTGTAATTGTACAAGGTTATGTGTGCTCCCAGGGGGAACGGATGATTTCGCCGGAATCCACTTTGGCAAAAGCGGCTACCTCTGCGCCGGCCTTGACGATGCCTCCCGGTGCTATGTGTACACCCCGGCCCAGTACGGCATCGTGGTCCACGATAGCCCCGGCATTGACAATGCAGCCCGCACCAAGATGGACTCCGGCTCCCACATAGGCTTGGGGCAGGATCACGCAGCCGGGCTCCAGCACAGCACTGGGGCTGACCGAAGCGTCGCTGCTGATGTAAACCGGCGTTGCATAACCGGCTGCCGCGACTTTTTGCAGCAGGGTCACACGAAGCTCGTTATTGCCCAGGGCTACAAAAGCGGTTCGACCGGGTCTGAGCAGGGCGGGATCGGCATAGTCACGCAGCGTACCGGCACAGCCGGGAGCGTTGTCATCCAAAAATTCCGGCTGACCCCAGCCATCTTCAGCCAGCCAGTCGGCCAGTTGGCGGCCAAAACCACCCTTGCCCAGAATCAGCGGGCCGCGGTGATTCTTTCCCAAAGAGAATCCCTGCATCATTATCCCTCCTGTACGGTTGAAGTTTCTGCGTCGCTCTCAGCGGTTTCCGCAGTATTTTCTTCGGTGTCGGAGCCTTCCTCCGGGGCCGTTTCCAGGCTGGTACGCGGGTGTACAGCCAGCGGATCCGGCAATGTGTTGTTGGCAAGATTCTGCAGCGCCTGCGGTACACCGGGGAAGAACCGTTCAATGCCGGTGCCGGAGCAGTGCAAACCATCAAAGAAATCCGTTTCCTGCAATCCTTCGATGCAGGTGGGATCGTAACTTCCATACAGCGGAATGTTGTTATCGGCAGCATACTGGCGCACCCAGTTTTCTACCTGGAAAAAGCCTTTGTGTTTGTCCGGCTCGGTCAGCAGATATTCATACAGATAAGGATGCCAGGGAGAGAGCACCAGAATCACGGTAGTTCCCTGGGATTTCGCATATTGAATAAAGGAATCAAAGGCCTGGATCTGGGTCTGGCTCAACTCCTCAAAGCCTTCCATATGTACGCTGTTGAAGCTCATACAGGCTTCGGCTGCCAGCGCACGAATCTGATCGGCATTTTGACTGCGGAAAGCAATGTCATACAAAACGCTGCCGTCCGAACGTTTGATGGTGGAAGTCTGGTTGTAAGGATCTCCCTGTACAGGATTGAACTCGATGGTGTTGCCGTCATCGTCGGTGACGGTAGCCTGACCGTGGTTCTTGACGTAGTAGTCCACGTTTCCCTGGAAATATGCGGGGTCAGCCAGCGCACGCCAGAGCTCCACCTTGTCAGGCTCCTCGTAGTCGGTGGGAACGTTCAGAACCTTGGTCAGAAACTCGTTGTACAGGTCTGCATCGGCCCGGGAGTCAAACGCGGCTTCACTTCCGTAGAAGATCCAGGGGTCAAGGCTCCAAAGCAGGACTTTGGGTGTTTTTCCGTAACTGACCATCTTGTAATAGCTGGTCATATTGTCGCGCACATCGGCGCCGGTCACACCCATGTTGAAAAAGCTGTCCACACCGGTATTTTCGCGATTGAACTGCAATACGCGGCTGGAACCGATGCCAATGGCTTCCGGAGCCTCCGGAACGTCCTGTGCGTACAATTGTACAACCTGCCGTTCGTCCATCTGCTCGAAGTTGGTCACATCATAGCCTTCCAGCATCAGGTCCACGATACGGCGGGGAGCCAGTGCGCCCTGGAACAAACCGCTGCGGTCCACATTGTAACTGAATGCGACCATGAATACCAGGATCGGCACCAGCAGCAGGCACTTGAAGGCGGTTTTGGTTCCAAAGAACAGACGCCGGGCCAGACCCTGCAAAAAGCAAATGACAGGATTCGGACGTTTCTTTTTGCGGCGCGGTTTTGCAGGGGCGGCTGTAGGGGCACCGCGGTGGATCTTAACGGGCGGTGTAGGGATCGGGGTAGGGGAATTTGCGGGCATAGAGTAATACCGCCTTTCGTTAATATTGCTGGTAGATGAATGCAGACTGGCCGAACGCAGCAAAGAACAGAATCGCTGCCGCTGCTGTATAATACAGCGTCCAGCGCAGCGGCCAGACCTGTTTGCGTACCCAGGCAGCCACATTCTGCCCGCTGTGTTCCACGGCGAAAACAACAAAGCAGCCAAACCACAGTACCACCGGCAGGCGGCCATCAATACCGCTGTCAAAAATCAGAGAAGTGATCTGGTGCCAGCTGCCGGCCACGCCCTGCCATCCCTGAAGCATGGACGCATAGATGGCGAAGGGATCGGCGTTATAAAGTGCACTGGCAAAGAAAACCAGTGTGAAGCAGAACAACACGTTGGTGTAAAGAACCTGCCAGAAGGTTTTGAACCAGGAGGCACGATACAGTAGATTATAGCGTTCCAAGGCCCGGCGGGGCTTGGCCGTAAGTACACCGAAAGCCGAAATCAATCCGCAGGCAAGACCCCAGACAAGGTAACGCCAGTCGGCACCATGCCACAGGCCGGAGCAGAGGAAAACGATAATGATGTTCAGGTAATGGCGCCAGGGAGCGCAGCGGCTGCCGCCCAGAGAAAAATATACGTAATCGCGGAACCAGCCGGTCATGGAGATGTGCCAGCGGCGCCAGAACTCGCCGAAACTGCGGGATTCAAAGGGCGCCTGGAAGTTCTCAATCAGGTCATACCCCAGAATGCGCGCGGCACCCAGTGCAATGTCACAGCAGCCGGAAAAATCCATGTACAGCTGAACGGCAAACAGAACCGTAGCGGCAACCAGGTTCGGCCCGCTCATACTGGTGGGGTCCGAATACACCACAGAAACATAATGGCTCAGATTGTCGGCAATGACCATCTTTTTGGTATAGCCCCACAGCATACGGAAGGCACCGCCCGCGCAGCGGCTGTAGCTGAAACGGCGGCTTTTCTGAATCTGGGGCCGCAGCTGAGGATAGCGTTCGATGGGGCCGTTGATCAAGGTGGGGAAGAAGCTGACAAACAACGCATAATGGAAAGGATTGGTTTCCACCCGGCAGCGATGCTTGTAAACGTCGATGGTATAGCTGAGAGCCGCAAAGGTGAAATAGCTCAATCCCAACGGCGCCAGCAGATTATCGCGACGGGCCAGCCAGCTGCCGCCCAGGCTGTCGGCCAGCAGATTCCAGTATTTGTAGTAAATCAGGATGCCAATCCCAAATCCGATGGCGACCAACAGGGCCACCACACGCAGAACACGGTTCCGGGTGCGTCCGATAAGAAGGCCACACAACCAGGTTATGAGAGTGGCACCCAGCAAAACGCCGACCAGCGGGCGATTGGCAGCATCATAGCAGAAAAAGCCGTAGCTGGCCACCAGAAGAAAATACGGCCGTGCAACTCGCGGCAGCGCATAGTGAATCAATGCCGTGGCCGCAAAAAAGACGATAAACAACAGCGAGGTGATCGTCATTGTCTGGTCCCCGCTCAAAAAGGCAAGAACCTGCTCCCAGGTGATTGTCATTACTCTCTCTCCATTCACTCAACCGATAACCGCCGCAGGGTCATTGTTTTTCTTCCAGATCACGCACGCGTTTTTCCAGAATGGCGTTGGCTTGGGTCAGGCGCTTGCATTTGTCGGCCAACTGGCTGATGGCGATGCTCAACGAAAGCAACACAACCAGCACAAAACAGAACATCAGGAAGAAAACCAGGTTTACCGGCATCTCGATGTCCAACAAATCGCGCAGCACATATACAACATAGGGGAATACGGCAAAGATCACCAGTCCCACGGCCAGCGCCAGCCACAGCAAACTGTATTTGACACTCATCAGTCCCCGCTTCAGGAAAACAAAGATAATGAGCAGCAGCGCTACGGCGCCCAGGATCATAAAGAATTGCAGTTGTGGAGTCATTTTTTGCCTCCCCGGGATTTGTGGATAGAAAAACGGTCAATCAGCAGAGCCAGGGACACTTTGACCATGTAATAAACACTTTTGAAGCTGGAAATGCTGGACACACCGCCCTGCCGTTCCCGCATGATAACGGGTGCTTCGCCTACGGCAAATCCGGCAAGGCAGGCAGCCAGAATGGCCTCCGGTTCCGGATAGTCGGTGGCATAGTGCTTGGCAAAATAGGCGGTCATCCGGGCGTTGGTGGCGCGGAAACCGCTGGTAACATCCAGAACGCGCTTACCGCAGAGCAGGTGGATCAGGCCGCTGAGAAAGCGGATGCCGACCCGCCGCATAAAGCTGGTCTGGAATCCTTCCTTCTTAATAAAACGGCTGCCGATACACATATCACATTCGCCGCGCAAAACGGGCTGCACGATCTCATGCAGATACGCGGGATCATGCTGCCCGTCACCATCCATCTGTACGGTGACATCATAGCCGTTGCGTGCAGCGTACAGATAACCGCACTGCACGCCGCCGCCAATGCCAAGATTCACCGGCAGGTCCAGGAACGGATACCCGCGGCTTTGCAGCAAAGCCGCGCTGCCGTCGGTAGAACAGTCGTTGATGACCAGGAAATCTACCTCAGGGCAGGTGGATTTCAGCCGTTCCACGGTATTTACGATGTTTTCTTCTTCATTATAGCAGGGAATCAGCACCAAAATTTTTTCGTCCAAAAGTGTACCTCACATCCGGGCGGTCATTCGCCCTGCAAAATAAAAGTTTCCAACCGGCGCAAAAGTTCGGCGCGGCGATAGTGGGCCAGATAGTATTCCTTCGCTTTGGCGCCCAAGGCAGCGCGATCGGTTTCCGTCATCGTTGTCAGACGGAGCATATTCTCTGCCAGAGCGTGCTGGTCGCAGGCAGGGCTTACAAGGCCGCCGCCGCTTTGCTGTACGGCGGCAAAGCCCGCTCCGTTCATGCTGGCAAGAATCGGTTTCCCGGCGGCCATGTAGCTGGCCAGTTTGCCGGGCACTGTCAGCCCCAGGTCGGGGGAATCAGACAGTGAAATCAGCAAGGCATCGGCCAGTGCTGTAAATTTGGGCACTTCTTTGGCGGGCACGCTGCCGTAAAAAGTCACGGCATCTTCCGCGTGCAACTCCTGAGCCAAGGTCTGCAGACTTTCCCGGCTCATACCATCACCAACCAGCAGCAAATGCAGGTTTTCGGCGCCTGCTGCACGGGCTTCCAACACAGCGCGCAGCACCATGTCCAGACTCTGGGCAGGCGTAAAGGTCCCGGTGAATACCAGATTGAACCGTCCGGCAAAACGTTCTTCCAAAGCGGCGTCGTGCTGCGGTACGGCATAAAAATCTTCGCAGTATTGCGGAATAGCGGCGACTGCACTTTTCGGCTTGCCGGTGCGTTCGCAAAGGCGCTGCTGCAGCGGCTCGCTCATGGCAATCAGACGGTCCGCCTGCTTGTACAGGTGATCGCTCACCCCCTGGGCAATACGGCGCAGCAGTTTGTTGCTTACAGGCAGTACGCTGTACAGATTTTCCGGCCAAAGGTCCAGCACATAATTGGTAAACGGTATTTTGTGCTTTCTGGCATAGCGGATGGCCGGCCAGCACATCAGTACCGGACTGGTGTTGAAGCAAAAGACAGCATCATAACCGCCCGGAAGCCGGTCCAGCGCTGCCGCAGCATACAGCGGCCAGCTGACGTAGTTCAAGAAAATATTGAGGCTGGTGTTGCCTTTGCGCGGCCACTCTTTGGCCCGAAACACCTGGGCGGAGCCGTAATGCTCCTCCCAGGGACCTTGGGGACCGTATCCGTCAAACCATTCTCCCTTGGGGTAGTTGGGCAGGCCGCAAAGTACATCCACTTCCAGTCCATCCTGCAAAAAGCCTTCCACAATGTCGTTGATACGGAAGTTTTCAGGCCAGAAGTGCTGGGTCACAACAAGGATGCGTTTGGCCATCTCAGTACTTTCTCCACACCATCTTATTCACAACACCGGTATAGCTCTGAATGATTTTGACCACTTTAGTGGAAACATCCTCAGTGTAGTAGGGAACGGGAATCCCGTTATCTCCGTTCTCGTTCATGGCAACAGCGGTCTGCACAGCCTGTTCCACGCCGCCGGCACGGATACCGGCCAGCACGAAGCACCCTTTGTCCAGCGCCTCGGGGCGTTCGGTGGAGGTGCGGATGCAGACTGCGGGGAAGGGATGCCCCACACTGGTGAAGAAGCTGGATTCTTCCGGCAGCGTGCCGGAGTCCGAAATCACGGCAAACGCATTCATCTGCAGGTGGTTATAGTCGTGGAAGCCCAGAGGCTCATGAAGTTTGACCCGCTTGTCCAGCTGGAATCCCATGGCATCCAGTCGCTTTTTGCTGCGGGGATGGCAGGAGTACAGGATCGGCATATCATAAGTTTCGGCCAGGTGGTTGATGGAGGTGAACAGATCGATAAAGTTCTGTTCGGTATCGATGTTCTCCTCGCGATGAGCGGAGAGCAGCATGTATTTGCGCGGCTCCAGACCCAGGCGTTCCAGCACATCGGAAGCCTCGATTTTTTCAAGGTTGGCGTGCAGTACTTCCGCCATGGGGCTGCCGGTGACAAAAGTGCGATCTTTGGCGGTGCCCTCTGCGTTCAGATACCGGCGGGCGTGCTCAGAGTAGCACATATTCACGTCAGCAATGTGATCCACAATGCGGCGGTTGGTTTCTTCCGGCAGGCATTCATCAAAGCAGCGGTTGCCGGCTTCCATGTGGAAGATGGGAATGTGCAGCCGCTTGGCGGCAATGGCCGACAGGCAGGAGTTTGTGTCGCCCAGAATCAACAAAGCGTCGGGTTTCTGCTCCGCCATCAGGGCATAGGATTTGGCAACAATGTTGCCGATGGTTTCGCCCAGATCTTTGCCCACAGCGTCCAGATAGAAGTCCGGCGCCCGCAGACCCAAATCCTCAAAAAATACCTGGTTCAGGTTGTAATCATAGTTCTGACCGGTATGCACCAGGATCTGATCGAAATATTTGTCGCACTTTTTGATGACGGCGCTCAGCCGGATGATCTCCGGCCGGGTGCCGATGATGGTCATCAATTTCAGCTTGTTCATGACAAAACAACATCCTTTTCAGAAAATTGAAAGATCCGGCGCGGATCGTTGGGAACGCCGGGGATCGTAGTAGATGCGCAGGGAATCCTGCTCCGTGGTTGGTATGGCTTTCCACCTTATCAGACCGGCAGATAGAAAGTGTCAGGATGATCGGGATCAAAACATTCATTGGCCCACATGACCGTGACCATGTCTTCGCTGCCAACATTCTCGATGTTGTGGGTATAGCCGCAGGGAATATCCACGACCTGAAGTTTCTTGCCGCTGACGTGATATGCAATGACTTCGTCACTGTCGATGCGGCGGAAACGAATCACGCCTTCGCCCTGTACCACCAGGAACTTTTCGTTCTTGGTATGGTGCCAGTGGTTCCCTTTGACAATGCCGGGCTTGGAGATGTTCACGCTGACCTGGCCGCGCTCGGGGCTGCGCAATACCTCGGTAAAGCTGCCCCGGTCATCGCAGTGCATATTCAGATCATAGGCGAACTGATCGGTGGGCAGATAGCTCAGATAGGTGGAGTACAGTTTTTTCTCAAAACTGCCTTCCGCCAGGTAAGGTACCGTCAGGCTGCCCTTGCGGGCCTCGGCAAAACCTTCAATCAGTTCAGCCAGCCGGCCCAGGGTGACCCGATGCACCGGATGAATCCGGCAATAGCCCTCCTCATCCCGCTGAGCCTTTCCTTCCTGCATTGCATCCAGAATACAGCTGATGACATCGTCAATATAGACAAGCGGCAACTCGTAGGCCGGATCCCGGACTTCGATGGGAAGACCGCGCGCAATATTATGGCAGAATGTGGCCACCACACTGTTATAGTTGGGTCGGCACCATTTACCAAAAACGCCTTCCATACGGAATACATACACTGGTGCGCCGGTGGCCTTACCGTGGACAAAAATGGCATCCTCGGCCTGCTTTTTGCTTTTGCCGTAGTCATTGTCCAGTGCGGCCTGGATGCTGCTGGTCACCAAAACCGGTGCCTTGTTCCCGCTTTCTGCCAGCAGGTGCAGCATGGTATCGGTCAGGCCGGCGTTGCCACTGTAGAATTCGCTGGGATCCTTGGGGCGGTTGATGCCTGCCAGATGTACCACAAACGCTGCCCGGCGGCAATAGTCCGCCAGCGTTTCCACGGTGTCATTTTTTTCAAACAACAGCAGGTCTTTGCAGCCCATGGCGTGCAGGGTGGCTACCAGATTGCGGCCCACAAAACCGCCCGCGCCGGTAATCAGAATCGGCGTCGGCAGGGCAGGGGTGTCATTGGGCATTTTTCGCCAGCTCCTCTTTGATGTAGTCGGTGGTCATGATCTTATCAATCGTTTCCTGCACGTTCAGGCGGCGGGTGTTATGGCTGGTGTAGTCTTCGTCGGCCTGGGTGTGTACCTGACCCTTGACAAAGAACTTGTCGTAGTTCAGGTCACGGGTGTCGGCAGCCACACGGAAGTATCCGCCCATGTCCTCGGCACGAGTGCGCTCTTCTTTGGTCATCAGCGTTTCATACAGCTTTTCACCGTGACGGGTGCCGATGATGCGGGTACCGGTATCGCCGAACAGCGTTTGCACGGCCTTGGCCAGGTCGCCGATGGTGGAAGCGTCGGATTTCTGGATGAACAGGTCGCCGGGGTTGGCGTGCTCAAAGGCAAACATGACAAGATCCACGGCTTCGTCCAGATTCATCAGGAAGCGGGTCATATTGGGGTCCGTGATGGTGATGGGGTTGCCTGCGCGGATCTGCTCCACAAACAGGGGAATGACACTGCCGCGGCTGCACATGACATTGCCGTAACGGGTGCAGCAGATGACGGGGCCGCCGCGCTGGGCGGACACACGAGCGTTGGCAGTGATGACGTGCTCCATCATGGCCTTGGAGATGCCCATGGCGTTGATGGGGTAGGCAGCCTTGTCGGTGGACAGGCAGACAACACGCTCCACGTTGGCTTCGATGGCGGCGTGAAGCATATTGTCGGTTCCCTCGATGTTGGTACGTACCGCTTCCATGGGGAAGAATTCGCAGGAAGGAACCTGCTTGAGGGCTGCGGCGTGGAAGATAAAGTTGACGCCGGGCATGACATCGCGCAGACTCTGGATGTTGCGCACGTCACCGATATAGAACTTTACCTTTTCGTAGTGGTCGGGATAATGGGCCTGCAGTTCATGGCGCATATCATCCTGCTTTTTCTCGTCACGGGAGAAAATGCGGATCTCTCCGATGTCGGTGGTCAGGAAATGTTTCAGCACGGTGTGACCGAAGCTGCCGGTGCCGCCGGTGATCAGCAAAGTTTTGTCTTTGAAAATGGTATTTGCCATGATGGCCTCCTTATTTTGATGCGTATGAACGCAAAACTCCTTATATAATCTTCTCTATTTTAGCACATTCGACGGCGTTTGAAAAGTGTACGGCCTTGGAAATTGCTGCTTTTTGTGGTATACTACCGTAAAACAGAGAAATGGCCCTGAACGGCCCCCGTAATCAAGGAGGAACCAGACCCTATGCGTGCATATGAACGTTTGCTGAACTATGTAAAGGTATATACTACGTCAGACCCCAATTCGGGAACTCATCCCAGCACGATGCGCCAGTTTGACCTGGCCCGCCAGCTGGTGGAAGAACTCAAGGCGCTGGACCTGACGGATGCCCATGTGGATGAGCATTGCTATGTTTACGCCACGCTGCCGGCTACGCCGGGGCAGGAGGAAGCCAAGCCCCTGGGCTTTATCGCACACATGGATACGGCGGATGACGCGAGCGGTGAGTATGTGAATCCGCAGATCCATCCGAACTATGACGGAGGCCCTGTTACGCTGCCGGCTACCGGTGCGGTGCTGGACCCGGAAACTTTCCCCTTCCTGAAAGAAATGAAAGGACAGACGCTCATCACGGCGGATGGTTCTACGCTGCTGGGGGCTGACGATAAAGCGGGTATTGCCGAGATCATGACGATGCTGGAGCGTGTGCAGGAAGAAAAGCACCCCCACGGGAAACTGTGCATTGGCTTTACGCCCGATGAAGAGATCGGGGAGGGGGCCAGCCTGTTTGATGTGGAACACTTCGGCGCGGCGTACGCCTATACGGTGGATGGTGACGACGTGGGTGAGATCAGCTACGAAAACTTCAATGCGGCGTCGGCGGTTGTGACGGTACACGGTTTCAGCGTGCATCCCGGCAGTGCCAAAAACGCCATGCGCAATGCGCAGAATATTGCCATCGAATTCCACCAGGCGCTGCCCGCCTTCTCCCGTCCTGAACACACCGAGGGACGCGAGGGATTCTTCCATCTGACGAGTATGCAGGGCGATGTGACGCTGGCGCATCTGGGATACATTGTGCGGGATCATGACGCCGCCAAGTTTGCGGCGCGCAAAGCGCAGATGCAGCATATTGCCGATTGTCTGAATGAAAAGTACGGTGCCGACACCGTGGAAGTGGACATCAAGGACAGCTACTATAATATGATGGAGAAGATTCAGCCGCATTTCCATTTGGTAGAAAATGCCCGCAAAGCGATCCAGGCCGCGGGGCTGGAGCCCATTGAAGCGCCGGTCCGCGGCGGTACCGACGGTGCAACGCTGAGTTATATGGGCCTGCCTTGCCCCAATCTGGGAACCGGCGGATTCAATTTCCATGGCCCGTGCGAGTGTATCACCGCAGAGAAAATGGACCAGAGTGTGGAGATTTTGCTGAATCTGGTAGATTTGTATAAGTAACCAGAACAAATTGTGCCCCCGGCAAAGTTTTGCCGGGGGCATCTTATGTGGGTACCCATTTTACGTATACTTATTTTACGTATACTTTATAAGTAGATATAGAAAATATGACCGGCAGAAAAGAAGTCGGCAATTTCCTCTTGACAAAAGCCCCGGTACATGAGTATAATATTCATTACCGTGCAGGTGTCGTACAACGGCTAGTACATCAGCCTTCCAAGCTGAGGACGAGGGTTCGACTCCCTTCACCTGCTCCAATCAGGTAAGAGCGCTGTACCAAAAGGTACGGCGCTCTTTTTTTGTTTTCAGCATACGATATAAAATATTTTTGAACACATCCAAAAGATCTGACCGAAAGGTCGGATCTTTTGTGCATTTACGAGAAACAATAAAACTCAAGAAAAATACCTAAAGAAATTAAGATAAAATTATTGACAAATCGAAAAGGCGGAGTATAATGGTATCGTTCTTTTAGCTAAATAAATTTAGGTAAAAAAACAATTGCAGAATAAGGAGCGTAATTCCCATGACTTTTGAAGAACTGAAGAGCGTGATCGTTGATACCCTGAATGCTGACGCAGAAGCCGTCACGATGGAAGCCAGCCTGGCGGATGATCTGAATGCGGACAGCCTGGATGCTGTGGAACTGAATATGGCGCTGGAAGAAAAGTTCGGCACCGCTATCCCGGATGAGGAACTGGGTAACATGAAGACCGTGGGTGACATCTTCAACTACCTGACCAAGAACGCCTGATCGTTCCCCAATTTTATTCAGACAGGAGGACTCCACGCATGAATATCGGTAAGATCATGGCCTTCACGCCTCGTGAACGGACCTTTCAGCTCAAAGCCCGGCGGGATGCCGGTACCGATAACCCGCGCTGGCGCGCGCCGGATTTTTTCACCTGTAAAAAATGTGAACGCCGCGCGACCCGGCAGGTGTGGGCCAGCACGCTGTATGTTTGTCCCAACTGCGGGTATCATCACCCGGTGGGCGGCTATTATCGTCTGAGTATGGTGCTGGACCACGGTACCTTCCGGGAACTGGATGGGGAACTGGAAGGTAAGAATGTGTTGGCGTTTCCTGGCTATGATGAAAAAATGGCCAAACAACGTGCCAAGACCGGCCTGAGCGATGCGGTTGTGACTGCGTACGGAAAAATTGGCGGTGTGCCGGCGGTGGTCGCTGTGCTGGACAGTCGCTTTTTCATGGGCAGCATGGGTACGGCTGTGGGCGAAAAAGTCACCCGCGCGGTGGAATATGCTACCAATAAGCGTCTGCCGCTCGTCATCTTTTCAGCCAGCGGCGGCGCCCGTATGCAGGAAGGCATTTTCAGCCTGATGCAAATGGCCAAGACCAGCGCCGCGATCCAGCGCTTCCAGGCCAGGGGCGGGCTGTATATCAGCTATCTGACCCACCCCACCACCGGCGGCGTGACGGCCAGCTTTGCCAGCTTGGGCGACATCACGCTGGCGGAACCAGACGCCCTGATCGGCTTTGCCGGTCCCCGCGTTATCGAACAGACCATCGGCGAAAAGCTGCCCAAGGGATTCCAGCGCGCTGAGTATCTTTTGGATCACGGTTTTGTGGACCAGGTCGTACCCCGTAGCGAGATGAAAGAAACACTGACGCAGCTGCTCTGGTTGCATACACAAGGAAGGAAGCGCGGCGCATGATCAAAGACATTCTCAAAGAGGTGGAAGACCTCGACCATCGCATCGACAATCTGCAGAACCCTGCGTCCGAGGACGATGCGGCCAGCCAACTTCTGGGGGAGGGCGATACCCAACCGGAAGCCGGTGAATCGCTGGAAGAACTGCAGGCCCGCCGCGATGCGCTGCTGGAGCAATGCCGGGAACTGACACCGGCAGACCGGGTGTTTCTGGCGCGGCATCAGGGACGGCCGCGCATTGATGAGTACATCCGTGAGTTGTTCACCGACTTTTTTGAACAGCGCGGCGACCGTCAGTGCAGCGATGACCAGAGTATCCTGGGCGGCATTGCCCGGTATAAGGGGATTCCGGTCACCGTCATAGGTCACCGCAAAGGCTCTACGCTGGAAGAAAATATGCGTTTCCGTTTCGGTATGCCGGAACCGGAAGGCTACCGCAAGGCGCTGCGCCTGATGCAGCAGGCCGAAAAATTCGGTCGTCCCATCATCACCTTCATTGATACGCCGGGTGCGTACCCCGGCAAGGAGGCCGAAGAACGGGGCCAGGGCGAGGCTATCGCCCGCAACCTGGCGGAAATGAGCGGTCTGACGGTGCCCATCATTTCGGTGGTCACCGGCGAAGGCAGCAGCGGCGGTGCGTTGGGCCTGGGCGTAGCCAACCGGATTCTGATGCTGGAAAACGCCGTGTATTCGGTGCTCAGCCCCGAGGGGTTTGCCAGCATTCTGTGGAAGGATTCCACCCGCAGCGGCGAAGCCTGCGAGATCATGAAGCTGACCGCGCAGGATCTTTTTGATGACGGCGTGGTGGAAGAAGTGATTCCCGAACCGTTGGGCGGTGCACAGCGTGACCACAAAGCGCTGTTTGCTGCTGTGGATGCGGCCCTGGAACGCCACCTGACCCAGCTGTGCAAGATGAACGGCAAAGCATTGGCCGATCAACGGTATAAGAAATATCGTCAGATCGGCCTGTGATACACACAAATCGAGGGAACTTATGGAAGGTTTGCAGCTGATTGCTACCGGCGGGGCATTGCCCGGTCGTGTGGTAACCAACGAGGATTTGAGCAAGCTGGTGGATACCAGCGATGAATGGATCACCACACGCACCGGCATCCGGCAGCGGCATTTCTGCTCAGAAGGGGAGAGCGCGGCCACGTTGGCCATTGCAGCGGCCCGTCAGGCGCTGGAACGCAGCGGACTGCGGCCGGAGGAGATCGGCTGCTGCGTTTGCGCGACGCTCTCCGGCGCCTATGCTACGCCCAGCACAGCCTGCCTGGTGCAGCGGGAACTGGGGCTGGCGCAGAATATCCCCGTGCTGGATGTGAACGCCGCCTGCTCCGGTTTTATCTATGGGGCGGCAGTGGCCCGGGGCCTGTTGGCAACGCGGCCGCAGGATGACCGCCGCTACGGACTTGTCATCGGATGCGAGCAGCTTTCCCGCCTGATGGATATGACCGACCGCAACACCTGTGTGTTGTTTGGCGATGGTGCCGGCGCAGCTATCCTGGAACTGGCCGAGGGTGTGGACTTTGCCGTGGATCTGGGAGCCCGCGGCGACATGGCCATTGAAACACCGCCCTGTGGCCCCATTCACATGGATGGCCGTGCGGTGTTCCGTTTTGCGGTGGACGCGCTGCCGCGCACGCTGCACGCAGTGCTGGAAACAACTCATCATACCCTGGATGAGGTGGATTGGGTGGTTTGCCACCAGGCCAACAGCCGGATCATCGACCACTGTGTCAAAAAACTGGAAGCGGACCCCGCCAAATTCTATAAAAACATGGATCGCCACGGCAACACCAGCGCCGCCAGTATTCCGGTGGCGCTGAACGAACTGGCCGAGAGCGGCCGCCTGCAGCCGGGTATGCGCCTTGCGTGCATTGGGTTTGGCGGTGGTCTGACCTGGGGCGGTATGCTGCTCACTGTGAAAGGAAGCGTCGTATGAAATTGCTGAACGAGATTCTCGGTACCCGGTATCCCATCATTCAGGGCGGCATGGCCAACATTGCCACCGGCGAGTTCGCCGCCGCCTGCTCCAATGCGGGCGCGCTGGGCCTGATCGGGTCTGGCGGTATGAATGCGGATTCGCTGCGGGATAACATCCGCCGCGCCAAACAGCTTACCGATAAGCCTTTCGGTGTCAACATCATGCTGATGCACCCCCAGGCGGATGAGTTTGCCAAGATCGTAGTGGAGGAAGGCGTGCGCTTCGTTACCACAGGCGCCGGCAACCCCGGCAAATATATGGAAAGCTGGAAGACTGCAGGCATCACGGTCATGCCGGTGGTGGCGGCCTCGGTGCTGGCCAAACACCTGGTCAAGTGCGGTGCCGATGCACTGATTGCCGAGGGTACCGAGAGTGGCGGTCATGTGGGCGAGATGGCTACCATGGCCCTGGTACCCCAGGTCGTGGATGCAGTGGACGTGCCGGTGATTGCGGCGGGTGGTATTGCCGATGGCCGCCAGCTGGCCGCTGCCTTTGCACTGGGGGCCTGCGGCGCCCAGATCGGCACCTGCCTGCTGGTTTCCGAGGAATGTCCCATTCACTCCAATTACAAAGCGGCGCTGCTCAAAGCCAAGGACAGCGACACCATCGTGACAGGCCGTATCGGTGGTACGCCGGTCCGTGTGCTGAAAAACCGTATGAGCCGGGAGTATGTCCGTCAGGAGAAAGCCGGAGCCGACAAGATGGAGCTGGAAAAATACACGTTGGGCAGCTTGCGCCGTGCTGTGTTTGACGGTGATACCGAAACCGGCAGCCTGATGGCCGGTCAGGTGGCCGGTATGCTCAAGGGTGTGCGTCCGGTGGCCGAGATCCTGGACGAACTGATGGAAGGCTGCCGTACCCGTCTGCATGAGATGGGCCAGATGAACGTATAAAAAGGAGTGCATCACGATGAAACTCGCGTTTTTGTATGCCGGGCAGGGCAGCCAGCACGCCGGGATGGGCGCTGACCTGTATGCATCGTCGCCGGTGTTCCGCAAAGTGTTTGATGAGGCCGATACGGTCCTGGATTTTGACCTTAAAGCCACCTGTTTTGAGGACCCGGATGGGGTCATCAATCTGACCCGTTATACCCAACCCTGCATGGTGGCTTTTGCGGCGGGCGTAACTGCGATGCTGGCCGATGCTGGAATCCGTCCCGACTATGCGGCGGGCCTGTCTTTGGGGGAATACTCGGCGCTGGAATGTGCCAATGTGCTGGATGCCAAAAGTGCCGTGGAACTGGTCGCTTTCCGCGGCCAGGCAATGGCCAAGGCATCCGAAGGTCTGGACTGTGGTATGACGGCGGTCCTGGCCCTGGACCGTGACAAACTGCAGGCGTGCTGCAAGGAAGCATCCACCCTGGGCGTTGTGCAGATCTGCAACTACAACTGCCCCGGGCAGCTGGTCATCGGCGGCGAGAAAATCGCCGTTGACCGTGCTGCGGAACTGGCCAAAGAGGCCGGTGCCAAGCGCTGCCTGCCCCTCAAGGTCAGCGGCCCGTTCCATACCATTCTGATGAACCCGGCGGGGACGGCTCTGGCGGAACGCTTCCGGACCGTACAGTTTGCGCCCATGCGGATGCCGGTGCTCTTTAACTGCCTGGGCCATGAAAAGGCTCCGTCGGATTCCATCGCCGACCTGCTGGTGCGCCAGGTGCAAAGCAGCGTCTATCTTGAAGATACCATCCGTCGGCTGGCGGAACTGGGCGTGGATACCGTGGTGGAAATCGGTCCCGGGCACGCCATCAGCGGATTTGTCAAAAAGACGGTGGGCAGCAGCATGACCTGCCTGAACATCGAAACCGCGGCGGACTTTGAGAAGGTCGTTGCAGTGCTGAAGGAGGCGCAGGCATGAGCGAACAACAAAAGGGCCGCCCTGCTGCGCTGGTGACCGGCGGCGGCCGCGGTATTGGCCGCGCCATCTGCCTGGCTTTGGCAAAAGCCGGATTTGATGTCTGCATCAACTTTGCTTCCAGTGCTGCGGCAGCTGAGCAGACGGCTGAGGACTGCAAAGCCCTGGGTGTGCAGGCTGTTACAATGCAGGCGGATGTCACCGACCCGATCCAGTGCCAGAACCTGGTGGAAGCAGCAGCCAACACCTTTGGCCGTCTGGATGTGCTGGTCAATAACGCGGGCGTTACGGCAGATAAACTGATCCTGCGTATGCAGGAAGCAGATTTTGATAAGGTCATCAACGCCAACCTCAAAGGCGCGTTTTTTTGCAGCAAAACCGCCTGCAAGCTGATGATGCGCCAGTGTTACGGCCGCGTCATCAACATCAGCAGCGTGGTGGGACTGCACGGAAACGCCGGGCAGAGCAATTATGCCGCCAGTAAGGCAGGACTTATCGGTCTGACCAAAAGTCTGGCCAAAGAATTCGCCGCACGCGGTGTAACGGTCAATGCAGTGGCCCCCGGTTTTATCGAAACGGATATGACCGATGCCATGACCGACGCCGCCAAAGAAGCGGCACTGAGTACCATTCCGGCAGGCCGCATCGGCCGTGCAGAGGAAGTTGCCAATGCGGTGGCGTTCCTGGCGAGTCCCGAAGCGGCCTACATCACCGGACAGGTGCTCTGTGTTGATGGCGGTATGGGAATGTAAGCAACGGGGGCGCCTGCCGTTTGCGGCATCGGGGACGATGTGCGGCAGCCACCCGGTTTGGCTTGAGAAACAACGATACAAAGGATAAGATAGCGAGGTTTCCTATGGAAAAACGCAGAGTCGTTATTACCGGCCTTGGCACGGTCAACCCCACCGGCAACACGGTGGCCGAAAGCTGGGCCGCTGTGCGCCGCGGGGAATGCGGCATCGGTCCTATTACCCACTATGACACCACCAACAGCAAGGTGAAACTGGCCGCCGAGGTCAAGGATTTTGACCCCACCGTTCGTGTGGATAAACGGGAAGCCCGTAAAATGGCCCGTTTCACCCAGTTTGCGGTGGCGGCTGCGGCGGAAGCGATGGAGGACTCCGGCCTGGATCTGGAACACACCGATACCAGCCGTTTTGCCACGATCATCTCCAGTGGTATTGGCGGTCTGCCTACCATCGAGGAAGAGCACGCCAAAGGGGAAGCGAAGGGCTTTGACCGTGTCAGTCCCTTTTTTGTGCCGATGTCCATTGCCAATATGGCGGCGGGCCAGGTGGCCATTCGCTTCGGTCTGAAAGGTATGTGTACCAGTCCGGTCACGGCCTGCGCCGGCGGCACAAACGCCATTGGTGATGCGTTCCACCGCATCCGCGACGGCTACGAAGACCTGGCCCTCTGCGGCGGTGCCGAAAGCTGCATCAGCCCGCTGGGAGTGGGAGGCTTCACCAGCATGAAAGCCCTCAACACCAGCGAGGACCCCACCCGCGCCTCCATTCCTTTTGATGCGGAACGCGGCGGTTTTGTCATTGGCGAAGGTGCCGGTGTTCTGGTGTTGGAAGAACTGAGCCATGCACAGGCCCGCGGCGCCAAGATCTATGCCGAGGTTGTGGGATACGGTGCCAACTGCGATGCCTACCATTTCACGGCGCCGGCGCCGGGTGGCGTCGGCGGTGCTGAGTGTATGCGCCTGGCTCTGCGTGACGCAGACCTGGCACCCGAAGCGATCGGCTATATCAATGCCCACGGTACCAGCACCCATCTCAACGATTCCTGTGAAACAGCGGCCATCAAGGCGGTGTTCGGTGATTACGCATACAAGCTGCGTATCTCCAGCACCAAGTCCATGACCGGTCATCTGCTGGGCGCAGCCGGTGGTGTGGAGGGCGTTTTCACGGCGTTGGCATTGCACGACGGGTATCTGCCTGCCACCATCGGCCTCAAGGTGCCCGATCCCGAGTGCGACCTGAACTATCTGCCCAATGAAGGTGTGGCGGAACAGGTGGAATATGCCCTGAGCGATAGCCTGGGTTTCGGTGGGCACAATGCCTGTGTCGTCTTCAAACGTTGGGAGGGATAAACCATGGCAATCGTTGCCAATGATCCGCCGCGTACACTGAGTGCCATGCAGATCGCCGAGATTTTGCCGCACCGGTATCCCTTTGCGCTGGTGGATAAGATCACCGACTATACGCCCGGCCAGTGGGCCCGGGGCATCAAGTGCGTAAGCATGAACGAGCCGTTTTTCCAGGGGCATTTCCCCGGGCAGCCGGTCATGCCGGGGGTGCTGATTCTGGAAGCGCTGGCCCAGTGCGGTGCAGTGGCGGCGCTCAGCGAGGAAGGCGCCCGGGGCAAGCTGGCCCTGTTCGGTGGCGTAAAGAATGCGCGGTTCCGCCGCCAGGTGGTCCCTGGCGATGTGCTCACGCTGGAATGTGAACTGATTGAGCGGCACGGGCCTGTGGGGATCGGAAAAGCGACAGCTTGGGTGGACGGTGTGCGTGCGGTCAATGCGGAACTGACCTTTGCCATTGTGGATCGTGAGGTTTCCCGGTGACGGCTGTTGAGAAACAGGGCTGGTCAAATGCACCAAAACATGGTATACTGATTCATAATAATGCGAAAGGTCTGCGGGTACGGCTGCGCCGTCCGGTATCACGGCCCGTTGCCCGCAAACAGGACCTTCAGGAGGTTTTTGCCATGTTGGATCAGGTGTTTCAGCAAGTGTATACCAAGTTCAAGCTGCACTTTTATCAGCAGGTGTTCAGCAAGTTTGAAAACCGCGAGGCTACGCTGACCACGGTGGAATCCTTCTGCATGGAAGTTATCATGGCGTTGGGGCATCCCACCATCGCGGAATTCTCCAACATGATGAACCTGTCCACCCCCAATGCGGCGTATAAGATTAACAACCTGGTCAAAAAAGGGTACGTCGAAAAAGTCCAGTCCAAGACGGATAAGCGGGAATATCATCTGTATCCCACCCGCAAATATGTGGATTATTACAACATCAGCTATGCGTATCTGCAGCAGGTTGTGGACCGTGCCAAGCAGCGTTTTTCTCCCGATGAACTGCAAAAGCTGGAGGAGATGCTGCATGTGGTATCTGAAGAACTGATGCCGGAGATCAAACTCCCGGCGGCCAGCCCGGCTGCCGCAGAGCCGCAGACCTGATGCTGGAAAGACCTGTCAAAGCGCAGGCGCTTTGTGTTGAACGGACCGGTGGCGTAAGCTGCCGGTTCTTTTTTGCGCGGACGGCCACAGATTTTTTACAGGTTGGCCCTCTTGACAACCGGCCGGACAGGCCCCATAATAAAAAATAATACCATTGAGAGGAGAACCATGGACCATGCGCGTTATTGCCGGAACCGCACGCGGAAAGAATTTGCAGGCCCTTCCGGGGGAGGACGTCACCCGTCCTACCATCAACCGGGTCAAAGAGGCCATGTTTTCCAGCGTACAATTTCTGGTGCCGGGCGCGCGGGTACTGGATCTTTTTGCGGGCAGCGGCCAGTTAGGCATTGAGGCGCTTTCCCGCGGCGCCAAAAGCTGTGTGTTTGTGGACCGCTCGCCGGAAGCACTGGCGGTGGTCACGGCCAACTGTAAGGCTGCAGGGGTGGATCGCCAGAGTGATATTCGCCATGGAGAGGCTCAGGCGTTCCTGGCGAACATCCGCGGTCCATTTGATCTGGTGTTGCTGGACCCTCCGTTCCATCAGAATCTGCTGGTTCAGGTGTTGCCGCTCCTGCAGGATAAGCTGGCACCCGGTGGGGTCATCCTGGCGGAAAGCGAGCGGGAAGCGGATCTGCCGGAACAGGTGGGCGCGCTGGTGCGAACCAAACAATATTTTTACGGTAAGATCATGGTCAGCCGGTACGAGAGAGAGGAACAGGCATGAACGTAGAGGAACTGCTGGATTTGATGGAAGAAACGCTGGAAGCGGGAACGGCGGTTCCCTTCGCAGCGGGCAAGCGGGTAGTGGATGTGGACCGTATGCGCGATATTATTGATGAAGTGCGCAATAACCTGCCGGATGAAGTGCGGGAAAGCAAAAAGATCGTCAATGATCGTGAACAGATTCTGAAAAACGCCCATGTGGAAGCGGAGAGCGTGATTCAGCAGGCGGAAGAGCGTGCCCGCGCGCTGGTCAGCGAGCAGGAAATTGTCAAGCGCAGCCAACAGCGTGTTGTGGAGATCCTTACTGCTGCGCAGACGCAGAACAAAGAAATCAGACGCCAGACCAGCCTGTACTGCGAAGAGGTTCTCAAGCGCTCCGAGGAAGTGTTGGTCAAGAGTGTGAATGACATCAAGAGCGCTCGCCTGAATCTGCGCAATATGCCCGCCGGCCCTGCCCGCGGACCCAAGAAATAATGGATTGAATCCGATAAAAAACAAGGCATCTGCTGCCTCTTGCGAGGCGCAGGTGCCTTGTTTTTTTTGGGGTGATTTTCCCGGAGTGCGGGGATTTTTCCCCACCGGTTTCTGATGATTACACATCTGTGAAAATTCTGCTCGCAGCGAACTTTTTTGGCGCTGCGGGCTTGCTTTTTGTCCTCTGAGATGGTAGACTTATGGTACCGTGGTGGGGAAAAGTGGTTAAACTAACCACACTGGTGGTTGAAAGTGGGGAGTTTTCCACCTTTTCCACAGAGTTTTCCACGGACCTCACGAGGCAACGTAAAAAAATCTGCGGAAAGTTTGTGCAAACCGTCGAAAGCTGGAAAGGAGGGGGAACGGCATGCTCGTAGGGCAGTACGATTACGCTATCGATGCCAAGGGCCGGCTGAATTTCCCCGCCCGTTTCCGGGATGCGATGGGGGAAACCTTTATCGTTACCCGTTGGCTGGACCACTGTCTGGCAGCTTTCCCCACCGAAGAATTTGAAAAGGTCGCCGCTAAGATTGAAGAGAAAGGTCTGGTAAAAGGCCGCAAGGTCAGCCGGATGCTCTACGCTTCGGCGGTGGAAGTGACCCCGGACAAGCAGGGGCGCATCCAGCTGCCCGCTAAGCTGCGGGAATATGCGGGCTTGGATCACGATGTGACCATCATCGGCAACCGCAGCTTTGCGGAGATCTGGAATACCGCCGCCTGGAACGGCGATCAGGCCACCAGCGATGAGGACTTCACCGCTGCGATGGAAGAACTGGACTTTTAAACGATAGGTAGTTGACACAATGGAATTTTCTCACATACCCGTGCTGCTGCAGCCCTGCCTGGATGGGCTGGCCATTGATCCCAAAGGAATTTACCTGGACGGAACCGCCGGTGGGGCAGGGCACAGTATGCAGATTGCTAAACGTCTGACCACAGGGCGTCTTATTTCCCTCGACCAGGACCCGGATGCGGTGGCAGTCGCCACCGAAAGGCTCAAGGGCCTGCCCGCTCAGGTGGTACAGGCGAATTTCCGCGATGCGGCGCGAGTGCTCGCGGAGCTTTCCATCCCGGCGGTCAACGGGGCCTTGCTGGACCTTGGTGTTTCCAGCCATCAGCTGGATGATGCGGCGCGCGGTTTCTCCTACCATGCCGATGCGCCGCTGGACATGCGTATGAGCCAGCAGGGCCCCACCGCTGCGGACCTTGTCAACACACTGGACCGTGAAGAACTGACCCGCATCCTGCGGGATTACGGTGAGGAACCCTATGCCTGGCAGATCGCCGGCAAGATCGTTGCAGCCCGGGCCGAAAAGCCCATCACCACAACGCTGCAGCTGGCGGATCTGGTGGCATCGGCAGTTCCGCCGGCAGAACGCCGCAAAGCCAAAAATCCCGCGCGGCGTACTTTCCAGGCCATCCGCATCGCGGTCAATTCGGAACTGGATGTTCTGAATGAAGGGCTGGATGCGATTTTCAACTGCCTGGCGCCTGGCGGAAGGCTGTGTGTCATCACCTTCCACAGCCTGGAAGACCGGCTCGTCAAAAACAAATTCCGCCGCTGGGCACAGCGCTGCATCTGCCCGCCGGAACAGCCTGTCTGTACCTGCGGGGGCGTACCCAAAGCAAAACTGATCACCCGTAAACCCATTGAAGCAGATGCTGAGGAACTGCAGCAGAACCGCAGAGCCCGCTCGGCAAAACTGAGAGTGTTGGAGAAAGTATAACGAGGCATTATTTATGACAACTGTTTTATTGCATACCGGCCAGACCGCACCCAAGATGGAACGTCCCCGGCCCAACGTACAGGTGGTACGCGGCGGACGGCACGGTCTGAACCGGGCCCGTCACCTGGCGGCATCTACCCTGAATGTGCTGGCGGTGGCGCTGCTGCTGGGGTTGATCGTCAGCGTGGTGTACAGCCAGGCCAAGATCACGGAGCTCAACGGCCAGATCAACGAAACCAAAAACCAGCTTACCGCTGCTCAGAGTGAATATGACTATCTGGCAACCCAGATGAGCAATATCACCAGCCGTACCAGCCTGCAGCAGGTGGCGGAGGGACAGCTGGGACTTGTTCCGGTGGACCCCAGCCAGATCACCTATGTTCAACTGGAGGATCAAAGTGTAATTGAAAAAACCACCAGCAGCGCCCAGTTACTGGTGTCTGATGTGCGCACCGCAGCGCTCAATCTGCTGGGCAGTCTGAACCCGTAAACAGAAGAAGTAATGTGGCAACGAGCCTTTTTACCAACGGCGGGAACGCCGCGCGTAAAAAGGCTCGCCGCCGCAATCAGGGAAATTTTTTCTCCAAAAGGGAGTCGCTATGTCCAATCCAGTCAACAATCCCAACCCGCATTTTCGCGCACAGGTGCTGCGCCGCACGCTGATTCTCATTGCCATTTTTCTGATTTTCTTCTTTGGCGTTCTGATTTATCAGCTTTATGCGCTGCAGCTTCGTGACGCAGAGCTCTACCGTACCGAGGCGGTCACCCAGCAAATGCAGGATACGGAACTGCCTGCCACCCGCGGCTCCATCTACAGTGCCAATGGCAAACTGCTGGCCAAGAGCAACACGGTGTGGAATATCATCGCCAATCCGCTGCAATCGCAGAAGAATGGCGCCACGACTGCCCAGCTGCAGACGGCGGCGGAGGAAATTGCCTCGCTGCTCAACGACGGTACCACGGCTGAGAGCATCTTCAATATTCTGACGGCCACCAATGCCAACGGCGAGTTGTATGAATACCGTGTGGTCGCCAAGGGTGTGGAAAAACCGGTGGCGGATGCCATCATCGAATATTCCATGAATTATCGTACCGATCCGCCGGCGGGGGAAACGCAGGGGTATCGCATTGTGGTGCTTTCCACCGAGCAGACCTCCACGCGCAACTATCCCTACGGGGCGTTTCTGTCGTCGGTACTGGGTTTTTGCAACGCGGACGGTTCCGGTGCTTATGGCCTGGAAAAATCCTATGACGACGTGCTCTCCGGTACGCCGGGACGCAGTATTGCCGAAACCAATGTCAACGGGGAAGTGCTGGCCAACGCCGAGGCGGATGTTTATCCTGCTATCGACGGCAATAATCTCAATCTGACCATCGATGAAAATGTACAGTCCATTGTGGAAGAATACCTGACGGAAGCAATGGAAACTTTCAGCGTGCATGGCCGCGGCAGTGCCATCGTCATGAACGTAAAGACCGGCGCCATTCTGGCAATGGCCTCCATCGAACAATTTGACCCCAACAGCCCGTACACGATTTACGACAGTAAGATGCAGGCAATCCTCGATAAAGAGGAACTTGACGAGGAGGATATCGACTGGCTCAAGAGCCGTTTGGGCGAAGATGAGGTGGCCGATATCATCGAAGACGGAAAAATCAGCCGGGAAACCACAACGGATGAAGAAGGCAACACGGTCAGCAGTGAATATACCCAATTGCAGGGTATGATGCGCGAAGCCCAGTGGAAGAATAAGAACATCACCGAGCTGTATATGCCCGGCTCGGTGTTCAAGTTGATCACGGCTTCGGCGGGCCTGGATTCCGGGATCATGACGGCCGGGCAGACTTTCTACTGCAGCGGCGAATTCACCGTAGATGCCGGCACAGTATGGGAACACACCTACCACTGTGCCAACGATGCATCCCACGGCCTGTTGGATATGGCCGGCGCCTTGAACCACAGCTGCAACCTGTGGTTCATTCAGGCTGCGCAGACCCTGCAGCCCACGGTGTTCTATGATTATATCCAGGCTTTTGGCTTTACCCAGACCACCGGCATTGACCTGCCCAACGAAACCCGCTGGACCAGTGTGTACAATGCCGAGCAGATGGCCCAGGTCGATACCAACCTGTACACGGCTGCTTTCGGCCAGAACGAAGCCATCACACCCATGCAGATGGCCACGGCGGTAGCGGCCATTGCCAATGGCGGCTATCTGGTTACGCCCTATGTAGTGGATTCCATCACCGACAGCGATGGCAACGTGGTGCAAAAAACCGAAACCAATATCCGCCGGCAGGTGATTTCGGAAGAAGTCAGCGAGCAGATCCTTGCCATGATGGAAACCAGTGTGGACCCCAACAGCCAGACTTCCGATGGAACCCATTCCAATAAAAATGCCTACGTGGCGGGCTACCGCATCGGCGGCAAATCCGGTACAGCGGAACGCACCGACCGGGAACTGCGCTACGATGGCGACTATTACAAGACCATGAGCTTTGCCGCGGTGCTGCCGGTGGATGATCCCGAAATCGAAGTGTTCGTGGTGCTGGACGACCCCCGCTGGCTGCGCGACTACGCCAGTGAGGTGGTAGCCCCGGTGGTGGGCAACATTATCAGTGAGGTGGCGCCATATCTCGGCATTGAGCAGGACCCCGACTATAATCCCACCGGCACGGTTACCGTGCAGACCTGCCTTGACTATACCTGGACCAATGCGCAGGTGACGCTGAACCAGCTGGGCCTGAAGCACAAGCTGATTGGTGAGAGCGGTACCATTGTGTACCAGTATCCCTACGGCGGCAGCAAGGTGCCGGCAGGTTCCACGATCTATCTTTACACCCAGAGCGACCAGGACGCTATGACCACGGTACCGGATGTGCTGGGCAAGAGCGGCAGCTTTGCGGAGCAGATGCTCCGTGCCGCCAATCTCAACGTGCAGTTTGAAGGGGACAGCGGTGGTAAAGTGGTGGCGCAAAGTGTGGAAGCCAACGCCAGCACCGCTTACGGAACCATCATCACGCTGACGATGGATTCTTCCGGTACTACTGACACGGCCACTGAAACAACCGAAGTTCCTTCTGATGAATCTGCTTCCGCTGCTGCATCTGGTTCGCAGGATGCAGCGCAGAGCGACAGCCAGGCGGCGGAATGACGCTGCCGAATATGATATTATTGAAAAGATAAGGAGGCATCTTTATGCAACCGATTCCCGCAAACGAACTGCTTGCAGGGCTGACACTGGCGGAGCCCGTTTCCATTCACGCTGTTGTGACCGACAGCCGTAAGGTTGAACCTGGCTGCGTGTTTGTCTGTTTCCCGGGGGAACGGGTGGACGGCCACAACTTTGCAGCCGGTGCGTATCAGAACGGCGCTGCCTATATCATTGCCAATCACCCGGTGGAAGGCGTTCCGGCAGAGCGCACGGTAGTGGTGCCCGACAGTGCCCTGGCCATGGTGCGCATGGCGTCCAATTACCGTATGCTGTTCAGCCCGCGTATCATCGGCGTGACCGGCAGTGTGGGTAAGACCACCACCAAGGAATTCTGCTATGCGGTACTCTCGGCCTTTGGCAATACCCTCAAGACAGAAGGCAACCAGAATAATGATATTGGCGTGCCCAATACGCTGTTCCGCCTGGAAAATGCCACCGAGTACGCAGTGGTGGAAATGGGAATGGATCACGCCGGGGAGATCGAGCGGCTGACCCGCTGCGTGCGGCCCTCAGCAGGCATCATCACCATGATCGGCGTTTCGCACCTGGAAAATCTCGGCACCCGGGAGAATATACTGAAAGCAAAGATGGAAATTTGCGCAGGACTGCCCGATGGCGCACCGCTGGTGCTCAATGCCGATAATGACCTTCTGCCCACGGCCCAGGTGCCCGCGCGGCTGCGCGCTGTCTGGTTCGGTATGGAAAATGAGGCGGATGTCCGTGCTGAAAATGTTGAAACCGGGGCGCAGGGCACGACCTTTACGCTGGTGGACCGCGAGTACGGCCGTTTTTCGGTTTCCATCCCCACGGCAGGGCTGCACACGGTATATGATGCACTGTCGGCCTATGCGGCGGCTACGCGGCTGGGACTGGACCCGGCAACCTGCGCTGCGGCATTGTCCCGTTACCAGACCACCGGTATGCGGCAGCATATCGTGGAAAAGGGCGGTGTGACCGTGATCGAAGACTGCTATAATGCCAGCCCTGACAGCATGAAAGCGGCAATCTCGGTGCTCAAGGCGCTGCCGAACCAGCGCAAGATTGCACTGCTGGGCGATATGCTGGAACTGGGTGATGCCAGCGAGGAAGGGCATCGCCACACCGGCGAGTTGGTTGCCGATGCCGGCATTGATGTGCTGGTCGCCTATGGGCCGCGCAGCGCTGCCATGGCGCAGGCTGCACAGGCCCGGGGCGTAACAACTGTGCATTGCCAAAATGCCCAAGAGGTGCTACAATGTTTACAGCAATTTGTACAGCCCGGTGATGCGCTGCTGGCCAAAGCCAGCCATGCCATGAAACTGGAAGATCTGTTGCAGGATTACTACGCTGGATTGCCACAAGCGTGACGGCCTTGGATGCAGTCGCGCCGAGAAAAGATGAGTTTTTTGGAGGAATGACTGCATGGAGCAAACTGTCTCCTATATGTTGGCCGCTGCGGCGGTAGGCGGCTTCGTTATCACGGCAGTGACCTGCCGGCTGCTGATTCCGGCTTTGCACCGGCTGCATTTTGGCCAGACCATCCGTGAGGAAGGCCCTACCTGGCACAACAAAAAAAGCGGAACCCCCACGATGGGCGGTTTGAGCTTTATCTTTGGAATTCTGCTGACCCTCGGGCTGGTCTGGGGGATGTTCCAGGGCAAAGCGCCTGATGTACTTGGCCCCCAGCAGCTTGCCGCGGGCATGATGGTACTGTTCCTGGCGTTCGGTTCCGGTCTGATCGGTTTTCTGGATGACTTCATCAAGGTCATCAAACACCGCAACCTCGGTCTGACCGCCCTGCAGAAAATCGTATTGCAGGTGGCAGTAACCGTTGGCTTTATGGTGGGATTGCATGCACTGGGCCTGCTCTCCACCGAAGTCATGCTGCCTGTAGCCGGTGCGGTGGACTTCGGGATCCTGTTTTATCCCATCGCGTTTTTTGGCATCATCTTCCTGGTGAATGCCGTAAACCTGACGGATGGTCTGGATGGTTTGTGCACCGGTGTGACTTTTGTGTCCATGCTGGGGTATCTTCTGGCAGGCAGTCTGTTGGGTTTTGTGCACGTATCTCTCATTGCGGCCGCCACGGCAGGCGCCTGCGCCGGTTTCCTGATCTGGAATTTCTACCCGGCAAAAGTGTTTATGGGGGATACCGGCAGTATGTTCTTTGGCGGTCTGGTTACGGCGCTGGCCTTTATCATGGATCGCCCTGAGTTGGTTCTTTTCTTTGGCCTTGTGTATATCTGGGATGCCATTACCGTGGTCATCCAGCGTGTCTATTTCAAGCTCACGCATGGCAAGCGCATTTTCCGAATGACGCCGATCCACCATGCGTTTGAAATGCGCGGCTGGCGCGAGGTCAAGATTGATGGATTTTTTGCCCTGATCGCTGCCGTTGGTGTGGCGCTGGGCATCCTGTATATCTGTCTTGTCTAACCCCGCTGCAGCGTGCGGCGTTTCCCGGTATGCCCCGAAAGGAGGGCCATTCCCTTGCAAAATACATCCCTCAGCCTTTTGGCCCTGATTCTTGACCGCTCGGTAGGCAATATCATCCGGATGCTGCGCGTGATTCGTCTGCCAAAGGCGGAGCGTGGTCCGGTTTCCTGGGGCTTCGTTGGTACATTGGCCGTTACGCTGGCTTATGGTTTGATCATGCTGTTTTCTGCCAGCTACTCCAGCGGCTACGCCAAGTACGGTGACATTTATCATTTCATCAAGCCGCAGGCGATTGTTGCAGTGGTTGGATTTGCCGCCATGCTGTTTATGTCGCGTATCAATTACCGTGCGTTGCGGTACATGAACGAAACCTTCTATTTTGTAACCCTTGTGCTGTTGGTTGTGGCACTGTTCATGCCCAGTGATAGCAACGGTTGCTATCGCTGGGTGTATTTCCCGGGTGGTATGTCGCTGCAGCCGTCGGAAATGGCGAAATTCGCTATCATTCTGGGTACGGCGGATGCGCTGGACAAACGTAAAAATCAAATCAAAAATCCGATTTACGGGATCATTCTCCCGGCTTTGCCCTTGATACCGGTTCTGATCCTGCTGCGCCTGGAACCACACAACTCCGCTATGCTGCTCATGTGTGCGATTTTTGCCACTATGTTGCTCTGCGCAGGCGGCGGTGGTGTATGGCTGTTTGCGGCCGGAGGCGTTGGTGCTGCGGGCGGTCTGGCTTTCTATAACTATCTGCAGTCCAGCGGCGGTTACGCTGCGGAACGTCTGGGCGGTGTGTGGGGTCTTACCCCCACCGATACAGCCAATATGCTGTGGCAGACCCGTCAAAGTGTATATGCTATCTGCTCCGGCGGGCTGTTTGGCGTGGGCATCGGCAACAGCGTCCAGAAGCACCAGTGGCTGCCTTATGCCGAAAACGACTTTATTTTTTCCGTTGTGTGCGAAGAACTGGGCTTTGTTGGCGCTCTGGCACTGATTTTGCTGTTTGCGGCTATCATCGTGCAGGGAATCTTTATTGCTTTGAACGCACCGGATTTCTTTGGCACGATGCTGGGCGTCGGCATTACCGCACAGGTGGCATGGCAGGTGTTCTGCCACATCGGTGTGGCGACGGCTCTGCTGCCCAATACCGGTATCAGTCTGCCGTTCTTCTCTTCCGGTGGTACCAGCTTGCTGCTTCTGCTGGGAGAGATGGGTGTCTTGCTCAGTATCTCCAGAGCCGGAAACGCCAGAATGGCAGCCCGGCAAAAGGAACATCAGGCGGAGATCGACCGTAAACTGGGGCGTGTTCCGCGTCGCCCTGTATATCGCCGCCAGGGCACCTGATGGCGATTACATAGGCAAAGAAAAGGGGAGAGCGTATGCGTGTTTTGATTGCTGCCGGCGGAACAGCCGGTCATATCAACCCGGCCCTGGCCATAGCGGGGGCCTTGAAAGCGGCAGACCCTGCGGCGGAAATCCATTTTGCGGGTCGCCGCGAAGGTATGGAGTATGGCCTTGTGACCAAAGCAGGGTATCCGTTCCATCATATTGAAATCAACGGATTTCAGCGTCATCTGAACGCTGAGAACATCGTGCGCAATGTTGTAGCTATATGGCATCTGGCGTTATCCGGACCGCGCACACAGAAAATTCTGAATGAGGTACAGCCGGACCTTGTCATTGGCTGCGGCGGATATGTCAGCGGTCCCATCGTGCGTGCGGCGGCCAAGCGCGGGATCAAAACGGCCATTCATGAGCAGAACGCATTCCCCGGTGTGACCAACAAACTGCTCGCCAAAGACGTGGATCTGGTGCTTGCGGCCAGCGCCGACGCGGTGGAAAAACTGGGGGCACCGGATAAGACTTTTGTGGTAGGCAATCCGGTCCGTCCGGAAGTTCTTACTGCGGACCGTGCAGCAGCGCGCCAGAAACTGGAAGCAGGGGATCGCACCGTTATTCTGAGTTTTGGCGGCAGCCTGGGCGCGGACCGCATCAATGAAGTGGTAGCGGATCTCTGTGTATGGGAAAAACAGCAGGGCGCTAACGTGTTGCACCTGCACGCTACCGGTAAACGGGGGGTGATCCTGTTTAATCGCCTGGAGCGGGAAAAAGGATTTGAACCGGGTCCCAATCTGGTCGTTACCCCGTATATCAACAATATGCCGCAGCTGTTGGCGGCGGCAGACCTTGTTATTGCGCGCTCCGGTGCGCTGACGCTGGCGGAGTTGGAGGCTGTGGGCCGCGCTTCGGTATTGATTCCCAGTCCTAACGTAGCAGAAAACCACCAGTATTATAATGCCCTTGAGCTGGAGAAGGCCGGGGCTGCTGTGGTGATTGAGGAAAAGAATCTGACCGGTGAAAAGCTCATTGAAACGGTACAAAAATTGCTCGGCACGCCGGGTAAACTGGCAGAGATGGGCACCAATGCCAAGAAGCTGGGCAACCCCCGCAGCCTTGAACTCATCACAGAAAAGCTGATGAACCTTGTAAAGTGAAGAAACTTTACTTCTAGCAATCTTCCAGGAAAGGAGCCACCCGTATGGACCGCGACCAGCGCAGCCGCCAGCAAAAGTCCCGGGGCGGCTCCTTTTCACATCCCGCGCCGAAACGCAGCCTGAGCAGCCGCATGGGGCTGCAAAAGCAGCCGACCCAGGCGAGAGGCAACGCAGCCAGGCGTCCGGGACCGGCTCCCAATCCGCAAGGGCGCCCGTCACCCGGTGTTGCACCGCGACGGGCACAGCCGCAGTTGAATCCTCAAAAGGCGGGCTATACGCCGGGCGCTCCACGCCGTCAGCGGCGTGTGACCCAGGCAGAGCTGCTTCGCCGCCGTAATCGTCGCCGGGCCCTGGGCATATTGGGCGTGTTGGCGGTATTGGCATTAGGGGCGATCATTTCGGTCAATTTGTTGTTTAAGGTTACGGCTTTCCGAGTAGAAACCTTTGATCGGACAACTCCGGCCGATACAGGAATCTATACTGAAGACGAAATTGTTGCGGCGCTGTCCATTGAGCAGGGAACCAATCTGTTTGGCTTTTCTACAACGGAAAAAACACAGCAGCTGCAGTCCCAGTTCCCGTATCTTGATAATGTACAGGTGGATGTACAACTGCCCGGTACGGTGGTCATCAAGGTTCAGCCGGCTACCGAGCACTTTGCCTGTATGTATTCCGGCGGATGGGTGGTGCTCAGCGATACGCTGAAAATTTTGCGCAGCGATATTTCCCAGCCGACGGGACTTACGGTGCTCACCTGTAAATTGCCGGCAGATTTTGCCCCTACCCCCGGGCAGTTTGTGGTTCCGGTCAGTTACAACTCTCTGTTGGAAGGGGAAACCGCCACTGCAGAGGCTGCGCAGGCAACCGCTACGGAAGTTCTGATGCAAATTCTGGATGAGCTGGAAACCGAAGGCATGGGCGATGGCGTAACGGTGATCGACATTTCGGACCTGAGCAATCTTAAGTTTACCTATCAGGATCGCATTGAGGTATTGCTGGGGAACAGCAATCGCCTGGACTACAAAATTCGCCTGGCTTCTGTGGCGATTCTGGACCCGGACAAAGGACTTTCTGCCAGTGACAAGGGCACACTGGATGTCAGTTACCAACAGACGGATGGAGAGATCAAGGGCTACTTTGCGTCGGATGAACCGGACCCGACGCCCACCCCGGAACCGGCTGACAGCGACGGTGAAGATACAGAGCAGAACGATGATTCTGCTTCCTCAGGCACCGAAGAATAAAACAAAAATCCCGTGGAACGGATTCGTTCCACGGGATTTCTCTTTATCTGTCAGAAGATCAGACGTTCAGTTCTACTTTCTGACCAATATCCTCGGCATTGGCTGCCAGCACGGGGGCAATAACCTCTTTGAGGTATTCCTCCACCTGTTCGGGTGCACGGCCGGTGAAGGCTTCAGGGCTCAGTTCTGCCTCGATCTCCTCGCGGCTCAGGCCAAAAGCGGGGTCGGCTTCCACACGGGCAATCATATCGTTGGGCTTGCCTTCCTGCTTGACCACCGCGGCAGCGGCCACGGCGTGCTCGCGCAGACGCTCGTGCAGTTCCTGACGATCGCCGCCTTTCTTGACGGCTTTCATCATGATGTTCTCGCTGGCCATGAACGGCAGTTCAGCCATCACGCGGGCGCGGATGACCTTGGGATAAACCACCAGGCCGTCAGAAACATTCAGCAGAATGTTCAGGATGGCATCAGCGGCCAGGAAGCCTTCCGCCATGGCAATACGCTTGTTGGCAGAGTCGTCCAGGGTACGCTCAAACCACTGGGTGCCAGCGGTCATGGCGGGGTTGAGCACGTCCACCATCAGGTAACGGCTCAAGGCGCAGATACGCTCGCAGCGCATGGGGTTGCGCTTGTAAGGCATGGCGGAAGAACCGATCTGATTTTTCTCAAAGGGTTCTTCCATCTCTTTGAAATTGGCCAGCAACCGGATATCAGTGGCCATCTTCATGGCGCTCTGGCCAAGGCCTGCCACGGCAGACAGCACATTGTAGTCCACTTTGCGGCTGTAGGTCTGGCCGCAAACCGGTACGACCTTGGCAAAGCCCATCTGTGCACAGACATCGGCTTCCACAGCCTTCACCTTGGCGGAATCCCCGTTGAACAGCTCCATGAAGCTGGCCTGGGTACCGGTGGTGCCTTTGACGCCGCGCAGCGCCAGCTGGCTGATCTGATGGTCGATCTCCTCCAGATCCATATACAGCTCGTTCATCCACAGGGTGGCGCGCTTGCCCACGGTGGTCAGCTGGGCTGGCTGACAATGGGTGTAGGCCAGGCAGGGCATAGCCTTGTATTCGTCAGCGAACTTGGCCAGGTTTGCCAGCACGCCGATGATCTTTTTGCGGACAAGCTGCAGGGCTTCCCGCATGATAATCACATCGGTGTTGTCACCCACATAGCAGCTGGTGGCACCCAGATGGATGATGCCTTTTGCCTTGGGGCACTGCAGGCCGTAGGCGTAGACGTGGCTCATCACGTCATGGCGGACCAGTTTTTCCCGGGCGATGGCATCTTCATAGTTGACGTCATCTTTGTGGGCTTCCAACTCGGCGATCTGTTCATCGGTGATGGGCAGGCCCTGTTTCTGCTCGGCCTTGGCCAGCGCGATCCACAGTTTGCGCCAGGTGCGGAATTTGTTGTCGTCGGAGAAAATATACTGCATCTCATCCGAAGCATAGCGGGTGCTGAACGGAGAGATATAGCGGTCATGTTGTGCCATTGCGAAATCCCTTTCTTACAGCTTGAAGTAGTTGACGCCGCCCTCGAAAATCGGCTGGTACTTGTCACCGGTCACATTCTTGTACAGCTCGTTGGCGGTACGTTCGCTGTGACCCATCTTGCCCAGCACACGGCCATCAGGGCTGGTGATACCCTCAATAGCCAGCACAGACCCATTGGGGTTGTAGCGCAGGTCCATGGTGGGATGGCAGGTAAGATCCACATACTGGGTGGCAATCTGGCCGTTGGCGATGAGTTTCTGCAGCAGGTCGTCGTTGCAGACAAAGCGCCCTTCTCCGTGGCTGATGGCAATAAGATGTTCGTCGTTGACATCACATTCGCTCAGCCAGGGGCTCTTGTTGCTGGCAATGCGGGTACGGACCAGCATACTCTGGTGACGATGAATGGTATTGAAGGTCAGGGTCGGATCGTCCTCGGTGATAGGACGGATTTCGCCGTAGGGGACAAGACCCAGCTTGATCAGAGCCTGGAAACCGTTGCAGATGCCCAGGGCCAGACCATCACGCTGATTCAACAGCCGATTGACGGCATCAGCCACAGCCGGAGCGCGGAAGAAGGCGGCAATAAACTTGGCAGAACCATCGGGTTCGTCACCACCGGAGAATCCGCCCGGCAGCATCAGAATCTGGGCTTTGTCCAGTTCCTTCACAAGGGCTTCGCAGCTTTCGGCAACATCCGAGGGGGTCAGGTTTTTCAGGACCAGAATGTGCGGATCGCCACCGGCGCGGCGGAAGGCGCGGGCGGTATCGTATTCACAGTTGGTGCCGGGGAACACGGGAATTACAACACGGGGCGTGGCCAGACGCACAGCGGGAGCTACACGATCGGTCATGGCGCACTCGTAGTTCAGTTCCGGTACGGCATCACCCTTTTTGCGGTAGGGGAACACAGGCTCCAGCTTGGATTCCCACAGTTCCTGCAGACGGGCCAGGTCGATCTTGTTGCCTTCGGCCTCCAGCGTGTAGTCCACGGTGGTAAAGCCCAGGAACTCACCGGCAGCGGGATCCAGCAGTTCCAGGATGACGGAACCGTAAGCCGGTTTGAAGAGGTCATTCAGATTCAGGTCATTGCTCAGCTGCAGGCCCACATGGTTGCCGACGCACATCTTGAACAGCGTCTCAGCCACACCGCCGTAACCGGGGGTGGCAGCAGCCAGCACCTTGCCCTCATCGATCATCTGCTCTACCGTTTTGTAGATGGAAAGCAGGCTGGCGATTTCAGGCAGGCCGTCTTTGTACTGCGGGCGCAGCAGTACCACAGAGCTGTTGGCTTTCTTGAACTCTGCACTCTGCACATCCTTGACGTTACCAATAGCGGTGGCGAAGCTCACCAGTGTGGGCGGTACGTCCAGTCCCTCAAAGCTGCCGGACATGGAATCCTTGCCGCCGATGGACGCGATGCCAAGGCCCATCTGGGCATCCAGGGCACCCAGCAGAGCAGCCAGCGGTTTGCCCCAGCGGGTGGGATCATCGTTCATGTGCTCGAAGTACTCCTGGAACGTCAGGTACATATCCTCGTGGTGGAAACCGGCGCAAACCAGTTTGGTCACGCTTTCCACCACGGCCAGGTACGCACCGCGGTAGGGGTCAGCTTCGGTGAGATAGGGGTTGAAGCCCCAGGCCATACCCGAGCAGGTGGTGGTTTCACCGTCAACGGGCAGTTTGGCGGCCATCGCCATGGTGGGGGTCAGCTGGTATTTGCCGCCGTAGGGCATCAGTACCGTGGCCGCACCGATGGTGGAGTCAAAGCGTTCGCCCAGACCCTTCTGGCTGCAGACGTTCAGGTCGGAAACCAGGTTCTCCATCTTCTCCTCGAAGGTGGAACCGGCCCACTGGGGCTGCCACACATGACCGGGCAGAATGTGGACATTGGCATGACGTTCGGCGCCGTTGGAGTTCAGGAATTCACGGGACAGGTCAACAATGGCCTTGCCGTTCCAGATCTCGCGCATACGCTTTTCTTCGGTGACCGTAGCCACAATGGTGGCTTCCAGGTTTTCCTCATGTGCGTAGCCGATAAAGGTTTCTGCATCTTCGGCAGCCACAGCCACAGCCATGCGCTCCTGGCTTTCACTGATAGCCAGTTCGGTGCCGTCCAGACCCTCGTACTTCTTGGTAACCTTGTTCAGGTCGATGCGCAGACCGTCAGCCAGTTCGCCGATGGCAACGGAAACACCGCCGGCGCCGAAGTCGTTGCAGCGTTTGATCAGGCGGCAGGCATCCTCACGGCGGAACAGCCGCTGCAGTTTGCGCTCGATGGGGGCGTTGCCTTTCTGAACTTCAGCGCCGCATGTTTCCAGGCTGGTGAGTTTGTGGGCCTTGGAGGAACCGGTGGCACCGCCGATGCCGTCGCGGCCGGTACGGCCGCCCAACAGGATGACCACGTCACCGGGGGCGGGCTCTTCGCGGCGGACATGGCTGGCCGGGGTAGCACCGACGACGGCGCCGATTTCCATGCGCTTGGCCACATAGCCGGGGTGATAGAGTTCGGAAACCTGGCCGGTAGCCAGACCGATCTGGTTGCCGTAGCTGGAATAACCGGCAGCGGCGGTGGTAACGAGCTTGCGCTGGGGCAGCTTGCCGGACATCGTTTCGGAAACCGGTTTCAACGGATCACCGGCACCGGTAACGCGCATGGCCTGGTAGACATAGCTGCGGCCGGACAGGGGATCGCGGATGGCACCGCCGATACAGGTGGCAGCACCGCCGAAGGGTTCGATCTCGGTGGGATGGTTGTGGGTTTCGTTTTTGAAGAGGAACAGCCAATCCTGCTGTTCGCCGTCCACATCACACTTGATCTTGACAGTGCAGGCGTTGATTTCTTCGCTCTCGTCCAGGTTTTTCAGGATGCCGCGCTGCTTCAGCGCCTTGGCGCCGATGGTGGCGCAGTCCATCAGAGTGCGGTTCTTTTTGTCCCGGCCGGTTTCCTCACGGAGTGCCATGTACCGGTCAAAAGCTGCCTGAACCAGCTCGTCGTCGATCTTCACGTCGTCCAGGATCGTACCGAAGGTGGTGTGACGGCAGTGGTCAGACCAGTAGGTGTCGATCAGGCGAATTTCGGTGATAGTGGGATCACGATGCTCGCTCTTGAAGTAATCCTGGCAGAAGACGATGTCGGCATGGTCCATAGCCAGACCCTTTTCGGTGCGGAACGTTTCCAAAGCGGCATCATCCAGCGCGGTGAAGCCTTCCAGAGTTTCCACTTCAGTGGGAATGGCAAACTCCATCTTAAGAGTTTCGCGGGTGTCAAGGCTGGCTTCCCGGGCTTCCACAGGGTTAATGACATATTTCTTGATAGCGGCCAGATCGTCTTCCGTCAGGTCGCCGTCCAGCAGGTAGACGCGGGCGCTGCGTACATCGGGACGCTCACCCTGGCTCAGCAGCTGGATACACTGGCTGGCAGAATCGGCGCGCTGATCAAACTGACCGGGCAGGTACTCCACCGCGAACACGGTGGAAGCGGTGGGCAGTTCGGTGTAGGTTACATCCACAGGAGGCTCGCTGAACACTGTGGGAATCGCCTGGTTGAACAGCGCTTCGTCGATGCCTTCCACGTCGTAACGGTTGATCAGCCGCAAACCCTTCAGCCGGGTGATACCCAGCAGGTCTACCAGCTCATGGAACAGGCCCTGGGCTTCGCCGTCGAAGCCGGGCTTCTTCTCAACATAAATGCGATATACCATTATATTGCCTCCCGGTTACTGCATGGCAGCCAGTGCACGGGCACCGATGTCGCTGCGTTTGTGCAGTTTATCAAAATGGATGTTTTCGCTGGCGGCGTAGGCACTCTTCAGAGCCTCTGCCAGTGTGTCGGCGGTAGCTGTCACACCCAGCACGCGGCCACCACTGGTGACCAGGACGCCGTCCTTAAGAGCGGTACCGGCGTGGTAAACCGTTACGCCGGCGCAGTCGGGCAGCTGTCCTTCGGTCAGACCGGTGATCTCTTTACCTTTTTCGTAGGAGAGGGGATACCCGCCGCTGGCCAGAATGACACAGGCAGCAGCCCCGTCCCGGAACTTCACCTCGGTTTCGGCCAGGGTGCCGTTGGTGGTGGCCTGCATAACGGTCAACAGATCACTTTCCAGCAGAGGCAGCACTACCTGAGTTTCCGGGTCGCCGAAACGGCAGTTGTACTCGATGACCTTGGGACCGTCGGGGGTCAGCATCAGGCCGAAATAAAGGCAACCCTTAAAGGGGCAGCCTTCCGCCTGCATGGCGGCCACTGTGGGCAGGAAGATTTCCTTCATGCAGCGGTCGGCCACTTCCTGGGTGTAGTAGGGGTTGGGAGCTACGGTACCCATACCGCCGGTATTCAGTCCCTGATCGCCGTCCAGAGCACGCTTGTGGTCCATGCTGGATACCATGGGCTTGACAGTCTTGCCATCGCAGAAAGAAAGAACGCTCACTTCGGGGCCGGTGAGGAATTCTTCGACAACCACGTGGTTGCCGGAAGCGCCGAACTTTTTGTCCAGCATGATCTCCTTGACGCCGGCCACCACGTCCTCGTGATTCTGGCAAATCAGAACACCCTTGCCCAGAGCCAGACCGTCGGCTTTGATGACAACGGGATATTTGTTTTTACTCTCCACATACTCGATCACCTTGGCGGGATCGTCGAAGACCGCGTAATCGGCGGTGGGAATGCCGTATTTCTGCATCAGGTTCTTGCTGAACACTTTGCTGGCTTCAATGCGGGCCGCCGCCTTATCGGGGCCGAAAGCCGGGATGCCTACGGCAGCCAGGGCGTCCACCATACCCAATGCCAGGGGATCGTCCTGGGCCACGACCACATAGTCAAAGGCTTCTTCTTTAGCAAAAGCTACCATGGCGTCTACATCGGTGGCGGAAATCGCCTTACAGTGAGCGTCATAGCTGATGCCGCCGTTGCCGGGGGCGCACCAGATCTCGGTGCACTGGGGACTTTGTTTCAGCGCGCGGATGATGGCGTGTTCGCGCCCGCCGCCGCCTACAACGAGAATTTTCATACTAAACTCCTTTGACAGCACAACTGCCCGCGACGAAAAAACGCCGCAGGCAAGTGCGATTTTTTAGTGATGGAACAGCCGGATACCGCAGAAGGCCATGGCAATGCCGTAACGGTTGCAGGTATCAATGACCTGCTGGTCGCGGATGGAACCACCGGGCTGCACAATAGCGGTCACGCCGCTGCGGCGGGCGCGCTCGATGTTGTCGCCAAAGGGGAAGAAGGCATCACTGCCCAGGGAAACGCCGGTGACCTGATCCAGCCAGGCACGCTTTTCCTCCGCGGTGAGGGGCGCGGGCTTTTCGGTGAAGGTTTCGGCCCAGACATCGTCAGCAATGACATCCTCCGGCGTGTCACCGATGTAAACGTCAATGGCGTTGTCGCGGTTGGGCTTGGACAGGTCATCACGGAAGGGAAGATTCAGCACTTTGGGCATGTGACGCAGCTGCCAGTTGTCGGCTTTCTGGCCGGCCAGGCGGGTGCAGTGCACGCGGCTCTGCTGCCCGGCGCCCACACCGATGGTCTGACCGCCCTGCACGTAGCAGACGCTGTTGGACTGGGTGTATTTCAGCACGATCAGGCTGATGATCAGGTCACGGCGCTGATCGGCGCTGATATCCTTGTTTTCGGTAACGATGTTCATGAGCATCGTTTCGTTGGAAATCTCCAGATCCTGACGACCCTGTTCGAAGGTGACGCCAAAGACGGTGCGGCTCTCCAGGGGAGAGGGCTCGTAGTTCGGGTCAATGGCCACAATGTTGTAGTTGCCCTTTTTCTTGGACTTGAGCACTTCCAGGGCATCGGCGTCATAGCCGGGGGCGATGATGCCGTCGCTGACTTCGTGCTGGATCAGCTTGGCGGTGGACAGATCGCAAACATCAGACAGGGCGATCCAGTCACCGAAGCTGGACATACGGTCAGCACCGCGGGCGCGGGCATAGGCGCAAGCCAGGGGACTCAGTTCCGTATCGGCGTCGATGTGATACATGGCCCGCAGGGTATCGTCCAGGGGCAGACCGATGGCCGCACCGGCAGGGGAAACATGCTTGAAGCTGGCCGCCGCCGGCATGCCCAGGGCCTTTTTCAGGTCCCGCACCAGCTGCCAGGAGTTAAAAGCGTCCAGGAAATTGATGTAGCCGGGCTTGCCGTTGAGAATCTCTACCGGCAGTTCGGCGTCGCCCTGCATATAGATGCGGGCAGGCTTCTGGTTGGGGTTGGTACCGTATTTCAGCTGAAATTCTTTCATGGATTAACCCTCCACCGCATTGTATTTGTTCAGGATAACATCTTCGTAGTCGCCGGTTTCCAGCGTGATGGTACGCACGAACAGGCTGACTTTGTTGTCCTCGTTCAGGGATTCCCACAGTTTGCCGGCGAATTCTGCGCCGTCGTTTTCATCAATGGAAACGCGCATGGGCTCACCTGCGTAGCTGGGAATCGGGGCACCATTTTTCTGGTAGGTGCTGATGAAGTGGCCTTCACCCGCCACGGGCTGGGGATAGTCGAAGGTCTGGCGCTGTACGCTGGCGGCGTTGCCCTCGCAGCTTTTGACGATGGACAACTTGTAGGCACCGCCGCGCATATCCACCACACCGGAGATACGCGGCGTGAAATTGGGGGCGTCATCCTCGTAGGTGCGGGTGGCCAGAGCAGCTTCAAAGCTGTAGCCGGGGAAGAGGTTCTCGTTCATGAAATGAGCGATGGTATCGGTCTGGTCACCGTTGGTGACGACCGTTGTCTCCCGCAGGGTCAGCACGGCGTTGTAGATGATCAGATGCGGATCTTCCAGCTTGGCCGGGTCAGCAGCCACGGTGCGGATGCCGCCGGGAATGGCTTCAAACACGCGGTTGCGGCTGTTGGCGCTGCGCCCCATGATCCAGTAGGCAATGACGGCTTTCTGGCCGTCAGGGGTAAGGCCCAGCACAATGCCGCGGCCGGGATACTCGTTGCCGGAAAGATATTTGTACAGATTTTTTTTCATTGCTTATACCTCATCGTTGCAAACCATAGCCAGGGCCTTTGGCAGCAGCTTCCATTCCGCTTCCACCATCACGCGCTTCTGCAGCACTTCCGGGGTGTCGCCGGGTTCTACGGCCACAGCCTTTTGCAAAAGGATAGGGCCACCGTCACATTCCTCGTTGACCAGATGCACGGTGGCACCGGTCACTTTCACGCCCCGGGCCAGTGCAGCTTCATGGACACGCAGGCCGTAGAAGCCGGGGCCGCAGAAGCTGGGGATCAGGCTGGGGTGCACATTGAGAATACGGTTGCGATAGGCCTCGATGACACGGGAACCAAGCACCGAGAGAAAACCAGCCAGAACCACTACGTCAATCTGATGGCTTTGCAGGGTGTCCAGCAAGGCCGCGTCAAAAGCGTCGCTGTCGGCATATTCCTTGCGGGCTACCACTACGCCTTCTACGCCGAAATTGGCTGCCCGTTCCAGCGCATAGACACCGGGTTTGCTGGCAACCACCAGTACAATCTTGCCGCCCGGGTTTTCGCCCCGGGCTTCACTTTCCAGCAAAGCCTGCAAGTTAGTGCCGCCGCCGGAAACCAGTACCGCTACACGCTTCATACCAGTTCCACCCCGTCGCCTTCCACGATGGTGCCCAGGCGGTAAGCGCCTTCCTCACCATGAGCGTGCAGGATCTCCAGGGCCTTGTCGGCATCTTCGGCTGCCACAACGATCGTCATGCCCACACCCATGTTGAAGGTGTTGAACATATCGCGCTCCGGCACATTGCCTTCTTTGGCCAGCACGTTGAACAGGATGGGGGTGCGCACATCGGCTTTGGCGATGCGGGCAGCGCAGCCTTTCTTCAGGCTGCGGGGAATATTCTCATAGAAGCCGCCGCCAGTGATGTGGGACACGCCCTTCACGGTGACCTGCTCCATCAGAGCCAGCACCGGCTTGACGTAGATCTTGGTGGGAGCCAGCAGGGCCTCGCCAAGGGTCTTGTCCATACCGTCAAAGGTCTTGTCCAGCACCTCGGGGTGATGGTCGATGTCGAAAATCTTGCGCACCAGAGAGAAACCGTTGGAGTGCACACCGGTGGAAGGCAGCGCCAGAATGACGTCGCCTGCCTGCATGGTGGAGTTGTCCAGGATCTTGCTCTTATCCACCACACCTACGGTAAAGCCGGCCAGGTCGTATTCTTCCTCGGGCATCATGCCGGGGTGCTCGGCAGTTTCGCCGCCCACCAGGGAGCAGCCCGCCTGCACGCAGCCTTCGGCCACGCCCTTGACGATCTCGGCAATCTTTTCGGGGATGTTTTTGCCGCAAGCAATGTAATCCAGGAACACCAACGGCTTGGCGCCGGCGCAAATGACGTCATTGACGCACATGGCCACACAGTCAATGCCAATGGTATCATGCTTGTTCATATACTGGGCTACACGCAGTTTGGTGCCGACGCCGTCGGTGCCGGAGATCAGGACCGGATGCTCCATACCGGTGCAGTCCAGTTCAAACAGACCGCCAAAACCGCCCAGGCCGCCGATGCAGTTCTCGGTCATTGTGCGGGCCACATACTGCTTCATCAGTTCCACAGAGCGGTAGCCGGCGGTAATATCTACACCGGCGGCAGCGTAGCTGGCAGAATAGCTTTTTTCCATGTTGGTACTCCTATCGGATGTTGTTGCAAAGACGCGGGCTCGGCGCAGGGGCCGTGATCCCGGTCACAGTTTTTTGTTCGGATTGGAAGTGCTCAGGGGTTTGTCGTAAACGATGTCCATCGTTTCCTCCGGCGGGTCCACAGGATACTTGCCGGTGAAACAGCCGGTGCAGAAACCGCAATGGCTGTGAATGGCCAGCTGCTGCACATGCTCAATGCTCAGATAGCCCAGCGTATCGGACCCCACCAGTTTGTTGATCTCTTCCACGGTGTGACCGGTAGCGATCAGCTGCTTTTCATCGGGAATGTCGGTGCCAAAGTAACAGGGATGGGCAAAGGGCGGGGCGCTGATGCGGTAATGGACCTCCTTCGCACCGGCCTCACGCAGCAGACGGATGGTCCGGGCGCTGGTGGTGCCGCGGACGATGGAGTCATCCACCAGCACAACACGTTTGCCTTTGACTGTAGATTCGATGGCGTTGAGTTTGATGCGCACGCTGTTTTCGCGCTGTTTCTGGCTGCCCTGGATGAAAGTGCGTCCCACATATTTGTTCTTGATGAACCCGATACCGTAGGGAATGCCGCTTTCCTGGGCGTATCCCAGGGCTGCATCCAGGCCGGAATCCGGTGCGCCGATAACGACGTCTGCTTCCACGGGATGCTCCTGGGCCAGGAAACGACCGGCCTGCAGACGGGCCTCGTGGACACAGGTGCCTTCCAGCACCGAGTCGGGACGGGCAAAGTAGATGTACTCAAACACACACATGGTGTGGGGGGCAGTGCCGCAGTGGGTATCGATGCAGCGCAGACCATCGTGTCCGGCAATGACGATCTCGCCGGGACGGACATCGCGCACGAACCGGGCGCCCACGGCGTCCAGCGCGCAGGATTCGCTGGCGAAAGCGTACCCGCTGCCATCCGGCAGCTCACCGATGCAAAGGGGGCGGAACCCGTGAGGGTCACGGGCCGCAATGAGTTTGGTGTGGGTCATAATGACCAGGCTGTAGGCGCCTTCAATATCGTCCATAGTGCGGCTGACGGCCATCTCGATGTTGGGGGTCAGCAGACGGTTCTGGGTGAGCAGATAGGCGATGACTTCGGTGTCCGAAGTCCCGTGGAAGATGGAACCGCTCATCTCCAGTTTGCGGCGCAGTTTGGGTGCGTTGACCAGGTTACCGTTGTGGCAAACGGCCATGGCGCCCTTGCAGTGATGCAATACCATGGGCTGGGCGTTGGACCGGCTGCGCTGACCGGCTGTGGCATAGCGCACGTGGCCGGTGGCCATTTTGGCACCATGGGGCAGTTCTTCCAGCACCCGTTTGGTAAAGACTTCGCTCACCAGGCCCAGGTCCCGGTGGCCGGACAGGACGCCGTCCACATTCAGCGCAATGCCGCAGCTTTCCTGGCCGCGATGCTGCAGCGCATACAGTGCGCTGTATACGGCGCTGACCATATCGGTCTCGCCGGTTTTATCATAAATGCCGAAGACACCGCATTCTTCGTGCAGTGATTCGGTATATTGGGCAAGTTCACTCATTCCGCTTTGTGCTCCGTTTTCTTAAATCAACCCAGCAGGCGCTTCATCACTTCCTGGTAGGCGTCAGCCTCGCCGCCCATATCACGGCGGAACAGATCCTTGTCCAGGTGGGCGCCGGTAGTGGCATCCCAGAAGCGGCAGGTGTCAGGGCTGATCTCGTCGGCCAGGATGATGGTGCCATCGGACAGGCGGCCGAACTCCAGTTTGAAGTCGATGAGGCGGATGTTGGCATCCAGCAGGATCTTCTTCAGCACTTCGTTGACCTTGAAGGCGTACTTGGTGATGGTATCAATTTCTTCCTGGGTGGCCAGGTCCAGGGCCAGGGCGTAGTAGTGGTTGATGAACGGATCATGCAGATCGTCGTTCTTGTAGCTGAACTCCAGAATGGGGGTCTTGAAGGGGGTACCCTCGGGCACGCCCATGCGCAGGCTGAAGTGACCGGCGGCCACGTTGCGGATGATGACCTCCAGCGGCACGATGTCAACCTTCTTCACGAAGGTGTCGCGGTCATTGACTTCTTCCACGTAATGGGTGGGAACGCCCTCTTTTTCCAGCTTCTGCATCAGGGCGTTGGACAGCTTGTTGTTGACGATGCCCTTATCACGGATGGTGCCCTTCTTCTCGCCGTCGCCGGCGGTGGCGTCATCCTTGTAATGGACCATAACGATCTCGGGGTCATTGGTGGCGAAAACCTGCTTGGCCTTGCCTTCGTACATCTGTTCTTTAACTTCGTATTTCATGATAAACGCTCCCTTTTATGTAATGTATAAAACGGGGATCGACGGTACTTCCATTGTACCCCGTTTTGTGGCGGTGTGCAAGAATTATTGTTTACAACGCAGCAGCCTCTGCGGCGATGGCGGCGTCCTTTTTGGCGATGGCAGCAGCCGTGTCGGCCCGGAACTGATCCAGCTTGGCGGCCAGGTCTTCATCGGCCACAGCCAGAATAGCAACGGCCAGGTAGGCGGCGTTTTTGGCACCGTTCAGGGCCACGGTGGCTACGGGGAAGCCGCTGGGCATCTGTACGGTGGCCAGCAGGGCATCCAGACCGTCCAGTGCGCCGCCCTTCATAGGGATACCGACGACCGGCAAGGTGGTGTTGGCGGCAAAGGCACCGGCCAGGTGAGCGGCCATACCGGCGGCACACAGGATGACACCGTAACCGTTGGCACGGGCGGATTTGGCAAAAGCGGCAGCCGCCTCAGGCGTACGGTGAGCCGAGAGGATGTGGGCTTCATACGGGACGCCGAAATCCTTCAGCACGGTGCAGGCTCCCTTGACAACGGACCAGTCGCTGTCGGAACCCATGATGATCGCTACTTTTTTCATTGGTAAGCTCCTTTCCTGATTACACGCCAGACGAAAAGAGCGCAGTGGCCGGCAAAACGGTACACTGCGCTGTTTGGATATACGAATACGGCATGCGGGGTACAAAGAACCCGTGAAAATCACCAAGACACAACAGCGAGCCTTGCACGGAAGATCCCCCTTTATATAAAGAAGTAAAGTACCCTTGTAAAATCAGTGTAAGGCGTAAGCAGAAAAAATGCAAGACAGGGAGGAGTTTTTCAGCCAAAAAACGACAGAAAAAGAGTTTTCCCGGTTGCTTTTTGTCGTTTTTGATGGGGGTCAGCGGGCAAAGGTATGACTTTATCAAATGCAGAAAAACACCAAAAAAGAATGGTATGGCACAGCGGAACAAAATATGGTATAATATGACAAATTTTATCCCCGAAGAGAGGAATAAAGACGATGAACCAACGCAAAAATCACCTGAGCAATACGGCTCTACATGGTAAAGAAGAACGTGTGAAGCGGATTTTCCGGGATCAGATCGCCGAAGCCGCCGGCCTGCTGGAGGTGGTGCTGTCCGGCATCGTACTAGTGGGGCTGCTGTTCAGCATTGTACCGCTGCTCCAGTGGATGCCCGGCCTGATCGTGGACGGAAACGAAGTGGAAGTGTACGAGTTCCTGACCCGTGCGCTGGATATTGTCATCGGTATCGAATTTATCAAGATGCTGGCCAAACACAGCCCCGGCAGTGTGCTGGAGGTGCTGCTGTATGCCATTGCCCGCCACATGATCGTCGGGCATGAGGACGCCGTGCAGAACTTGGTCAGCGTGATCGCCATTGCCCTGATCTTTGTTATCCGCCGGTACTTTTTTGTTCCGTCTTTTGGCCAGAAACTGCCTGGAGGTCAGATGGCGCCTGATGTGGCACATTTGTATGCCGTCAGCGAGGAAGAAGGGGCAGAACTGGGGGAAGAACCCCACTGAGCCAGGGAAACCGATTTCCCGGCAAGAAGATACAAAAAGAGGTCCGCCAGCGGCGGACCTCTTTTTCTGTATGAACAGTATGGATCAGAACAATCCGGTGATCTTGCCGTGTACATCCACGTCGATGTCCATGGCGGCGGGATGCTTGGGCAGACCGGGCATCGTCATGATGCTGCCGCAGACGACCACCACAAAACCGGCACCTGCCGACAGGCGAACCTCTCGTACGTTCAGGGTAAAACCTTCCGGTGCGGCGATGAGCTTGGCGTTATCGCTGAAGGAATACTGCGTTTTGGCAATGCACACCGGCAGATCGCTGTAGCCCATGGCAGTCAGCTCGTCCAGTGTCTTCTGGGCAGCGGCGCTGTAGGAAACACCGCCGGCACGATAGATCTTTTTGGCGACTGCTTCGATCTTCTCCGGCAGGGAGGCACTCAGATCATAGGTGTACTGAACACGGGCGCTGTCGTCGAGGATGGAGAGCACCGTTTCGGCCAGGGCCTTGCCGCCCTCGCCACCTTTGGCGAATACTTCGGACAGAGCGCAGGGGACACCGGCTTTCTCGCAGACTTCGTAGATGGCATCCATCTCTTCCTTGGTATCGGTGGGGAAGGCGTTGATGGCCACACATACCGGCAGACCGAAATTGCGCATATTTTCGATGTGGCGGGCCAGGTTCACGGAACCGGCCTTGACAGCCTCGGCGTTGGGCTGGCTCAAATCAGCTTTGGCTACGCCGCCGTGGGACTTCAGCGCGCGCACGGTGGCTACCAGCACGACGGCAGCCGGGTTCAGGCCTGCGTAGCGGCACTTGATGTCCAGGAACTTTTCGGCACCCAGATCGGCACCGAAGCCTGCCTCGGTCACCACATAGTCAGCCAGTTTCAGGCTCAGCTTGGTGGCGATGACGCTGTTGCAGCCATGGGCAATGTTGGCGAAAGGACCGCCGTGGATGATGGCGGGGTTGTGCTCCAGCGTCTGGACCAGGTTGGGGTCCAGGGCGTCTTTCAGCAGGGCGGCCATGGCACCTGCCGCGCCGATCTGCCCGGCGGTAACGGGTTTGCCGTCGTAAGTATATGCGCAGACAATGCGGGAAAGCCGCGCTTTCAGGTCTTCCAGGTCGGTAGCCAGGCAGAAGATAGCCATAACCTCGCTGGCTACGGTAATATCAAAGCCGTCCTCGCGGGGGGTGCCGTTGACTTTGCCGCCCAGGCCGTCCACGATGAAGCGGAGCTGCCGGTCGTTCATGTCCATGCAGCGCTTCCAGGTAATGCGCCGGGGGTCAATGTTCAGGGGGTTGCCCTGCTGGATGGAATTGTCAATCATGGCTGCCAGCAGGTTGTTGGCGGTGCCGATGGCGTGAATATCGCCGGTGAAGTGCAGGTTGATGTCCTCCATGGGAACTACCTGGGCATAGCCGCCGCCGGCCGCGCCGCCCTTGATGCCGAACACAGGCCCAAGGGAAGGCTCACGCAGGCAGAGCATGGTCTTTTTGCCCAGGGCGTTCATGGCATCAGCCAGGCCCACACTGGTGGTGGTTTTGCCTTCGCCGGCGGGGGTGGGGCTGATGGCCGTCACCAGGATCAGCTTGCCCTCGGGACCATCCTTCTTGGCCAGCTTGTGGTCGATCTTGGCCTTGTAGTGACCATAGGGGATAACGCTCTGCCCCTGCAGGCCCAGCTTTGCCGCAATCTCGGTAATGGGCTTCATTTCGGCAGCCTGTGCAATTTCGATGTCGCTCAACATACGCAATTCCTCCCAGTGTGGTAAAAACAAAGGGCTGCACACACTGCTTGAGTGTATGCAGCCCAGACGGTCGGCTTTAAACTGCGGCTGCCTTCCCTGTGGTTACACCCACAAATCCGTCGGTCAGCAGCCTGACAGGGTTACTGTAGCATATCCGGGCTGTGTTTGTCAAGTATCAAACGCGGCCTTTTCTGCAGCCCCATTTTTTGAAATAACGGCCCATGCTCACCAGCTGCATCTTGAACTTGCCGGCATCCCGCATGGGGGCCCGGTGCCAGGCATGCACGGCAGTGAACTGCGGCGCCAGCCAGACGGTGCCTTCCTGCAGGACTTTTTGCGTCAGGTCGGCATCCTCCACATACATGAAGTATTCGGGATCAAACCCTCCGATCTTTTTCAGCACATCAGTGCGCACTGCCATAAAGCTGCCGGTGCAGAATTCGATGCGCCGGGGAACCGTAAGGTCCTCGTCCTGCATGGTGTAGTGGTCGTCGGCTTTGCGGAACGCTCCGCCGAATTTGGGCGCCAGCTGGCGGGCCAGCAACAGCCAGGGCGTGGGTTTGCGCCGGGGCAGATGCTGCAGCCTCCCGTCGGGATAGCGCAGCTGGGGAGTAGCCATGGCGGCACCCGGGGTGTCCAGCAGCCACTGGGCCATAGGTTCCAAGACATCTTCCGTCAGAAGAATGTCCGGGTTCAGAATAAAGTGTACATCGCTGTCCAGCCGGTCCAGCACAGTGTTGTGCCCTTTGCCGAAACCGATGTTTTCAGCAAGGGGAAGCACCTTCACGCGGCTGTCGCCGAAATCGGTGGCTGCCAGCTGTTGCCCGCAGCCATCCGGGCTGCCATTATCCACCACATACAGGGCAAAATCGGGAGCAGGGGTATGCTGCAGGATGCTGCGCACGGCGGCGCAGACTTCTTCATAATCACAGTACGCCACAATGCAGGCGCTGATCTTGGCCATGCCGGAACTCCTCACTTTTTCAGGGCTTCAAGCTGGCTCAAATCGTAGGGGGTATCCTGGTAGACATAGTAGTTGAGCCAGTTGGTGTACAAAAGATACCCGTGGGCGCGCCAGCGGAACAGCGGGTCGCGGCTGGGGTCATCCTCAGGGTAATAGTTGCAGGGAACATGGATCGGCTTGCCTGCGGCTACGTCGCGCTCGTACTCGGCGTCCAGAGTATATTTATCATATTCCGGATGACCGATGACAAAAATCTGCCGACCGGAATCGGTGGACAGCAGCATCGGGCCGGCCACATCACTTTCTGCCAGAATCCGCAGATCGGGGCAGGCGTCGATGGCGTCCCGGTCCAGCCCGGCCCACCGGCTGTGGGGGGCGTAAAACACCTCGTCAAAACCGCGCACCAGCGGATTGGAAGGGCGGGTGACGCGGTGTTCGAAGACGCCGAACATCTTCTGGGGCAGGTGCACTTTGGGAATGCCGAAATGATAGTACAGCCCTGCCAGGGCACCCCAGCACAGGTGGATGGTGGAGTATACGTTCTTTTTGGTGTACTCCATGATCTCACACAGTTCATCCCAGTAATCCACGTCGGGGTAGTCCAGGTCTTCGATGGGGGCGCCGGTGATGATCATGCCGTCGAACCGCTCATGCTTCACTTCGTCGAAGGTCTTGTAAAAAGCCTTCATGTGTTCCGGCGATGTGTGGGACGTATCATGGGTGGCCGTTTGCAGCAGGGTGATTTGTACCTGCAGCGGGCTGTTGGCCAGCAGGCGGGCCAACTGGGTTTCGGTAACGATCTTGGTGGGCATCAGGTTCAGAATCAGGATGCGCAGAGGTCGGATATTCTGGCTCCGCGCCCGCTCCCGGTGCATGACGAAGACGTTTTCCCGGTACAGCTCGTCATAGGCGGGCAGCTCTTTGGGGATAATCAGTGGCATAGCTTCGCTCCCTGTTCAAACTTCCTTGGGGGTCAGTGCTCAGATCTGGGCCAGCGCCTGCTCAATGTCGGCAATGAGGTCGCGCTTGTCTTCCAGGCCACAGCTCATGCGCACCAGATCCGGCTCTACGCCGGCAGCCACAAGCTGTTCGTCGTTCATCTGGCGGTGGGTGCTGCTGGCGGGATGCAGGCAGCAGGTGCGGGCATCGGCCACATGGGTTTCGATGGCGGCGACCTTCAGGTGGGCCATAAAGTTGGCCGCCGCTTCACGGCCACCCTTGACGCCAAAGCTCACGACACCGCAGGAACCGTTGGGCAGATATTTCTCGGCCAGGGCGTGATACTTGTCACCGGGCAGGCCGCAGTAGTTCACGTAGGCGATTTTGGGGTGGGAAGCCAGGAATTCGGCTACGGCCTGGCCGTTCTCGCAGTGGCGGGCCATCCGCACATGCAGGCTCTCCAGGCCCAGATTCAGCATATAGGCGCTCATGGGACTCTGCACGCAGCCCAGGTCACGCATCAGCTGGGCGGTGGCCTTGGTGATGAACGCGCCTTCCTTGCCAAAACGTTCGGCATAGGTGATGCCGTGGTAGCTCTCGTCGGGGGTGGTCAGGCCGGGGAACTTGTCGGCGTGGGCCATCCAGTCGAACTTGCCGCCATCCACAATGGCACCGCCCACGCATCCGCCGTGACCGTCCATATACTTGGTGGTGGAGTGGGTGACAATGTCGGCACCCCAGGAGAGGGGACGGCAGTTCACGGGGGTGGCAAAGGTGTTGTCCACTACCAGGGGCACACCATGGCGGTGGGCGGCGGCGGCAAACTTCTCAATATCCAGCACAGTCAGGGCAGGGTTGGCGATGGTTTCGCCAAATACGGCCTTGGTGTTGGGGGTAAAAGCAGCGTCCAGTTCTTCCTCGGTGCAGTCGGGGGAAACAAAGGTGGCGGTAATGCCCATCTTGGCCATGGTGACGGCAATCAGATTGAAGGTGCCGCCGTAGATGGAGCTGGAAGAAACGATATGATCCCCGGCGTTGCACAGGTTGAACAGCGCAAAAAAGTTGGCTGCCTGGCCGGAACTGGTGAGCATACCGGCGGTACCGCCTTCCAGTTCGGTGATTTTGGCGGCGACGGTGTCACAGGTGGGGTTCTGCAGGCGGGAATAGAAGTAGCCGCTGGCTTCCAGGTCAAACAGCTTGCCCATTTCGTCGGAACTGTCGTACTTGAAGGTCGTGCTCTGCACAATGGGAATCTGGCGCGGTTCGCCGTTGCCGGGGTGATACCCGCCCTGTACGCACAGGGTGTTGATGGAATAATTCTGACTCATACTTTTCCGCTCCTTTTTTGCAGGGTGTCTGGCCCGCATCGATTTTGCAAGAATTACTACTATTGTAAAGTTTTGATGCGGTAAAATCAAGAGGAAAAGCCAGCGGCGATGGCGAGAAAATGCAAAACCAGACCAAAACAGGTATGGAAATCTGAGAAGGGCTGTGTTATAATAAGAAACGGCAGCGGATCCCGGGGAGACCGGAAAAGGCTGAAATGCCCAATGAATCTGCAAAAGAGGTAGAAACTATGCTTACTGCAATCACCGGTATCAACTGGGGCGACGAAGGCAAGGGCCGTATGGTGGACCTGCTCAGCCAGGATTACGACATCGTTGCGCGCTATCAGGGCGGCGACAATGCCGGCCACACTGTCAAGAACGAACGGGGCAAATTCATTCTGAATCTGATTCCGTCGGGCATTCTGCGTCCCGAAGTCGTCTGCGTCATGGGCGGCGGTATGGTCATCGACCCCGAACATCTGGAAAAAGAGATCGCTTCCCTGACTGAGAAGGGCGTCCAGATCACCCCGGCCAATCTCAAAATTTCCGACCGCGCCACCATTACCATGCCCTTCCATGTAGCCCAGGACGGCCTGGAAGAGGAGCGTCTGTCCAAGACCGGTGCCCAGTTCGGTTCCACCAAACGGGGCATTGCCTATACCTATGGCGATAAGTTCATGAAAAAGACCCTGCGCATGGGCGACCTTTGCCACATGGATGAAGGCGTGAAGAAGCGCCTGGCCACCATCGTGGAATCCAAAAATCTGACCATGGAAAAGATCTATGGCCAGAAGCCCGTCAGCGTGGATGAGATGTGGGCCTGGTGCGAGCATTACGCCAAGATTTTTGCTCCCTACATCTGCGATGTGGGCCAGTATCTGGCTGAAGCGGACGAGGCCGGCAAAAAGATCATGTTCGAGGCCCAGCTGGGCGCCCTGCGTGACATCGACTTCGGTATTTATCCCTACACCTCTTCTTCCAACACCATCGGTGCCTACGCGCCCATCGGTGCCGGTATCCCGGGCCATAAGCTGAACCTCTCCATCGGCATTATGAAGGCGTATTCTTCCTGTGTGGGTGAGGGCCCCTTCACCACCGAGCTGGCCATGACCGAGGAAGAAAAGGATGTCCTGCGTGAGCATGGCCATGAATATGGTGCAGCCACCGGCCGCCCGCGCCGCGTCGGTCCCTTTGATGCGGTCGCCAGCCGGTATGGTGTCCAGTGCCAGGGCTGCGACGAGCTGGCTCTGACGCTGCTGGACGTTCTCGATTATATGGAGGAAGTGCCCATCGTCACCCAGTACCGTCTGTCTGACGGCAGCCTGACCACCCGCTTCCCCATGGGCAAGACGCTGGACGATGCCCAGCCTGTGGTGGAAAAGGTGCCCGGCTGGCACTGCGATATCACCGGCGTGCGCAAGTTCGAGGATCTGCCGGTTGAGGCGCAGAACTATGTCAAGCGTCTGGAGGAACTGGTCGGCTGCAAGATCAAGTATATCTCGGTTGGTCCTGAGCGTGACGCCTGCATCGTGCGTGACTGAGCAAGAACAAATCTGAAGAATCAAATTGACGGCGGACTTTTGGAGTCCGCCGTTTTGTGAAAGGGGGAGAACGGGTTGGTAGATCTGCTGATCCGTACTTTCATCAAAAATCATCAAAATACAGCCGACCGTGGGGTACGAACGGCCTACGGCAATCTGGCTTGCATCGTCAGCGTCATCTGTAACCTGCTGCTGTTTGCGGGCAAAACGGCGGTTGGCACCCTGGCGGGAAGTGTTTCCATCACGGCCGATGGTATGAACAATCTGTCGGACGCCAGTTCCAATATCGTCAGCCTGGTGGGGTTCAAGCTGGGCTCTCGGCCGGCGGACTCGGAACATCCCTATGGCCATGCCCGGTATGAATATCTGGCAGGTCTGGCGGTTTCGGTGATGATCCTGGTCATCGGTGTGGAACTGCTGAAAGAAAGTTTTGTCAAGGTGCTTCACCCCACGGAAGTGCAGTTCGGTTGGCTGACGGTGGCGGTGCTGGTTGCCTCTATCCTCGTTAAACTCTGGATGAGCCTGCTCAACCGTAAAATCGGCCGGACCATCCAGTCCGAAACATTGATGGCCACCGCGGCGGATGCCCGCAACGATGTGATCACCACCGGTGCAGTGCTGCTGGCGGCAGTGCTTACCAGCCTGACCGGGTTTGACCGGCTGGATGGTATTATGGGCCTGGGGGGGGCCGGATTTATCCTGTACAGCGGTATTCAGTTGGTGCGGGATACCATCGACCCGATTCTGGGCGCCGCGCCGGACCCGGAGCTGGTGGAACATATCGAAAAGAAAGCCCTCGGCTATCCCGGCGTGCTGGGCATCCATGATCTGATGATTCACGACTACGGTCCCGGCAACCGGCTGGTCAGTTTCCACATCGAGATGGACGCCAAGGGCGATGTGATGCAAAGCCATGACGTCATCGATACCATCGAAAAAGACTTGCTGGTCCAGGACGGCATGATTGCTACGATCCACTATGATCCGATCGTGACGGGGAATTCCCACGTGGAGGAGATCCGGAACTTTTTGCGGGAAGAAGTGGGCAGGTTGGAACCGGAAGCCAACATCCATGATCTGCGGATCGTACCGGGGCCGTCCCATACCAACGTGATCTTTGACTGCGCCGTGCCGGCTGAATACCTGACGGATAAACAGCGCCGCGGGGCCAAACTGGTCAGCGCCCTGCGCACAGCCGTACAACAGAAATGGCCCGATCATTTCTGCGTTATCAAGCTGGAACCCGATTACGCACCGTGTACACATACGCAAAACTAACAGAAAGAGGAAAACTTATGGATTACAATCAAGCTGCTCTCGAACTGCACGCCAAGGGCCCCGGTAAACTGACGGTGCAGAGCCTTGTGCCCTGCAAAGACAAGGATGCTCTGTCCACGGCTTACACGCCGGGCGTCGCTGAACCCTGCCGCAAGATCGTGGCAAATCCGGACGACGTGTACACCTACACGCTGAAAGGGCGCACGGTGGCGGTTGTTACCAACGGTACGGCGGTGCTGGGCCTTGGCAATATCGGCCCCGAGGCCGGCCTTCCGGTCATGGAGGGTAAATGTGTCCTGTTCAAGGAATTCGGCGGAGTGGATGCGTTTCCCATCTGCCTGAATGCCAAAACCAAAGAGGAAGTCATTGCAGCGGTGAAGGCCATTGCACCCACCTTCGGCGGCATCAACCTGGAAGATATCCGTAGCCCCGAATGTTTCGAGATCGAAGCGGAACTGGAGCGCGATCTTGATATTCCGGTGTTCCACGATGACCAGCACGGTACAGCCATCATTGTGTTGGCCGGTGTACTCAATGCACTGAAAGTTGTCGGCAAACAGATCGAGGATGTGCGTATCGTCCAGAACGGCCCCGGCGCCGCCGGTACGGCTATCATTCACATGCTGCAGGTAGCGGGTGCCAAGCATATCATTGCGGTGGATGAACACGGCATCCTGGTGCCGGGCCGCCCCGAAGGACTGGCCGGTCACAAAGCAAAACTCGCCGAGGAAACCAACCCCGAAAAGCTGAGCGGCGGATTGGCAGAGGCCATCCGCGGCGCCGATATCTTTATCGGCACCTCCATTGCGGGAGCGCTCACACCGGAACTGGCCGCCACCATGGCTCCGGATGCCATTGTCTTTGCCATGGCTAATCCCACGCCGGAGATCATGCCTGATGCTGCCAAAGCCGCGGGTATCCGGGTCATCGGTACCGGTCGTTCGGACTTCCCGAACCAGGTCAACAACGTGCTGGCGTTCCCGGGCATTTTCAAAGGTGCCTTGTCGGTGCGTGCGCGGGACATTAACCCGGCCATGAAGATGGCGGCCGCCAAAGCCATTGCCGGCCTGATCCCGGATGACGAACTCAATGAAGAAAACATTCTGCCCAAGGCGTTTGATCCCCGCGTGCCGGAGGCCGTGGCAGCGGCGGTGGCCCAGGCTGCACGGGAAAGCGGAGTGGCACGCGTATGAGCAAGATACGGGAACTGAGTGCCGATACCATCCGGGATGCCGTCGAAGCGCTCTGCATAGAAGCCAATACCAGTCTGCCGGCCGATGTGAAGGCGGCGCTGGACAAAGCGGAAGCAACCGAACCCTGGCCGCTGGCCAAGGAAACACTGGGGCTGCTGCAGAAAAATCTCTGTGTGGCGGCTGAGCAGGAACTGCCCATCTGCCAGGATACCGGTATGGCCTGTGTGTTTGTGGAACTGGGGCAGGATGTGCATATAGAAGGCGATCTGAATGCTGCTGTGGACGAAGGTGTGCGCCGCGGGTATGAAAAAGCGTATCTGCGTAAATCCATCACGGCGGACCCGCTGCAGCGTGTGAACACGGGGGACAACACCCCGGCATTCCTGACAGTCCATCTGGTACCGGGCAGCGGCTGTAAGATTACCGTTGCGCCCAAAGGCGCCGGCAGCGAGAATATGAGTCGTCTGGCGATGCTCAAACCGGCGGATGGAGTGCAGGGCGTCAAGGACTTTGTGCTCGATACTGTGCGACAGGCGGGGGCCAATCCCTGTCCGCCCATTGTGTTGGGAATCGGCATCGGCGGCAGCTTTGACCATTGTGCAGCCCTGGCCAAAAAGGCCCTGCTGCGTCCTTTGGACCAACCCAACGCCGATCCGTACTACGCCGCGCTGGAACAGGAACTGCTGGATGCTATCAATGATACCGGTTTTGGCCCCCAGGGATTCGGCGGCGCTACCACCTGCCTGGGAGTTTCCATCGAACAGCGCCCCACCCATGTGGCCTGCCTGCCGGTGGCTGTCAATATGAGCTGTCACGTGACGCGCCGTGCCAGCCGGGAGGTATAAGCATGGCGAAAAGCAGAATTGATATTTCGCTGGACGGTGTGGGAGAAGCGTCGCGCCCGTCCCGGAGAAACATTGATATCCCGCTGGATGGCGACAGAGGCGCGGCGGGTATTACCGATAAAGAATTTGAGTTTGTGAACCGCCATCACGAGGAATACAAGGAGATGCGCCGCCGTGCGCGGGAACAGGGAGGACACTGATGCAGTACGTTTTGCAGACCCCGCTTCAAAAATCCGATCTGGCACCGCTGCACGCGGGGGATACGGTGCTCCTTTCGGGCGTGGTCTATACCGCCCGTGATGCGGCTCATGCCCGCATGATGGAACTGCTGGATGCCGGTAAGGAACTGCCGTTTCCCATCGCAGGGGCCGCTGTCTATTATGTGGGCCCCACACCAGAACGCCCCGGGTGTGCCATCGGTGCGGCGGGCCCCACGACTTCCGGCCGCATGGATGCTTATACACCGCGTCTGCTGGATCTGGGGCTTGCCTGCATGATCGGCAAAGGCAAACGCAGCGCCGCTGTCAAGGAATCTGTGGTCAAAAACGGTGCGGTGTATCTGGCTGCCATCGGTGGCGCCGGCGCGCTTATGGCCTGCAGCGTGCAGAGCTGTGAAGTGATCGCGTGGCCGGAACTTGGCTGTGAGGCAGTCCGCCGTCTGGTGGTCAAGGATTTCCCCTTGACGGTGCTGCTGGACCCTCATGGCGGCGATTTGTACGAAAGCGGCCCGGCGGCCTATCTGGCTTCCCGGACCTGAGCCTGCCATGAAACAACGATCCTTCACTCGCAAAAAAGCGCGGCGGTGCCTCTTAGTCTGCATATTCCTTTTGCTGCTAAGCGCAGGGATAGCCTGTGCTCTGGTGCTTCATGCAAACCAGGTGGCCCGCCAAAGGGAGGAAGCGGCCCGTGCCGCAGCACAGGCGGCGGCAGAAGAACAGGCTGCCCGTGAGGCAGCGGCGGCCGAGGCGGCTCGTCAGGAAGAAGAACAGCGCCAGGCGGAAGAAGCTGCGGCCTTGCGGCAACAACAGGTGGCGGACGCCGCTGCGGCTCACGACGCGGTGGAATACGGGGATAAGCTGGGCACCATTCGGGTAGAGGGCACGCAAATCGATTGTGCGCTCTACTGGGGGGACAGCAGCACACAGTTTGATGCGGGAGCAGGCTGCCATGTAACGGATGGCTGTGTGCTGCCCGGTGCGAACGGGACGGTTTTCATCGGCGCACATACAGGCACCTATTTTGCAGATCTTGGCTCGGCTGAGGTAGGGGACCGTATCTATCTGGACACTGACTGGGGCAGTTTTGTGTATGAGATTACCGAGATGCAGGTCATCTATGAAACGGATGTGGATAAAGTCCGCTGGGGAGCCGAAGAACCCAGTTGCGTGCTATATACTTGCTATCCTTTTGGTATCCTGACCCATACCGACCGCCGTTATGCAGTCTATGCCGACCCGGTGGCCGCAGACGCGGACGGTGTGATCCCCCAGTGAACTGCCATTGACAAACCCCACCAAAGTTGTTACACTGTTTTTATATTCAGTCATGCGGCTATGGCGGAATTGGCAGACGCGCTGGTTTTAGGGTCCAGTGTCCACGACGTGCAGGTTCAAGTCCTGTTAGCCGCACCATCTTTGAAATATCGCGTTGCGATGCCGGTTTGTGATATCGCAGCGCGATTTTTTTACTATTAAAAGGGAGGTGCCGCTTATGAATGAAGCTGTTTTGCTGGCCGGTTCGGTGATCCTTATCTGTATTTTGATCAGCCGTTTTCTGGAAAAGATTCCTGTGCCCTCCATGCTCATTTTCATTGTGCTGGGAATGTTTTTTGGCGAAGACGGTGTGTTTCGTATTGCCTTCAACGATTATGAGTTTGCTGATGACATCTGCCTTGTTGCCCTGATTTTCATTATGTTTTACGGCGGTTTCGGCACCAACCTCAAGGTGGCACGGCCGGTGCTGAAACGATCGGTGGTGTTATCCACGGTGGGGGTGGCCGGTACAGCCGGTGCCGTGGCGCTGTTCACCCGCTTTTTTCTTCAGGTCCCCTGGCTGGAGAGTATGCTTATCGGTTCGGTGGTGTCTTCCACCGACGCAGCATCGGTGTTCAGCATCCTTCGCAACAATAAGCTGGCACTCAAATATCATACCGACTCACTGCTGGAAGTGGAATCCGGCTCCAACGACCCCATGTCCTATATGCTCACCACGGTCACACTGGCGTTGATGGCAGGGGAAAAACCTTCCATTCCGCTGCTGCTGCTCCAGCAGATTTTGCTGGGTGTGTTGGGCGGGGCGGCCGTGGGCGCCGTGACGGTGTGGTTGCTGAGGCAAAGCCTGCTGGGTAGTAAGCAAAACCGCACGGTACTGTTGTTTGCGTCCATGCTGCTGGCTTACGCGCTGCCGTCGGTGCTGGGGGGCAACGGGTACCTCAGCGTATATCTGTGCGGCATCTGGCTGGGCAACACGCCCATTACCCAAAAACGGTATCTGGTTCACTTCTTTGATGTGCTGACCGATGTGTCCCAGGTGATCGTCTTTTTCCTGCTGGGACTGTTGGTCACGCCGACGGAACTCCCGGAGGTGCTGCTCCCGGCGGTATTTGTTATGCTGTTCCTGACACTGGTGGCACGGCCTGCTGTAACAGCTGCCTTGTTGCTGCCGTTTAAGGCACCCTGGCAGCAGATCGGTCTGGTCTCCTGGGCCGGGCTGCGAGGCGCTTCTTCTATCGTATTTGCCATTGCTGCGGTGCTTAGCGGTATACAGACCCGATACAACCTGTACAATCTGGTTTTCTGTGTGGTATTGCTGTCCATCGCTGTGCAAGGGTCGTTGCTGCCAAAAGTGGCCGGACGACTGTGCATGATTGACCATAACGGGGACGTAGCCAAGACATTCAGTGATTACCAGGAAGAAAGCAGTATCGACTTTATCAAGGTCCACATTGACGCTGCCTGTCCCTGGTGTGGCTGCACGCTGCATCAGGTGTCGCTTCCGCCGGAATTGATGGTTACTATGATCGTACGCGGAGAACACACCATTGTCCCTGACGGCGGTACCAGACTGCTGGCAGGGGATTTGCTGGTTCTGGCAGCCCGGGCGTTTGAAGACCGGGAAAATCTGTCGCTGCACGAAATCAGCGTGGAGCGGGGCAGCCGCTGGGCGGAATGCGCGCTTTCAGATATTTCGCTGCAGGACGGTCGCCTGGTGGTGCTGGTCAAGCGAGGAGCGGAAACAATGATCCCCACCGGGCGAACGGTCCTCAAGGCAGGGGATATATTGGTTCTGGCGGAATCCGTGGCACAGCAGAAAGAAAACTGAAAATACTTCAGGTCCCTGCCGGAGAACAGCCCGGCGGGGATTTTTGTGCTAAAAGGCATAAACAAGAAAAAAGCAAGTTTTTCCGGGGCGACAGAAAGGCCGTTCCATGGTATGATAGCAGGGATAAGAAACGGGGGTGATCTTTCATGGCGGAAAATCGGCTGCTGCATCCAAGGCTACGGCGCTATGCAGCGGAAACGGTGCAGACGCTTTATAAGGAACTGAAACTGCCAGCGGAAGGGTACAGCAAAGCAGAAGCGGAAAAAAGCCGCCTGTGGTGGGGCGATAATCAACTGGAAAAACAGCGTCCTGATACGGTAGGGTATCGGTTGCGCAGAGCCTTCCTGAATCCTTTTGCGACGATACTGGCGGTGCTGGCAGTATTGTCTTTTGTGACGGATGTTCTGCTGGCGTCTGGAGGCAGTCGGGATTGGAGTACGCCGGTTATTATGCTGGTGATGCTGCTTCTCAGCGGTACGGTGCGCTTTGTGCAGGAGCTTCGTTCCAAGCAGGTGACGGATCACCTGGCAAAGTTACTGCACACCCGGGTCACAGTATGGCGGGGCGGCCGCTGGACAGAACTGCCGTCGGTTGAGTTGGTGGTGGGGGATCTTGTTCGCCTGACAGCCGGGGATAGAGTCCCGGCGGATCTCCGCCTGACCAAAGCAGAAGAACTCTACGTTTCGCAGGCCGTCCTGACGGGAGAGAGTGCCGTGCTGCAAAAGCAGACGGAACCGCTGGCAGATCACTGCCTGCATGGGTACGCAGCATATACCAATATTGCTTTTATGGGGTCCGCGGTGTTCGGCGGTACGGGCGAGGGCGTTGTTCTGGCTGTGGGCAAGGATACCGTCTACGGGGGCCTTTCCGAGGCTGCCCGCGACCGAAAAAACGGTTTTGATAAAGGAGCACACTCCATCGCCTGGGTGCTGATCCGGTTTATGGCCGTGCTGGTGCCGGTCGTGTTTGTGGCCTGCGGCGTAAGCCAGGGCAACTGGAGCGCAGCGTTTTTGTTTGCGCTTTCGGTAGCGGTGGGGCTCACACCGGAAATGCTGCCCATGGTAGTTAATGCCTGTCTGGCCAAGGGCAGCGCCGCAATGGGACGCAAACAGACGGTTGTCAAGAACATCAACGCTATGCAGGGGTTTGGCAGCATGGATGTTCTTTGCGTGGATAAAACCGGCACCTTGACCGGAGAAACCGTCCAGCTGGAATACTACATGGATCTGCTGGGCAATGAGAGCAGGCAAGTGCTGGAATTTGCATATCTCAACAGTCTGTACCATACCGGAGTGCAGAATCCGCTGGATGGGGCCATTCTTCACTGCCAGGAAATGCCCGGCCATGGTGAGGCGTTCCGGACACTCCCACAGCGTTTTCTCAAGCTGGATGAGCTGCCTTTTGACTATGAGCGCAAGGTTGCAACGGTGTACAAAGGGAACATAATAAAAAAACTTAATAATGGACTGCCAATCTTACACAAAGTACCGCCCAAACGAGACTACGGGCGGTATTTTTGTATCTTGGCGGAGAAAGGAGGAACTTCCCACGGGGGCTTGACTGAAAAGTTGAGTCCCTTTTTTTACGCCCAAAAACAGGAGGTAAATGCTTATGGCAGATGATAAAACCACGAAAATGCCGGAGCAGCCGGTAACGGATACCGGGCCGGGCAAGGAAACTCCGCCCGAGCCGGAGAAAACGCCTA
>DXBP01000041.1 GCA_019116445.1 Candidatus Gemmiger excrementigallinarum
CGCCCGCTACCGCTTTTATTTTCAAAAAGGGAGCCGGCCTGCCATCGGAAACGACTATCTGGATGCCGCCCTCTCCACCAACAGTTTTCTTGGATATGAGGCACTGGAGGACACATCCTCCTATAATGAAGAGATGGAAAGCGGAGAGCAAACACCCCATGAGTAAGAAATAGGGATACGGCATCAAAGCTATGGCTTCGGTGCCGTATCCCTCTATTTTGTTATTCTCATTCGGTAGCCGTGGCCCCGTACTGTTTCGATGATGTCAGCCCCCAGTTTGCGGCGGAGCTTGTAGATCATGCTGGAGATCCCCGTCCAACTGGCGTCAAAGGAGTCCACTGCAACGGCCTCATAGATCTGACGGGCGGTGAACACCTGCCCTGGCCGACGGGCCAGCAGGAGCAGAATATCGAACTCCATCGGGGTCAGTTTAACCGGCGCACCAAACAGCCGTACCAGGTGATGCCGAGGGTAAATTTCCAATGAGTTCATCAATAGTGGTGCATCTTTAGAAGCCGCTAGTGTAGAAAAATCTGAAATTGCGGAAAGTGTAGAAATCAGTTTCTCTAAAGCTTTTTCTTCACCATCACTGAAAGACAGTATTACAAATTTCCCAAATCCATCACCTCCCGATGATTTACTCCATTCTCAGCCGCTCCACGATGCTGTGTTTTTCCAGGTTGCGGAAACACAGATGCGGAATCAGCACCGCAAAGATCAGCAGGATCGGGGTGCAGGCCACCAGCGGCAGCAGGGTGAAGCGGAAGGTGGTAAATCCGCCCTCTACCATCGCCCGGACCACAACGCCCACGGCCAGGCTGCTGATAAGGTACGATGCCGCCAGCGTCAAAACCGCGTAAAACAATCCCTCGTTTACCAGCATCCGATTGAGCTGCTTCTTGGTCATGCCCACGCTCTGGATGACCGCGAACTCACGCTTGCGGGATACGATGGCGGTCACCATCGAGTTGATGAAGTTCAGCACACCCACCAGCGCGATGACCACGCTGACAGCGTTGCCCATGACGGCGGAGGAACGGGTCTGGGCCTCGTACTGCTGTGCCATCGTCTGGCGGGAAGCCACCGGCAGGCCGAGGTCCGTCGTCTCCATATAGTCATCCAGGAACGCCTGTACTGTGTCGATGTGGGCGTCATCCACATTGAGGAAAAGCTTGCGCAGGGTGTGGTCCGGCCACTGCTCGCGGAATACCTCGCTGGGGATGATGAAGCTCAAATTAAACTTGTCGCCCGCGCCCTGCTGCACCGTCAGCTGGGTCACCGGATTCAGCGGATAAACCACCGCCATCACCGTATAGGTGCGGCCGTTCAGTTCCACGGTGCTGCCCGCGGAGGGGGTCGGCAGCACCGGGTAGTCTGTACCCAGTTCCAGGCTGGGGCCCACCGCCAGTACATAGTTCCCGCTGGCAAATTCGGCGGAGTCAAAGCTGCCCTCCAGCACATACTGCTCCTGGGTGATAGCATCCAGCGGGATGCCGTCCAGGCCGTACAGGATGGCAGAGCCGTCGCCAGTCTCCAGGACATCCCGAAGCTGCTGGGCACCAGCAGCGTCGTAGGTTTCCCAATCGGCCAGTTTGTCCTCGGTGTAGAAGGCCGCCACATTTTGCAGTGTGCCCTCGTCCATCTGCCAGTCGATTTGGGCCGAGAACAGGTGGCCGGACGCTTCCACGCCTTCCTGGCCTTCTGCCTGAGCTACCAGAGAATCCGTCAGGGTGGTGCCGTGGGGATCATAGTTGTTGATATAATCCTCACTGGTGGTGTCGGACAGCTCAAAGTCGGCCAGGATCAGGTCAGCCAAGTATTTGTCCATGTCAAAGGCAGCGTTTTTGGCGTAAAAGCTGCTGAGCAGCACCAGGCCCAGGGTCAGAGAGCAGATCACCGTGATGGTACGCTTTTTGTTGCGCCACAGGTTGGCCCAGGCCATCGAGGCTAGGGAAGCGTTTCCACGGCGGCGCTTGGTTTTCTTCTTGCTGGAGCTGTCGGCGTCGCTCATGCGCAGGGCCTCAATGGGCGATACTTTTCCGGCGAGCCTTGCGGGCCGCAGGCAGGAGATCAGCACTGTCACCCAGGCAAAGACCGCTGAGCCAATGAAGATGATGGGGCTGGCAGAGACCACGGCCTCGCCGTCTATTGTCCCCATGAGCACCGGCACCAGCACGCTGCCCAGCAGCCAGCCCAGAATCAGACCGATGGGGATACCGATGATGCACAGCCGGTTGGCCTGCCCGTAGATCAGCTTCTTCAGCTGCTTGGTGGTCATGCCCAGGGTTTTCAGCTTGCCATAAAACTGCACATCGGCGGTCACGCTGATCTGGAAGATGTTGTATATAATCAGGTATCCGGCAATGAATACCAGCACCATGCCCAGATACATGGGCATACTCTCCTGGGCGGCCATCGCCCCCATCTCCGGGGAGTAGGCCAGGTTGACATTGTATTCAAGACCCGTGAGGCCGGTATCCGCCAGGATACGGTCCATCGTCGCCTCAATGTTCTGGTCGCTTGCCAGATTGACCTGTACCATATAGAGGCCCAGCACCTGGCTTTCCTCGGTGGAAATGACGCCGCCGGTCATCTCAGCGGCATAGGCCCGGCTGACCCAGGCCATTGAGGAATAACTGGACTGGTTGCCCTCCCAGAAGCCGCAGAGGGTGAAGGTGGAAGTCGTCACTTCCTCGCCGCTGAGATCCTTGCGCCACTCCAGAGTCACGGTCTGCCCCAGCTCATGGGGGATGCCCAGACGGTCCAGGATGCTGGTATCCAGTGCGATCTCATCCGCCGCCTGGGGCATCTGCCCGGTGGTGGGGGCGGCATAGGAATGCCGGGCGTAGGCGTCATTGGCCCAGCGGATCTCCACCGATTGCCCAGTCAGTTGTTGGTTTTCCGCAAGGCCCAGCACGATGCTGCGGCCCAGCTCCGCCACATCCGGGTGACCGGCGATCAGGTCGGCCTGCTCCTCGGTCAGTCCCCGCATGGAGGCCTGGGCATTGTAACCGGTCTG
>DXBP01000042.1 GCA_019116445.1 Candidatus Gemmiger excrementigallinarum
ATGAGATAACTGTTTTGTCCTCGTTTTCGGATGCTTGCCATTTTGACCACTCCTTTGTGTGTATTGACACAAAGGATACCAACCTCTGCGATACAAAGCTATCACCAAACCCAACGAAGAACGGCCACGATACTTGTGCAACCCGGGCAAAACACCAAAAGTTTGCAAACATAACTAATAGTGAGGATTCTCCCAAAAGAGAAAATCCTCACTGTGGGTGTGCCGGATAAACAGAAGCATTGGTATTTCATTCATCCAGGGCGGCACAGTATTCTTCCTCTGCCGGTGCCAGCAGAGAATCAAACAACCCGGCAGCCTCCTCTTTGCAGATATCCTGCGGATGGCAGTAGGTTCGTTCCAGAAAGGCGGTATCTGCGTGCCCCAGCAGGTCGGCCGCCACCTGCTTGCTGGTACCGTGTTCCAGCAGATAGGTGGCGAAGAAATGCCGCATGGTGTGCAGGTGGTATTCCTCAGGGAATCCGTTTTTATCGTACAACCGCCGCAGATGGTGGCTGAAAGTATTGGGGTGTACCGGCTTGCCTTTTCGCTGGAAGATCAGCCCGTTCCAGTCGGCCCCGTTGTTTTCAAGGGCCTGCTCAGTGAACAGCTCTCCCAGCTCATCGAAGACGATCTGCGGCATGACCACGATGCGGGCGCGGTGGTTCTTGGTGTCACTTTCCAGTACGCCCTGCCCTACCACCGTGCTGCGGGAGTGTTGGATCTTCACCTGATTCCCGCCGTGCAGATCACACCACCGAAGGGCACACAGCTCGCCGCGTCGCAGGCCGGTGGAGAGGGCCATCAGGTAGTACACCCTATAAAGAAGCGGCTCCTGCAGAATACACTGCAGGAGCTTTCGCATCTCCCATTGTTGGGGAATGCGCTGCTGAGGCTTTTCCACCCGGACTTTTTCGACCCGATGGGCAGGATTATAGAGCAGGATGTCATTTTTCGCTGCGTCCTGCAGCACAGCGGAAACGGCATCCAGATATTTATGTACGGTGTTTTCGCTCAGCGGCTTGCCGCCCCGTCCGGGCCGCTTGCGCAGTTCTTCTGCAAATTCCTCCAGGACCATGGGCCGGATCTTGCAGAGCGGCAAACCGCCAATATATGGATATGCCACCTCCAGCATTTTTCGATAACCGGCCAGCGTACTGGCTTTGTATCGCTTGGCTGCCCTGTCCAGCCAATGCTCTGCGTAGGCCTCGAACTTGGTGTTTTCACTTTCGTCGATGCCGGTGCGGAATCGTTTTTCCAGGCGCTCAGCCTCCGCATAGACATACTGTCTGATACTGCGCTTTGGAATCTCCTTGGGGACATCAATGGTGCGCGCCTGCATCCGTTTTTTCCCTGTCGTGGTGTATCCATTACAAACTGTAATTTTATATTTTCTTTCTCCGCGTTGTTGAATATAGGCCATGTACATCCCTCCTGCATTATGACGCCTGTGACGACAGTGACGGTGATGACGGTTGTGACGGCACATCCCGTGCCTGGCCCCCACTGTCACAACCGTCATTGCCGTCACCCGTGTCACTTTCTGTCAGGCAAAGAGACAGAAACCGTTTGTGGTTGCTGCGCTTTGTGTCCAGCAAAATTCCCTGCGCCGCCAAGGCGTCCTTGTGGCTTTGCAAATACCGGGAAAGCTGGGCCGGACCCCATAAGGAGCCCTGTTGTCCCAGCTTTTCCACCAACTCTGTGGCAGACCCGAGAAACTCGCCAGAGGCAAGCAGCTGCCGGATAGCCGGCAAGAGGTACATCAGCTGCAGCTCATCCGGCGAGCAGCTGCGGCTCCAGCAGCAGTCGGAGAATTCCAGCGTCAGTTCCCGATCTTCGATATCCCGCCCGGTGGCCGTCAGCAGGGCCGTTCCCTCCTGGCGCTTCTGGCGGATGAGAATGATGGTGCCGTCGGCGGCCCCGGTCAGACCATTGGTGCCGGACAACCGGTTGAAAGGGTCCTCGTCCGGCATTTTGCGCAGGTGGTGAATGACCAGCAGACAGACGTTGCAGCGGTCGGCCAGTTCTTTCAGTGCGGCGGCATCCTGATAGTCGTTGCCGTAGGATGCGTTGGCACCGGCAACCATCCGTACCTTTTGCAGCGTGTCAATAATGACCAGCCGGATGCCCGGGTGCTCGGCCAGCATCTGATCCAGCTGCTGCTCCAGCCCCTGCCCGATCATGGGCGCATGGCCGCAAAGGTGCAGACCGGCGGGCGCTTCCTCGGTCAGACGCAATGCGCGGGTGTGCAGCCGCCGCGGCCCGTCCTCCAATGCCAGATAGAGTACCTCACTTTTCCGGGTACGGAACCCGAGAAAGGGTTCTCCCCGGCAGACCGCCAGGCAGAGCTGCAGCGCCAGCCAGCTTTTTCCCACTTTGGGCGAGCCGCCCAGGAAGTACAAGCCGGGTGCCAGCAGTCCTTCCGCCAGCCAGGAGATGGGTTCCATAGGGTGGGCGTAGAGTTCCTGGAGGGTATAGGTTTTGAGTTCGTTTGACATAGACATTTCCTTTCTTGAAAAACAAAAAAAGCACCCGGTGCCCTCGACATTTCTGTCAAAGGCACCGGGTGCTTTGTAGGTATGGTGGATTGAAAAAAGGGTACACTTTCCCCTTATATCTTTTGAAAAAATATAAAAAATACAGCTCAACGCGCTTTTATAAAAATCACTTGCACAGGCAAGTTTTCTATTCATTAAAAGAAAAGTAGCAGTCCTGTTTGCCGCTCGCCCCCGGACTGTAGGAACACGACCGGCAGGGCGCCACCGCCCGTTCACTTGCACCGTTGGAGGTCTAAAGATTGCAACCTGAAACGTGCAGCCCCATCTGACGTGTGGGGAAACCTGCGTATCATTATGTCCCCGGAAAGGTCCTGGCGGAAAGATCCCGGTGGCTTATGGGATCTTTCTTGGATCGTTGTGGAATCGCTCCGACCATAGCGGCCATCCTGGCGCCAACATCTCTCGCTCTCTTTCCGTGGAACGTACCGATCGTGCTGAATATTCAATTTTCAAGGTGCCGAAAGTACTTTTTACTATACACGCCAAATGTGAAATTTTCTGCGTTGGCTTTACGCAAAATTTGGGCTTTTTCTATGAATCAACGACTCTGCTCCCGAAGGCGTTCCCGTTTGCGAAGTTTTTGGAGAGAAAAATCCAGGATTCTTTCTTTTCTCGCACGGAGCATGGTTCTGTAGAAATTCCTTTG
>DXBP01000004.1 GCA_019116445.1 Candidatus Gemmiger excrementigallinarum
CCTCCCTTTGCTTGGTTGTGCAGTTGGCAGACCGCACTTCTATTTTAGCAAAGGGAGTTTTTTGTTTCCATAATCGGCACAAGCCTTCTTTTGAACCACTCGCCTAGCGAGTGGTTTTCGGCATACAAAAACCTCTGCTTTGTGGCGAGAAACGCCCCGAACAGAGGTTTTTTGTATAGAAAGTTTCCTGCTTGCTGCACAGTGCCCTAATCCCGTGAGGATGGAACCGCCGGTGCAAAAACAGCTGCCCGCGGTCATCGCCTTGCTGTGCATGACGGGGGACGCTACCCGGGAAAGGCGTCTTTTTACCCGTTTGTCTTCCCGGAAAGTACAGTCCCCATCCGCACCAAGGCCAGGCCCAGGCCATCAAAACCTGCGCACCGGCTGGGGCGGGTGTTGACGGCGTGATCCAGCAGCGGCTGGACCTGGGTGCTGGTGTCCAGGCAGGTATCCAACGCCATCACATCGTCCCATGCCCGGTTCAGGAACGCAACCTCCCGGCGGCCATGGGTACGGGTCAGCTTCAACGTTCCGGCTTGCTGCAGGTATGCTTCCACCTGTGTGGGGGAGAAGCCGGCGGACGTAAGGCTTTCCACCGCCCCCTCCCGGAACAGCCCCGGAAGGTCCGCCCACTGAAAGGGGACTACATCCCAGCACACAAAGGTATAGCGGGTATGACAGTGGACCGCCAAAAGGCAGCTGCGTCCCCGCAGATCAATGATATGCAGATCCCAGCAAAACCGCCGGTCCGGTTCTGTGCCGTAGGCCGGCGGTTTTCTTTTCAAAAACCGCTGCAGCGGAAAGGTCAGTCCCAGCTCCATCATGATACCTCATGGGGAAGCGTGATCTTCTCCACCGCAACGTTGCCGTTTTGCACTTCGGCCACCATCAGGGTGATTTCCTGGTGAAACCGGCGCGGCCCGCAGGAACCGGGATTGAGCCACAAAATACCGTCTTTTTCTTCCTGCAGATATTTGTGGGAATGGCCGAACACCACCACGTCGGTATTGGCCAAATCCGGTGTCGCTTCCTTTTTGTTGTGGACCATGTAAAAGCGTACCCCGTCCAGGGTCACGGTCAGATCGTGCGGGAGTGCCTTGGCCCATTCCTTGTCATTATTGCCCCGCACAACATAAAGAGGTGCGTATTGCCGCAATTGCTCCACAATGTCGGGTTTGTTGATGTCCCCGGCGTGGAGGATCACGTCGGCCGTTTTCAGGTATTCCACCACCCGGGGACGCAACAGGCCGTGGGTGTCGGAGAGAATGACGATTTTCATGGGCGTATTCCTCACTGAAAGTGTTCCTGAATCTCCCGGTAAAAACAACGGGCTTTTTCCAGGTCTTTTTCGTCGGGGTGCCCTTTGGCGATGCCGCCAACCAGTTTGAAGGGGCCGAAAGTATCATACCCCTTGCAGCTGAATTCCCCCAGCACCGGACAATTCTTTTCCCGGGCAACAACAGCCACGGCCCGGGCACCGCTGCCTTTGGCACCGCCGTAGGTATAGACGAAAAACACCGGTTTGCCGGCAGGCAGATACTGCCGGGCAAAGGCGGCCACAGCCTTGTGAAACGTAGCCCCATAAATGCCGGAAGCAAAACCGATGCAGTCGTAGTCTTCCAACCGGACGGCCTGACGGGTCGTTACGTCGATCAGATCCACATCACCTTCCCGGGCCATGGCTTCCAGCACTTTCAGGGTGTTCCCGTGGTGGCGGGAATAGTGGCAAATGGCAGTTTTCATCAGATGCTTCCTCCTTGGAGAGTCCAACCGAAGTCGTTGTGATAGATCATCTGGCGGGTCATACCGCCGTCAATGCAGATATTTTCACCGGTGATAAAACCGGCTTTGTCGGAACAGAGAAACAGCACCATGTTGGCGATATCCAGGGGATTGCCCACACGCCCCGCCGGTTGCTGGAAGGCATCGGGGCCTTCATACACGGCAAAATTCGTATCGATCCAGCCGGGGGAGATGGAATTTACCCGGGCTTTGCCTGCCAGGCTCACCGCCAGGGCATGGGTCAGAGCCGAAATACCGCCCTTGGCCGCTGTATAGCTCTCTGTCTGGGGTTGGCTCATGCGGTCCCGGGAAGAGGAAATGTTCACAATGGATGCCCCCGGGGCCAGGCAGGGCGCAAACAGTTTGGTGAGATAGAACGGTGCCGTAACGCCCACCCGCAGGGCGTACTCGAACTCCTCGTAGCTGCACTGGTCGATTCCCTTCATCAGGGGCAGAGCATTGTTTACGAGAAAATCCACATGGCCATAATCATCCATAACCTTGCGGGCAAAATCCTCCAGCACCGTCCGGTCGGCCAGATCCCCTACATAATAGTCGTTGGGCAACAGGTCAATGACGCATACATGGGCGCCCGCTTTGCGGAATTCCTCAGCAATGGTTTTGCCAATTCCTTTTGCGCCGCCGGTCACCACCGCCACTTTATCTGTAAACATCTTTTTCCTCCTCAATCTGCTTCTTCATCCAGCGCTTCCACCAGAAAACTCACGGGGCGGAAACCATCATTGCAGGAAAGCATGGCGGACCGGGGATCTTTCATCCAGCCGTCATAGAAGTCCTTCCCTCCATGGCTCAGGGCTAACACAAAAGGGGAGAGCGTATCCCAGGCGCTTTGGCAGAAGCCTTCCGGTTTCTGCCAGCCGTTGGCGATAAAAACCTGCCCTTCCTGTAAAGTGCAGGCGTGCTGGATGGGATTTTCGTACCGGGCCATCAGATCTTCGTATCGGGTGATGCGCATAACGGTGATTCTGCACTTTTTCATGGGGCCCCCTCAGATGATGATGCCTTCGCAATGGTCGATCTCATGTTGGATAATCTCCGCAGTCCAGCCGGTAAAGTTTTTGATCCGCTGCTGGAACTTTTCGTTCTGCCACTGTACTTTGATGGTTTTCCACCGTTTGACGGGGCGGACCCCGGTCAGAGAAAGGCAACCTTCCTCGGTGTCATAAGGCCCGCTGCGGCGCAGGATCTGGGGATTGAACATCACCATGTATTCGCCCTCGTTATCAAAGGCGATGATACGCTTGTTCACGCCGATCATATTGGCGGCCATGCCCACACAACCGTCTTTGTGGTGCTCCAGGGTTTCCAGCAGGTCCGCCGCCACAGGCAGGTCCTCGGGCGTGGCAGGTTCGGCCTTCCGGGCCAGAAAAATCACATCTTTACAGATTTCACGAATCATAGTGTTATCTCCTTGTGGTCGTATCGGAAGTGCAGCCCCTCGACCAGGGAACGTTTCGGTGCAGGCTGCAAAACTTTTCAATTGTGCACTGAATAACAACTCTTACAAGCGTCCGGAAGCAATTTGGCACACATTACTGCCCACACCTGGCCAGCCAGCGATTCCCCGCATCCGCTGACAGGCTTTTCCCTGTCTGCGGGCAGGAAACTGCAGTCATTTTTCTGCACTTCCGGGCAATTTTTCGGATTTTTTTTGCAAATGGTTGTTATGCAGTGCACATTTGATTGAAAGGAATTCCGCCGCAGAATTCTTTCCGCTCTTTATTATTTATTTAAGGAAGCTGCCCTCCGGTATTTTCAGTGTGCCGCAGGGTGTTACCAAAAAAACGCGCAACAGTTATCTTTGCCAAACAATCTCGCTTTCCCCGTGCTCCCGTAAAAACGCATTGACCTTTCCGAAGGGTGCGGACCCAAAAAAGCCGCGATACGCCGAGAGGGGACTGGGGTGGGCCGATTCCAGAACCAGAACAGGCCGACGCCCGGCAACCTCCCGGAAGATGGGAGCGTATTTTTGGGCCGGCTTGCCCCATAACACAGCGGCCAGCGGCGTGGCATCCAGTGCGGCCACGTAATCCAGCGCGGCCCGGGTAAAGATTTCCCAACCATGTCCCGCATGCGAAAACGCCGCCCCTTGTTCCACGGTCAGCACGGTATTCAGAAGAAGAACCCCCTGGTGTGCCCACGGGGTCAGGTCGTTGTGATGCGCCGCAGCGGCACCGAACTCCGCATCCAGTTCCTTGAAGATGTTTTTCAGGCTCGGCGGTGTTTTACAGTCATCCGGTACCGAGAAGGAGAGTCCCATAGCCTGACCGGGTTCGTGATAGGGGTCCTGTCCCAGAAGTACGACCCGCACCTGATGTGCCGGGCAGGCCCGGAACGCGGCAAAAATATTTTCCGCCGCAGGATAGACGGTGCGACTGCGGGCAGCCTCGGTCACAAAAGCATCCAGGTCGTCAAAATATGGTTTGGCAGATTCGGCGTTCAGAAAAGGTGCCCAGTCACTGTTCGCAAACTCAGACAACTGCTTGCGCAAAAGCATGGCGGTACCTCCATCCATAGAATTTTCACCAGTATATCACAAGGCCGCAGGGCTTGCAATGTGCGGACAAACGCGGTATAATAACGTTTATGTTGCGGCATTGTGCCGCAGGAGAGTTTATTAAAGGGGAGAATTCTCTATGCGTTCTATCAAGACCAAACTGTTGAGCCTGGGTGTGGCCGCTGCCATGCTGCTGGCTTTGGCGGGCTGCAATATTTCCACGCCGTCCAGCGTGGGCACCATCGGGAATGTGGATATCCCGGCAGGTGTGTATCTGCTGGCCCAGTATAATGCCTACAATACGGCATCCGGTCTGGCCGATCTCGCCACCGGTGAATCTGCCAGTGATGTCAAGGCGGTGCTGAAGGCCGAGTGCACCGGTACCATCGGGGATGAGGAAGTTACCGCCACCGGCGCCGAATACGTGGAAAAGCTGACGATGCGCGCCATTGAGTACTATGCTGCGGTAGAAACCAAGTTTGCCGAACTGGGCGCCACACTGGAAGATGCCGCCACCTCGGAAGTGGCCGACAACGTCGAAAGTATGTGGGAATCCAATGGTGACCTGTATGAGGCTAACGGCATCGGCAAAGCCAGCCTGCAGGCGTACCTGCTGAATGCGCAGAAGGCTGTCACCATCCTGGATCTGCTCTATGGCCCGCAGGGCACCACTCCGGTCAGCGATGAAGAGTACACCGATTTCATCAACAATTCCTGCTACTACATCGAGAGCGTCCAGATCCCGCTGATTGATTACAGCACCTACACCATGGCGGACGACACGCAGAAGGAGCAGATCCAGCAGGTGGCGGAGCAGTGCCTCCAGCAGCTGCAGGTAGAGGCTGACGGCCAGACGGTTTCCAGCAGTGCATTGTATGAAGCCGCTGCCACCTACGTGCCCCAGGCGATGGAACTGCTGGGCGCCACCATGGAGGACGCCTCCCAGGCTGTCTACTATGCAGGCTCGCAGCTGTACACGCCGGACGATCTCGCCAGCTACGGCAGTGACGAGTACAACAACCTGACCGACCCTCTGGACGAGGCCGGTATGAATGAATGGACGACCATCGATCTGGGCACCACCATCCTGGTGGCCCGCCGCGTTGATCCGTTCAAGACCTACACGGTCGCGCAGCTGACCAGCATGTACGATCTGCTGACTGCTCTGAAGGGCGATGACCTGCAGAATCAGTTCTATGCAGACGGCGCGGCACTCAACCATGCACTGGATGAAGGCGCCATGAAGACCTACAGCGCATCCAAAATCAAAAAGAACGTCTGAGACTGACTTGGCCGGGAGCATCATGGAGTGCCCCGGCCATTTTGTTGTATAAGGAGGAAAGCCATGACCCAGAATAAGACCGTCAACCTGTTGCTGGAAGTGCTGGGATGCTTCATCTCGGCCGCAGGCATCTACAGCTTTGCCGTGGCTGCCGAAGTGCCGGTCACCGGCATCGCCGGTATCTGTGCCATTCTTTATCGCTTGTTCGGCCTTCCCATGGGCCTGAGCAATGTCATCATCAATGTGCCCATTATCTTTTTCAGCTACAAATTGCTGGGCCGTTCCTTTCTGCTGCGCAGCCTGCGCTGCATGATCCTCTTTGCGCTGTTCACCGACTATCTGCTGCCTGTCATGCCGGTGTACACCGGCAACCGTCTGCTGGCGACCATCTGCGGCGGCGTCGTAAGCGGCATCGGTGACGCTTTGATCTATATGCAGAATTCCAGCACCGGTGGTATCGATTTTATTACCATGGCCATCAAAGCCAAGCGCCCGCACCTGCCGTTTGGCAATCTCACCTTCGGGGCAGCACTGGCGGTCATCCTTCTCAACGGTGCTGTTTTCCACGATGTGGATTCCATCATCTACGGTCTGATGTTCAACTTCATCGTAGCTGCGGTGATCAACAAGATGATGTTCGGCTTCTCCTCCTCTATGCTGGCGCTGATCGTTACTGACGACGGCAAAGCGGCCTGCGATGAAATTGACCGGGTGGCGGACCGCGGCTCAACCATTTTGCAGGGCCGCGGCGGTTATGGCGGCCAGCCCAAGGACGTGGTGCTGTGCGCCTGCTCCAACAAACAGCTGTATGAGATCGAGCACGCCATGCAGGTCTTGGACCCGGGCTGCTTCATTATTATGCTGCAATCCAACGAAGTTCAAGGGGAAGGCTTCCGGCGCCTGGAACTGGGCAAAAACGACGAAAAAACTTCCTGAATCCAAAAAGGCAGACAGCCACTTACGGGCTGTCTGCCTTTTTCTTATTTCAGGATGCCCCGGGCCATATCCCGGAAGATGCCCGGCGTATTTTCCAGTTCTCGGAAAGTTCCTCGCTCCACAATACGTCCCTGGTCCATGACAAGGATCTCGTCACAGTTCTGCAGGGTGGATAGCCGGTGAGCGATGGAGATGACCGTAGTTCCGCATTCCTCTTTCATGCGTTCAATTTCGCGCTGGATGAGTTTTTCCGAGGTGTTGTCCAGCGCCGAGGTGGCCTCATCCAGGATCAGGACTTTGGGGTTGCGCAGAAAGATACGGGCCAGGGCAATGCGCTGCCGCTGCCCGCCCGAAAGATTCGTGCCGCCCTCCGACAGCATGAAATCGTAGCCGCCCGGCAGCTTTTCAATGTCGGCAGCAATGTTGGCTTTGCGGGCCGCTTCCTGCACCTCGGCCAGCGGGACAGCCTTTTGCAGTCCATAGCAGATGTTATGGTACACGGTATCGGCGATCAAAAACGGGGTTTGGGGAACCAGAGCTACGTTCTCAGCCAATACCCGGCGGGACAAAGCCTCCAACGGTGCACCGCCCAGGGTGACTTCGCCCTCAGCCCGCTCCAGCTTGTCCATGACTTTGATCAGGGTGGATTTGCCGCAGCCGCTGGGACCTGCCACGCCGATGAATTTCCCGCCGTCAATGCACAGGTCAATGTCTTTCAGTATACGTTGGTCCGGTTTTTCGGGATAGCTGAACTGCACCCCGCGCAGCTGCACCTCATTGCCGGCAGGAGAGGCAATGGGCACCCCCGACGTTTCCTGATAGGAAAAGTCCAGTGGAAGTTCCAGTAAGCGAAAATAGTCATCCGCCAGCACCACGCACTCAGAAAATTCATCCAGAATCCGATGCAATTCCCGCAGTGGTCCTGTCAGCTGAGTGAAGCAGAGGTAGGCGGTCAGCACCGTACCGATGGTGATGACCTGCCGGGATGCCAGCAGCACCGAGATCCCGATGACCAGCACGCTGAAAAAGGCTTCATTCACAAATTTCAGGCAGTCATACAGGGCCATGGCCTTGTGGTGGCGCATTTCCTTGCGGCGCAGCTGCTCGGACTGTGCTTCGATGCGGGCGCTCTCGGTCCCGGCACTGTCCAGCACGCGGATGGTTTCAATGCCCCCCAGCAACTCCACCATGGTGCCGTCCATGTCAGCCTTGGTGTTCATCAGCTCTACGCGGATGCCTTTCTGGGTACTGATCTGCCGGAATACGATAAAGGTGCCCACCGGTATTGCCAGAATCACCAGGCAGGCCACCGGAAAAGGCAACTGCCAGAAGATGGTGACGATGGCGGCCAGACCGGTGGAAACCGCAGGAGCAAAGTCCATGAACAGCAGTTTGATGAGCTTTACGGTACCCTCCAGGCTGCGGTTAAGCCGCCCGTGAATATTGCCGGTCATGTGCCCCCGGAAATAGGAGAGGGGCGCCATCAGCAGCGAAAGGGCAGCGCGCTGCCGGGCGTTTTTCTCGGCCTGGGTAGCGGCATCTTCCACGATCAGGCGACGGATGACCTTGATGACTTCATTGACCACATTCACCAGCAGGATCACCAGCAGAATGGGCAGTACCGACTGGAAGGTGGCCGTCTGGGCAGCCAGAACGTGGTCGGTCAGATAACCGATGGCCAGCGGCGTCAGCTGGCTTAAAACCGCCGATACCCCAGAATGGCCAAAACCACAAAAAATTCCAGCTTCTGCTTTTGCGGCAGCAGAGCAAAAATCTTGTTCCAGACCTTGCGGGCTTCCTTGTTTGTGCTCATACGGGGCAGCACCCTTTCCGCGAATGATTTCGCCGCGATGTTGCCTTCATTCTATCAGACTTTCATCGGCATGAAAACGGCCCGGCTGAATTTTGCCCGCAAAAAATGCACAGGATATAAAACCCTGTGCACAGAAATTTTATTGGGAACGGGCGGGTTTGTCCGGCGGATATTCGCCCTGCATTTTGGCTTCCATCCGGCTCAGACGCGCCTCCAGTTCCGAAATGCGGTTGCTGACAATATCGGGCAGTGCCTGCTGGTCCAGGTCGTCGGCCGGGCAGCACTTGATATTTCCGACCCGCACGACTTCGGCAGGCACACCCACGGCGGTGGCGTTGGCAGGCAGATTTTTCAGCACCACACTGCCGGCACCCACACGGACGTTGTCACCAATGTAGACCGGTCCCAGAACCTTGGCACCGGCACCAATCAGCACGTTGTTGCCCAGGGTGGGATGCCGTTTGCCGGTATCCTTGCCGGTGCCGCCCAATGTCACGCCGTGGTAGATGGTGCAGTTGTCGCCGATTTCGGTGGTTTCACCAAAAACAATCCCCATGCCATGGTCAATGAACAGCTTGTGCCCGATTTTGGCCCCGGGATGGATCTCAATGCCGGTCAGATGCCGGGAAAGCTGGCTGACCAGCCGCGCCACAAAGAATAATTTCTTCTGATACAGAAAATGTGCGATCCGATGGGTCACCAGCACATGAAAACCGGGGTACAGGATGATGACCTCCAGCACATTGCGGGCGGCAGGGTCCTTATCCCGGATGTTTTTTGCGTCTTCCCAAAGCCCCATGATGATTTCCTTTCCATCCAAACCATACCATTATATATAATAGAATACTAACACACTTTGCCGCAAAAGGCAACGCCGGCCGACAGAAGCTGGCTTTTTGTCAAAATGTCCAAAAGTTGACGCAAAAATCCATAAAATCCCTCGCCTTTGAAAAAGCCGGCCTGCATTGACACTTGCGCCGCGGCATGGTACAATAAGTAAAATCTGTGTAAGGGGAGAGGTGCGCCACATGCTGAGCTGTTCGATCAGCTTTAAAATGTACGGTGGGGTGTTCTTTCCTGGCACCGCACAGGGTATCGTTTTTTGACTTTTCCCTTTTTGGGAAAAGTTTTTTTTTGCCTGCACGCCGAAACGGTCTGCGGGCGCCACAAAGAAAAAACAGGAGGTCTTGCCATGCTGATCCGCAATGCGAAGGATTTTGACGGAAAACCCGTGGAACTCTGGCTGCGCGACGGCAAAATCGCCGCTATAGGCCAGGGGCTGCTCGTCCCCGAAGGGGAGGAGGTACTGGATGCCAAAGGCCGCACCGTGCTGCCCTCGTTCATCGACACCCACTGCCACTGGCGCACGCCCGGCTTTGAGTATAAGGAGGATATCGCCACCGGTTCCGCAGCTGCGGCCGCGGGCGGGTATACCTTTGTCAACCTGATGCCCAATACCAAGCCGGTATGTTCTTCGGCGGAGATTGCCCACGCGGTGGAGGAGGAAGCCCGCCGCATCGGCCTGTGTGATGCCAACCAGACGGTTTCCATCACCAAGGACTTCGACGGCAAGACCATCGACCATCTGGCCACACTGCCCGAAGACATCAAATTCATCACCGAGGATGGCCATGGTGTTATGAACAACGCGGTCATGGCCCGGGTCTTTGCCCTGGCGACCGATCGTGGCCTGACCGTTATGTCCCACGCGGAGGACAGCGACATCAGCCCCTGGGATTACCGCCTGGCCGAGAACATCGAAACGGTGCGCAACTGCCACCTGGCCGAATACTACGGCACCCGGCTGCACATGTGCCATGTGTCCACCAAAGAGGCGGTGGACGCCATCCGCATCAGCCGGATGCGCGGCGCACGGGTCAGCTGCGAAGTCACGCCGCATCACCTGTGGTTCGACGACAGCCGCCTGCAGTATAAAGTCAATCCGCCCATCCGCAAAGCTGACGATGTCACTGCCCTGATCCAGGCGATCAAGGACGGCACCGTGACCTGCATCGGCACCGACCACGCACCTCACACCGCAGAGGAAAAGGAAAAGGGCGCCGCCGGTATGGTGGGCCTGGAAACCGCCTTCGGCGTCTGCTACACCAAGCTCTGCCGGGAACAGTGCCTGCCGCTGGAACTGCTCAGCTTCCTGATGAGCTCCGGCCCCGCCACGGTGCTGGGCCTGGAGGACCACAAGGGACTGCTGGCTCCCGGCTACGATGCCGACGTGGTGCTGGTGGATATCGACCACATGTATCAGGTGGATGCAGCCGAGCTGCACAGCAAGAGCAAGAACTGCCCCTATGACGGCGCCTATCTGTTCGGCAAAGTCGTAACGACCATCAAGGGTGGCAAGGTTACTTTTCAGATTGAGGAATAAGAGAACGGGGGAATCATCATGACCAACATGGATAAACTGTACGAGAGCGTAGCCGCCAACGGTCCGGTCTGCGTCGGCCTGGATACCGAGATCAGCTACCTGCCCACCACCGATACGGCCAAGACGGCAGGGGAGAACGTGGTGGATTTCAACCGCGCCCTGATCGCCGCCACCAAGGGTGTGGCCGGCTGCTACAAAGTGCAAATCGCCTACTATGAGTCCCTGGGCATGGATGGTATGCGCGCCTACGCCGAAACGCTGAAGATGGCCCGGGCCACCGGTCTGCCTGTTATTGCGGACATCAAGCGCGGTGACATTGCCAAAACCGCTGAAATGTACGCCAAAGCGCACTTTACCGGCGATTTTGAGGCAGACATCGTGACGCTGGCTCCCTACATGGGTCTGGACTCCATCAGCCCGTATCTGCCTTACTGCAAGGAGCAGGGCAAGGGCGTTTTCGTACTCTGCCGCACTTCCAATCCCGGCGCCAAGGATTTTGAGTACCAGACCCTGGCCGACGGCCGCCATGTCTACGACCTGGTGGGCGACAGCCTGACCCAGCTGGGCCAGGACTACATGGGCGAGCACGGCTATTCCAGCATCGGCCTGGTCATCGGCGGCACCCACACCGAGGAAGCCACCGCCATCCGTGCCGCTTACAAGAATACCTTCTTCCTGATCCCGGGCTACGGTGCCCAGGGCGGCAAGGCGGCCGATATCGCCCAGTACCTGACCAAGGGCAACGGCGGCGTGGTCAACTCCAGCCGCGGCATTCTGCTGGCTTACAAGAAACAGCCCGGCGTTGCCTTCGATGAAGCGGCCTACAACGAATGTGTGCGTATGCGGGAGGATATTCAGGGTGAATGCAATAAGCTGTAAGCTCCAGGTCCTGGCGCAGGAAGCCCTCGCGCCGGACATCCGCCGCCTGGTGGTACAGTGGCAGGACCCCAGCCACGAACCCCATGCCGGCCAATTCTATATGCTGCGCGCCTGGGCGCCGGACACCACGCCGATTCTGTCCCGCCCCATCAGCGTTAACGACTTTGACAACCAGAGCGGCGCGCTGACCTTCCTGTATCAGGTCAAGGGGGAGGGCACCCAGAAGCTGGCAGCCCTGCAGCCCGGCCAGACCCTGACGGTCACCGGCCCCTGCGGCAATGGGTTTGATACGGCTGCCCTTGCCCAGCAAAACAAAAAAATCGCCGTGGTGGGCGGCGGTATCGGTACCGCGCCGCTGCTGCTGCTCTGCAAGCAGCTTTGCCGTGCCGGGGTGCGCCCCGACCTCTATGTCGGCTTCCGGGATGAACCCTACGGCATGGAATCCTTCGTGCCGTGGTGCCACACCATCCATCTTGCCACCGACTCCGGTGCCCATGGCCATCACGGCCTGGTCACCGACCTGCTGGATGCCGCCAACTACGACCTGGTTCTGACCTGCGGTCCCATGGTCATGATGCGCGGTGTTGCCAAACTCTGCACCGCGGCAGGCACGCCCTGCCTGGCCAGCCTGGAAAAGAAGATGGCCTGCGGCCTGGGAGCCTGCCTGGGATGCACCTGCCACACCAAAGTGGGCCCCCGCACCGTCTGCAAGGACGGCCCCGTATTCAAAGCTGAGGAGGTGTTTGACTGATGGCAGACCTGCACGTAGACTTTCTTGGCAAGCGGCTGGCCGGCCCGGTCATCGCAGCCTCCGGTACCTTTGGTTTCGGTCCGGAATATGCCGACATCGAAGACCTTCGTGTCCTGGGCGGCATCTCCGGCAAGGGCCTGACCCTCAACGGCCAGCCCGGCAATGAGGGGGAGCGACTGTATGAAACCCCTTCCGGCCTGATGAACTCCATCGGCCTGCAGAACCCCGGCGTACAGCACTTCATCGACCATGAACTGCCCGCCATGCGCCAGTGCGGAACCACCGTCTGGGCCAACCTGGGCGGCCACACCATTGAGGAAAATGTGGAAGGCGTAGAAAAACTCTGCGCCGCCGGGATTGATGTGCTGGAGCTCAACATCAGCTGCCCCAACGTCAAGCAGGGTGGACTTGCTTTCGGTATCCGCGCCCAGGATGCCAGCGAGGTGGTCAGCGCTGTGCGCAAAGTCTGCACGGTGCCGCTGGTGGTCAAGCTCAGCCCCCAGGCTGAAAGCATTCCGGAGATGTGCAAGGCCGTGGAAGCTGCCGGTGCCGACGGCATCAGCCTGTGCAACACCTTCCAGGCCTGTGCCATCGACCTGGAAAAACGCCGCCCGGTGTTCAACAATACCTTTGCGGGCCTTTCCGGTCCGGCGGTACGGCCCATCGCCCTGCGCATGGTCTGGCAGGCCGTGGGTGCTGTCAACATTCCGGTGGTGGGGCTTGGCGGTATCCTGACGGGCCGCGATGCGCTGGAATTCATCATGGCCGGCGCAGCCGCCGTGCAGGTGGGCACGGCCAACTTCCTGGACCCCCAGGCCTGTGTACGCATCACGGCGGAGATCAACCAGTGGATGGATGCTCACGGCGTCAAGAATCTGGAGGAGATCCGCGGCTGCGCGCGAGGCTGATTCTGAATTTTTATTCATATAACTTGCAACAATATACAGTTTGTGGTAGTATAAAATTGAGTGAACATACAGGAGGAAAGTATCATGGCGAGAGAAGCAATCGAAGTTTTGAAGGAATGTGAAGCCTTCCTGGAAGGTCATTTTCTGCTGTCGTCCGGCCGTCATTCCGGCGCCTACTGCCAGATGGCGTTTCTGCAGCAGTATCCCGACCGCTGCGCCGAGGTCATGGCCCCGGTGGCCGAGAAGCTGAAGGAACTCAACGTGGACGTAGTTGTCGGCCCTGCTATGGGCGGCATCGTCTATGCCTACGAACTGGGCCGTCAGCTGGGCAAGCGCGCCATCTTCACCGAGCGCGTGGATAACGTGATGACCCTCAAGCGCTTCAAGATCGAGCCGGGTCAGCGCTGCATCATCGCCGAGGACGTTGTCACCACCGGTGTGTCCAGCCTGGAGACCAAGCGTGTCATCGAAGAGGCCGGCGGTGTCTGCCTGGGCATTGCCTGTGTGGTGGACCGCACCCGTGCCGACGCTCCGTCGCCCATTCCCATTGTTGCCAGCGCTCTCAAGCTGGACCTGCCCAACTACGCACCGGAAGAGTGCCCCATCTGCAAAGAGGGCAAGCTGCCGCTGGTTCATCTGGGCAGCCGCAAAATGAAAGAAGCAGCCAAACAGACTCTTTAATCAGAAACAGGGAGTTTAGAATATGCAGGCATATCTGATACTGGCAAACGGCCGGGTGTTCCGTGGGCAGAGCATTGGCTGCCCCGGTACGACCATCGGCGAAGTGGTGTTTGCCACCGGTATGGTCGGGTTTGAGGAAACCCTCACAGATCCCAGTTACTATGGGCAGATCATCACCCAGACCTACCCGCTCATCGGCAACTATGGTATGAACCATGAGGATGTGGAAAGCGGCAAAATCTGGGCGCGCGGTTACATTGTACGCGAAGCATGCAAGACGCCCTCCAACTTCCGCAGCGAGGAAACGCTGGATGCTTTCCTGAAAAAATACGGCATCATCGGTATTGAAGGCATCGATACCCGCAGCCTGACCCGCACTCTGCGGGAGAGCGGTGTTATGAATGGCGCCATTACCACCGAGTTCGATCCCGAAGCCGAACCGGAAAAGGTGGCGGCTCTGCTGCCGCAGATCGAGGCCTATGCCGTGACCGATGCCGTCAAGACCGTCACCTGCGCGGAAGCCCAAACCTATGAACCCACCGCACAGGGTGCCTGGGGCGAAACGCCCCTGCACGTGGCACTGCTGGACCTGGGCTGCAAAAACAATATCGTACGCTGCCTGCAGAAGCGCGGTTGCCGGGTAACGGTTCTGCCCGGTACGACCACGGCGGCTGAGCTGAAGGCACTGAATCCCGATGGCCTGATGCTTTCCAACGGCCCCGGCGACCCCGCTGAGAATGTGGAGATCATCAAAAACATCGGTGAAATGCTGGATTCCGGCATTCCCGCTTTCGGCATCTGCCTGGGGCATCAGCTCACTGCGCTGGCAGCCGGCGCCAAGACTTGTAAGCTGAAATACGGTCACCGTGGCGCCAACCAGCCCGTCAGCCATATCAGCGGCAAGCGTACCTTCATCACCAGCCAGAACCATGGCTACGCCGTGGAAGGGGAGACCCTGCCTGCCGAAGTGGGCCAGGTCAGCTACCGCAACGCCAACGACGGCACCTGTGAGGGTGTGGACTATTTCCGCTGGAATTGCTTCACGGTACAGTTCCACCCCGAAGCCAACGGCGGCCCCAAGGATACCGAGTTCCTGTTTGATCAGTTTGTCAGCCGCATGCTGGCGGCGAAAGGAGTAATCAACGATGCCTAAAGACCCCAGTATCAAAAAGGTGCTGGTCATTGGTTCCGGCCCCATTATCATTGGTCAGGCGGCAGAGTTTGACTATTCCGGCACCCAGGCTTGCCGCGCCCTTAAGTCCGAGGGTGTGGAAACGGTGCTGGTCAACTCCAACCCCGCCACCATCATGACGGACCCCAACATCGCCGACCGGGTGTATGTGGAGCCCATGACCGTGGAG
>DXBP01000043.1 GCA_019116445.1 Candidatus Gemmiger excrementigallinarum
CAGGTCGGCCTCGTCCACCATGTTGAGGAAGTGGGCCGTCTGGTCGCCGTCGGCGGCCCGGTCGATGATGAGGTAAAAATAGGCCCCCGATTTGCTCACCAGGGTGATGAACTGCTGGGCCGTCCCGTCCGAAAAGGTGGTCTGGTAGTCGTCCACCACAGTTAGATTTCCCTCGGGGGTCAGGGGGCCAGCGTCCTGCTCCACCACAATGACCGGTTCCTCCTCTGTCTCGAAAATGGACGGAGCTTTGGCTTCCTCGCCGGTTTCTTCTCCGCTGTAAGCAAAGGCCGGGGTAGCCATGCAGCCCATCAGGAAAGTCAATGACACGGCCATACAGGTCAATTTATTCAGAAGTTTTCTCACGCAGGTCCTCCTTCGTCGATCTCGGCCCCGACGGCTGCCAGCGCGGCAGGGTTCGGGGTGGTGTGGGCGTTCTGCTGCAGCAGGGCGGCCAGCTGCTCCGGGGTCAAGTTTGCCACCCGCACCATCTCGGCTACCTCCACCTTTTCTGCTTCAGCGATACGCCGTTCCAGCAGCTCGATGCGGTTGTTCAGCTGAATGCGACGCTCCCTGGCCCGTGCCAGATCGGCCCGCAGTTTGTCCAGTTTTTCGCTCATTGTGCACCTCCATTTCACTTGGGAATCCTGCCAAAACCCAGCAGGTGTTTGTCCCAATAACTTGAATGGATGTTCGAGTATTTGATGGGGTCTCCAGCGGAAATCATCATACCATCGCCCACATACAGCCCGACGTGGCTCGCGCCGGGAGTATCATAAGTGCCCTGGAAAAACACCAGGTCGCCCGGTTTCACCTCGTGCTCCGACACTTTGGCGGCCTGCTGCCACAGGCCGTTGGCCGTGGTGCGCCCCACGTCCCAGCCAGACTGATTCAGCACCCAACAGACGTACCCGGAACAGTCAAAACCCGTCTCCGGCGACGAGCCTCCCCAGACATAAGGGGTGCCCAGGTACTTTTCGGCTTCCTCCAGCATGGCGGCAAACTCAGGATCGGACAATGCTTCGGCGGGCACCTCGTAGTCGATGCCCTTCTCGCCGGAGCCGTCCGAACCATATCCCACCGACACCCCACCAAACAGCTCGGGCCGGTTGCCCTGGGTCTCCTGCAAGATGTCATAGCGGTCCAGATCGTCACCGGATAACATCCCGCGGGCCACGCTGTCGATCCCGAAATTCAGCAGGGTGATGTTCAAGATCTTCCACTCGTACTGCACCTCCACCTCATAGGTGTAGGTGTCGCCAGTAGTGGGGTCGGTGCCGGTGCGGGTCTCGGTCCGGGTGCGTATCTCGATGGTCTCGGTCAAGATGATCTCATACTGGGCGTCAAAAATAGACTGCATGGTACCCTGCACCTCCCCGCGGGTGTAGGCTTCATGAATAGCCGTCAGCACTGCGGCCAGTTGGTGGGGGTCGTGGGTGATAGGGTCCAAATCCCAGGTATACTCGTCGTAGTCCGGGTAGCTGGAGGGGATAGCGGCAATTTCCGCCCGCAGGGCTTCTTCCAGGGCTTGGTAATCGGTCTCCGCCCCCAGAATATCCTCGTCCTCGGCGGTGTAGGATGTGGTCCAGATCGTGCCCATCCCGCCCGGAAAGAACACCGAGCAGGACGTGATAAAGCAAAAGATCACCATAATCAGTAGTACCAGCACGCCGCCCATCAGGATCATGTGGGCGTGGGTGGAGGCGAACTGCGCCGCTTTGGCCGCGGCGGCTTTGGCCTTCTTGGTGGCGGCGCTGCGGGCGGTGTTGGCCGCGCCGCCGCTTATCTTGCTTCCGGTTTTTCTGGCGTAATAGCTGGCCTTGATCTGCTGCCGCTGCTTCCAGCGGGAGATGGGGTTGGATGTGGGCTGTTCGGCTTGTTTCTTCCGATGCAACGCCCGGATGTTGGCTTTATCGGCGGCTTTGTCCAGTTTTTCGGCCTTTTTGTAGGCTTTCAGTTTCTTGCTGTACTTACCGTCCTTCAGCTTCTTGGCCGCACCTTCGGCCAGGCGTTCCCCCTCATGGGCAGCCTGCACGCCGGCGTTTTCATCCTGATTCTGTTTGTCCACCTGGCGGTGTGCTTCGCCGCTCAGCAGCGCCTCTACACCCGGCTTGCGGCGCTTGGGCTTGGCGATCTCTTCCCCAAACTCCGCCTTGCCGAAACGGAGCTGTGCTGACCGCTCTTTGGCCTTGTCGGTGTCCATCTTGAGGCCCCGTTTGGGCGGGGCGCGGGTGGAAAGTTTCGCCTTGGCTTTGTCGGCCCGGTCGGCGGCGCGGGCCGCCTTTTTGGCTGCGCGGCGGACGTTCGGGTTTGCCAGCTCTTCCTCGGTGAAGGTCAGACGTGCGGTTTTGCGTTTCATCCGGCGTCACCCGTGCCGTCGGAAAATTTTGTGGTCATGATTTTGTAGAGTTCGGTGTCCTGCGGGAACCGGTCCACGAAGGGCAAGATGACGTTGCCGTAGAACAACAGCCCCTCGCCTTCGCCGGAGTGGGTCACATAGGACAGCTGGTGAGGTGAGATGTTGAGCTGCTTTGCCAGAATTTGCCGGTCGCCAGCGGCCTGGTTGAGCATGAGGATGAAGTCGGAATTTTCAAAAATATTCGATACTTCGTGAGAGGCCAGCAGGTCCTTGACGTTCTGCGTAATTCCAGTAGGCGCACCGCCCCATTTGCGGAAACGCTTCCAGATCTCCACCGAATAGGCCGCGGTCTGTTCCTCACGAAGCAAGAGATGGAACTCGTCTATAAAGAATCGGGTCGTTTTTCCGGCGTAACGGTTCGTAGTTACACGGCCCCAAACGGCATCCTGTACCACCAGCATCCCGATCTTCTTGAGCTGCTTGCCCAGCTCCCGAATGTCGTAGCAGACGAAGCGGTTGTCGATGTCCACGTTGGTGCGGTGGTTGAACAGGTTCAAACTGCCCTTGACGTAGATTTCCAGCGCCGTCGCCACATGGTGAGCCTCTTTTTCTTCTTGCTCCAAGAGGGCTTTGTAGAGGTCCTCCAGCAGCGGCATTTTCTCGGGCCGCGGGTCCTGAAAGTACGTCTGGTAAATTTGATGCACACAGCGGTCGATGACGGTTTTCTCGACGGGGAGCAGTCCCTCCTTGCCGCCCACCACCAGCTCACAGAGCGAGAGGATGAA
>DXBP01000044.1 GCA_019116445.1 Candidatus Gemmiger excrementigallinarum
AAAGTCGCCGGGGGTGATACCGTAAGCTTCTATCACCTCATCCGCCACCTGCTCAAAGCTCAGGCAGTGGTTGACCTCGGCGGCGTCCAGCAGGCGGGCGATACCGTCGTGCCCGATGCGCGCCGCCACCGTACCGCGATGGTTTTTGGTTTGGCGGGCGATGAATTCGATAAGGCTGCAAACGTAGTAGACGTCGTCTTTTCGCTTAGCGGTCATGCAGAGGCTCACTCCTTTCAAATTCCAGGCAGGCCAACGCCCGAATGGTGTGGAAGCTGATTTGATGGGTGGGGTGTTTGAAGCGGGCCAGCTCCCAAAACGCCTGGCGGCTGATGTTGCCCGCCAAAAAGTCGTTGACATAGTTCCAGATGGTATCGTCCGCCATCGGGCCTTCGACGATGTCGTAATCATGGACAAACCCGGCGCGGCAGCGGCCGATAAAGTCCAGCCATTCATCGCTCATGCCGTCGAATTTCAGCACGCGCAGGGCGGGGTCCGGCGTGTAGGTGTAGAAATTGACGACGCCGTGCGGATTGCGGTTGGCCCACTTGCGGGCCTGGTCATAGTTGTTGGTGCAGTAGAAGCCCCAGGAAAAATCCTTGGTGTACCGGGTCCGGCGCACTTCGGGAAATTCAACGGTGGTGTTGCTGCCGTGGTAGAGGGGGATGGACATAGTAGTTAACCTCGCAACAGTTATACAAGCAATAAAAGGTTGTAGTATAAGTAGAAGAGCTTGACGCAATCCCTTTTTCTTACATTTCGTTTGCTCATTCCATGTGCCACATAGTTCCGATTCACGATTTTAGGAGTACCTTTGAAATCCTCGTCAACTTTGTACATTTCGTTTAGGCAAGAAAACACATTAAAAAAGTTAAAATACATAAAAAATGTGTGCTCAAAATTTGGCCTTTTGCGTACCTTTATATGAAAGAATTGAATTGCTCCGTTGCCAACTTGCTTTTTCTGTTTGGCGTTAGTTTGAAAGCGGATAAGCACCCCGTCAATCAAAGAGAATAAAAGCAAGGAACAGGCTGTATATTGCTTTTCTTTAAAGAGAATAATTGCAGAGTTATAGTCACTTTTTTTGCATTTGAATTCTTTCTTTGTTTCTGCCCATAGGGTTTCCATTACTGCTGTTTTGCCGTAGGGTAACATTTGTTTGTCCGCAGCATCCAATGTGCCAGGGGGATTGTCAAAGAAGTTTAAACTTTCCCACGGCGGAAAGGTCCAACCAAACGTTCCCCATTTGCAGACGGCACGCTTTCTAAGTTCACGTTCTTCCTCAGATAGCTGCGGTATCTTTATCTTTGGTAATTGGGCAAAGAGCCGACTATAATAATCTTTTAAGGAAGCCAGTGATTGGAGAAATGCCTGTTGCTTTTCAAGAAGGGAATTTACTGTTTCCGTTATGATTCCTTTCATCTGCTGGGATTGTTCAAGCACTGGACGCAATATCTCGGTGAGCCGTTCAGATAAGTGCGCCATGCGCTGGTTCCAAGATTTATGATAAGAAATGCAAAACCGTTTACAAATATCTGGTTCTTCCTGCTGCTGATTATACAGGCTCTTTAATTCTTCATCTTCTTCAAGAAAAAGCGCAATGAACTCGGCAAAGAATTCATCCGTTTGGCTGGATATTATTTGTGACGCGGGTCGTTCAGCCTCACTACATTGCAGTTTCTCTCGTATAATATCAGCCAGGAGAATTCTACACTCTTGCGGGGATGATGCAGCATCTATTTTACATATTCTTGCCAAATCTTGTTCGGATACGTAAATATCCGCTATGTATTGGCGTCCCGCAATTGTGATGGGATGCTTTTTCGACGTCGCTACAACAATCACTTTATCAGCAGAGCTTTTCTCGGCACTTGCATCGCTGGTACTGGAATTATTGGGATTGGTACACATCATATCTCCTCGCATATAAAATTCTAAACATCAAAAATCAAATCTTGACAGCAAAAGATTTAAAAGTGTCAAGAATTTTCCTGTCATGACACACCTTTCTGTCAACAGACTCTCCGTTTGCCGGTCACAACTTCATAGATAAGAGATTTTTTGTAGGATTCGAGGTCGCCGATTAGGTATAGCTTTTCCTTGATAAGATTATCAATAGACCGTGTTAATTGATTTAGTTTGCGGACAATACTTTTTTGCTCTGGCAGAGGGGGAATTGGCAAAAGTAAGCGCTTAATGATATCTTGGCTAATATTGGGTTGCGTGCCGCCCCTTGCAGAAATAAGCAATTCGTTTTTTGCTGACAGAATTGCATAGAAAACATATTCTAAATCAAAATCCTTTTTAGGGGTCGACAATACACAGCATGCTTGATTCGTGCAAGAATCCAACTCTATAATGCTGGCATTTGCAATGGAAGCGCCATACATAGCTATGGCAATATATGGTGCTTTATATATACGCAGTGCGGAATATTGATTCAGGGCTGCCTGAGTGAGCGTTTTTGCTGTTTCTGATACAATTCCCCCGTTAAGGTCTCCTGATTGTAGCCAAGAGATATTCCCCCCATAATATGCCGCATCAGAGGATTGCGGAGTAGTTCCGCTGCCTATAACAGTGAAACAATTGGAAATTTTTGTTCGTTCCCAATGTCCAGGCATTTCCCTAATCCATTTCACGCCGCTGTCTTTCATTTCGGCGGTAGGGTCAAGGCCCTTGGTGACGGCTTCGTAGATGATGCTGGCTTTCCAGGCTGTGTACTCCTCAATGCCGGCTTTAACCTCGTCAATAAGGGTATCGATTTTTGCACTTACTTGACTTAGAGATTTAGCGATTGCTCTTTGCTCATTAAGAGGTGGTAGTATAATCAGAGAGTTTGAAAAATCGGAGTATTTGATATTTTTCCCATCTCGGATTCCTACAGTTAGTGAGTTTATATGGTCAATAAAGCGCTCATCTTTGAACAAAAAACGAAGGTATTTGACATCATACGCATCATCTGCGCGAAACACTTGGTATGCAGGAGAACACACGCCTTCAAAGGGCGATAATTCGAAACCACCTTGAAAGCTTCTTAGGCTAATAATGAAGTCATTGCGGTGTACAGTTTTAAATTGTTGCAGGTCTGTACCCGCAGAAACTTTTACAACACCCTCTAATTGGTCTTGCGGGCAAACTCCAAATTTTTGAGACGCAGCTAATAAAATGGGCGTTTGATTTCCGCGCTCGTTTGTTTGCCTAAAATGGGCCCTGGCGCGAACAATTTCCCAGTGGCTCGGCACCATCCCAATCCATTCCACCCCGCTGTCCCGCATTTTCTCGTAGCGGCGCGGGGCCTTTTGTGTTTCGTTTGTCATTCTTAAACCTCGTTCTCGTTTTTCTCAAAGCGGCCTTGCCGCAGATTTTCCACACGATGTGTGGAAAATCTGCGCCCAGTCACTCATCCTCCTCAAACAGGTCCCGCAGCTTCTGCGTCAGGCTGTGTTCACGGGCCACAATGCGGCGGGCAATATCATCGGCCGGCTCAATAGGCTTGTACTCATAAAATACACGAGTAAAAGGAATTTCATAGCCCACCTTGGTCTTGCCGCTGTCCACCCAGGCATCCGGGTTGTAGGGCAGAACTTCCTCACGCATATACTCGTCGATGTCTTTTTCCAGCGGGATGTTTTCTGTATCACGCTTGGCGGTGTCGGCCACCGGCTTGCCGCGCTTGAGCACCTTGCTGCCATCGCTGTTGTACAGCGGGCTCTCGACCACGACCTTGTTATAGCCAAAGGTCACGCTGTCCAGCACCTTGCTTTTGCAGATAAGACGCTGGCCTTCCGGCGTCTGTACCGTATACGTTTCGCTGCGGTACTCGCCATACGCGCGCACAATCAGTTCGCGGCAGGCGTCGGTAATGTCCGCGCGCTTGTTGCCGATGGGCTTGCGGCGGGGTTCGTAGCACCCGCTGGCGTCAATCAGCTGCACTTTGCCAATGTGCTCCTGCGGCTTGTTTTTGGTGATAATCCAAACATAGGTCGCAATGCCGGTGTTGTAAAAACTGTTGTTGGGCAGTTGGACGATGGCGTCCAGCCAGTCGTTCTCAATCAAATACTGGCGGATTTTGCTCTGGCCGGAGCCGGCGTCGCCGGTGAACAGGCTGGAGCCATTCTGGATGATGGCCATACGGCCGGTGTCCTTCAGCTTTTTCACGCCGTTGAGCAGGAACAGCATCTGGCCGTCGCTCTTGCTGGGCAGGCCGGGGCCAAAGCGGCCCGCATCACCGCGCTTGTTTTCGGCTTCCACGGCGGGGGCTTCCCGCTTCCAGTCGATGCCGAACGGCGGGTTGGAGATGACGAAGTCGAACTGATAACCGGGGAACTTATCATCAGACAGGGTATCGCCAAACTGCATATTGTCCGGGTCGCCGCCGTGAATCAGCATATCCGCCTTGGCGATACCGTAGGTAAAGGGGTTGATTTCCTGCCCAAAGGTGCTGACGTCGGCGTTTTCGTCCAGCATTTTCAGCCGTTCTTCCATGCAGGTCAGCATCTGGCTGGTGCCCATTGCCATATCGTACACGGTGCGGCGGATGCCGTTGCGCTGCTCTTCGGGCGTCAGCGTCTCGCCGGTTGTCAGCAGGTCGCACATCAGGTAGATGATGTCGCGGCTGGTAAAGTGGGCGCCGGCTTCCTCGTCATACGATTCCGAGAACCGCTGCACAAGGTTTTCAAAAATATAGCCCATATCTACTGTGGAGACTTTGTCGGGGCTCATGTCGGCTTTGTCGGAGCCAAAATCCACGATGACCTGGTACAGCGCCCCCGCCTCGACCATGCGGCTCACGGCGGCGTCAAAGTTCATGCGGCTCAGGATGTCCTGCACGTTTTCCGAAAAGCCGTTGAGGTAATCGCGGAAGTTATCCGCGATGTTTTCGGGGTCAGACTGGAGGTTGGCAAACGTGTAGTGGCTGGTGTTGTAAAATTCATAGCCGGAAGCGCGCTTCAAAAAGCCCGCCTTCAACTCGGCCGGCATGGTCTTCAGCTTTTCATCCTGCTCCCACACAGCGTCCAGCGTGGGCAGCAGGCAGTCGTGAAAACGCTTGATGATGGCCATCGGCAGAATGACCAGGCCGTATTCGTGCGGCTTGAAAGCGCCATACAGGCTGTTGGCGATGTTCCAAATCAGGGATTCTTTTTCGCGGGCGTTTTTGCCGACTTCGGCGATTTTTGCATTGCTCTGGGTCACGGTTCAAAAATCCTTTCCTGTTCTTGTTTTAGTCCTCTCAGCGTTATAAAAACTTTCTCGATGGGTACGCCAAGGCGGCGTGCGGGCCGGCCTTCGACCTGTATCGTATCCGGCGTGTTCAAATAGAGCAGCCGCGCTTTTTCCAGTGTGAACGAGCACGGCCGCAGCGAGGCGGCAAGGGAGGCCATCTGCTCGCCAATGCTGCTGAACTTCATGGCCGGGAACCCGGCTTTCTCATACAGGCAGATGTTCGGCATACTATCCAGCATCCGCCGGGCGATGGGCGCCACCTCGGCCGGGCCGCTTGTGCAGATGGTGTCGGCCCAGTCTCGCAAGCGTTGTTCTGACCAGTTGGTCGTCAGTATCTCATACAGGCTGTCCATCGCGTCATACAGGTTGACCAGTTCTCTGCGGCGGGCCAGGGCTTTTTGCAGCGTATATTGCTGGCTCGCCAGGATTTTTTTGCGCGGTGTCAAGATGACCTCCATCTTGTCCGGCATGGGTAGCCAACGCATCTTTTCCCCGGCCGTGGCGCGGAGCTGTTCCCGTACCAGTGTGTAAAAGAATCCAGGGTCCACCAAAAATGCCGCGCGCGGCAGCGTTTCTGAGACAGTTTCCCACACGGTTTCCGTCATGTCGAGGAGCACCTGATGGATAGCCGGCAGTTCGCACCGGCGTAAGTACGTGCGGATGGCATCTGTGCCGGCGTCCGGCAGAACATCGGTCAAGTAGACCTGGCCGCCTTCGACCGCCAGTACCAGCAAAGCAAGCGCCTGTGGGCGCTCATACGAAAGCAGACATAGTGTTTGCGGCGTATACAGTGGTGGCTGCGTGGATTCCTTGTCCTGCACCCAGCGGTCTGTCATAAGCTTGATGGCGGGTGCCGAAAGCGCCTGCCTTGCTATATCGCTGACTTTTTCCAGCGAACGGTTTATGGATTCGCGGACCAGGAAATCCTCGAAGCGGCGGGTCACGCGAGATTTCGGCGCGGCGAATTGATAGGCCGGGGTGAACACCGTTTGGCAATCGGGACAAAGATAGCTCTTGTACTGGAAGTGAAGTTCGACAAAACGCGCCGCCCCTTGCGCTTGTGGTAGGATGTCTTGCAGCACGCGGGTCCGACTTGTGTGGATTTTCACGGCAAGACTTCCGCAGTTTGGGCATTGGATAATGGCGCCCGGATTCGGGAAAACGTAATAGCTGGAATCATCGCCAAGACCTGCCTGCACCATCAATTCCGGCAACCCCAGCCGCCTGGTGCGGGCCTCGTCTGCCACGGGTTCTTTTGCCCTGCGAGACATTTTGCTCAGCTCCCTATATCCATATAGAACGTCCAACGGTCATTTTCTTCTGACAACAGTATAACACAAAACAAGGAGCTTGTCATCTATAACCATTATTTATTTAATAGTATATTTATCTTTATTTTTTATATTAGAATATAACCATCTTATTTTTAATGCCTGCCGTTTTTATTGAAACCGATAAATGATATAATTAAGGCATGAAAACAACCCGCGGTTGTCGTGGCCGACTTGCTTGAGGAGGTGCTTGGGCATGTTGGGGATTTTACTGCACCCATATAAAAATGAATTATTGGCTTCCTGGTTCGTGCGCCTTGCCGCACAGAACGGGATTGATTCGCCGACCCGCTTTTTGAAAGCCTATGTGTGCCCACAAAAGGCAGAAAAGGCCATTCAAAACACTTTGAGTTGTACAAATCAGTATTTGCTGTACTTTTGCGAACAGTGTGGGTTTTCACTTTATGATTTGCTCGTGAATCATACGGAGTATCCGGCGATAGCGCCTTTTTTGACGGCCTACCAGCAGAGCAAAATTATGCTGTCCGTATCCGGCGTACCGATGGGGAGTTCCATCAATCGCTTTATCAAAACGGCGAACGTTTGCCCGGAATGCCAGCAGGAGCAGCCATATATTCGGGTGGCTCATAATCTGCCCGGTGTGCGGGCCTGCTGGAAGCACGGATGCTCCTTGGACGGAATGCCGGTAACCCCGGAAGATGTTGCCTACGCGCGCTATGCACATGATTTTTGGCAAGCGCATATCGATTGTGATATTAAGCAGCTCATGCGTTTTGCCAACCGTCGCGGGGCAAATCTAAGCAGGTACATTGGATTCGAAAACGGGATTCTGGAATTGATGAAGGTCGTTAGCGTAGAAGAATTGAAAGACGGCGTCGGCTCAAATGAAACCGCGAAGCCTGTGGCCGGATATACGATTTTACAGGGAGCCGGGAACATAACAGAATTCCGGCACGTTTGCGGGACACATTTTTGTATGAACGCAAACGGGTTCAATCTCGGTTTTCAGTGCCCTCACTGTCAAGCAAAGATGACGGAGGCGGAGCGATTCGAGAACTATGTGGAGCATGTGGGCGGGTACGAGCTTCTTTCTCCTTATGAGGGAATGGCGAGAAACGTTCGGCTGCGGCATACTTGCGGCAAAGTGTTGGAGATACGAGCTTTCGACTTTCTGGGCGGAAGCCGGTGCCGTTGTAATTACTATCACACGCCGCAAGAAATCCAAAACACCATCCGTCAATTTGGGAATTTTAAATTGGTAAAGTACCAAAAAGAGCGGGTGACGATTTTGCATGAGGATTGCGGTCAAACCTTTACGATTGGATACAAGAAATTTTTGCTGCGGCCCTGGTGCAAAAAGTGCAAGCCCAGATTCCTCCGCTCGGAAGAAACGCTGCGGGCGGAAATCAAGGAGATAGCACCTGATTTTGAGTATATAGGCGGTTTTGCCGGCAGCGGCTCCAGTTTTACCATCCGCCACAAGTGCGGGTACGAGTTTCAGCGGGAAATTTACGAATTTCGCAAGAATCCCACTTGCCCCCGCTGCTCAAAGTTTACTTCCGGGGAAAAGCGTCAGATGTTCATTCGCTATATGAAACAAAAAACGGCTCCCGTCACGATACGGGAAATGCAGGAATACAGTGGCGGGTCGTATGATGCCGCCAAGCGGATACTGCAAAAAATGGCAGAATTGCAAATTGCTGAGAGGACCGGTCGCGGGCAATACCGACTAAAAGAGCGAGGATAACACATGCGCAGAAAATCGCAAAAAGGAAAATTCAAGGAGCACCGGGGCACCGGAACCGGGGCAGATTATAAGCCTTGGATACAAACGGGAGAGTTTGGCTCCAGGGGGACGGCAGCAAACCCGATTGACTGGAAAACCGGCCGCCAGATACACCTGCTCTCGCAAGGAGAGGTAATCGCCTGGTATCTGCTCCGGTGGGATGACAAAACGCTGGACGTCCGGGAGCAGTTTCCGCTCGACCTTGCGCAAACGATGCAAATCGCGGAAAACTATGGCATCAAGCATCCGGCGGACCGTCAAGGGAACCCGATTGTGATGACGACAGATTTCCTTGTGACACGAACCAATGGAGAAATCGCGATTTCCGTGAAAAGCAGTTTGGAAGGGTTCAAATCTCAAAATCGACTTATTGAGAAAGCGTATATCGAAAAAATGTATTGGGAAAAGCAAGGCGTACCGTTTCGTCTGTTCACAAAAGACGAAATGAACCGCGCGATGGCTGACAACATCCGCAATGTCGTTGCCTTTTATAACGCGGAATTTTTCCCGGATGAAATTTCCCTGCTGAAAAAGCTTATCGCCAGAAAACTGATAGTCGTAGATATGACAAAGCCGCTAAATTTTCGGGACTTGCTTCATGAACACAAAGGAGAATTGAAAAAATGGCTGAAATAGAAATCCGTGTTACGGATATTATCACGATTGAGCAGACTCAATACAGAGTCATCGGTTACAGGGCCGGTTTGTTTTCGCTTTGCGAAATGAACACAAAAAAACTGACCATTTTTTTGTTGCCTTCAAAGGATTTAGTTAAATGGGCTACTGAAGGAGCCGCACGTGTAGAAAAAAGCAATTCATCCAATATTCTGCTGCCCGATTTAAAAGATGAAAATTATTTAAAGAAACAAGCGCTGATGCAGTTTATTATGCAAGAGTATGGTCCGCTATATGAAAAATTGTATGGAAAAACAACCAAAACCAACTTGAAGAAGACAATGGAGGATTTGGGAATTCAGCGGGATGCTGCATGGAGAGCCATTCGCAGATTCCTCCAAAGCGGTCTTGATATGGCTGCCATTGTGGACGGACGTTCACTTCGTTCCGGGAAAAGAAACCCCTATAAGTACTCCAAGAAAACAGGGCACCCTACAATGAACGCTTTGGGAACAGGCGTTCCCCTGACAGATGAAATCAGAACCTATTTTGATGAAGCAATCAAAGATTTTTTAATCGGAAGGGCAAAGACTAAAAAAGATGCTTACATGACCATGATTGAAAAGCATTTCATCAACGAAGAAGAGACACCTACAGGAATACGTGTTAGCGTTTTACCGGATAATCTGCGCCCTACCCTCAAACAATTTTTGAACTATACGAGAGTCCGCGTTCCACAGGAGGAAATCGATAAAGCAAAAACGTCCGCTCGTGAGCAACGGAACAACAAACGGCTTTTACTCTCTGACAATTTGCAGGGCGTCATGGGGCCGGGCGACCTGTGGGAAGTAGACGAGTGTGAAATCGACCTTTCGCTGGTATCGGTTGAAAACCCGTCTGTGACGGTCGGCCGCCCCATCGTATATGTCATGATAGACGTATATACCCGTATGATTGTTGCCTACTCCGTTGCGTTTGACAACAACAGCGTACTGGGAATCACCAACTGCTTTTTGAATCTTCTGGATGACAAGCAAGAATTGTGCAACCGCTTCGGCATTCAAATTGGGGCAAATGAATGGCCGTCCAAAATCTTGCCGCTTCGTCTTCGCAGTGACTATGGCGCCGAATATATTTCTCACGCGATGGATACGATTTGCTGCAAATTGGGTGTTGCAAAAGAATTGGTTTCCCCGGCGACGGGTTCCTTAAAGGGGCAGGTCGAGCAGCTTTTTCACCAAATCCATGCTGCACAGAATTCACTGTTGGAAGGGAAAGGGTTGATTGAAAAACGATATGACTCTAACCACCACCAGGAGGCCATCCTCAACATCCAGGAGTTTGAGGCGGTTTTACTCACCTACATTGTCGGGCATAACCGCAAATATATGGAAAAGTATCCGTTGACAAAGGATATGCGCCAGCAGAATGTAGAGCCCTGCCCGATTGACCTTTGGAAGTATGGCGTATCATTGAACGGTAGCCCTCGCCCCATTACAAATGAAGTCATGTTCCGTCACTCGCTTCTGTTGCCGGTCAAAGCCTCTGTCGGCCGCGCAGGAATCACCTTCAAAGGATTGTTTTATATCAATTTGCAAGACGAAGCGTTGCTGCGTGATATGTACTTGGCGTCTACTCATGGCAAGAAGAAATTAGAAAGCGCCTGCATCGACCCGCGCAACATCGGCCATTTATACTATATCCGAGAAGGAAAGCTGATGACGGCATCTTTGAATTATAAAAAAACCGGCATGAAAGAATATGAGGGAATGACATTGTCGGAATACAATGCACTGCACAACAAGAAAAAGGATGATGACGCCATAGGACGTGAAACAAATTTGCAGATGGATATCGCCATTCGTGACCGGCAAGCCAAAATTGTTTCCGAAGCACAAAAGCGGCATCTTAGTCCTTCCACAGAAAATTTGCGGGCGAATCGTGCAGCCGAGAAAAAGGCTCGCGCACAGCAAATGCCCATAATCCCTAAAGAGGAAACGGTTATAGAAACAACTGCTGTACAATCGCTTCCGAAAAAAGGGAATGGGCCGATTCTTCCTGTTAGCGCCAGCGACGCACTTAGGGAGTTCAATGAGGAGGAGTTTGATGAATGAGTAAAGGGTACGAATACAGCGACCAAGAATATGCTGCGGGCGGAAACGGGTCAGTGGTAGATGCAATTTACCATAAAGCAAAAGCGCCCATGGATGTTGGCAACCCTTATATCGAAGCCCTGCCGTATCCGCTTACCGACATCGGTGAAGTCGCACGATATTATACATATGGCCTAAATCAATACGATGTGGCCGAAAAGCAACTTTCTCGTTTGGACCGTCGCTTTTTGGTCAATCAGATTCGCACCGTTCGCGTAGCGCTTCCGTTTGAGCAGGAATTGGAAATGGAGTTTTACCGCACCCTTTGCGATTCTTATCGTCTTAGAAAGCCGCGCGAAGTGTATGAGGACGGTGTAAAAAGAATCAAATTGGTGGGTGACGTTTCTGAAGCAGCAAACACCGGATTCAATATGCTGGGATTCTCCGGTTGTGGAAAATCAAGCGCCATCAAAATCCTTGTCAGCCGCTACCCGCAGGTCATCCGGCATCATATTGATGGAGAGGTCTATTCACAAATCGTCTATTTGACGATTTCCTGTCAGCCCAATTCCAACTTCTCAGCCTTGTATTCTGGCATCGGAAAAGCCATTGACTTTGCGCTGAATACCGATATCTATCAAAAGCAAATCGATAGGATAAAGACGCTGGCCGGCAAAATGAACAAGGTCATCGAGCTGATTGAGCTGTTCGCCATTGGAACTATTATTTTAGACGAAATTCAGCTCATTGATTTTAAAACCACTAAGGAATCCAGCTTTGAAGCACTGATGGTCATCACAAACGAAACGAAGATGGCTTTCTGTGCGGTCGGCACGACGGAAGCCTACGTCAAAATGTTCAAAGAGCAGCGGACTGCGCGCCGGCTCGGTCGAGAAATCAATGCTTCGGGTTATTGCGGGAATGAAAAATTCTTTTCCCACGTCATGAGCCAGCTTTTTTGTTACCAGTGGTTCGATGAGCATATTGACCTTACGGAAGAATTGGTCGAAGCGTTTTATGAAGAATCCAAAGGGATTATCGACCAGGCGGTGTCTTTGTACATTGCAGTACAGGACGAATATCTCAAATCCAATCGAAAATCAATCAGTCCCGAATTTATTGCTGCGGTTTCGAAGCGGCGTTATCCAAACCTGAAATTGCTGCTTGAGCGTGCAAGCGAACCTGGCGTGCAGGAGCAAATCGAAAAAATCATGCGCGGCAGCAAGGAACAGTACGAGCACGAATTGAGTGAGGCCAAGCAGCAGGAAGTTATGCAGCATCTCGTGCAGAATGCAGCAGAAATCGATATATCCTCCTTGATTCGCCGCACGATTGCTAGCATCCAGCAGGTCGTGGGTTCTATGTACGATGAAAAGCAGATTGAGAAAGCATGTAAGCAAATTGCCGCCGGGATAGAAGTATCGTCAATTGCTGATAGTGATTTTATCCAGCGGGTCTTTGCGCGGCTCCAATCTCAGAAGCAAAAGAAATCACCCAGAAGGAAAGCTCCCTCTCATGAAGATTTATTGAATGCTGTTCTCGGGAACACATAGCCATGCACTTGCAAAAATCAAAAGGCATCATTCTCTTGCGCTGGAGATTTTCGTTCGCATATAGTCCGTTTTGATTTCTGCGAATATAATCAAACGAACTCAGTTGGAAAAATATTACGATGTCCAGCATCAACAAAATTGCCACCACCCGAAAACTCGGATGGTGGCGATTTTTAATTGTTGTCGCAAATATAGTTGGCCCTTATGCGTTTCTAAAAATGCCTTTATCGCATTTATAGTTGGCTTAACGCATATATAGTTGGACTTTCACACGGTTTATTTTTCCTATTACAGATGGAGCACACGGTCCTTGATTTCGGCGGTGCGGCCCTGGTTCCAGAACTGGGTGCCGATGTAACCGCAGGTACGGCGGGCTACGTTGAGCTTGTTCTGGTCACGGTTGTGGCACTTGGGGCACTCCCAGACCAGCTTGCCGTCTTCCTCCACGATGCTGATTTCGCCGTCGTACCCGCAGACCTGGCAGTAGTCGCTCTTGGTGTTCAACTCGGCGTACATGATGTTGTCGTAGATGAACTGCATGACCTTGATGACGGCTTCCAGGTTATCCTGCATATTGGGCACTTCCACATAGCTGATGGCGCCGCCGGGGCTGAGTTTCTGGAAATCACTCTCGAATTTCAATTTGGTAAAGGCGTCGATCTGTTCCGCCACGTGGACGTGGTAGGAGTTGGTGATATAGTTGCGGTCAGTGATGCCGGGCACAATGCCGAAGCGCTTCTGCAGGCACTTGGCAAACTTGTAGGTGGTGGACTCCAGCGGGGTGCCGTAGAGACTGAAGTCAATGTCGTGCTGCTTCTTCCAGGTCTGGCAGGCGTCATTCATGTGCTGCATGACGTTCAGCGCAAAAGGCTTGGCAGCGGGATCGGTGTGGCTCTTACCGGTCATATACTTGCAGCACTCATACAGGCCCGCGTAGCCCAGGCTGATGGTGGAGTACCCACCGTAGAGCAGTTTGTCGATGGGCTCGCCCTTCTTCAGGCGGGCCAGGGCACCGTACTGCCAGAGGATGGGCGCGGCGTCACTCAGCGTGCCTTTCAGGCGGTTGTGACGGCACATCAGGGCCTTGTGGCAGAGTTCCAGACGCTCGTCGAAGATCTTCCAGAACTTGTCGAAGTCGCCACCGCTGGACAGCGCCACGTCCACCAGGTTGATGGTGACCACGCCCTGGTTGAAACGGCCGTAGTACTTGGGCTTGCCGTCATAATTCTGTGCGTTGGCTACGTTGTCCCAGCCGTTGCCGGAGCGGTCGGGGGTCAGGAAGCTGCGGCAGCCCATGCAGGTGTACACGTCGCCGTTGCCCTCGGTTTCGCCCTTGGACAGCTTGTATTCCTTCATCTTCTTCTCGCTGATGTAGTCAGGCACCATGCGCTTGGCGGTGCACTTGGCAGCGAGCTTGGTCAGGTAGAAGTAGGGGGTGCCCTCGCGGATGTTGTCCTCCTCCAGCACGTAAATTAGCTTGGGGAAGGCAGGGGTGATCCAGACACCGGCCTCGTTCTTGACGCCCTGGTAGCGCTGACGCAGCATTTCTTCAATGACGATGGCCAGATCGGATTTCAGGCGCTGATTTTCGCCGGCCTCACCCAGGTACATGAACACCGTGATAAAGGGGGCCTGGCCGTTGGTGGTCATCAGGGTGACGACCTGATACTGGATGGTCTGCACGCCGCGCTTGATTTCTTCCCGCAGGCGGGCTTCCACGATCTCGGAAATCTTCTGTTCACCGGGATCAATGCCCAGTTCCTTCATTTCAGCTTCCACATCGCGGCGGATCTTCTTGCGGCTCACATCCACGAAGGGGGCCAGGTGGGTCAGGCTGATGCTCTGGCCGCCGTACTGGCTGGACGCCACCTGGGCGATGATCTGGGTGGCAATGTTGCAGGCGGTGGAGAAGGAATGAGGCTTCTCGATCAGGGTGCCGCTGATGACGGTGCCGTTCTGCAGCATATCGTCCAGGTTGACCAGGTCGCAGTTGTGCATGTGCTGGGCGTAGTAGTCGGCATCGTGGAAGTGGATGATGCCTTCCTCGTGGGCCTTGACGACCTCCGGAGGCAGCAGCATACGCATAGTCAGGTCCTTGCTGACCTCACCGGCCATATAGTCGCGCTGGACGCTGTTGACGGTGGGGTTTTTGTTGGAGTTCTCCTGCTTGACTTCCTCGTTGTTGCACTCGATCAGCGACAGGATGCGGTCGTCGGTGGTGTTGTGGGTGCGCTTGAGGCTCTGCACATAACGGTAGGTGATGTATTTGCGGGCGACTTCGTAAGCGCCGGTGGCCATGATGGCGTCCTCGACGATGTCCTGGATCTCCTCCACGTTCATGGCGTGGCCGCGGCTCAGGCAGGTGGTCTGGACCTTATCGGAAATTTCGATGATCTGGTGATTCGTCAGGCGCTGGCTCTCGGCCACAACGTTGTTGGCCTTGGTGATCGCCGCAATGATTTTTGTGATGTCGAAAACGGCTTCACTGCCGTTGCGCTTGATGATCTTCATGCTGGTTCTCCTCAATGTATGATGCTGTGTGGTTTATAACAGAACGTATAATCTATATATTGTATTCCGCAATGTATAAGGCTCATTGGCGAGCACAATTATCTTATCGCAGAGGGCGCAAAAAGTCAAGAGTAAAAACCACAAGATATAGTGGTTTTGGAACAAGATTAAACAAAATATTCCGTTTTTATCGTGGTATCGTTCAAAAAATTAGTGACGAAAATACCCCGCTTTTTTTGGTAAATTTGAGCGGATGTATACAAAATGACGATTTTACGATAAAAAATAGAGTGTCCCCGGTTATGCGGGGCTTGCGGGCGGGCCCTGAAGCTGGTATACTATGGGTGCCCATAGGGCGAGAATTGCCAGACACCACAAGATATAGGGGTGCTGTGAATCATAGAAGGAGAATGCCAGCATGAATTATGCAACCATCAAATACTGCGACATCGCCAACGGTGAGGGGGTGCGCACAAGCCTGTTTGTATCGGGCTGCCGCCGGCATTGCCCCAACTGTTTCAATGCGGTGGCGTGGGATTTCCAGTACGGCGCACCGTTCACCAAGGAGGTGCGCAACAAGATTCTGGAAAGCCTGGAACCGGAGTACATCAACGGCTTGTCGCTGCTGGGGGGCGAGCCCTTCGAGCCGGAAAACCAGCGGGAATTGCTGCCCTTTATAAAAAATGTAAAGGTATTGTTCCCGAACAAGACAATATGGTGCTACACCGGCAACCATTATGAGAGCGAGATTTTGCAGCCGGGTCCCGGACGCTGCGAAGTGACCGACGAATTCTTGCAGTACCTGGATGTGCTGGTGGACGGGGATTTCGTGCAGGACAAGTACGACATCAGCCTGCGGTTCCGCGGTTCCAGCAATCAGCGCATCATTGACCTGAACAAGACCCGCGCCGAGGGCAAGGTCATCCTGTGGCAGGATGACCCCCTTTTTGCCGATCACACCATGTGAATTTTTGCAAAGGAAAAAGGCCGCCGAAAGGCGGCCTTTTTTTGTGGCGGGCGGTTTGTACCGCACCGATTTTGCTGTGAAAATTACAGGCTGAAGTAACGCTTGGCGTTGTAGTAGCTGATGCCTTCCACGATCTTCTTCAGCGCCTTTTCGTCGTTGGGGTACTGGCCGTTCTCCACCCAGTTGCCGATGAGGTTGCACATCAGGCGGCGGAACAGCTCGTGGCGGGTGTAGCTCAGGAAGCTGCGGCTGTCGGTGAGCATGCCGATGAAGTTGCCCAGCAGGCCCAGACGAGCCAGCGTCTTCATCTGCTGGTACATTCCGTCGTCGGTATCGCAGAACCACCAGGCGGAGCCAAGTTGGATCTTGCCGGGGATCTCGTCATCCTGGAACGCGCCCATCAGGGTGCCCAGCATATCGAAGTCGGCGGGATTCAGGCTGTACAGAATAACCTTCGGGCATTCGCCGGCGGCGGTCAGGCTGCTCAGCAGGCTGCTGATGGAAGCGCTGCCGTCGGTCACGGCGATCATGTCAAAACCGGTGTCGGGACCGAGCTTTTTGTACATCTTATCGTTGACATTGCGCAGGCAGCTGTAGTGAATCTGCATGACAACGTTGTATTTTTTGTACAGACGGCCCAGGGCCAACAGCACATAGGTGGTGTAGGCATCGCCCTCTTCCTTGGTAAGGGCCTCGCCGGCCATCGCCTTTTTAAAGGCTGCAGTAGCCTTGTCGGCGTCGGTTTCCACAAAGGGCACATAGTCCAGGCCCTGGTCGGCGGCGCGGCAGCCCATCTCCACAAAGAACTTCAGTCGCTCTTCCAGCGCGCTGATCACGCAGCCCACGCACTTGAACTCGCGGCCCACGACCTTCTCCAGCTGGTGGATGTAGTCGGCAAAACCGGGCTTGAGGATGTTGGTGGCTTTGTCGGGGCGGAAGGAAGGCGCCACCACTACATTGATGCTGGGATCTTCCTTGATCTTCTTGTGCCATTCCAGAGAATCGATGGGATCGTCGGTGGTGCCGACCATGGCGACGTTGCTCTGCTCAATGAGGCCGCGGACCGTCAGCTTGGGATCGTTCTGCAGCTTCTCGTTGCACAGGTTCCACACTTCTTCAGCGGTGTCGCCGTTGAGAACCCCTTCGTAGCCGAAGTACTTTTTCAGCTCCAGATGGCACCAGGTGTACATGGGGTTGCCGATGGCCATTTCCAGCGATTCAGCGAACTTCTGGAAGCGCTCGCGGTCGGGCTTGTCGCCGGTGATGTACTCTTCGGGCACACCGTTGGAGCGCATCACGCGCCACTTGTAATGGTCACCGAAGTAGTAGTCAGAACCGTCGGCCAGTACCTGGTGGCCGCCCAGCCAGACCTGGGCAATATTTTCAAAACGGCGGTTCTCGTAGATTTCCTGCGGGGGAATGTGGCAGTGATAGTCGATGATGGGCAGATTGGCGGAATAATCGTGGTACAGATGCCGGGCGGTAGGGGTTTCCAGCAAAAAGTCTTTGTCCATAAATGCTTTCATGTACAGACGCTCCTTAAATAAATGTAGATAAGTGGTACCGGTGCGGGACGGGGCTGCGTCCGGCAGGTGCACAGCACATGGTTTGCACTGCTGCAGCGGTCGAAAAACGCATACTCTGGTACTATTATACATAATCGGAACAGGCGCAACAAGTTGTAAAAATTGCTGGATAATAGAAAAAAATCAACAAAAAAACCGTACCCGTCTTGTACAAGATGTGAAAACATTAAAATTCCCAAGAATGTGCGCAAAATATGTGCGTTTGGTCGGGATGCTGCCTTGACGAAAAAAGACTGAAAGAATTACAATGTTCAGGTAAAGAGCGCTCACACAAACAGAACCTCTGTGGCTTGGCCACCATGGAGGGGTAAGGGAGAAGGAACCTGTATGGAAACGCTGAAATATGAAGTTTTGGAAAAATCCGGTTATAAAGGTTACATTTTGAAGGATGCGCCGGAAAAGGTCCTGCAATTTGGCGAGGGCAACTTTTTGCGCGCTTTTGTGGATTACTGGTTCGACCTGGCCAACGAAAAGGCAGGCTGGAACGGCAAGTGCGTGCTGGTGCAGCCCATTGCCCCGGGCCTGGCCAAGATGATCAACGAGCAGGAGGGCCTGTATACGCTGTACCTGCGCGGCAGCGAGAATGGCCAAAAAGTGGATGACAGACGGGTGATCTCCAGTGTGTCCCGCTGCCTGAACCCTTATGAAAAAGAAGATTACGAAAAGATGATGGCCGTGGCAGCCAGCGATGATCTGGAAATCATCGTTTCCAACACCACCGAGGCCGGTATCGTCTACGACCCGGCCTGCCAGCAGACGGACTGCCCGCCGGCCAGCTTCCCGGCCAAACTGACGCAGGTGCTCTATCACCGCTACCAGGCGGGCAAGAAGGGAATCCTGATGCTGGCCTGTGAACTGATCGACAACAACGGCAAGGAACTGCTCAAGTGTGTCAATCAGTACATTGATCAGTGGGGTCTGGAGGACGGCTTCAGAAAGTACGTCAATGAGGACTGCACCTTCTGCGGCTCTCTGGTAGATCGCATCGTACCGGGCCGCATCCGCGACCCCCAGGAGGTAGCCGAACTGGAACAGAAGCACGGCTACGCCGACCCGCTGCTGGACGTGGGCGAAGTGTTCGGCTTCTGGGTCATCGAGGGCGCTCCCGAACTCAACGATGTGCTGCCCTTCCGCAAGGCCGGCCTGGAGGACAAAGTCTTTGTCACGCCTGACATGAGCCCCTACAAAAAGCGTAAGGTGCGCATCCTCAACGGTGCCCATACCGGCTTTGTGCTGGGCGCCTACCTGGCGGGATTTGACATCGTGCGGGACTGCATGCACGATGATACCATCCTCCGATTCATGAACAAGATGCTGCTGGAGGAAGTGGTGCCCATTCTGCCCCTGGACCAGGAGGACTGCAAGCAGTTCGCCGCCGCCGTGCAGGACCGCTTCAACAATCCTTTTGTCAACCACGAGCTCATGAGCATCAGCCTGAACTCTACTTCCAAGTGGCGTGCCCGCAATATGCCCTCTCTGCTGGAATATGTGCAGAAGAAGGGCACCCTGCCCACCTGCCTGGCTATGGGTCTGGCAGCCTATATCGCTTTCTACAGCAGCGACGTGCAGGAACTGACCGATGCGGGGCTGGTCTGCAAGCGGCCCAAGGGCAATACCTACACCGTCAGCGATGACCGCTGGGTGCTGGAGTTCTATTACGCCCATAAGGACGACGACATCCCCACCCTGGTCCATGCGGTCATGACCAACGAGCAGATGTGGGGGCAGGACCTGACCCAGGTGCCCGGCTTTGAGGAAACCACCGTCAACAACCTGACGATGATCCGGGAGCAGGGGGCACTGGCTGCCTACGCCGCCTGCCTGTAAAACAAAACCCTTTCCGGGGACCGGAGCCAGTCCTCCGGTCCCGTTTTCATTTTACCCAGCAAAGGAGAAGATTCCATGCCCCTTGCCATCAAGATTCATCCCGGTGATAACGTGGTGGTTGCCCTGCATCCCATTGCCAAAGGTACCGCCGTTCCGGTGGGGGATGCCACCATCACCGCCGTGGAGGACATTCCCCAGGGCCACAAAATGGCGATTGTGCCCATCCGGACAGGGGAAAACATCATCAAATATGGTTTCCCCATCGGTCATGCCACCGCCGACGCCGTACCCGGCACCTGGATGCACACCCACAACGTGCGCACCAACCTTTCCGGCGAGATGGAGTACAGCTACCATCCCAATGTACATCCCCTGACCCCGGCGGAACCGGAAACCTTTATGGGGTATCGCCGCCGGGACGGCCGGGCGGCCATCCGCAACGAGATCTGGATCATCCCCACGGTGGGCTGCGTCAACGACTGTGCCAAGGCCCTGGTGCGGGAAAATCAGGACCTGGTCACCGGCTCCATTGACGGGCTGTACACCTTCACCCATCCCTTCGGCTGCTCCCAGACCGGCCATGACCACGCCCAGACCCGCAAACTGCTGGCGGCGCTGGTGCGTCATCCCAATGCGGGGGCGGTGCTGGTATTGTCCCTGGGATGCGAGAACCTGACCCACGACCAGTTTGTGGCCGAACTGGGGGACTATGACCCGGACCGGGTGAAATTCCTCACCTGCCAGGAGGTGGAGGATGAGCTGGCTGCCGGCCGCGACCTCCTGAAAGAACTGGCTGCCTACGCCGGACAGTTCCGGCGGGAACCCATTCCCGTCAGTGAACTGGTCGTGGGCATGAAGTGCGGCGGCTCCGATGGGCTTTCCGGCATCACAGCCAACCCCACCATCGGCCGGTTCAGCGACAGACTCTGTGCCCGGGGCGGTTCCACGGTGCTCACCGAAGTGCCCGAGATGTTCGGCGCCGAAGGCTTCCTGATGGACCGCTGCCGGAATGAGGAAGTGTTTGACAAAGCCGTCCGGATGATCAACGGCTTCAAGGAATATTTCATCAGCCATAACGAGGTGGTCTACGATAACCCCAGCCCCGGCAACAAGCAGGGCGGCATCACCACTTTGGAAGACAAGTCCTGCGGTTGCGTGCAGAAAGGCGGCAGTGCCCCCATTGCGGATGTCATCGGTTACGGTGACCCGGTGGTGACGAAGGGGCTGAATATGCTCTACGGCCCCGGCAATGACCTGGTTTCGGCCACGGCCCTGACCGCCGCCGGTGCCCATCTGGTGCTGTTCTCCACCGGCCGCGGTACGCCCTTCGGTGCGCCGGCCCCTACCCTGAAGATCGCCACCAACAGCCAGCTGGCCGCCAGAAAAAAGAACTGGATCGACTTCAACGCCGGTGTGGTGGCCGATGGCGAGCGCACCCTGGACCAGGCAGGGGAGGACCTGTACCGTCTGGTGCTGGAGGTGGCCAGCGGCAAAAAGACCTGTGCTGAGGAAAAAGGCTTCCGGGAAATTTCCATCTTCAAAGACGGGGTCGTCTTGTGATATACTGAAAGAGTAGGGGATTTATGTTCCCTGATTTTCAAAACGAGGTGTTTGCATGTCTACCATTCAGAACGGAACCTACGAAAAATACGGTGTGCGTTACGCCACCCTTACGCTGACCGACGGCGACTATGCCCTGACCGTTACCCCCGAAAAGGGCGGTATGGCCACTTCCTTTACCAAAAACGGCGAAGAATATCTCTGGCTGCGGGACAAGAATTTCGAGTCCACCGACCGTCCCCGCTGCGGTATTCCCATTCTGTTCCCCAGCTGCAGCAAGCCGGATAACGGCGTGCATATCTTTGACGGTGCGGCTTACCCCATGGAGGTCCACGGTTTTGCCGATCTGCTGCCCTGGCAGGTCAAGACGGCGGCGGATGATGCCATCGAACTGACCCTGGCGCCCAACGGCCTGACCAAGTTTGTCTATCCCTTTGATTTCCTGCTGACCATGCGCTACACTTTGGCCGGCCCCACCGCCACCCTGGCGTTGACGGTAGCCAACACCGGCAGCAAGGACCTGCCCTTCAGCGTGGGCTTCCATCCCTATTTTGCGGCCAGCGCGCTGGAAAATGTCCATTTTGACATTCAGGCAGCGACTTATTCCGAAGACCCCAAGGGGGAGCAGCCCGCCGCGCCGGAAACCATCACGCTGCCCCGCAAGCCGGGCAGTGCCGATTCCTGCCGCCTGCTCACCGGCGTCAAGAGCCCCATGGTGCTCACCGATGCGGGCAACGGTCACAAGGTCACCGTAGCTTTCGACGAAGCGAATTTCGGCAAGGGAGTACTGTGGCAGCAGGATGCCGAGAACTTTGTTTGCATGGAGCCCTGGAACGGCTGGGCCAACTCGGTCAACGAGGAGGGCAAGCACGAGGTTCTGGTGCCCGGTGCCGAAAAGACCTTTACCTGGTCGGTCACCATCGGCTGATCGAACCTTTCCCCAACAATACAAAACGGACGCTCCGCCCACTGCGGAACGTCCGTTTTTTGTTTGCAATTTCAATGGCGCAGGGTCCACCACAGAAACTTGGTGTTGGTCACAAAATAGCGCTTGAACAGCCGTTTGGGGTCCTGCAGCAGGCGATAAAGCCATTCCAGGCTGCAGCGCTGCATCCACTGGGGTGCCCGGCGGATGTTGCCGGCCTCGTAGTCGAAGGCGGCGCCCACGCCCAGCATCAGCGCCTGCACACGGCCCTGATGGGCGGCCATCCAGCGTTCCTGTTTGGGAGCGCCCAGGCCCACCCAGACAAAATCCGGCCGGGCCGCGTTGATGCGTGCTACCGCTTCGGCGTCCTCCTCGGGGGTGAGGGCGCGGAAAGGCGGGGACTCCATCCCGGCGATGACGGCGCCGGGATAGGATTCCTCCAGCTTTTGGCGCAGCAAGGCCAGGGTTTCCGGGGTTGAACCGTAGAAGTAGTGGCGATAGTGCTTTTCGGCACTTTCCCGCAGCAGCCGTTTCATCAGGTCGGGACCGGTCACCCGGGCTGCTTCTGCAAACCCCTTGCGGCGGCTGTACTGGGAAAGGGGGCCGCCGTCGGGCAGAGACAGCACGGCACCGTTCTGCACGGCGCGGTAAGCCGGGTCTTCATAGGCGGTCACCGTGGTGTGCACGTTGGCCACGCAGATATACTCCCCGCGCCAGGCATCCAGGTGCTCCTCAAGGCAGCGGACGGTTTTTTCCATATCGGTGACGGCGATCTGAACGCCCATGATCTCACAGACGGGCATCGGCCGTTTTTCCTTTTCCATGCTGGGACCCTCCCGGTTCCAAAAAGTCGTACCGCTCTATCATACCATTCCCGGGGCCGGGATTCAACACCGGGGGCAAAATCAGCGGGCTGCCACCGCCTTGGTGGCGATCACATCCACGCTGGTGCCTGCAGCGTCGGCCAGGATGACCTGACCAAGGGAAACCGGGGCATCCACAGTCACCGTTTTCAGTGCCCGCACACAGTCAAAAATTTTGTCCTTGGGGATTTCCCCGGCGGTTTTTACACTGACGGCGGCCAGCACGCCGCCGCGCACCGGCACCGTCGTGGTGACCACACGGCTGGGAGCGGTAACTTCCTTGCGGGCGTAAGCGTCACCCCGGGGGCAGGTGTTGCCGGTGACCGAAACCACGGCACCGTTCTCCATCGTTACCACCAGCGGACAGCCCAGGGGACAGCCGATGCAGGTCAGTTCACGTTTTTCCATGGCGTCACACCTCCTCCAGCGTCACAGTCAGACCGCTGCAGCCGGGCAGTTTGTCCAGCGCGGCGCCTTTGATGACGATGGTTTCCATCTCGCCGGGGGCCAGTACCGGCCGTTTGCGCCGCCAGAGGCAGTCCTGCCCGGCATAGACCGCCAGGGTCTTGTTCCGGTAAACGTTGTCCACCCGCAGCCGCAGTGTCAGGCTGCCGTCCAGCCGGGCGGGGTGTACGGTGGCAGGTACTGTGTAGCGCACGCCGTGGCGGGCGGTCACCGGCAGGGCTTCGTCCTCGCCCTGGGCGGTTCCGCCCAGAATACAGGCAGCGGCGTGCCGCCCGGCGGCAGCGGCTTCCTCCGAAACATAGTCCACCAGATCGTGCACGTGCAGCACGTTGCCAGCGGCAAACACCCCGGGCAGACTGGTCTGCAGACTTTCGTCCACCAGGGGACCGCCCGTCACGGGACTTAAGGCAATCCCGGCGCTGCGGCTCAGTTCGTTTTCCGGCAAAAGCCCGCAGGAGAGCAGCAGCGTGTCGCAGTCGAAATGCTCCTCGGTGCCGGGGACCGGTTTTCCGTTTTCCACCCGGGCAATGGTTACGCCGGTCACCCGTTCCTTGCCCTCGATGTCAACCACCGTGTGGCTGAGTTTCAGCGGGATGCCGAAGTCATCCAGGCACTGCACGATGTTGCGTTTGAGTCCGCCGGAGTAGGGCATCAGTTCCGCCACGCAGAGTACCTTGGCCCCTTCCAGTGTCATGCGGCGGGCCATGATGAGGCCGATGTCCCCGGACCCCAGGATGACCACCCGACGCCCGGGCAAAAAGCCTTCCATATTCACCAGCCGCTGAGCGGTACCGGCGGTGTAGATGCCGGCGGGCCGGGTGCCGGGAATGTTCAGCGCGCCCCGGGGGCGCTCCCGGCAGCCCATAGCCAGTACCACGGCCTTGGCTTGAAGCTGGAACAGCCCGTCGGTGCGGTTGACCGCGGTGACCACCCGGTCGGCCGAAAGGTCCAGCACCATCGTGTTGAGTTTGTAGGGAATTCCCAGCGCCAGTGCTTCGTCGGCAAAGCGGGCCGCGTACTCCGGGCCGGTGAGCTCTTCTTTGAATGTATGCAGGCCGAACCCGCTGTGGATGCACTGGTTCAGGATGCCGCCCAGTTCCCGGTCGCGCTCCAGAATGATCAGGTCCTGTATGCCGGCCTTGCGGGCGGCGATGGCAGCGGCCAGACCCGCCGGCCCGCCGCCCAGAATCACAAGATCCATGGATTTCATCTCTCCACCCCCTTACAGACTGTCCTTGTTGGTGCCCACAATGAGCCGGGACTGGCCGCCGCATTTGGTGATTTCCTCCTGGGGCACGCCCAGTTCCCGGGCCAGGATTTCCAGCACGCGGGGACTGCAGAAGCCCGCCTGGCAGCGGCCCATGCCTGCCCGGGTGCGGCGCTTGACGCCGTCCAGGCTGCGGGCGCCGGGCACCCGGTGGATGGCATCCACGATTTCGCCCTCGGTCACCGTTTCGCAGCGGCAGATAATCTGCCCGTAGGCGGGATTTTCTTGAATCAGGGCGGCCCGTTCCGCAAAGGGGAGTGCCTTGGGGTCCAGAATCCCCTGGCGGCGGGGGTCAAAATCGGGATTTTCCTCAAGATGCAGAATGTTCTGTACCAGTCGGGCCACTTCCACGCCGATGGCGGGGCTGGCCGAAAGTCCCGGTGATTCGATGCCCGCGCAGTCCACAAACCCGGGGGCGGCTTCCTCGATGAAAAATTCGTGCCGCAGTTCGTGGGCCCGCAGTCCCGCAAAGCTGGTAATGGTCTGCCGCAGGGGCAGGTCCTTTACTGCCAATCCGGCCTTGGCGCGCACCTCGTCCAGCTCGGCGGCGGTGGTGGCGGTATCTTCTTTGTTGTCAATGTCGGTGGCCGTGGGGCCGATGAGCAGATTGCCGTGCACGGTGGGGGTCACCAGCACGCCCTTGCCGTACTTGCCCGGCAGCTGAAAGATCGTGTGATGTACGTGTTCGCCCGCTGCATGGTCCAGCAAAAAGTAGTCGCCCCGCCGCGGCACAATGGTCATGGTGTCGGCGCTGACCTGGTTGTGCAGTTCGTCGGCATGCACCCCTGCCGCGTTGACGACACAGCGCGCTTCCAGCGGACCGCGGTTGGTCCAAAGGCGCCAGCCGCCGTCCATGCGCTCGATGCGCTGTACCTCGGTGTCAAACTGGAATTGCACACCGTTTTTGGCGGCGTTTTCGGCAAAGGCGTAGGTCAGGCCGAAGGGGCAGACGATGCCGCCGGTGGGCGCCCACAGCGCCGCCACCGCTTCGTCGGCGATGTTCGGCTCCAGAGCGCGCAGTTCCTCCCGCCCGATGATGCGCAGTCCCTCCACACCGTTGGCGCGGCCGTTTTCCAGCAGTTTTTCCAGCGCCGGGCGGTCCTCCTCGCTCAGGCAGACCACCAGGCTGCCGCACTGCCGGTAGGCAAAATCCAACTCTTTGGCAAGGTCCGGCATCATCCTGCTGCCCGTCACGTTGAGGGCGGCCATCCGGCTGCCGGCGGGGGCGTCAAACCCTGCATGGACAATGGCGCTGTTGGCCTTGGTGGTGCCGCAGCAGACGTCCTCCTCCTTATCGATCACCAGAATGTTGCCCTTGTATCGGCTCAGTTCCCGGGCCGCTGCGCAGCCCGACACCCCACCGCCGATGATGATGACATCCATCATACGTCTTCCTCCTCATCCCGGGCCCAGCCGTAGGCGCAGCGTACAGCCTTGTTCCAGCCGCGAATACGCCGGGCGCGGTCCTCCGTACTAATCTGGGCCGTAAAGACCCGGTCCACGGCCCGGTTCTGCAGTACTTCCGCAGGACTGTTCCAGTATCCCACAGCCAGCCCGGCCAGATACGCCGCGCCCAGGGCCGTGGTTTCCACACAGCAGGGGCGTTCCACCGGCGCGCCGCTGATGTCGGCCTGAGCCTGCAGCAGATAGTTGTTGGCCGAAGCGCCGCCGTCCACTTTCAGCATGGCCAGCTGGATGCCCGCGTCCGCTTCCATGGCTTTCAGCACGTCGTTGACCTGGTAGCACAGGCTGTCCAGCGTGGCGCGGATGATGTGATTTTTGTTGCAGCCACGGGTCAGGCCCACAATGGCACCCCGGGCGTACTGGTCCCAGTGGGGGGCACCCAGCCCCGTAAAGGCCGGTACCACATAACAGCCGTTGGTATCGGGCACTTTCAGGGCCATATATTCGGAATCCCGGGACTCCTCCAGGATTTTCAGTTCGTCCCGCAGCCACTGGATGGCCGCCCCGGCTACGAAGATGGAACCTTCCAGCGCGTAGGTCACCTTGCCGTCCAGGCCCCAGGCGATGGTGGTCACCAGTCCGTTGCGGCTCAATACCGGCCGCTCGCCGGTGTTCATCAGCAAAAAGCCGCCGGTGCCGTAGGTGTTTTTGGCATCCCCCGCCGTAAAACAGGTCTGGCCGAAGAGCGCCGCCTGCTGGTCGCCCGCCGCCCCGGCAATCTTGATCTCGCCGCCAAAGTGCATGGGGTCGGCGTACTCGTAGAAGGCGCTGTTGGGCACCGGTTTGGGCAGCATACACCGGGGAATGTTCAGAATCTCCAGGATTTCATCGTCCCAGTCCAGCGTGTGGATGTTGAACAGCATCGTCCGGCTGGCGTTGGAGTAGTCGGTCACGTGGATCTTGCCGCAGGTCAGCTTCCAGATCAGCCAGGTTTCCACGGTGCCGAACAACAGCTCCCCGGCTTCGGCTTTTTGGCGGGCACCCTCCACGTTATCCAGAATCCACTGCAGCTTGGTGGCGGAAAAATAGGCGTCGATCACAAGGCCGGTTTTCTCCCGGAACAGGTCGGTCAGGCCCCGGGCTTTCAGTTTGTCGCAGATCTCGCTGGTGCGGCGGCACTGCCACACAATGGCACGGTAGACCGGCTCGCCGGTGTTGCGGTCCCAGACAATGGTGGTTTCCCGCTGGTTGGTGATGCCGATGGCTGCAATATCGGCGGCCGAGGCCCCGATGCGGTTCATGGCCGACAGCGCCACACCCAGCTGGGTGGTCCAGATCTCATTGGCATCATGCTCCACCCAGCCCGGTTTGGGAAAGTACTGGGTAAACTCTTTTTGTGCCACACTGCACATGTGGCCCTGCTTGTCGAACAGGATGCAGCGGTTGGAGGTGGTCCCGGCATCCAGCGCCATAATGTATTGTCCCATAGCGGTGCTCCTTTTCCTCGGGATTTTTGCAAAGCCGCGCAATTTGTATAAAAATATTGTAGCATACCACCCCGAAACTGCAACAAAATGCCCGGCACACCCTGGCAAAATCTACGAATCCCACAAAGGGGAACGGCGGTTTTTGGATATTCTGCGGAAAACAAAAAGGCCGCACCCGATGAAAGGTGCGGCGGAAAAATCATTCGATTTTCATCATGCGGTAGCCCACGCCAATGTGGGTCTGGATGTACTGGGGGGACCCGGGGGCGGATTCCAGCTTTTTGCGCAGCGTTGCCATGAACACCCGCAGGGAAGCTACGTCGTTCTCCCAGGAAGTACCCCACACCTTTTGGGTGATGTAGGTGTGGGTCAGCACCTTGCCGCAGTTGCGGGCCATCAGGCAGAGCAGCTTGTACTCGATGGGGGTCAGGTGCAGTTCCTGCCCGGCCAGGTAGGCGCACCCGGCGGCAAAGTCGATGGTCAGCTGCCCGTTGGTGAATACCGGGCTGCCGCTGGTGTGCATGGCGGCCAGCCGCCGCTGGGTCACCCGCAGGCGGGCCAGCAGTTCCTCCACCGAAAAAGGCTTCGTCAGGTAGTCATCGGCACCGGAATCCAATGCCTCGATCTTGTCGGCGTCCTCGCTGCGGGCGCTGATAACGATGATGGGCATATCCGACCAGCTGCGCACCCGGCGGATGACTTCCACGCCGTCCAGATCAGGCAGCCCCAGGTCCAGCAGCATGATGTCGGGGGCGCTGGTGGCGGCTTCCCGCAAAGCAGCTTCGCCACAGTCCGCCACGGTGTAGCGGTAATCATGGGTCTTTAAGGTGGTGGTGATCAGGTTGCGGATGGGTGCATCGTCCTCCACCACCAGAATCAGCGGTTTATTCATGCAGCGTTACCTCCCCCAGCGGTACCGTAAAGGTGAAATTGCACCCGTGCGGCGGATTGTCCGTGAGTGTGATGGTGCCCCCGTGGGCATCCACGACGGTCTTGCACAGCGCCAGCCCCAGCCCCAGGCTGCGGCGGCTGTCGGCGACTTTGTGCTCGCCGGTGTAGAACATTTCAAAAATATGGGGCCGGATATCCGGTGCAATGCCCGGCCCGTCGTCCAGTACCGAGATGGCGGCAAAACCATCCTGTGCCCGGGCTGTCACCGTGATGGTGGACCCGGCAGAGGTGTATTTTACGGCGTTGTCCACCAGATTGATGAGCACCTGTACGATGAGCCGCGCGTCCATGCGGGCCAGCAGCAGTTCATCGGGCAGGTCCATCCGGATGGTGTGTTCACTGCCCTTGCGGTGGGTGTGGCGCAGGGCCTCTTCAATGACCTCGCTGACCAGCTCGGTGGAAAGGCGCAGGTTCATCCGTCCGTCCTCAATGCGGGTGATGGACAGAAGATTCTCTACCAGGTTGATCAACCACATCGAATCATCGTAAATGTCCAGAAAAATCTGGTGCCGGGCATCCTCGTCCAGTTTGGCATCGTTGGCCAGCAGATTGGCGGCATTGCCGGAAATGGAGGTCAGCGGTGTGCGCAGATCGTGGGAGATGGCCCGCAGCAGGTCGGCCCGGAGCTGCTCGTTTTTCGCCCGCAGGGCGGCGCGCTCCTTTTCCTCGATGTTGCGGATGTTCTGGATGGCCAGCGTCACCGTGATGATGGACACGATGAGCATGATGGCGATGGTGAAGGGATAGCCCTTCTCGTAAGCGTGCAGGGTCAGGCGCGGTTCGGTGAAAAAGAAGTTGAAGAGCAGCACACTGGCCACCGAGCTGAGCACCCCGCAGAAATAGCTTTTGGTGAACAGGGAAGTGAGCAGTGCGCCCAATACGTAGATGGAGATGATGTTTGCCTTGGTGAAGGCAAATTGCCAGAAAATATTGCCGATCACGGTGCCCGCCGTCAGAATCAGCAGGGTCACCAGCAGATCCTGCCACCGGGGCACCATCTGTGCCCGCAGGTCATGGGGCTGTTCTTGCCGCGTCATAGTGCTACCGCCTCCTGTCTGGTATCATACCACAGAAGGCCGGTCGGCGCCAGAGCCGGTTCACACATCGTGGCCCGGCTGGTTGTCCTCCCGGTGCTTTTTCCGCGCTTTGCGGTATTTGTCCATGAAACCATCCAGATTCCGGCAGAGAAACCAGCCGAACAGGCCCGCCGCCAGCACCACGGCGGCCAGCAGCAATTCTTTCACAAAAACCGCCCTCTTTCCGTTTACAGGTGGAAGCAGCGCTTGATGGAACGGTATTCGCCCAGCACCAGCAGATGCCCGTCGGCAGGCAGCACGGTGTCCGAGGAGATGTTCACATCGATGGTACCGTTGCGCTTGATGCCCAGCAGGTTGATGCCGTACTTTTTGCGGATGTCAATGTCACCCACAGTCTGCCCCGCCCAGGATTCTAGCGCGGGCACTTCCATGATGGCGTTGTTGGCGTCCAGCTCCACGTAGTCCACCAGATGGCTGGACCCGTAGCGCACGGCAGCCCACTTGGCCAGCTGTTTTTCGGGGTAGAGGATTTCGTCGGCGCCGTTGCGCAGCAGGAACTTGGCCTGCACGTCCCGCTCCGCGCGGGAAACCACCAGCTGGGCGCCCAGTTCTTTCAACAGGGAAGTGGTTTCCAGCGAACTCTGGAAATCGCCGCTGATGGCCACAATGCAGACGTCAAAGTTGCGCACGCCCAGGGCTTTCAGGAACTCCGCGTTGGTGCTGTCGCCGATCTGGGCGTTGGTCACAATGTCCAGCACGTCGTTGACCCGGTCCTCGTTTTCGTCCACGGCCATGATCTGGTGGCCCTGTTCGTTGAGCTGCATGGCAATGTGCCGGCCAAAACGGCCCAGGCCGATGAGCAAGAATGATTTCATGGTGTACTTCCTTTCCCGTCAGCCGACGGTGATACGTTCCTGCGGCAAACGGCTGCCGGCCTTGGAAAAACCGGACAGTGCCGCATAGATCAGGGTAAGGCCGCCTACACGGCCGATAAACATCAAAGCGATCAGAATGGCCTGGGAAAGCAGCCCCAGTGTGGGGGTCAGGCCCAGGGACAGGCCCACGGTGCCCACGGCGGAGGCCGTTTCAAACAGGCAGTCGGACAAAGGCAGCCCTTCCACCGCGCTGATAATAAACCCGCCGCCCAGGAAGAGCGTCAGGTACAGCATACCGATGGTGGCGGCGCTGTTGACCACCTTGTTGTCGATGCGCCGCCCAAAGAAGTGCGGTTCCGACTGGCGGCGGAACACCGCCAGGGCGTTGGCAAACAGCACGGCAAAGGTGGTGGTTTTCATACCGCCGGCGGTAGAACCCGGCGAACCGCCGATAAGCATGAGCAGGATCGTCAGGCCCTGGCCCACATCGGTGAGGGCGGTGAGGTCGGCGGTGTTGAAGCCCGCGGTGCGGGGGGTCACCGACTGGAACAGCGAAGCCAGTACCCGTTCCCCGGCGGGCAGGGTGGAAAATTCCCCGAAGAAGAACCACACGGCGGGCAGCAGGATGAGCAGTGCCGTGGTGGACAAAATGACTTTGCTCTGCATCCGGTACCGGTGGAACCGCAGTTTGTTGGTGCGGATGTCGTCCCAGGTCAGGAAGCCGATGCCGCCCACCACGATAAGCGCCATGATCGTCAGGTTGACGGTGGGATCGGCGCGGTAAGAAGTCAGGGAAGCGTACTTGGCATCCGGGGTGCCCAGCAGGTCAAAACCGGCGTTGCAGAAGGCCGATACCGAGTGGAACACGGCCATCCAGATTCCGCGCAAACCATAGTCCCGGACGAACACCGGCAGCATACAGACGGCCCCCAGCGCTTCGATGCACAGCGACGCTTTGATAATGAAGCCGGTCAGCCGCACGATGCCGCCTACTTTGGGGGCGGCGATGGCTTCCTGCATGGTACCGCGCTGCATCAGGGAGATTTTGCGCCCCGACAGCAGCGAGAAAAATGCCGCCACCGTGATAACGCCCATGCCGCCGATCTGAATCAGGGAGAGGATCACGGCCTGGCCGAACCAGGACCAGTGGGTGGCGGTATCCTGCACCACAAGCCCCGTCACACACACCGCGGAGGTGGCGGTGAACAGCGCCTGGTTGAAGGGGGTCACGGTGCCGCTCCGGGCAGAGAACGGCAGCATCAACAGCAGACTGCCGCCGAGAATAACGGCGGCGAACAACAGAATGATGGTTTGAAAGGTTGTCAAACGCGGCGGGCGGAACCCAGCCATGAAAACGCCTCCCATTTTATACAAATTTCATCCTCTCATTATAGGTCGGCCCTGGTTAAGAAGGCATAAATATCCGGCGTATGGTATTAAGACGGCATTAAGATGCCAAACGGCAGGGCACCGTCTGACGGTGCCCTGCCGGGCAAAGGTACGCAGACATCAGCGGTCCACCACCGGAACGGGTTCGTCGCTGCGTTTCTCCAGATCGTTGATATACAGGTTGGTTTCCCGCGCTACCACGCCGGACAACAGCAGCACGGCGATGAGGTTGGGAATGGCCATCAGGGCGTTGAGGGTATCGGCTACGGTCCATACCAGGTTCAGGGCCACCACGGGGGAGATGGCCGCCACTGCCACATAGACGATGCGGTAGAACACCTGGCCTTTGCTGCCCACCAGATATTCCAGGCAGCGCTCCCCGTAGTAGGACCAGCCCAGCACGGTGGAAAAGGCAAAGGAGATGATGCCCACCACCAGGATGACGGGCCCCAGCACGGGGATCTGGTCGAAGGCAAGGGTCGTCAGGATGCCGCCGTCCGAGATGGAGCCCATGTCGATGGCGGGATTTTTCATAATGCTGGAAACCAGCACCAGGCCGGTCATCAGACAGACAACGACGGTATCCCAGAAGGTGCCGCTGGCGGAAACCAGGGCCTGGCGCACGGGGTTGCGGGTCTGGGCAGCGGCTGCCACAATGGGGGCCGAGCCCATGCCGGATTCGTTGGAGAACAGGCCCCGGGCGATGCCGTAGCGCATGGCCAGCATGATGCCGCCGCCGGTCAGGCCGCCGGCCGCCGCGCCGGGGGTAAAGGCCAGCCGCAGAATGGTGGTCACGGCGGCCCACAGGTAATCATGGTTGTATGCAAGGATACCCAGGCAGCCCAGAATGTAGAAGGCTGCCATAAAGGGCACCAGCTTTTCGCAGACGTTGGCGATGGTCCGGATGCCGCCAAAGATGACCAGCGCCGTCAGTACAGCCACCACGGCGCCCACCAGCCATTCGGGGATTCCCAGGTTGGCCTGGCAGACCGTGGCAATGGCGTTGACCTGGGTGGCACAGCCGATGCCGAAGGATGCCAGCGTGCCGAACAGGGCAAAAAGGACCCCCAGCCATTTCAGGTGCAGGCCCCGTTCCAGGGCGTACATGGCACCGCCCTGCATCCGGCCATCCTTGGTCTTGACGCGGTATTTCACGGCGATCAGGGATTCGGCGTACTTGGTGGCAATGCCGAAGATGCCGGTGATCCAGCACCAGAACACCGCACCGGGTCCACCCAGGGCGATGGAGGTACCCACGCCGATGATATTGCCGGTGCCGATGGTGGAGGCCAGCGCCGTGGTCAAAGTGGCAAACTGGGAAACTTCTCCCTCGGCGTCAGGGTCCTTGGTGACCGAAAGGCGGATGGCCGTGAGCAGTTTGCGCTGGATGCCCCGGGTACGCAGGGTCATGAACAGGTGGGTGCCCAGCAACAGCAGCATGGTGGGCCAGGCCCAGACCCACTGGTTGGTCACGTTGATAAAATTGACGATGGCGTCCATCATAAGCGGTATCTCTCTTCCTTGGCGGTGGCGGGCGGACAAAAAACAGCGGCGTGCCCGCGCAGTACATCCTGTGCGAACACGCCCTTGTGCCTTGCTACTATCTGTATGATACAACCTTTGACGTTAGTCCGTCAAGTATGGGCCTTTTGCACAGGGGGCTGCTTTGTGGTACAATGGCGGCGGAAGATCTGCAAAAAAAGGAGATACCCACCATGACCCGCAACGCTGTGTTTGTCATCACCGGCGCACCCTGCACCGGCAAATCCACGCTGGCTGCCTGGCTCTGCCGCCGCCTGCCCCAGCCGGTGGCGGGGCTTCGCACCCTGTGCACCGGCCGGTGTGAAGCCGGGGCGCTGTTTTCGCTGCAGAATCTTGCGGACGGCACCGTCACACCGGTCACACAGCGGGAAGCGGGGCAGGTCACTACCTTATATACTGTATGGAACAGCAACGGGGCCGGCGTACTGCAGGCGGCCCTGCGGGGGGAATCCGGGACGATCCTGGTGGACGAAGCCCTGCCGCCGGACCCCCACTGCCCGGCCTGGAACGAGGCTTTGGCGGCGGTGCTGGCGGGGGAGCGCCCCGTGGTGCTGACAACCGCCAAAGAAACCCTGCCGGCCCTGCTGGCCCTGTGCGGTGACCGGGCGGCGCAATGCCTGGACTTGGACGAAACCGGCCCCGAGAATCTGCGTGCTGCCCTGGCCGATATCCTGCCGGTGCCGCTGCACGCGGGGGTCAGTGTGCGGCTGTTCCGGGAAGAAAAGTGTTTCGGCACCGGTCCCATGCAGCTGCTGGAACTGGTGGGCCGTACCGGTTCGCTGCACAAAGCGGCAGCGGCCATGGGCATGGCCTACTCCAAGGCCTGGAAGATGCTGGGGGAACTGGAGCGCCAGTGGGGCTTTGCCATGCTGGAACGCCGCCCCGGCGGCACCGGCGGGGGCGGTTCGCTGCTGACGCCCCGGGCCTGGGAACTGCTGCGCCGCTACCGAGCCTTGCAGTGGGAAACCGAGCACGCTGCCCGGCAGGCTTTCACCCGATGGTTCGGGGATTTCTGACGGGGAACCCCCGGTCTAAAAGTATAACAAATCGTATTATTTTACAAAATACTACAAAACAAGACAAGATAAGTATGACTTTTATCTGGCGGCGTGGTACAGAAGGCGCAAAAGCCGCCCTGTTCAGCGGGGATTTTGTCGGTTTTGCCGTATTTTGCCGCCCCACTCCGGCTGATATTGACAGTGCGCATCCTTTTATTGCTATAATAAAGGGATGTTTTTTGTTTTTGCGGCGTATTTTTTGGGGAAACCATGCCCGGAAACGGAACAAAGTGTCGGAAGAAAGGCGGCAAGGAAATGAAAGAGGAAATCCAACAGAAAGAAGCGCAGGGTTATGTGACCCCTTACGAGTTTAAGGGCAAACTGCCGCTGCGCCAGGCGATCCCCCTGGGCCTGCAGCACGTGCTGGCCATGTTCGTGGGCAACCTGACTCCTATTTTGATCATCACCAGCGCTTGTGCAGCAGGCGGCGGGGCGGAGGAATTCGCCCAGATCCAGGTGGCGCTGCTCCAGAACGCCATGCTGGTGGCTGGTATCGTTACGCTGGTGCAGCTGTTCTCGATAGGCCCCATCGGCGGCCAGGTGCCCATCATCATGGGTACCAGCTCCGGTTTTATCGGCGTATTCCAGAGCGTCAACCAGATCATGGGCGGCGGTATTCTCAGCTATGGTGCCATTATGGGCGCCTCCATCGTGGGCGGCCTGTTTGAAACGGTGCTGGGCGCCTTCCTCAAACCCCTGCGCCGCTTCTTCCCGGCGGTGGTCACCGGTACCGTGGTTATGTCCATCGGCCTGTCCCTGATCAGTGTCGGCGTGGGGTCCTTCGGCGGCGGTACCTCTGCCAAGGACTACGGCTCCCTGGAAAACCTGCTCATCGCTCTCGTCGTTATGGTCATTATCCTGATCTGCAAGCACGGTGCCAAGGGTATGGCCAGCTCCTCCTGCATTCTCATCGGTATTGTCTGCGGCTACATCATCTGCGCCATCCTGCCGCTGTTCCTCTCCACCACCGGCGTCACCGCCGACGGTGTGGAGTACACCAAGGCCTGGGTGCTCAACTGGAACAAGGTGGCTGAGGCTCCCTGGTTCGCAGTGCCCCAGCTCATGCCCGTCAAGCCGGTGTTTGACCTGCGCGCCATCCTGCCGGTGGCGGTTATGTTCATCGTCACCGCGGTGGAAACCGTGGGCGATATCTCCGGCGTGACCGAGGGCGGCATGGACCGTGAAGCCACCGACAAGGAACTGTCCGGCGGCATCATCTGTGACGGTCTGGGCTCCACCTTTGCGGCCTTCTTCGGCGTGCTGCCCAACACCAGCTTCAGCCAGAACGTGGGCCTTGTTACCATGACCAAGATCGTCAACCGCACCGCACTGGCCTTCGGCGCCGTGTTCCTGGTGCTCTGCGGCCTGCTGCCCAAGCTGGCGGCCCTGGTTTCCATCATGCCCCAGAGCGTGCTGGGCGGCGCTGCGGTCATCATGTTCTCCTCCATCGTTATGAGCGGTATCCAGCTCATCACCAGCGATAAGCTCACCTCCCGCAACATGACCATCGTGTCGGTGGCGCTGGGCCTGGGCTACGGCATGGGCTCCAACACCGCCGTTCTGGCCGGTCTGCCCCAGCTGGTGCAGCTGATCTTCGGCGGCTCCGGCATCGTGCCCGCTGCCTTCGTGGCCATCCTGCTCAATGTGCTTCTGCCCAAAGATAAGCCGGTGGAAGCCGTGCAAACTGCCGAAAAATAAAAAAACGGCGTAATTTGTCGCCCCGCCGCCCCGGCGGGGCTTTTTCTTTGCCCGTTTCCATGGTATACTGAATCTGAGCGAACTTTTGTGAGGAGGTACCCACCTTGCTGACGATCAAGCGATATGTCCGCGCCCAAAGCCTGGACGAAGCCTATACCCTGTGCCAGAAGCGCTCCAACGTGGTGCTGGGCGGTATGCTGTGGCTCAAGACCCAGAACCGCACCGTGGACACCGCCATTGACCTGAGCGATCTGATACTGGATACGATAGAAGAAACCCCCGAAGCCTTCCGCATCGGGGCAATGGTGCCGCTGCGTGCCCTGGAACAGCACCCGGGCCTGGACGCCCTGACCCGGGGCGCCATGGCTGAAAGTGTGCGCCATATTGTAGGCGTGCAGTTCCGCAATCTGGCCACCGTAGGGGGCAGCATTTACGGCCGGTTCGGATTTTCCGATGTGCTGACGCTGTTCCTGACCCTGGATGCCGTGGTGGAACTGCACCATGGCGGCGCCGTGCCCCTGGCGGACTATGCCGCCCGCCCCTATGAACGGGACATCCTGACCCATGTGGTCATCCCCAAACAGCCGGGGAACGTGGCGTACCTGGCCCAGCGCAACATCTCCACCGACTTCCCGGTGCTCACCTGCGCCGTGGCGGTGCGGGGGGACGGCGTGCGCTGCGCCATCGGTGCCCGCCCCATGAAAGCCCAACTGTATACCGGTGACCCCGCGCTGCTGGCAGGGGGCATCACACCGGAAAGCGCTGCCGCTTTTGGCGAGAGCATTGCGGCGGAGGTGGCTTTCAGCAGCAACCTGCGTGCCGGGGCGGACTACCGCCGTGCCGTCTGCCCGGTGCTGGTACGCCGGGCCCTGCTGGCCTGTAAGGAGGAAGCATAATGGAGATCCAACTCAAACTCAACGGCCGTCCGGTGCGGGACAGCATCGACGCCGACACGCTGCTTATCGACTTTGTGCGGGCCCATGGCTGCGCCAGCGTCAAGCGCGGGTGCGAAACCTCCAACTGCGGGCTGTGCACTGTGCTGCTGGACGGCAAACCGGTGCTTTCCTGCTCAGTGCTGGCAGCCCGGGCCGATGGCCATGAGGTCCAGACCCTGGAAGGTCTGCAGGCCGAAGCGGAGGAATTTGTCAGCTTCATTGCCGACCAGGGCGCCGAGCAGTGCGGTTTCTGCAACCCGGGGTATGTGATGAACACCATCGCCCTGCTGCGGGAAAACCCCGACCCCACCGACGATGAGATCCGCGCCTATCTGGCAGGCAATCTCTGCCGCTGTTCCGGGTACGAGGGTCAGCTGCGGGGCATCCGGGCCTTTTTGAACGCCCGCAACGCAAAGGGGGGAACGGACCGTGGCTGAACTGAAAACCGTCGGTAAGCCCATGCGCAAAAAGGACGCCATGAACCTGCTGCTGGGCAAACCTGCCTTTGTGGAGGACGTGACCCCCCGGGACTGCCTGGTGGTCAAGGTCCTGCGCAGCCCCCATGCCCATGCGCTGATCCGCGCCATCAACACCGATATTGCCATGAAAGTCCCCGGCATGGTAGCGATCTATACCTATAAGGATGTGCCCAAAAAGCGGTTCACCACTGCGGGCCAGACCTACCCCGAACCCTCCCCCCATGACCGGCTGATCCTGGACCAGCGGGTGCGTTTTGTGGGGGATGCCGTGGCGATCCTGGCCGGCGAAAACGAAAAAGCCGTGGAAAAGGCCATGAAGCTCATCAAGGTGGACTATGAGGTGCTGCCTGCGGTGCTGGACCCCCATACCGCCAAGGATAACCCCATTCTCGTCCATCCCGAGGAGAACTGGGAAGCCCTCTGCCCGGTGGGTGCCGACAATAAGCGCAACCTCTGCGCCACCGAAACCTGCGGGGAAGGGGACGTGGACCAGGTGCTGGCGGACTGCGATGTGGTCATCGACCATGTATGGCACACCAAACCCTGCCAGCAGGCCATGATGGAAACCTTCCGCACCTACACCGAGATCGACCCCTACGGGCGGCTCCACGTCATCAGCTCCACCCAGATCGTCTTCCATGTGCGGCGCATCCTGGCCCTGGCGCTGGACATCCCCAAATCCAAGATCCATGTGGAAAAACCGCGCATCGGCGGCGGGTTCGGCGCCAAGCAGAGCGTGGTGGCCGAAATTTACCCGGCTTTCGTCACCTGGAAGACCGGCCGCGCCGCGCGCCTGATCTACACCCGGCAGGAATGCCAGACCGCCGGCAGCCCCCGGCATGAGATGGAAGTGCACGTCCGCCTGGGTGCCGACAACAACGGCAAGATCCGGGCCATGGATGTGTATACCCTGTCCAACACCGGCGCTTACAGTGAGCACGGTCCCACCACCGTGGGCCTGTCGGGCCACAAGTCCATCCCGCTGTACACCGGCAGTCTGGAAGCCTTCCGCTTTGCCTACGATGTGGTCTATACCAACGTGCAGGCCGCCGGTGCCTACCGGGGCTACGGTGCCACCCAGGGCATCTTTGCGGTGGAAAGCGCCGTCAACGAACTGGCCGACCGGCTGGGCATCGACCCCGTCAAGCTGCGGGAGCAGAACATGGTGAGGGAAGGCATGACCATGCCCGCCTACTACAACGAACCCGCCAACGCCTGCGCCCTGGACCGCTGCCTGGCCCGCTGCAAGGAAATCTTCCACTGGGACGAAAAATTCCCCGTGCGGGATATGGGCAACGGCAAGGTCCGTGCCGCCGGTGTGGCCATGGCCATGCAGGGGTCCGGCATCTCCGGCGTGGACGTAGGCTCCGCCACCGTCAAACTCAGTGATGATGGCTTCTATAACCTGACCATCGGTGCTGCCGATATGGGCACCGGCTGTGATACCATCCTGGCCCAGATGGTGGCCGAGTGCATGGACTGCGATCTGGATAACGTGGCAGTGTTCGGTGCCGATTCCGACGCTTCCCCCTACGATTCCGGTTCCTACGCTTCCTCCACCACCTACGTCACCGGCAAAGCCGTGGAAAAGGCCTGCGAACAGCTGAAAGAGCAGCTGTGCAAACTGGCCGCCGAAACCCTGGGCTGTCAGCCCGGGGATGTGGAATTCACCGGCAAATCGGTGCGCCGCTGCGACGGCACTGCCGAAATGACCCTGGCCGAACTGGCCACCCGGTCCCAGTGCTCCAACACCACAGCGGTGCAGGCCACTGCCACCCATTCCTCGCCGGTTTCGCCGCCGCCCTTCATGGTGGGCATGGCCGAAATCGAACTGGACAAGGAAACCGGCAGCGTCACGGTGCTGGACTACAAGGCTGTGGTGGACTGCGGCACGCCCATCAACCCCAACCTGGCCCGCGTTCAGACCGAGGGCGGCATTGTCCAGGGCATTGGTATGGCGCTGTTTGAGGATGTGACCTACAGCGATAAGGGCCGTATTCTGGAAGATTCCCTCATGCAGTACAAGATCCCCACCCGCCTGGATATGGGGCATCTGCAGGTGGAATTTGAGTCCAGCTATGAGCCTACCGGCCCCTTCGGCGCCAAGTCTATCGGCGAAATCGTCATCAATACGCCATCGCCAGCCATTGCCCAGGCAGTTTACCGTGCCACCGGCCTGTGGTTCCGGGAACTGCCCATCACCCCCGAAAAAATCCTCATGGGGATGCGGTCCAAGCAGGCATGACCCACCTGATTTACCTGGCGGCGGGAGCTTCCCGCCGCTTTGGTGCCGACAAACTGCTGGCAGACTATAACGGCAAACCGTTGTTTCTGCACGGCTTGCAGACCTTGGCCGCGGTTTGTGGCGGGCGTTCGGATGCCGACCTGACGGTGGTAACCAACACCCCGGCGGTGGCCGAAGCGGCCCGTGCCCTGGGGGCCCGGGCCGTACCCAGCCCCCACAGTTTGCAGGGGCAGAGTTACAGTATCCGTGCCGGGTTGGATGCCGTCGGGCCCTTGGAAGCAGAAGATTTTCTGCTCTTTGCGGTGGCGGACCAGCCCCGGCTGCGCGCCGGAACCGTAAGGCGCTTTCTGGACCTGGCACGGCCCGGCACCTGGGCAGCCACCGCCGCCTGCGGGGACCGGGTAGGCAACCCGGGGCTGTTCTGCGCCGCGCTGGTGCCTGCCCTGCAGGACCTGCAGGGGGACAGAGGAGGGCGTGCCGTGCTGAATCGCCACCCCGAACGGCTGCTGCGGGTGGAATGTGAACCCGAGGAGCTGCGGGACATCGACACCCCCGCCGACTTGCCGTAACAGACAAACAAAACCGCCCCGCGCCGTAATCTCACGGTGCGGGGCGGTGTTTTTTATGCGGTCAAATACAGTTTAGCGGGGGCCGCCCAGGAAGAAGAGGGCTACGGTGCCGGGGCCGCTGTGAGCGCCGATGACGGGGCCGATGTCCCCGATGCAGACGCGCTTGACGCCGTATTCTTTGATCTTGTCCACCACGTACTGGCAGTCTTCCAGGCAGTCGCCATGGCTCACAAAAACCGTCATCTCGCTGTAGTTTTTGTCGGCGCTGTTGGCAAAATGCTTCACCAGGGCATCCAGGCTGGCCCGGCGGCCGCGGACTTTTTCCATGGCGATCAGGTGGCCTTCGGGGTCCACGTGCAGCACCGGTTTGATGCCCAGCAGCGTGCCCGCCACGGCAGCGGCACCGCTCAGGCGGCCGCCGCGCTTGAGGAACATCAGGTCGTTGACGGTGAACCAGGCGCAGAAGCGCTGGACGTTTTCGCTGGCAAAGGCCGCTGCCTCGTCCAGGGTGGCGCCGTTTTTCCGCAGTTCCGCCACGGTGTAAACGAACAGACCTTCGCCCATGCTGGCCTGCAGGCTGTCAATGCTGATGATCTTGCGGCCGGGGAACTTCTCCAGCAACTCTTCAATGGCAACTTTGCTGGCCTGGTAGGTGCCGGAAAGGCCGCTGGAAAAAGCCAGGTACAAAATGTCCATGCCCTGTTCCAGATAGGGGGTGAAGGCTGCCTCATAGTCCGAGATGGATACCTGGCTGGTGGTGGACATACTGCCGCTGCGCAGCTTGTCGTAGAAGGTCTTGGGGCTCATTTCGCGGTTGTCAGGGAAGTTGCGGTAGCTCTGGCCGTCAACGGTGAAGGTCATGGGCAGTACCTGTATATCCATTTCCTGCACGAGTTCGGGGGTCAGGTCGCAGGTCGATTCGGTGAACAGAACGTAGTTTTCCATCACAAAACTCCTTCTTCTGGGCTGGCGGGGTGGAACCCGCCGCATTCCCTATTATAATACCGTGTTTTTGCGGCAAAATCAATACAGCGCCGGCTGCCAATTCTGCCAAACAGAAAAAACGCACGCCTTATGCAAGGTCGTGCGTTTGGCAAAACTCAGTTCAGGCAGGTCTTTTCAAAGGCGGCCATGGGTTTGGTCAGCTGCTTGGTCAGCTGGCCCACCAGCACAGCGGCGGCTACGGTGCCTTCCCGCACGCCGTCCAGATGCCCCAGGAAGGTAAAGGACAGGATGATGGACAGCGCCACCAGCGTCAGGTCAAAGGTCATCTTCATGTTGCCGAATTTGACGGGGGCTACCTGGCAGATGGCCAGTACGATGCCCTCGCCCGCTGTGGTGATGAGCCGGGCTGTCACTTCCACGCTGACACCCAGCGCCACCAGGAAGATGCCCACCAGGCAGACCAGCCATTTTTGCCAGTATGCGGTGGGGGTCAGGCCGTCGATCATCCAACCGGCCACGTCAATGGCCATGCCGAACAGTACGGCGGCAGGCAGCTGCAGCAGCTGTACCCACTGGTACTGGCGGCGCAGGATCAGGATCTGGATAAGGACGAACAGCGTGTTCATGATGATGGTGGTGGTACCCACGCTCAGGCCGGAAATGGCGCCGGTAACGTAGGGCACGCTGGAGATGGGGGAGGTGCCCAGGGCGGCTTTGATGGAAAAGGCCACGCCGAAAGCCATGATGATCAGGCCCAGGCAGAGAAAAACAGCGCGCTTGATGAGGGACGGGATGGAAAAGGAAACGGTTTCAGTCATGATTACTCCTTCTTTGTATCAGATTGCAGGGCGTCACACAGTTTGCTCAAAAGGCTTTGCAGCAGCTCGGTCTCCTGGGCCGAAAGCCCCCGTGTGGCGTCGGCCTCAAAACCATGGAAGATGCGTTCCACCCGGGCTGCGGCCTCCAGCCCTTTGTCGGTAAGGGAAACGTACAGCGAACGCCGGTTGCCTGCCTTCTGCCGCCGCAAAATCAGCCCGTTCTCCTCCATCCGCAGCAGGATACTGCCCACGGTGGCCGGTTCGATCTCACAGTGGGCGGCAATGGTTTTCTGGTCAGCCTCCCCGGCCTCCAGCAAAAACTCCAGCACCTTGGGCTGACCGGGAGTCAGGCCGTTTTTGGCGGCTTCCCCCAGCACCCGCTTGGAAAACAGGGAATGGGATTTCATCAGCAGATAATGCAGACTTTCCATGGTAAGACCTCTTATAATAAGAATACTTATTGTTTCTTTCCTTATTTTACGCAAAAGGCAAAAAGTGTCAAGAAATCTGCCCGCAAATCTACGCAAGATACAAAAAGAGCTGCCTTTCGGCAGCTTCTTTTGTTATTCGTGGTCGGTGTTTCCGGCAGTGGCTGCGGCAGCCGTCAGCTGTTTGCGGAACAGGTTGCGGAAGATCAGGCGGGTCAGCGGACCGGCAAACAGCAGCTGCCAGATCAGCGCCATGGGCATATTGCAGCCCCAGGTCTGCACCCAGGTGCCAAAGCTGGGCTCTTTGAACAGCAGGGTGGCGATCAGGCTCATGGTGGGGCACATCAGGCAGACGATCATTGTCGAGATGGCATAGGTGATGAACTGGGGCCGGTCGGTGGGCCGCATGACGGTGAAGGCCAACTTGGTGGCCAGCTTTTCCACAATAAAGAACTCCAGAATGATGGCGATGGGCACCATGATGGGCATTTCGTGCAGGGCCATGGCGAAGGTGGCGTTGGTCACGCCGCCGGTGTTCAGCGCCACGTTGTAGACGATCATGCCGTAGACCATGATGATGGCCATGATGATGGTGTAGATGATGTTCTGGAATTTGGTTTGGGGCATACGATTCTCTTCTCCTTTATAATAAAAACAACTTTCTTACCGGCACACAAAAAAAGAGAAGCAGCGGACAACCTTTTGTCCGCTGCTTCTCTTCAGGCGACTACCAGTAATTAGTAATACTATAGCACAGGTCGGGCCCAAATGTCAAGAAAATCCCCGGCTTGCGCCCGACCATACCCGGGGGACAGGGCGGGGAAGGTACACACAATTTTCATCATATCCCGTTGTTTTGGCGAAAAGATATGCCCGGACGAGCTGAAAAAATGTACAACATCGCAATTCGCGCTGTAAAAAGGCAATTCGCGCTGAAACGGCCAACAAACCGCCGCGGTGGAGTATCTTTACAGGTATGGAACGGCCGTCCGGTATATCCGGCGGGGAAGGGAGGGGCAAGCAAGCCGCCGCCGTGCAACGGTCGAAATAAACAAAGGAGAAGGAGCATGAAAAACTTTTTGGCAAACAAACCCCTGGGGTTCCGGGTAACCCTGGTCGCCACGGCCCTGTCTTTGGTGACGGCTCTGGCTTACCTGGCCATCTACTCCAGCAGCCGGTATATGTCCTGGCAGGCCTTCGGCATCATGATCGCCGGTGTGGTACTTACCGTGGCGCTCATCGCACTCAAGCAGGAGCGTTTTGCACCCTCGGCCCTGTTGGTGGGGAACTTCCTTTCGCTGCTGTTCTATGGGTACTACATTTATTTCTACGTTTCTTCGGTGGTCACCGGCATTCAGTTTTCCGGTTTCCCCCTGGAATTCTTTGTAAACATTGTGCTGTACGCGGCAAGCCTTGTGCTGAGCATCGCCTGCGTGTTCATGCGTCAGACTGTGGAGGAATGAAAGGAGGACACCATGAAATACAAACTGCAGCGTAAACTCCTCACCGTCATCAGCATGCTGCTGGCGGGCGTCCTGGTGCTGGCGACCCTGATCACCGGCGAAAACGCGGACGCCATCAACGGCACGCTGGGTACCAAGACCTTTGAAGTCATCGAAACGGGCGAGGCCAACGAAGATACCGAGTATTACAAATCCGATTTCTCCAGCGTGGGCGAACTGCGCGCCGCCGGTAAGGCGACGGCCGCCGAGGTCCTCGGCGAAGGCATGGTCCTGCTGAAAAACGATAACAATGCCCTGCCCCTGACGACGGGCAGCAACCTGAGCCTGGTAGGTGTTACCGCCTATGACCCCGTTTACGGCGGTACCGGTTCCGGCACCATCAGCGTCAATGATGCAGTGGGCTTTGTGGACTCCCTGACCAAGGCCGGTTTCAACGTCAACCCCACCCTGCAGGCGGCGTATACCTCCGAAGATTGGGCCCAGTACAAGCGTGGCAGCGAAGGCAAGTTCGGCACTACCACGCTGATGATCCACGAGGCCCCCTGGACGGTGGTGGATGAAGCCGCGGGCAGCAGCTTTGCCCAGTACGGTGACGCCGCCATCTTTGTGGTGGGCCGTGTGGGCGGCGAAGGCTACGACCTCATCGGCGTGGGCGGCGACGGCATCGACAATGGCGATGGCCTCGGCCCCGACTACCTGGGTCTGAACGAAAACGAACTTTCGGTCCTGGAAGGCCTGAAAGCCAAGAAGGCTGCCGGTGAGATCAAGAAGATCATCGTGGTCATCAACTATGCCGGTATGATCGAAGGTGATTTCCTGGCCGATCCCGACATCGACGCTGCTCTGTGGGTCGGTGCCATGGGTGTAGGCGGCGACGCCGTGGGCCAGGTGCTGTCCGGTACGGTTTCTCCCTCCGGCCGCCTGCCCGACACCATGTGGGTGGACAACGCCAAGAACCCTGTCAACGTCAACTTCGGCCGCTGGATCTACGAAAATGCCGATGAACTGGGCGTGCCCAACGAACTGGGCACCGGCCAGTACCCCGCTACCACCCTGGCCGGCTACGTGGTCTACCAGGAAGGTATGTACCTGGGCTATCGCTATACCGAAACCCGCTACGAGGACCTGGTGCTGGGCACCGCCAACGTGGGCGACTACGACTACGCCTCTGTGGTGGCCCGTCCCTTCGGCTATGGCCTCTCCTACGCCGAGTTCGCTCTGTCTGACATGAGCGTGCAGAAGAACGGCGACCGCGAGTACAACGTTACCGTCACCGTTACCAATACTTCCGATACCTATTCCGGCAAGTGCTCTGTGCCGGTGTACATCTCCAAGCCTTACGGCGAGTACGCCAAAACCAACAGCATCCAGGTTCCCTCGGTGGAACTGGTGGACTTCGGCAAGACCCAGATCCTGGCCCCCGGTGAGAGCGAAACCCTGACCATCCCGGTGGATGAAAAGTACTTTGCTTCCTACGATTCCTACGGCGCCAAGGGTTACGTGCTGATGGACGGCGACTACTATCTGGCCGTGGGCGGCGATGCCCACGAGGCCGTCAACAACGTGCTGGCGGCCAAGAAGGCCAACGGCGTTGCGGTGGACGAAAGCAAGATGGTAGGCGGCACCGGCGATGCTTCTCTGGTGCAGAAGTTCACCCTGAGCTTCAATAAGGACAAGTACGCTTTCTCTGACGCGGTTTCCAGCCTGGACGGCGTCACCAATGTGCAGGTCACCAACCTGTTTGACTTTGCGGACATCAACCTCTACGAAGGCCGCGGCGACAACAGCGTGGAATACTACAGCCGCGACAACTGGAACGCCGTTTCCTTCGATATAGTCAACGGCCATGCGACCCTGACCATGACCGAGCAGATGGCGAAGGACATCTACGCCCAGCTGCCCGAGCAGACCGGTAAGTACAACAACGCCGCCGGTGTACCGGCACAGTACCAGCAGCCCATCCCCCAGGACGACGGCGAATATCCCGCTTACGGTGTGGACGCTGGTCTGAAGCTTATTGATATGCGCTACGATGACCAGGGCAATGAGATCAGTTTCAACGATCCCATCTGGGATACCTTTATGGACCAGCTCACCTGGGAAGATACCGTGGCCCTGGTTTCCAGCGGCTTCCACATGACCGAGCCTGTGGAGAGCGTGGCCAAACCCCAGACCAAGGATGAAAACGGCCCCAACGGCTTCGGCGGCTGGGCCTTCAAGGCCGGTTACTATACCGGTCAGAACGGCCTTGCCTACCGCAACGCTGCGGCGGAAGGCTTTGTGGATTCCGAGGGCAATGTGACCCAGCAGGCCGATCCCGAAGGCTTCAACATGATGACCGGTTTCCCGGCCAACGGTATTCTGGCTGCCACCTTCAACCGGGAACTGGCCGCCAAGGCAGGCAACATCATCGGCAATGACGGCATCTGGGCCGGTGCCAGCGGCCTGTACGGCATCGGTCTGAACATCCATCGCTCTCCCTACGCTGGCCGTACCTGCGAGTACTTCAGCGAGTGCGGCACCCTTACCGGCATGATGGGCGCAGCCGAGTGCGCGGCCATCGAGGAAAAGGGCGTCCATGTCTACAACAAGCACTGCGCGCTGAACGACCAGGAAACCAACCGCCACGGTGTGTGCACCTGGGTCAACGAGCAGACCATCCGCGAAATCTACCTGCGCGCCTTTGAGCTTCCCATCGTGGAAGGCGGCGCCTTCAACACCATGGCCTCCTTCTCCCGCTTCGGCGTGCAGGCTGGTGCAGCCTGCTCTGCCCTGGGTACCGACTTCCTGCGCGGCGAATGCGGCATGAAGGGTATCATCGTCACCGACGCTTACGGCGATATGGACGGCAGCCAGGACTGCGACCCCTACTTCGAGCAGGTGTACGGTGTTCTGGTGGGTGGCAGCGACCTGCCCGACGGCAGCACGCCCAAGACCGATGGCCACTTCAACCGTTTCGAAACCGGTTACAGCCAGATGGCCTGGGCCATGCGTCAGTCGGCCAAGCGCATCTGCTATCAGACTGCCTGGTCCAACGCCATGAACGGCATCTCCTCCACCACCCAGATCGTCAGTGTCACCCCCTGGTGGCAGAGCGCTCTGTACACGGCGGACGGGGTGTTCCTCGCACTCTTTGCAATCGGCCTTGTCTGGACGGGCGCGGCACTCTATCAGGAGGGCAAAAAGCGTTCTAAAGATAAGACGATGAAATAATTCCTCTTTTCCGAAATACGCCGGGCGGTCATGCCCGGCGTATTCTGTGTATGCAAAGGGAAAATCTTGTCAGAATGCCGGGGGGTATGGTACCATACCCATACGGAATCGGATTGGCGGACAGGCCCGGCGGGGCCTGAAGATACAGGAAAGGAGGAGGGCGTCATGATGCTCAACGTAGCCATCGTGGACGACGAGGCGGCGGAGCGTCAGCGGCTGCGGGGATACCTGGAAGAGGTGGCGCGCCGGAAGAACATCCAGTTCTGTGTGGATGAATTCTCCTCGGCGGATGCCTTTCTGGTGCGGTACCAGCAGGGGTATGATCTGGTGTTTCTGGATATTGAATTCCCCACCGGGCAAAACGGAATGCAGGCGGCCCGTGCGCTGCGGCGGATGGACTCCACCGTGGTGCTCATTTTCGTGACCAACATCGCCCAGATGGCGGTGGAAGGCTACGAGGTGGATGCGCTGGATTTCATCGTGAAGCCGGTGGACCCCTATGCGTTTTTGCTCAAGATGACCCGGGCGTTGTCCCGGGTGGCCCGCAGTGCTTCGGACCGGATCACCGTGCGGCAGGAGGGCGAACTGCGCGCGCTGCAGGTGCATCTGATCCGCTACCTGACGGTGGAGGGTCACTATGTGGTCTATCATTCCCGGGAGGGTGTTTTCTCGGAATATCTTTCGCTTTCGGCAGCGGAAAAAAAGCTGAACAGTCCGTTGTTTTGCCGGTGCGACCGGGGCTGCCTGGTGAATCTTCGCTTTGTGAGTGAGATCAAGAAAGAGGTTTGCGTGGTGGACGGCGAGGAACTGGTCATCGCCCGCACCCAGCGCGCACAATTTTTAAAAGCCTATGCCGAGTTTCTGGGCGGGGCAAGGCAGGGAGGCTGACATGCAACTATTTATCCGAGTGTCCTACACCATCGAAATTCTCATGGGCGCGTTTTTGTTTTTGCAGCCGTTGCCGCGGCGGCAGCACTTTGCCCTTCGGCTGGCCGCGGCGCTGGCAGCGGCGTTGGCCGGAGGATGGGGCTTTTCTTACCTGAAACCGCTGGGGGAATTGGGCAATCTTGTCAACCTTCAGCTCACCATCGTCTGCATCATCCTGTGTATGTGGTTTGCGTTTGAAGTGCCCTTTGTCACGGTGTTGTCCGCCTGTGTGGCAGGGGTGGCAGCCCAGCACATCGGCCATCATATCAGTCGTCTGGCCGCCGAATTGCCCTGGATTCCCCATTGGAGCAACCCCCTGGAATTCGTCTGTGTCAGTGCGGTGTATCTGGTGCTTTATTTTACCCTGGGGCGCTGGCTGCGCAACAATCGCTATTATGAATATACCGACCCTCGCATTACGGCGGTGTCGGTGGTGATCGTGCTGATTTGTACCGGTATCACCCGGCTGCTGCGCCTGGCCGGGGAACTGAACTTCTTTACCGTAGCCAGCACGGCGCTGTATGCCATTACCTGCTGTGTGCTGGCGCTGTTCTTCGAGTTCTTTCTGTACTACAATCTGCGCAAGGAAAGCGAGCATCTTCTGTTCCGTCGCATACACGAGGAAGAACGCCGCCAGTATGAAACCAGCAAGGAAAACGCCGAGATGCTCAGCATCCAATGCCATGACCTGAAACACAAACTGGTGGCACTGGAAGGCAGGCTGCCGCAGCGGGAGATTGACTCCATGCGCAGCATCATCGATACCTACGACGGCATCTATCACACCGGCAGCGAGGTGCTGGATATTATCCTCAACGAAAAAAGCCTGCGCTGTCGCGGCAAGGGAATTTCCATCACCTGCATGGGATCGGGCAAGGATCTGGGGTTTCTTGATACCATGGATGTGTACTCTCTTTTCGGAAACCTGCTGGAAAACGCCATCACTGCCACGGAACAGCTGGCGGAACCCCAAAAGCGGATCATCAGCCTGGTAATGGAGCAAAAGGGAAATCTTGTTTCCATCGATGTGATGAATTTCTTCCAGGGGCCCGACCCGGTGCTGGAAGACGGCCTGCCCCGTACTACTAAACAGGAGGAACGCGGGTACCATGGCTACGGCCTGAAAAGTGTGCGGGCCATTGCCCGCAAATACAAGGGGGATTTGTCCGTCCATTGTAAGGATGGGATCTTTACCACCCAGGTGTACCTGATGCAGGGCGAACCGGCCTGAAAACGGAATCACGATCAAAAGACAAAAGGCAGCAGGCCATCGGCTTGCTGCCTTTTGCTGTTCCGAATCGAAAGCAACGGTGCGGTTTGCCGCCGAAGGGAAGGGGACAAAGCAACGCCGGACCTCCTCCGGGGAAAACCTGTACACAATAAAATAAAAAGAAAAAGCGATAGAGCATTAAACTCTATCGCTTGTTGGCTGCCCCAGTCCGACTTGAACGGACGACACCCTGATTAAAAGTCAGGTGCTCTAAAACAGCGGATTTTGTCGAAAAGTAAAAAATATATCGTTATTATGATGATAAATTGCTTGAAAATGATTTTTCCTGCCAATGATGTGAAGGCAAACTTCAAAAACAAAAAATAACGTAAATGCGAGGAAAGCGCCTACGGCTTGACGCTGCAGACGCTCTTCTTGGTTTTCCCGGTACAGGACAGGAAGAAAGAATAGTTTGATGTGAGGTTAAGGTTTATGGCGTAGCCTCGCTGGATCTCAACCCGCTGGAAGAGTTCCCGCAAGATTTCGCGCTGTTCCTCTTCTGCGGCAGTGGGTAATATACGTTTCCAGCTCAGGACAGTGGCGTACAGGAAAGATAGGTTTCGAGAAATGTATTGCAGATGTTGATTTTGGCCGTTCAACCGATCTACCCAGCCGGACAAGCGATTGCAAATTGTGTTCTGTTCGTGAATCAGAGCGCTCAGTTCTTTGGCAGTATATTTGCTTCTGCCATCCAGAACGCGAATCACTTCATTTTCTCTCTTGGAGAGTTCTGCCTTTGCCGATTCCAAACGGTCCTTTTCTTCCTGTAATCGCTGCTTTGCTGCCTTGCACTTCTCCTCCAAAGTTTTCCGCAAGGAAGCTTCTGAATGTGCGGTAAATAGATTCAGTAGGGTAGAGGTCTGCCGCAGAACCATAGCATCTACGGTTTCGGCTGTATAGGTGGATTGCCCGCGCTCAACAAACTGTGCTTTCCGACAGATAGGACAAACATACTGAGTTTTGTTTCGCCGGGAGTTTTCTGCCGGACGGCTGGTGGAAAGACGATGGCCACAGGTGCCGCAAAAGAGAATGCCGGAAAGGAGTGCCGACTTTCCCTTTCTTGGTATCGAGCGCCGCTGAACTGTAGCCACAGAGCGACTGGTAAGAATTTGGTTTGCCTTTTCAAAAGTGGTCTCATCAATAATCTGCAAAATCGGAATATGTGGTGAGGCGACGTCCCGCTTTATTATGTATCCAAGGTAAGCGCGGTTTTGCAGAATGCTCTTAATTGTCCGACATTGAAATTTGGCACCTGCCCGTGTACGAAGGCCTCGCTGGTTCAGATCGTTGGCGAGAGTTGTGGTGCTAATTTGTTCGGAAACGGTCCGAGCAAAAATTTCTTTGACAATGGCGGCCTCTTCGTCGCAAACCAGAAGATCCTGAACAGGCTTCCCCTTTTTGTTTCGGCGTCCGGTGTAGGTCAGGCGATATCCATAAGTAACAGGGCCACCGGTATAATAGCCTTCCTGGTGCATCTGACGAAGCCGTGTCTGGATGCGCAGGGAGGTATTTTGGGATTCGCCTTCACCTTGCCAGTAGCGAATGTAATTGAGTAGCCGGTCTGTGTGGCTGTCCAGAATTTGTTCGCCCTCTTTAACACTGATGACGCGGATGCCGTGCTTGATAAACCATTCGACAACGAAAGGCGTTTCGTCGCTCCGGCGCCCGATTCTGTCGAACATAAAGACGAGCAGGATGTCAAAACGCTTCTCGAGCGCGTCCTCGCGCAGCTTCTGCAGGGCGTCTCGATCTTCAGCTGGAGTTTTAAACGCCGAAATGCCGCGCTCCTGGTATTCTTTGATGATCCACAACCCGTGCTCCCGCGCATATTCCTGACACGCCTCCCGCTGCATGGGGATATCATTATGATCGGCTTGGGCCGTTGTAGAAACCCGGTATAGGCAGCAAACACGAAGTAGCATAATAGAAGGGCCTCGGAGTATCTGTGTATATAATGTTGGTTTAGGAAAGAATACGACCTTTATTTAGATTCATACTAATTGTTCGCTTATCATTTGCTCATAAACAGAATCCAATTCGCTGTTTAAATTTTTGATGTACTCAGTGCATACCTCTTTAAATAGTGCACGAGTATAACTGGCTTCAATTTTTAACTGAAGAACAACTTTGCTTATTAAAAGCTTTTGGAGTAAGCAAGAAAAGACAGTAACCAGTTGATTTTGTCCATCTTCAGCATTTAAATCTACATCTATGCCTTGAGGATGTGATTCTGATACCAAATCGAAATGCAGAATGTCCTTACCGCCCTTGTCCAAAAGTTCAACATTGATGACTACCGATTTCGTAGATGTGTTCTCGCTCATAAAAAGCTTCTTTCCCTCCTTCTAGTGTATGCATACTCTCATCTTTCCACGAAAGTACATTGTCGGGGTCATTGATATCCACTAGTTTATTTGTGAACGGGTTCCCGGTATATGTGTAGTAAACGCCTTTATCATATTTACGAAAAATGGTTTGATATGGTAACGTCCGTACGGCTATATTAGCGTTGTGCGTGGCAACCACTACTATTTTATGCTCTTTGGCCAAATCACTAAGTTTTGGTCTAATACACTGATCGATATAGGAGTTACCCATTCCAAGTTCAGGTTCATCAATTAAATAGGCGTCAGCAGGCGAAGATAGCGATTTTTGTAAAAGTAGAATGCCTTTTTCCCCATTTGAAGGTTCATAGGGGAGATGGTCTTTTCCTCCTTCTTTACCTTCTCCAACAATTAGTTTTGAAAGCCCAATGAATGGTGCAACGTCTTTAATATTGTGTTCTCGACAAAGGTCATTGAATTGAGATACTACAGAAACTAAGGATGCAGAACAAATTTCGTTTTGTAGGTTGTTTAAGCTGGTGTTGACTTCTCTAAGGTTGCGAATCCCGAGGGCAAACTCAGAAGTACGTGATTCGGGGCAAAGCATTCGATAAGAGGAGCGTATGTAGATCGAACCTTTATCTTCCAGAACACCGAGGTAAGCATCCTCGTTTTTGGGGGCAGCAGAGAGCGCCTTTAATATAGTCCGGACGTTTTTTAAGAGTCTAAGGCGCCTAATTGCAAAGTCGTAAAATCCGGTTGTAGAAGGGTGAGATTTCGTATCAGTGTTTTTGTCTGCGATAGATTTGATTTGTTCGATACTGTAATTTGAGAGCACTGTGGCTTCCCATTCTATAAAAGATTTGATTGTTTCATCAGTGGTTCGGTCCGCCAATGTAGCAATTAAATTATTTAATCTGTTCGCATCTTCGGAGGATAAGTATAAATTTATATCAATGGATCGAAGAAGTTCGGCAATTTTTGTGACATTGTTTTTATCTTTCTTCTTTTTCGAATAGACGGAATGTGCATTGGTAGTTAGCTTTGTGGCAAGCGTGATTTTCATCCGATTTTTGTTACGGTTATTCTGCTT
>DXBP01000045.1 GCA_019116445.1 Candidatus Gemmiger excrementigallinarum
GTGGTTGGATAGCTTTCGCCCGAGGAATCCCGGGCATAGAACGCTGCGATGCCGTCCGCCAGGTTCACCGAATTGCCGTTGCTGTTTTTGGAATAGAAGGAACCGGTGATCTGCACGTTGCCGCTCTTGTCTAGGTGGAAGTTGTCGCTTTCCACCACCAGGGTGTTAGAGGCAAAGGTGATGACACCGCTGGAGATGGTCACGCTGGTGGAATCTGCTGCAAAAGCTGTGCGGACTTCTCCGTCTTTCACGACAGTCAATTCCAGGCCATCTACGGTTTGGGTCAGTTTCGTATAATCGTTTTGCAGGTTGGCTGCTTTGACGCTGAGACCGTCCACACTGGTTTTGATTTCCAGGATTTTGCCCTGCAGGTTGCGCAAGGTCTGGCTGTTGACCGCTGTGGTGCCGTCCCGCCGGGGGTGGCCGGTGGCCTTCAGGGTGACCTTTTGGCCGGTGATGGTCCGCTGCATGGTATACATCTGCAGCGGTCGTCCGTAGGCGTCGGCCACAGTGATGATCTGGCCGGGAGCGGGCATGTCCATCGTACAGGGAAAGCTCACTTCCAGCGGCGTGTAGGTAACCCGCTGCAATCGTTCATAGACCGTCTGTGCCACCGGCTGCAGCGCCGCGGTGCTGTCTGTTGTCAGCAGAAGATTGCCTTGCAGGACAAGTGCGTTTGTACCGGCCGCATCGGGTGGCCAGATCACGCCCACGTCATCGTCGGACTGGCGGATCTGGACTTTGTCCAGGGACGCGGTTTCGTAGTCCTCGTAGGTCAGACCGCCGCTGTAATATGTGGCTGTGTCCTGGTTGTATGTCCAGATACTCCCATCGGAGCAGGTCAGAATCTGACCGGACAGGTCCAGCGCCACCCAGTGCTCCGCGGCATCCGGGAAAATCCCGGTAGCCGCATTTTCCGCGTACCAGGCAAATTCCAGAGAGCCGTCCGGCGTCATGCGGGCAAAGCAGCAGGCCGCCTGGGCTGCCCACTGAATCAGCTGCCGTCCGGTCAGATTGTCGGCATAGAATGCCCGGACCTGGTAGTCGGCGTTGGGCAGGCGGTCCAGCGTTCCATCGGAGAGGACTACGCCGCATTGTCCACAGACGGCCCCGATAAAGGCTGCAAGGCTCATAGGAAAGTCCCCCTGATGCTCCCGCAGCCAGGGGGACAGGGCTTTGTCCAGCAGCGTCATTCGGTCGTAGGCTGTGACCTTGATGACGTTGGCGCTTTTCTTCTGCGGCTGCTCTGCCAGGAAGATGCCCACGGCCACCTCGGTACCGCTCGTTCCATCCATTCGGAACAGCTTGATCTCCGTGCCTTGCCCAATGGTGAGACCGTTCAGCGGGGCCCACAGCTCGATTTCGGCGCAGGCCGCACAGGCGGCACCGGGGCAGAGGTCGGTTTCGTCGTTGACCTGCTCGGTGAGGGTTACGCTGCGGATGGCGTCTGTGCCGGCATTGCCGCTGGTAAGAACGGTGCCGTCGGGGAGCAGAATTTTGTGCTTGATCATGCGCCCCTCCTCAGCATTCGATGATGTTGAATTTTAGGTTCCTCCAGGTGCCGGTGCGGGCATTGCGCCAGGCAATACTGTAATTGCTGCAGTAGCAGGTGGAGGTCTCCGTCTCGGTGGAGGAGCCAGGCTTGGGATGGGTAAAGGAAAACTGTGCTTTGCCCGCAAACAACCCTACCAGATAGGCATACTGGGCATCGGTCAGGGTGCTGTAGTTGAAAGACCAGGTACCCACTTTTTCCCGCACTACAATGCGGTGCATGACGCCGCTCTCATCCCGGCCGGAATCGCTGGAATCCAGATCGGTGAAGGTGAACTCCGGTTCTGTATCCGGGGCCAGCATGGGCTTGCCGTCGATCTGGTAAAAGGTAACTTCTTTTCGCATCAGGCCCTCCCGGTGATAATGGATTGTCGGGTCTGGTACCGGGCAGCTGACTGCCCAATGACTTCATCCCCGATGTTGATGCCATAAATGGCGGACAGGATCTCCCGCAGGGTAGCCAGAACCTGCCCTAAAGCGGCCAGGTTGCCGTCCTGGTAGTCCTGCATGACGGAGGCCACCGCCTCCTGGATGGTGGCGAGGGGTGCCTCCACGTTGGTGCCGTGGCTCTGGTCGCCCAGCACTGCCATGAATTCCCGGTTGGGCGGAATAACCGCGCCCTGGGCCAGGTAGGGGATCTGCGGGGCGGTGATATGGGTAAAATCGAACCCCAGCGAGGACCCGCCGATGCCCGGCACCCAGTCCGGTACATCAAAGGACAGGGTGTTGACGGCGTCGATAACGCGGTTCAGGCCGTTCACCACGGCTTGAATCATGCCATTGATGAACCCGATGATGCCGTTCACGGCGCTCTTGATGCCGCTTTTGATGCGGTCCCATACAGCCAGGGCGGTTTCGGCGATGGCATTCCAGGCGGCTCCCCAATCCCCGCGGAAGACTGCGGAGAGAAAGTCAAGAAGGCCGCGCAGAACCACCAGAATGATGTCGATGGCATCTGCCATCAGGCCGACGGCGGTTTCCACAATTCCTGCCACCGCGTTGAACACATCGGAAAACACCGGGCCGAAACTGGCCACTAACCAGTTGATGAGCGGGGCCAGGACGTTGTTCCAGAAGGTCAGAATCGTGTTCTGTAGGCTGCCGAACAGCAGCAGAAGGTCGTTCCACAGCTGCTGCAGATGGTTCTGCCACAACTGGGACAAAAGATCAATCAGGTTGGACACGATCGGTTCTATCACCGTGTAGTACAGCGTGCTGAAGATGGATTCAAGGTTGTGGAACGCGGCCACAACGCCGTCCATGAGGGGCTGCCCGTATGTATTCCAGGCATTCTGAATGCCGGCCATCATGCCCTGCCAGATCTGCAGCACAACTTCCAGGGCTGGTTGCAGAATGTTGTTGATGGCATCCGTCATGATGCCGCAGGCCCACACAAAGAAATCGGCAAAGACCTGGATGGCTGTGGAGATGGTGCCGCCCACGATGGGCGCAAAGGCCTGGGAGAAGGCATTGATCACACCTGGCCAGAAAGTTCCCACCAGATAGGAGAGCAGCGGCTGCAGGGCGTTGGTCCACAGACCGTTGGCGGCAGCTTGAATCTGCGGCCAAACGGCCAGCGCAGTGGCCTTGATCTGCTCCCACGCCGCGCTCCAAGCGGCAATACTGGGGGCGAGGGCTTCCTTGAAGGCCGACCAGAAATCCTGTACGCGGTCCATCAGGCTGGAAAAGCCGGCGCCGGTCTGGTCCACAAAGTCATAGTTGGGAGCAGTGCTGCCCGCGCTGCCTCCTCCGCCGGAGGTGTTGTCTTGCGGCACGTCCAGGCGGGTGATCTCATCAAAGCCCGCCAGGCTGCGGGTGGCTTTCTCGGTGTCTTTGGCGGCACCGCTGGCGGCGCTGCCGTAGCTGTTCATCCCCTTGGCGGCGGATTTCATGGCGCCGATGCTCTTGCCGGTCAGAAGGCTGATGAACCGGGCCAGGTAGCTGATGCCGGTGGCCAGCAGATTGATGACATAGCTCAAAGCGCTGCCCAGCGTCTGTACCAGCGGGGCAGCGGCCACACTGGCGGCTCCCTGCAGGTTGGCCAGACTCTGATGGAAAGCATCACTGGACTGCATGGCACTGCCGAACCAGCCCACCATTTTGGTGAGGGCCGAGGAAATGACGTTGAAAAGCAGCGCACCGGAAACGATGCCGCCCAGGCGGGTGCCGAACTTTTGCATGGCGGTGGAAGCAGAAGCAACCTTTTGTGCGTTGGTCTGCGTTTGCACTTTCTGCTGTTTGGCGTACTGTGCGGTGGTGCGTGTGACGGCGGCCTGCTCCTGTTCCAGCTGCTGCTGCAGATTGCTGTGCTGCTGTTGAAGCTGCGTGACGGTGCTTACCTGCTTCTGATATTCGGATTCGATCTCGGCAACGGTGGCCGTCTGTTTTTCCAGCGCGGCAGTCAGCTTGTCACTCTCCGCCACAAGCGAGGCATGGGAACCCAGCACGCGGCTGGTGGCGATGCTGTTCACATTGGCGTCGGACATGCCGGGGTATTCCTGGCGTACCTGCGCCGCCGCGGCGGATTTAGCGGCGGCGAGCTGGCTGTTTACCCCCTGGATGGCGGTTTCGGTGGCCTGGGCTTCGGCTTTGGCTTTGGCCAGGTCGTCGGCCAGTTTGGTGCGTTTGCCGGTTGCCTGGGTAATCTGCTTGTCCAGGGCACTGATCTGCTGGGCTGTGCTTTTGGCCTTGGCCTGCAGGGCCTTCAGGTCCGCTTCGGCGCCCTTGGTGTTGACGCGGGTATCAATGATGATGGAACCGTCTGCGGCCATAGTTTACACCCCCAATCGTTTGAAAAATTCTTCTTCCTCGCTGGTCATCTGCACCGCCGTCCCGATTAGGTCGGGATTCTCGCGGGCGAAGGCTTGCTCGGATTTGTCCAGCTTTTTGCCCCTGGCGCGTTTGTCCCGGATGGCGACCACCTCGGCAAACAGTCCACGTCCAATGTTGCGGAAGGCGCCCACAAACTCCCACCAGTGCAGATAGGCGCAGGCGCGGCAGCTGTAGCCCAGCACCTTGTCGATGGCGGGGGCGATGAGCTGCACGTCGGTGTCCCAGTGGACCAGCGCAGGGCGGGCCGGTTGGTTGTCTGGCACCGGCTGGCCCAGATTGATGAAGGTCATAGCTGCCCGGAAAGCCTCCCCGGCATCGGGGAGGCGGTCAAAGGCAGGGTAGAGGATCTGCAGGCAGGCGGCCACCCGCAAGTGCGTCGGCAGTAAGGCGTCGTTCAGGGCGGTGATGGCATCCAGCACGGCGCGGTAGTCGCTGCGGATGGCAAAGGTCTGGCCTTCCACCTCCACCGTGGTGGGCAGTTCCCAGCCCATCAGTCAGGCAGGGTCTGGCCGGGCGCCAGGCCGCGGGTGGTGCCCTGGTAGGGTGCGGTGTGGGTTTTGGCCCGCTGCTGTACCGCTTCCAGGCCCGACTTCATGGAAGATTCCAGCACCGGCGTCAGAGCGGTGAGCACATGCTCCAGCACGAGGGAGCCGTCCTCACAGATGCCGAAAGCGGACTGCCCACCGAAAAATGCCTCCGATACCTTGGCGCCGAAGGCGTAATCGAACAGGGACTTGATCTTCTGGTCGGCGTCCAGCATCAGGGACAGTGTTGCATCCTCTTCGCCGTTGGTTTCCTGCGCCGCCTGGGCCAGCCGCTGGATCTCCGGTTCGGCGGACTTCCAGCGTGCAGCGATGCCGGGATCGGCGGGGTTGAACCGCACGGTACCGGTCACGTTGCCGTCAGCGTCCAGAATGTCATAGGTTTTCAGACCGGTGTCGATCTGCAACTGCATGGCGTATCCTCCTTATTCGGCATCATCGGCGGTGAAGGTAGGCACGCCATTGGCGATGGCCACGGTGCCCAGTTCACAGTCGTTGGACAGATAGATGTTCATGGGCAGGCCCACATAGTTGGAGCCGCCCAGGCTGGTGGGAACTACCGTGCAGCCGTGATGGACCTCGGCGGCAAAGGGACCGGTGGTGGCCGTGCCCAGATAGCAGTGCACCAGCAGCACGTCGAAGGTGCCGAACTCGCTGGTGGCCTGGCGGCGCTCAATGTCCAGCAGCTTTTCGTTGAGCTTCTGGCCGCCGCGGATGGTGTTGGGGTCCAGCTCCATGCTGGGCTTGGAGGACGAAACATCGGTATCGGTCATGCCCAGAATGTCGGTGGTCTGTTCCACGTCGTGGTTGTACTCGATACTGGCGTCCTCCACGCCGCGGCCCTGCAGCTCCCACTTGTATTCGGGGCCGCCAGCGGTGCCGGTGTTGACAAAAATCATTTCCAGTTTGCGGTCGGCTTTCTGGCCGGAAGGCAAATTGATGTTGGCTGCTGCCATAGGTTATACCTCCTCTAAGGTCAGTTTGATTTGCAGCTGATACCGGGCAGAGTTGGCTTCTGCCTGGGTGATGACGCCCGCGTTGGACGCCTCGATTTTGGTGGCCTGATACCCCGAAACGTTGGGATATTGGTGGGCGCGATCCTGCCCGCGTACCCAAGCTGAAAGGTTGGCAAAAAAGTCCGCCGCGCTGAGATTGGGCACCAGCGCTTTGCCGAAGGGCAGCTGCGCCACAAACACAAAGTTACAGGTCACAGTGTCCAGGCCCAGCACATCGGTGGTACAAGTGTCTCCGGCGCTGCGCAGCGTGTACTCGGTGGTTTCGGCGCCCAGGTAGTTGGCGTTGAAGCGGTCCTGTTTGTCGATCAGAGGGCACTCTTCCCGCAGCCACTTGCGGGTGGCGTCAAGTGGATTCATACTGTGGCCCTCCCACCGGCCAGGGCGGCTGCGCCCCGGATGATTTCTTCGCCGTGCTCGGCTTTCATCCGCTCGAACCAGAAAGCACCCCGCTCCGGTGCGCCGCTGTAGGTCAGCTTGCGGCCGGTGGGGTGCTTCTTCTGCCCGGGCGGGGACCAGAACCCGGCCAACTCTCCCGCCTCGAAAATCGGAATGTTGGGGCCGTATACCTCGCCATAGTAGAGATACCGGGCGTAGGGCGTGGCGTAGATCACCAGCCCCTGGCCGATGACCGAGGCAATCATGGGGCTGTGTTTGAGTACGCCGGTGCGGAAGGGAACTTTCGGGTCACACAGGCGGATGACCTCGCTGTCGATGAATTTCTGAACATTTCCGCCGGGGGAAAGACCTCGTGTGGTCAGGGCGTCGGCCAGTCCGTCCAGTTCCAGGCGGGCGTCGTATTGGATGGTCATTCTGCCTCCAGATAGATGTGCGGGGCGGGACGGCCCCGGTTATCGTGCACGGCGGTGACGGTGGCGGTCACATCCCCGCACTGGATTTTGTCGCCCACGGCTACGGCAGGGGAGCCGGCGGCCTGGGGAATACGGCATTTGTAGACGCAGCCGGGGGAAAGCCCCTCCTTACCGGAAGCGGCACGGGTCTGGCCATACCAGCTGCAGCCGGAAAAGGTCTGCACCTGCTCGGTGTCCTGGTCGGTATCTCCATCGTACCCCAGATGGGTGATGGTCACGGTCTTGTCACAGCCCTGCATGGCAGTCACCTCCTTACACAAAAGCGTGCCCGCCGAACCCCAGCAGGTTCACGGGCACGGTCAGATACTGCGCCAGCAGGCTGCGCAGGGCGGCGCGCGATTCCTTGGCTGTGGCGCGGGTCTCGCTGTAACCGTCATTATTGAAGCTCTGCACGCCGTCGGCAGCAAAGTGACCGGCGGCCAGCGCATCGATGAGGGCACACTCGCAATCGGCCAGCGCATCGGCCATAAGGGCAGGCGCATCCCGCGCCCGCCCCATCGTTTCATGGTCGAGGATGTATGCTGCCTTTTTGGCCAGAATCTGATAGTTCTTCTGGTCCAGTGCGCCGCCGTTTTGCTGGTAGATTTCATAGGTGCTGTACATAGGCGGCTCCTTTCGGTTTAGCCGGACACGCTGCGCACCGCTACCAGATTCTGGTTGGTGACGCGGTAGCCGGTGTTCATTTCCACCTGAGCGAGGGAACCGGCAAAACGCTCGGATTCGATAATGCGGGCCAGGTCGAAGTTGGAAACGATGGAAAGCGCTTCATGGTAGTACATGACGTACTGCACATTGGTCATGTCAACGGTCTGCTGGGTGCCGGCGTGATCGTAATACTTGATGCTGCCGGCGGCACCGTTGGCTTCCACAAAGGTCATGCCAAGCCATTTGCCCACGTTACCGGTCTCGGCAACGCGGTCATTCTGTACCGGGGTAAAATCCTTGCCGGCAGCTTCCAGCACTACGCCGTAGAAGTCGGGAGTGCACATGACCACATTGGCGCGGCCCTTTTTCTTGACGATTTCCTTGCGGGTGGCAATGATGTCGGCCTTGACGTTCTCTGCGGTGATGGCAGCGGTGGCGGTGGCGGCAAAACCTTCGTGTGCCAGGCAGGCGATGGCACACTGCATCCAGCCCTCGCGGCACTCGGAAATGGCCGTGGAGAGCGCTTCCTCACCGGCGCTGAATGCGACGGCCGCAGCCTGCACACCGTAGAGCTTGTAGGACTGCTGGAAGTTGTTGTTCAGCTGGATGGGAATCAAGGTGTCCGCCATCTTTTTGTCGGCAAAGTCCCTGCCGGGGGTACCGGCTTCAACTGCGGACGTGGACACCTTGTGCACGAAAATCTGGCCGGCCGGGCCGGTCTGGTACTTGTCGGTAAAGGTGACGCCGGGTACCATGACCGGGTTGTAGTACAGGTTGGGTTCCAGGATGGAAGCATACTTCTCATCCACATTCATCTGGTCGTATTTGATGGCCATGTATTATTCTCCTTTCGGATGGTAGAAGGGGTTGTTCTTGTACTTGCTGTCCAGGAAGGACTGGCTGGAAGTGGCGGGCGTCTGGCCCTTGCTGCCCACCGTGATGGTGGGGGCTGCCTTTTCCGTGGCGAAGGCGCCGGGGTCGGTCTCCTTGTAGTTCTTCAGGTAATCGTCAAAGCCCAGCAGCTTGCCGTCCTGCAGGGGCAGCTTCTTGGCTTTGAGGTCAGACAAGAAAGCGCGTTTGGCGCTCTCGCTGGAGAACTTGACGCCTGCTGCGGCGGTCTGGGCGGCAAAGTCTTTCTGCAGTTCCTCCACCTGTGCCTTGGCATCCTTCTCGGCTTTTTCGGCTTTGGTTCTCCATTCGGGGTCGTAGCCCTCCAGCTTCTTGTTGGCGTCGCCCAGCTGGGTGCGGACGGCGTCCCGCTCGGTGGTCAGGGTGGTGATGGTCTGTTTCTGGCGCTCGATGTCCGCGCCGTGCAGATCCATCACCTGCTGCAGCTGTTCGTCGGTGATGCCCGGGATGATGCCCTTGACTTCTTCTCGTTTCATGCTTCTTCCTTTCCGCCCTATGCTTTTTGCGGGGTCGCTCCCACGGGCTGTACAGTTTTACGCCATGCCGGGCAAATTTTGGTATAAAAAGTGCCCGCCCCGGCCTCATGCAGCCAGGGTGGGCATAAGAAAGCGCCTTTGCACTTGAATGCAAAAGCGCAATAAAAAAGCACGGTGCGGTTTGCATCGTGCTTCTGGTATGGTAAAAATCAGGTGGAAGAGTGCCAGGTGATTTTCTCGATTTGGTCCGGCGAAACGGAAAAGAACTCGCAATCATCTTTATCGGGCAGATCGTATTCAACATAGAATTCATCGCCGTCGCCCAGCACTTCCAGGACCGTTACCTCACGGCCGTCTTTCAAACGAACGACGTCCAGCTCTTTCGGCTGCAAGAAAATCACCTCACTTTTGTTTGTACAGATAGACACTGACGAGCCGCGGCGCCGTGTCCTCCTGCTCGACAAGCCAGCCAGTTTTGGCCGTGGCCTGCCGGCCATTGGCACCGGTCAGAATCATCTTCACTTCATAGGGATGGCCATAGCGTGTGGCCGGCCGGGGACGGGCTTTCCACTGGCCCAGCCCGTCGCGCAGCGCTGCGGCCAGTGCGGGCGCGTTTTCTTTAGTATAGCCCAGCACGTCCCGGAAGGCAACCGCTTTGTCAGCGCCTTTCGGGTGGTCAAGATTCAGGGCATAGCCGGTGAGCTTTTCCTGTGGGATGACCGCCTGGGCATGGCCCGGCAGCAGATCTTCCTCCCCGGCGGCAAGGTTCTCCTTGCGGAATGCCTCGAAGGGGTCGTTCGCCTGCGCCGTGGAAAGCGCGGCTTCCGGGTAGCTGAACCCTGCCACGTCGGTGCGGCCGCTGTCCAGCTTGCCGTCGGTGTCCTCCAGATACTGGCTGAGCGCCCGCCGGGCATCGCGCAGCCGGACGGATGTGGCGGTGGTGTCTGCCCTGGCAGCCCGCAGAGCCACAAAGCGCCGCTTGTACTTGCGCACCCGGCGTTCCAGCGCGCGCTGCATCTGGGTGATCTCGTACCGGGTGTAGAGTTTGCCGTCGTATTCGACGGTTTTGGCGCTGAGTGCGGCCAGGCGTTCGGCGGTGTAATTGGGGACTGAGACCCCCGGGAAGAACGGGTAAAAGTTGTGGCGGCAGTTCCAGCCGCACAGCCCCGGTCCGGTGCCGTAGCCGGTGGCGGTCTCGAAATCCTCATACCGCACACCCTCGTAGACGATGGCGCCGCCCCGGTGATAGATCTTGCCCTGCCAGAGGGCGTGCTCGGGACGGGCTCCCTCGTGGGCGGTGACCTCCACGAACTCGCAGCCCATCTCATCGGCCCGGGCCAGCTGCAATTTGGCACAGGTCTGATTCACGCCAGTGAGCACCGCACGGCGGACAGCCACCTCCAGGGTATCCCGGTGGCCGCTGGGATAGGTGACGCCCGGCATCTGGTCGGCCAGATTTTCCACGGCGCGCCGGATGGCGGTGTCGTAGTCGAAGGCACCGCTGGACACTTGCAGCCAGGCTTCGTCCAGCCGTTTCTCAAAGGCACCGGTCACCGTGTTGGCTGTGGTGGCGGTCAGGTTCTGCCAGGTGCCCAGCGTCTGCCGGTAACCGGCGTTCAGCAGGTTGTTGAGGGTCTCGTTCTCCTCAATGGGGGAGGGAGTGAGGCCCGCTGCCTTGTAGATAGCGTCATCGCTGGCCAGTGTTTCCCGGCCCGCGTCCAGCAGCAGGCGTCGGATTTCCTCCTTGCTCTTGCCGCTGTACTTGGCCAGGATAGAGAGCACGCCTTTGCGTACCAGCTGGCTCTGTTCCAACCGCCAAGCCTGCCACTGAGCCGCCGGGGTCAGGGCGTCCAGGTCCCGCATCTGGGCGATGCGCCGCCCCAGGTCCTGGAGGATGTCGTCCTCCACCTGCTGCCACAGCTGGATCAGCGCTTCGGGGAGTTTCTCCAGATAGTCAGGGGAGAGCATCAGGCATCACCAAAGTGCAGCGTATCGGCAGCGGGCATCATCTGCCGCGCCTTTTCCTCATCCACCCCGAAATACCAGGCGGTGACCAGCTCGGGGCGCAGGTAGTTGGCCTGAGCCAGCGCCATCCGCCGCTGGAACTCCACGCCGGTATCCTCGAAGATGGAATCTCCGAAGCTGACCGCAGGCTCTACGGCACCCGCCGGGGCCAGGCTGTACAGGGTGGCGTAGACATCGAACCAGTACAGCACATCCAGCAGGCCGGTGGTCAGGCCCCGGTCCTGGATGGCCTTGATGGTGTTGTAGGTGGTGCGGTCCTCGCTGATGACCTGGGTGGCGGTCACCCGTCCGGTGCGCGGCTCAATGGCAAAGGTCCCCGCGCTGAACCCTACCTGCATCTCCAGCATCCGCAGCAGGGTTCCCATCGACGTTTTGTAGGCGTCAAAACGGAAGTCCGGGGTGTAATCGTCCCAGGGCTTTTCGTCGGGCATGTCGATGGTCATATAGAAGTCGCTGGCCATCTCCCGGAAGGGGATGGGCGGCTTTCCGTTCACCGGGTCCCGCATGGCGGCGGTGCGATCCAGAATCATCCGACGCTTGCCGGTCTCCCGCTCCCACACGAAATCCCCGTAGGCGGCATCCAGCTGGCGCAGGGTGTCCAGCGCGTTGGCGTAAAGACTCACCGGGTAGGGGCTGGCGTCTACGGTGTTGAGCATGGGCATCCGCAGCAGCCCGAAGTGGGGGCGGTCTACGTTCTGGATCGTCACTTCCGGTTCCAGAGCAGCCCAGCGGGGCACGTCGGTCAGGGGCACTTCCTCGCCCATCAGGCCGCCGGTTTTGAGCCGGTAGGCTTTGTTCGTGATGGCCAGGGCACCGTCCTGCAGGTCGAAGTGCTCCACCTTGACCACAGCCACGTCGCCGGTGATCTTGTCGAAGTCGGTGAAGCATCCGGCGTTCAGGCGATAGTTGGGGCCCCAGCGCTCCGGAAAGATGCGGCTGCGGGGAATCACTTCGGCGTAGAGACTGCCGTTCTCCACAAAAGGCTTGACGGCTGCCATGCCGCCCACCCCTGCCAGCTGTACCGCCTCGAACAGGTGGGGCGTCAGGTTGGCGCTGCACTGTTGCTGCAGCCAGTCCGCCCGTGCTCCAGTACCGGTGGAGAAGGTCATCTCGCTGGTGGCCAGGGTGGCCATGTAGCCGGTCAGGCTCTGGGCCAGCTTCAGACTGTGGGGCGGCTGGTCGGTCAGATAAAACAGACGGTTCCAGGCTTCCACCGCCTGTGCCATCTGCGGCGTCATATCACAGCCCAGGGCACGGGCATCACGCAGATTCAGCAGTTTCATGACCGCTCCTCTCAATGTTTCCAAAATATTCATCATGTACCCTTGCGCTTCCAGATACACTCGGTGGCGTAGCGCACCGCGTCAATGTGGTGGTTGTTCAGATCGGGATAGCCGGGCAGCACCTCGCCGGTGCGGGCGTCCCGCTCGTACTCATACTCGGAAAATTCCCGGGCGGTGTCGGGGCAGACCGCCGGGTCGATGACGATGGCGTCCAGGCCCTGCAGCCATTTCATGCTGTAGTTCACGCTGCCGGGGCCTTTCTGCGCGGCCTTGCAGGCCAGGCCAAAGGCGCGGTAGTCGCCTACGCTCTTAGGCTCGGCGGAATCAGCCGTAATCAGATCGGCGCCGGTTAGACCGCGCTGCTGCAGCAGGGTGGCGGTGTCCCGGTTGGAGGTGCGCCGCCGGGTCAGCTCGTCCAGAATGTAGAGCGTCCGCCGGGCAGCATCATAGTGCACGGCGTTGTAGGCCCAGGGGTCAGGGTACCAGCCCCAGTCCACACCGTGGAGGGGGCGGTCGAAACCGGCGCGCAGGTCGTCGGGTATGGCCTCCAGGCGCAGGTTTTCAAACACCGCTGTGCCGCTGCCCACTACCTCGCCGCCATACTCGTGGCGATAGGCCACCGGGTTTGTGGCCTGCAGGTGCTCGGCGTCCGCCAAAAAGCGCGGCCCCAGCCATTGGGCCGGAGTCGTCTGATAGGTGGAGTGATGCACCAGCTTGCCGGGGCGCTGCTCCAGGGCGTAGCGGTTGGCCCAGCTGCGCGCGGAGGCAGGCGGGTTGAAGCTCTTGAAGGTCAGGGCGTAGGGACCGCCGCGCAGGCAGCTCTGCTCTACGTTGCGCACCTGCTCAGGACCGTCGAACTGGTCCAGCTCCTCGAACCACAAAAGGCCGATGTACCCGAAGGGGACTTTCAGGGATTTCAGCTTTCCGGGGTCGTCCATGCCGAAGAAGAGAATCTTCTGCCCGGTGGGGCGGTAGGTGCATTCCATCGGGCTTACTGTGCATTTGAACCGGCTGCCCAGGCCCAGGGCTGCGATGGCCCAGCAGATCTGCGCATAGACACTGGTGCGCAGCGTCTTGTCCACCTTGCGCAGCACAATGACATGGCACTGGGGATGGAGCAGCAGCTGCAGGATCAGCTCTAGGCTGATGTAGCTGGACTTGGTGGAGCCGCGGCCGCCCTTGGCCAGCAGCTCGGTCACCTTGCCGGCCTTGATCTGGCGGTGGACCTCAAAGAAAGCAGGAGAGATCAGCTCGGACAGTTTACAAGTCATCCAGGATCTTTACCTCCCCCTCTTCGGCCGGCGGGGCCTTGTCGTTCCAGCCAAAATTGCACCGCAGACTGAACTGGGCACCGTTCGCGCCGTCCCGGTCATACAGGCGCTGCTCGGCATATTCCTCACACCGGGCTTTCGCGCGCGTTATCGTGTCCACAAATTGCTTTTTGGCCTGGTAGTTGAGCAGCGCCTGCCGCCCGGAAAAGCCCAGCGCCACGGCCAAACCGGTGACGGTGGGCGGGTGCGCGCCGGTGATGACCGGCACGCCTTTGTACAGAATCTGCTCGCCGTTTGCATCCAGCAGCGGTTCACCTTTGCAGGCGGTGAAATAGGCGTCAATGGCGGCCTGCAGTTCCTCCACGGTCTTATATTTCAGAGGCCTGGCCAATGATACATACCTCCTGACGTCTATCGTGCCTGGGCTATCTCGTAAAAATTGTGGTCGATCTCAAACCCAATGTAATCCCGACCCGCGTTGCGGCAGGCTACTTTTGTGGTCCCGCTGCCCATGCAGCAGTCCAGTACCAGTTGGCCAGGCTCCGTATACGTGTGTATGAGATACTCAAACAGCGCTACCGGTTTTTGCGTGGGGTGCAAGCCTTCCCTCTGGCAGGGAAATGTCAGAATCTGACGCGGGTAGTTTGTGTAGCGCTGCAGGGTTGTGCGCGACAAACCGTCCTTGCGGTAAACGCTTTGATCTGTGTACTTTTTCCCTGCGTTTTTGCGCGGATGTTCCAGCGCTACCAAACCCTGCGGATTGTAAGTAGGCGCTTTACGGTAAAATACCGCTATTTCCTCCACACAGCGCAACGGTTGAAATTTACTAAAGGGGAAGCCGGTTACCTGGTTTTTGACCCAGTACCAACAGTATCTGAACTCCTTGCGATTACTCTGAATCAGCGTCGTGGTAAATGGCTGCGCCGCTGTGAATACCATGGCGGCATTCGGTTTTGCAATGCGGTGTAGCTCTTGCCACAAAGTATCCAGGGGTAATAGGACATCCCAACAACCGTTGGTCGTACCATAGGGCAGATCAGTCAGGACCATGTCAATGCAGCCGGCTGGCAACATGCGCATTCCGGCCAGGCAATCGGTATTGTAGATTTGGTTTCTGTAATTCTCCATGAACCACTCCAATCATAATGAGCGGCCGAGAACTACAACGGGCGCGAAATTCCGAAGGCTCCGCCTCTTGCAGCTGCGAGCCAACACATAAAAAGCCGCAAGGCGGTTTCCCGTTCCTTACGGCTTCTGATGTTATCATTTTATACCATCAAAAGGTGAACTGGCATGCACAGTTTGAAGATTTTCAATGGCGCGTGCCTGATTGCTCAGAACCCATCTTTCAGAAATGTTGAGCCGGTTGGCGGCGCGCCATACCGGCAGGCCATCTATGTACCGGGCCAGCAGAACCTCACGCTGCAGATGGTCCGGAAGTGCGTAGATGGCTTCTTCTATTTCTGCACGGATCTTCTGCGATTTTTCAAGCTGCGCCAATAGATCTCGCTGGTATCGATCTATAAGTTCAACGCCGCACTCAATGGAATTTCCCTCTCCGCTGCCACCACCCACAACGGGCTTTAGTGCTTGCGAGGTGGATTCCATGCGCGCTCTCACTACGCGGATCTGATCCCGCAGGCGGTCCTCAGCGTGCAGCGCATTGCGGTAGCGCCGCAGCCAGCGAATTTTTTCTTCACAGGTCATCGGCATCACTCCTTCGCTGCAAAGCTATTGCAGAACCCATCTGGCTTGACTTCGCTTCTGAAATTTCTGCACCACCTCATGCCTTTTGATCTCGTTTCTATATCAGGACTATTTGCGCATTCCACACACCGTCCAAGAGGCGGCACAGGGCGGGTGTTCCAGTACAAAATTGCTTCCTTTTCCGTTCTGTGCGCACATCCGTATGCCCCGCAGTAATGCTTTTTGCAAGAAACAGCAAACAGCGGTCGCCCAATCGTACTTACCTGCTTTACCTCCGCTTCTCCACCACATCGCCAGCACGGCAACAAAATCCTTTTCCGTGTGCACTCTTCCTGCGACCGCATGTCTCCCAACAGTGCGCGGATTTCAATGTCAGTCATCGTCATCACCTCCATGGGTATGGTCCATTTGGATCGGCTGCATATACTGAAAAGTGTCTTGCACCGTTTTTTCGAAATATTTGTAATCAAGATACCCCTCCCGGTATCCGTCATTGTGTCCCGCGCGGTATGCCACAAAGAGTAGAACCGTATGGATAAATACAGAGATAATCAGACTAAGAATGTCAGGTATCATAATTTTGGGCATCGGTATCACTTCCTTTCGATGGTGGCCACCATGCGGCTCACAGTACGCAGTATCGCACAGCCGCGGGAGGCACAGGCATTTTCAAAGCCGCAGTTCATGCAGGCGCCGGGGCGTCCCTCCTCGGCCAGACGCTGCAGCTGGCGGGCGGTGCCGGGCGGCGGGCTGTCGTAGGGGATGCTGGTGCAGCGCTGGGCGTCAAATCTCAGGTTCCGCACGTGGTGTCCTCCTGTTCTCCATGTTCGTGCTCCATAGGAATCGGTTTGTCAGGCAGTGTATCCGCCGGGGGAGGAACCCTCGGAGAGGGCGGGGCCTGCTCCGAAGGCAGCAGGACGGCCAGCAGGATGATGCCGGAGATCAGCACGGCGACAATCCAGAATTCGTCCATCTTATTCCACCTTATCCAGGCCGCGGGCCACATACTGCCCGTAGCTGATGCCCAGGGCATCGGCTTCCCGGACACACTGCTCGATGCTCTTGAACGGCTGATTTTTCATCCGGGGATGTTTTGCCCGCCGGGCGGCGTCTTCCGACCGCAGGGATTTGACTTCACTGCGTTTTTCGGTCAGAAGTTTCTTCCGGCATTCCTCGCAGAGCTGCTGTCTGGGTGATACATTGTGCATGAGGTTGCCACAGCGGCAACGTTTGTCAATCAGGTCCATCGTTTTTTCCTTTCGTAAAGTCCATATTTATGTACATCCCGCCGGATCTTGTCCCCGCGCAGCACGCCCGCTTCGTCAACGGCCCGCTGCGCGGTTCTTTGTGTCTGGAAACTGTCCAGGTCGGTGCGGTACGCTGCGTACCGTGGGCAGGCGGACCAGCAGGCTGTGTGTCGCTCCCGGCAGTTCCGGCAGGGAGACTGCAGCGGCACAATCGGTGCATCAAACACCGGCGCCACCCGGCAGCTGTCCGGCCAGTGCCTGCAGAGCACCGGCCAGCGCCGTGCGCAGTCTGGCTGCCTCCTCGGTGCGACCTGCGGCAGTCAGGGCGTCCACAAGGTCCATCATCTCCTGGGCGGCGTTCTGCAGCTGTTCAAACAGCACCGAAAAGCGGATACTTTCCTCGCTGGCGGAAAGCTGCAGCTTCTGCGCCGTTTTCCGGGCCTGCTCCAGGGCGGCGCTGTCCTTTTCTGCCTGTTTCCGGCGGGCGTTTTCGGCGGCCTGCTCCACCAGTTCGGCCGCGTGCTGTTCGGCAGCTTCCTGGACTTCCCGCCGGGTAGTTTCGGTATTTCGGCGCAGGTCATCGGCATGGTCTGCGGCCAGCCGGTCGGCCTGGGCTTTCAGGGCGCTGTCCAGCTCCTTCTGATGAGCGTCGGCCACCTCGGCACGGGCCTGCTCCAATGCCTCGGCGCGCAGGGCATCCAGGTCCACCTCGGTGCTCTCGGCTTCCGCGGCCGGCTTGGTCTCCTCCTGGAGCAGACTCAGCTGCTCGGCCAGACCGTTCTTCTCCTCAATGATCTGTTTAAGCTCGGTCACTGTGATGTTGGCCAGGTCCTGCCCGGCCACTTCCCGTTGATCCGCTGGGGCCATGCGCCCCAGCAGAGCCAGCTTGGTCACGCCGGCGGCCGCGTTTTCCTCCACCAGCCGGGCGGGAACATTCTCCACCACCGATATGTAGTTGTAGGCCTGCCGCTGGCGGATGCCCACGGCCTGCTCGGTGTAGTCTGCAAAGGTCTCAAAGCCAAGCCGTTTGTAGCCGCCGGTGTCCCGCATCTGTTTCAGCTTGCGTCCCAGGGCCAGCAGGCTGTTGGCCGCGGCCTGGGCGGCGGCTACGATCTCATAGTGCAGGCCCACGGCCTGGGCCTGTTCGGGGGTGCCGTCCGGTGTCAGGGACAGCTGCTGCATTTCATTCATGTTGTAGCCTCCTTTGGCGGCGGGCGTGTCCCGCCGGGTGTTTGCATCTGAATGCAAAAGTGTATTTTACGCGGCGCTTTCGCCGGTTCGCGGCTTGGCCTTTTTCTTGGGCTTCGGCAAGGTCCACTTGTCCAGGACTTCCCGCTTCCACAGGGCCACGAAATCCTGCACGGCCCTAGGAATCGTCAGCTTTCGGCCGTGGGCATACTCGTTGCCGTATCCGTGGTTTTGGAGGATCTTCTTTTCCCTTACATCCACATTGAGGGTGAACCAGCTTCGCTCCGGCCGCCGGGTGTGGCGGATGAACAGGATGATCCTGCCGTCTGCATGGGCCGGGCCATAGCCGCCCACGCAGTGGTGCAGCGTTTTTCCTTCCTGCACCAGTTCCTCCACGCTTTCCGCCGGGCGGATGCAGATGCCGTCATGCTCCCAGGCAAGGCCCCGGCAGCGCTCGGTCATGGCGGCAAAGCGCAGATTGACAGGGGCGTTTTTCTGGTACTGAATTTGGGAGGCGGCCCGGTCATGGGCACCCCGCAGGTGGGGCGGCCAGCGAATCACCGCCTCCTGCAGGTCCAGGTCCAGGCGCTCTGCCATCTCCCAGTAGTCCAGCAGTATGAACGGCCCTTCCTGCTGCTTTTGCAGGTAGCGCACCGTCCTGGCCAGCGGCGCCCCTTCCTGGTGAAAGCGTTCCACAAAATCCAGGCCCAGCTTTTGGGCGGCCAGTTCAAAATCAGCCAGCGTTGTGTCCGCTTTTACGGCGCAGTAGGCCTGCAATTTTTTCAGCGTCCACTGCTCCTTTGCGGCCTGGCGCAGCTCCGCGCGGTCCAGGCCCAGGATCTTGGCCGGCTGTCGCTCTTTCCAATTCATCCAGGACAGTTTCGGCGCCACTGTCCTGATCCCGTTATAACCGACGCTTACCCGCTCGCACTCCTGGGCAATCGCCTGGCCCAACAGCATACCCATCCCCGCGGTGATGAGGTTTTCTACCGCCGGGCGCCGCCGGTACAGGCGCAGGTAGGCCACCGGGTAAAACAGGTCTTTGGGGCACGCCTGGTGTGCGTAGTCCCACAGCTTGGCGTTTTCCAGTTCTGTGCCGTCCAGGCTGGGCAGGTCTTCGGTATAAAACACCGGGGCACCCAGGGTGTCTACCATCCGTTTCGGTTCCTCCCAGGTCTCCAGCTGGTAGTAGCACCCCATCATGCCGCAGCGCCAGTTCACCAGCCGGTGCAACCTTCCGCCGTCGTAGATGTAGGAGCAGAAAGCATCAAAAGACCAGCTTTCTTCCAACTGCGTGCTGAAATGGCGGGCAATCCGCCATTCCGTCAGCGCCAGCAGGTTTTTCTTCACGGTCGGCACCACCACAAAGTGCTCCTCGGTCTGACCGTACCGCATGGATGTGGTGCTGCGCAGCTTCACCGGCGCGCCGCATCCGGGGCAGAGCATCGATTCACCTTCCTGGAATCGGGTTCCCTCCTGCCAGTAGGAATCCAGCAGCTGCACCCCGGAGGATACACCGTACCCGTGGCACGCCTTGGCGGGTATGTAGCCCGCCAGCATGTACCGATTGCATTCTGTGCAGTAGAGCAGGGCCGGGCGCATCTTAACTGCATCGGCGCCGGCCCGAATGTCGGCAAAAAAGTCGTCATGGTAGGTGTAGGCGTCCGCTTCCTCCCGGCTGACCTGCTTGTATTTCAGCACGCCGCACTCCCAATAATTCCGGGTCTGCTTCAGCCATTTTACGATGTCCTTGGGGGGCGATTTGGGGATCAGCTTTGCATAGTCGCGTGTTTCCATAACCAGACCCCCTCACAAAAAATCTTCCAGCCGGATGATCTTGCGTCGGGTGGGCGCCGCGGCCTGGGTGCCCGCCGGGGCAATGGGGGAGGGCGTTTTGCTGTGCTCCGGCAGGCCGTAAAACTCCCGGATGATGTGGTCGGCATCCGCCGGGCCGCAGAACCCTACGCTGCCCTGGCGGTGATCGTTGGCAAAGGCGGCAATCTTTTTTTCGCAGTCGGCCAGGCTCATGCCGGTCTGGTCTAGGTCGTGGACTACCAGTTCGGCGGTCTCCGGCTGGGCGCGCAGGATGTCTTTCAGCTGCTCTCCCACGCACCAGGGGGCAGAACCTTGCTTGTGTTTGGCTTGCTGGGCGGTGATCTTGTCCAGCGCCGTGTTCAGTGTGGTCATGGTATTCACTCTCTTTCGATGTACTCGGTAAACTTCCACCCGTTTGGTCGTGCATATTTCTCGATGAACAGCCGGCGGCGGTAGATGTAATCTCGCTGCAGTTTTCGGATTTTGGCGTGCTTCACTTCCACCGCTTCCACCGTTCCGTTGGTGTAGGTCACCAGAAAATCCGGCGTGTAGTGGGCGGCGGGGAGCCGCAGGCCGCAGTAGGTATCCGCCGGGTAGAGGAGAAACTGCTTGTGCAGTTCTACATGTGCCACCAGCCCGGCCATGATCTTGGGCCACAGCTCGGCGGCGTAGTAGCGCTGCTCCAGTTCGCTTTCGGCTTCCGGTAGCAGCGGTCCCCGCCGGGCGGCGCTGGTCTGCAGGCACCGCGCTTTTTTGGCTGTGTCCCGCCGGGACAGTTCATCCCGAATCTGTTTCTGTGCGGCCGTGCCCAGGCGAGCCAGGTCTTTTTCAGTCAGCCCCATGCTCAGATGCTGCGGGACTGCTCGACTTTTTCATCCCGGACGATGCTTACCACGCCTTTTTTCAGGCTGAACTTTGCCACTACGTTTTCGGCCACCTTGATGCTGGTGCCGCTGTAGATCTGTTCCTCCCGGATCATCCGCGCTACCTCGCGCAGCAGGTCCTGGACTTCCTCACCCACATCCGGGAAGATTTCCTGCAAAACACGGCGCTCCTCCATCTGACCGCGCACCGTTTTGCCCTCGATACAGGTGCATTCCTGCGTGGCTCGCTCGTCTGCATCCTGCCTCGTGGTCACCGGGCGGGAAAGTGTGCGGCTCTGGCCGCAGCACTTGCAGATTCCAAGGTTGAACATCGTTTCACTCATGGCTTTTTCCTCGGACATCTCTATTTGATTTTTCCGTAGCTTTCGCCAGCTCTGAGGCGGGCAGCTTACGCCCACATCCCGCAGCAGCAGTGGCTTTTCAAAAGTCACAGGGTTTTCCACGCTCCAGGCGTAGACCCGCCCGCCGGGGGTGGGTGTACTGTTCCCTGCGCCAGGAATCCGCTGGGGCCTCTCTGCGTATGCCAGCAGCTCGTCGTGGTTTAAACAGGCGCGCCGGCATACCTCGCGCACCTCCGCCTCGGTCACCAGCCGGATGCTCCGGCACACAAAACTTCCAACAATAACGCCTCTGCCGCCTTCCCGCTTGCTCTCATAGAGCAGAACGGTGATCTCGCAGTCTTCACGCAGGCCCTTCGGCGCAGTTTTCCGGATCTCCAGCGTTTTCTTCCCGGATAGGATTAGCGCCGCATACCGGGTACGTATGCTCATCAGTATGTAGTTCAATTTCTATTCATCCTTTCTTCGTCGCATTTTTAGGCTTATGGACCATCCCAGAAAATCGTTGTACTGGGCGGTGGCTTCGTTGAGTTCCCAGCCAGGGTACCGCCGGGCCCAGTAGGCAGCGTCCTGCAGCAGAGCGTGGTTGGTGGCCAGGCGCTCGATCTGGTGACGGGTGTAGCGGCCGTCCCGGGGCGGTGGCATAACGGGATTGCGGATGCCTCGACTGCGGTAGTACCTGTGCTTGCGGTTGGGATGCTTCATCATGTAATTGGCCAGGGCTTCCAGACTTCCCTTGTCCAGCTGGAGCCGGTCAGCATTGGCGCGGCCCAGTCTTGTTCCTTTTCTGTGCCAGCAGCTTTCAATGGCATCCCGGGAGAGGCCGCAGCGCAGCAATACATGGAAGTGCGGCGCCACGGCTTTCTGGCCAGCGTCCGGGTCGGCTTCCTGCCATTCCATCACGGCCAGGCATTCCGGCTTATCCAGCCCGGCGGCCTTGCTTTTCTCTCGGATGTGTCGCATAAAGTTGCGAAAATCTCGCCAGGCTTCTTCCGGGGAGTCCGGTCGTTTGTCGGCGGCATAGGTCAGGGTGGTGTGAGTGTCCTCTTTGGTAAAGTTGGTGACGGCCAGCCGGTGAAACCACCGCCGGGCCGTTTTGGCGTTATGGGCCGCCTGGGCGGGCGGCGTCCCGCGGAAAGTAGGCGGCGTGCTGTTCTGGCGGTCCAGATCCCGACTGAGGTTGTCCCGAGAGGGGAGGGGATAGATCTCCACTTCTTGGTACTGCGCCTGCCGGGAGTTTCTGCCGCACAGGTATCGGCGCTCTCGCTGGTAGGTCTTCATGAATTCCTCGCTTTTCTGGTGTGATACAAAAAAGGGCTACGCCTGCAGGGGAACACACCGGGCAGGCTTGTCCAGGTTGCAATGCTTTTTCTGCGGGAGAGCCTGCCCTCGTTTTCCCCTGCACCCCTTTCCCCGGCAGGGCACCGTCCTATTTTTATTACCCTATACAAGCCCGCATAGCGGCCGAAGCCGCCGGGCTTTCTTGATAGGGCACCAGCGCGCACTCTATAATGAAATTGCTGATTCGGTGAACGTTCGCGCTTGCCCAAACCGGCCTCGCAGGGTGTGCGGGGCCGGTTTTATTTTGTATTAGGTTGTTCAGTCGGAGGAGGAGCAGGGGTGGTATCAGTGGTCAGGTATTCCTCAGCCAGCTCCCGCAGCACCGCCGGGTGGAGCATTGCCAGCTCAAATTTGACCCGGTCCAGGTCACCCAGAGGCGCCACCAGTGGCTTTCCGTCGAAGGCCCGTTGTATGTAGCGCAGGTATAGCCGCTTGATGGTTGGGTGGCTGACATTCAAAAAATACCAGGGTGGACGCTCCCGGCTGTGACGGGCGGCATAATATTCTGCTTCCCGCCGCCGTTCCTCCAGGATCAGCGGTGCCAGTCGGTCGATGAGGGCCAGACGTCCGGTCTGGGCGGCGAGCTGCTTGGCGTCCTTCATGAGGCGGTTGGCCTTTCTGCGGTCAGCGCTGCGCGCTGGACATCGGCTGCTTTTCGGCCGGATTCCGCGGCATACAGAAACTTCTGAATCTTCTGCAGCTGGAAGGTCTGGCAGGTGGTATCACACTGCAGAATCTCCCGAACAGCCTCGTAAAAAGACAGGTAGGCGTCAGGCGCATTGCACTCGAATGCAAACTTGATGTCGTCGGCTGTATATTTCATGAGAGTACCTCCAACCTGAAATAGAGGCCCAGTAGCGCGTTGAGCAGCAGCATCCCTGCCAGAAAGGCGGGAATGTTCAAAGCGGCGGCTGCGGTGGTCATGTACACCAGCAGGGTGACAGATGCCATCTTGACGGCACTGCGCAGGTAGGGTACAATGGGGTTGTGCTTTTTGACGATTGCACGTTTTTGGCCGTTCCGGTGTGCCAGCACCGGGGCGGTCATTTTGTTTTGTGTCATGGAAAACTCCTTTCAGATTTTGATGGTCTCGGTTTTGAGAAAGTCGTCCAGCCAGCAATAGGCCCCGGCCCGGCTGATGATGTAGCGCCGGTCATGGCCGTCTCCGGCAGGCAGGCCGATGGCAAAAGGAAACTTGCCGGCCACAATGTAATCACCCATAGTGTCCGGGCTGGCGGGCAGCAGGTTGGCTTTGAAGTATTCGCACAGATCTTTCATGGTCATGGTAGGGTTGAGGGACAGATCCATGGTCTGCACGGCGGGTCACCTCCGTTCCTTCATCATTCGATGGTTGCAACTTCCGGCAGCCACATTTTGGGGTTGAAGTTCAGCGTGTACTTGTACTGGTTCACATCGCCGGAGGTGACATCTTCGACCACATAGGTCACGTTGTCGCTGAGGCCGATGAAGTGCTTTTTGTACTCACCATTTTCGTCCTCGACCAGAATCTCCAACTGGTTGTCGGCGATATCTGCCGTGATGCTCATCTTGCCGGTCATCTGGAACAGGACGTCTCCCTGCAGGCAGTTGATAACAGTGATCTGGCGCACGTCGTTGAAGCTGTCCGCCTGCTGTGACAGGTTGTAGGATACGCGCTCTGCCTCGGTAGAGCATGCGGTCAGTGCCGCCGTCATGGCCAGGCAAGGAAAAAGGAAAAGAAACTTCTTCATTTGATATACTCCTTGTGGTTTATATCCTCCCGCGGTAAAATAAAGGCGGAAGGAGGTGAAATTATGTCGGATGTAGATTTGAAAGCATTTCCAGAAAACTCTTCTGAAGCGTTGGCCCTTCTTTATGTGCAGAACCAAGATTTAAAGGGGAAAACTCCAGAAGAGATTTGCGGAATGTATTGGAATGCTTATTATCGAATTCGTCACTGCAACGCAGAAATGCGCAGCACAGCACATTCACAAACAGATAAGTAATTTCGCAATATCAACCATTGCCTCGGAAAGTCCTTCCAATTCCTTTTCCACGGCATTCTGGGAGCGCTCGGAGAGTAGTTTTAGCTGCTTTTCGAGCGTTTCTTTTATTTCTTTTTCCTCCATGTTGTTACCCTCCGTTATTGTGGCGATGCGCTTTTACCCAAACAACGATGCTATCGAAGTTCCAACCGATGAAAGCGCCGAAAAGACAGCAGATAATTGTAGATAATTTCAGGCAATTCCCTCCTTTGCAGTCCCGACTATAGGGCTGATTATGTGGTAGAATCAGGCTGTGATACAACCGAGCGAGTGATTCTCTCAAACGCTTCGTTAAATTCCTGCTCCGCTTTCTTGGGAGAGTAATGTCCGTTGAGAACGCCCGAAACGTACTTCGGGTTTTTACCCAATTCAGCTGCGAGCTGCTTGGCCGTTACTCCTGCATTGTGCATTCGCCCAACAAGATTACCGGTCCATTGTGCAGGCATACAAATCTAACCTCCTTTACTCCGCGAAACTTGACTTTGGTTAGATTTTGCGATAAGATAAAAGCGCCAACAAATATCAGCGCAAAATCTTACCAAAGCCACAGATTGCTTGGGGACATTCTGTCTCTAACCATAGTCAACCCGTATCTATATGGTACCTGAATATAGTTAGAAAGTCAACAACGAAAATCTGAATTTGGTTAGTTTTAGCGCTCTGCACAAAAAGGGGCGTTGAAAATTGTGTTTTATGATGTGTACACCGAACTTTGTAAGCGGAAGGGCGTGAGCAGGAGCCGTGCGGCTGCCGATATGGGGCTGAGCAATTCTACGGTTACTAAATGGAAAAAGACGGGAGCTACCCCTTCTGGAGATACGATGGCCAAAATTTCTGCTTATTTTGGTGTATCGGTGGATGATCTCCTGAAGCAGGAAAAGGACCTTGTCCCCAAGAGCAAGGTCACAGACGATGATGTTAAATTCGCGCTGTTTGGCGGCGGGCCGGTATCAGATGCCCAGTATGAGGAAGTCAAGCAGTTTGTGCGGTTTATAAAGGAGCGCGATGCCCATGGGAAAAAAGAATGATTTCTGTGCCATTGCCGAAAGCAATGGGGTAGAGATCGTTTCCTTTCGGCTGTCCTCTGTGGACAGTATGTCTACAGAGCTGGACGGTCGATGCTATATCGCTATGGATAATTCGCGTCAGCACACTGCTGCGGAGGAACAGGCCTGCATCGGCCATGAACTGGGGCATTGCCTGTATGGCGGGTTTTACACCCGTAGTACACCGTTTGATGTGATAGAGCGCCACGAGGTGCGTGCTGATCGCTGGTACATACGCCGGGCCATCCCGCGACGGACGCTGTTTCGTCTACTGAAAGAAGGGTACGATGCCTGGGAGATTGCCGAGCAGCTGAATACCACCGAGGAGTATGTCCGCCGGGCGTATTACTATTACAAGGAGAACCGATGAAGAAAAAACGAAACAAGAAGTGGCTTCCCTATGCAATAACCTACATGGTATGGCTGTTCATTCTCCTTCTCGTTGTGCTGAGCGGCAAAACAGAAAGCGGGCAACCGTATCCGGTTGGTATGGGGGTAGCAGTTTCCGCTTTTTCTGCGCTACTATTTTCTGTTCCCATTTGGCTCGTGCAGGCTGTGTATATGTTCTTGAGGAGAAAAGGAAAGGCTTGCTCTACTGGAGAAAATGGGCAACCGCATGTATCTTACACGGAAGAAAAACAACGGAAAAATAATTTTTGCAAATGTCCTGTCCCGAAAGTTATAGAAAACCGGAAATTGGAGAGGGGAAAGGATGAACTGCGGCAGTTACAGGTTCGGCGGGAAGAAGTAGAAAGGCGCCTTGCAGAATCGGCTCGCCGAGAAGCAGAGTTTATGCAGCAACAGGAAGCTCATTGCCGTGAACGCAAAGAAAAAATACAGGGCATGGATTATCCCACGCTGCTGAAAGATGCCATTTACTTTGCAAGCAAGCAAATGTATATCACAAAAGAGGAAATGCGTGACGAATATCCAGGTGTCCCAGCGGCAACAAAACGATGCCTACTGGAAGATCTCTATAAACTGAAAGCAATCCAACCAAGGATTCAGGACGGATCATGGCTCAGCCTTCTGGATGAACAGCGTGCTCAAAAATTGATTGCGGAAATGGATGCTGTGCAACCCCGCAGATCGATCCGGTGTGACACGGATACCGGTGTAGTCATGGATACGATGGAGGGCCACGAGTTTGAATATTTTTGCGCGGACCTGTTGCAACACAATGGATTCACCGATGTGGAAGTGACCCAGGCAAGTGGTGATTTCGGGATTGATGTTTTGGCCCAAAAAGATGGTGTGACGTACGCGATCCAATGCAAATGTTATGCTGATCCGGTAGGAAACCACGCTGTACAGGAGGCGTTGTCTGGGGCACAGTTTTATCACTGCATGGTTGCTGTAGTTATGACCAACAACTATTTTACACCGGCAGCTATTGAAACGGCACAGAGGACGAATGTCCTTTTGTGGAACCGTGATAAGGTTCTGGAAATGGCATCGAGCGGTAACAGGTAAAAATTGAGTACAGACAGTACTCGTATTGTAAGGATACAGGAGGAATATACTATGGGTCTTATGGATGATTGGAAAAGGGAGTCCAGCTATTCGGTGGCATCCGGTAACAACTACCACTATGTGGTGCTGCAGGTCACATTGAAAGAAAAATTCTTCGGCACCGGTTCCGGTAACCTGACGGAGCTGGAGAACTGCATCAACAAGCAGGCGGCTAAAGGGTACCGGTTACATACGATTTCCACAGCCAATGGCGGCAGCAAGGGATTTGGCGGCGGTGACCGAATCCAGGCGACTATGGTGTTCGAAAAAATTGAATAACCACGATAAGTTTGAATTAAGAAGGTTCAAATTTTGGGGAGGAAACAACACGATGAATCGGATAGTTATTCCATCGTTATTGTTGGCGACAATGCTTCTTTCCGCTTGCGGGGCAGATACAACTGACAAAATTCAGATGCAGGTTTCTGACGGTTACATTCAGTATTTTAATGGAGAATCGTGGGAAAACCTTGTGGCGTTGGAAGAATTGCGCGGCCCGCAGGGAGAGCAGGGGCCTGCTGGGCAGCCTGGCAAAGATGGAAAGGACGGCGTGGACGGAAAAGACGGTGAGGATGGCCAGGATGGACTTTCCGGTTCGGACGGAAAAGATGGTAAAGATGGAATAGATGGTCAAGATGGAAGAAACGGCAGAGATGGAATTGACGGAGAAAGCTATTCTGAATGCGAGCATTTATTTAAAAAAACGTCTGAGGGTTCCAAAGCAATCGAAGATTACGGAGATGGAACTTTTCTTTATAGGCGTACTGAGACATGGCAATGTGAAAAATGTGGAAAGATGGAAACAAGATATATGGATTTTGAATCATCTCCGCTACCAACGCCGTTTCCAACTCCGACCCCGGTTCCTGACGAGGAAGAAGACCTAACAGCATCTCCGACCCCAAATGAACAGTTGGAACAATGAACGAAAAACACGAGTAACAAAAAACGCCCCCGGTGCTGGAACACCGGAGGCGCTTGAATAGATCAGCTTGCCTGAAGGCATAACCCGACCTACTGCAATTCGGATTATACCACCTCCGGGCAGGCTTTGACAAGTGTACCCTTTGGGAGGTGGATTTTTTATGGAGTGCATTCGTTGCCGACGTCAGATCCCGGAAGATTCCCGCCTGTGCTGCTACTGCGGCAAGCGTCAGAATGGTGTGCCAGCACCTCAACGCCGCCAGCACCGCAGGCCCCGTGGGACGGGAAGCGTCTGGAAAGATTCCCGCAACCATGCCAGGCCCTGGGTGGCCAGGGCAGGGGATGGCACCTATATCGGCTGTTTCGCAGAACCCAGTGAGGCGGTTCGGGAGCTGGACGCGGTGAATGCGCGCCTGATTGCGCCCGACCGGCAGATGTACACCCTGGCCGATGTGTACGACCGATGGAGCGTGCTGCATTTCCCAAAGATTACGAAGTCGGCCCAACAATCTTATAAAAACGCCTACCGCAAGGCGGAACCACTGCAGAGCCGCCGCATGATGGATCTGAAAACCGAAGACTACCAGGAAATCATCACAGCGATGGCGGCCCACAAGGCCAGCCGCAGCCTGTGCGAAAAACAGAGGCAGCTGTTCAGTCAGCTTTGCCAGTACGCCATGCGCCAGGATATCATCCACACTAACTATGCTCAGGGGCTGGTTTTGCCCTGCGCCAGCGCCCCGCAGACCCGTGTTTTGAGCGAGGCTGAAGTGCAGGCAATCTGGTCCATGACCGATGACAAGCGCATTGGAGAAACGGCCCGCATTGCGCTGGTGCTGATTTATACGGGCATGCGGATGAACGAACTGCTCACCGCCCGCCGGGAGAATGTGCACCTGGAGGAGGGCTACCTGGTAGGCGGCGAAAAGACCGAGGCCGGCCGTGACCGCGTGATTCCTTTACATGCGGATATCCAGCCATTTATTCGAGAATGGCTGGATGGGAACGATACTGACTTTCTGATCCCGTCCAAGTATGGCATCCCGCGGGACCACAACAACGTGCGCAAATCCTTCGGCAGCCTGATGAATAAACTGGGCATCCAGGGCGTGAAGCCCCACACCTGCCGCCACACCGCCGCCACTAAGATGATGGCCTCCGGGCTGGCGCCGGAGGTTGTGAAGCAGATCCTGGGGCATGCCGATATCACCACCACACTCAACATTTATACACATCCTGACGTCAGTTTGCTGGTGAATGGAATGGCTACCGTAAATTGGCGTAAGCCTGTATAAGACCTGTATAAACTTGTTTTTTGCCGTTTCAACGTGCAGAAACCTATACTTCCCAAGCAGTAGGTGGCGAGTTCGAGACTCGTATCCCGCTCCAAAAACGCCTTGAATTGAACGGTGATTCGTTGATTCAAGGCGTTTTCTTTTTGCGCAATCGGCGGCAAGAAAGCCAAAAACGCATTTTGGTAAGAAGAAACCGGATCAGGCACAAGAAAATTCCTTGACAAGCGGTGCTTTTTCTGCTAAAATACTTTAGCAATCGTTCAGATGGCTGCTCCATTCGCACAGGATGGTGAATGCTGGTAGCCGCAATTCGAAGATTGTGATGAGCACATATATCAAGTATGGCTCCCGTAATCATGATCGAGAAAGAGGTGAAATAACCATGAAGAAGGGCATCCATCCGAACTATGTGGACTGCACCATTACCTGTGCCTGCGGCAACGTGATTCACACCCGTGATACCAAGCCGGAGATCCACGTCGAAGTTTGCAGCAAGTGCCATCCGTTCTACACCGGCAAGCAGAAGCTGGTCGATACCGGTGGCCGTGTCGAGCGTTTCAAGCGTCGTTACGCCAACGTCGGCAAATAAGTTTGTTTGCATTGTACCCCAGATGGAAACATCTGGGGTATTTTTGGCTGTCCGTAAGGAGTTTTCTTATGTCCGATTACAAGACCATCCGTGGGGTATCGACTTTTGAATATGAAGAAAAGCGCAGCCGCTTTATTGGGACGGCGGCTTTTGCCGATACCGAGGAAAAAGCACTGGCGATTCTGAACGGCGTCCGTGCGGCCAACCGGACGGCCCGGCATAATGTGTATGCCTATGTGTTGCAGAATGGCCGCGCACGCTATTCGGATGATGGAGAGCCGGCCAAGACGGCAGGCACCCCGGTGCTGGAAGCTATCGGCCACGCGGAACTTTCGGATGTGATCGTGGTGGTCACGCGGTACTTCGGGGGAATCCTGCTGGGAACCGGGGGACTGGTGCGAGCGTATACGGCGGCGGCTTCCGGTGCCTTGCAGAAAGCAGAACTCGTCACAATGCGCCTGGTGGTAGATTGCAGCCTGCGGGTGCCCTACGCTTTGTTTGAACAGGTACAGCGTATGGTGGCGGCTTCCGGTGCCAAATTGCAGGAGCCTGTCTTTGAGGATGCCGTAACACTGTTGTGGCGGATGCCGTCGGGGGAGGAGAGAGCACTCTGTGCGTCGCTGTCTGAACTGACACGGGGGGCGGCTTCGGTGCAGGTTTCGGCTCCGGCGTATGCACCGTTTTGAAAAAAATATGAATTTTCCGGCAAAAATAAAGTCATTTGCCCGGTTTTGTCGTACTTATTTATAGAGAGATTAACGAAAGGGGGCGGATTCTGTGACGATCCGAGAAGAAACGCAAGCCATTGAACGCCAGACGCTCAGCCGGTATGCAACCTTGAGCGAGAACAGCCGGGGCCGCCGTGTCCCGGAGGAGGAAGATCCGATCCGCCCCTGCTTCCAGCGGGACCGGGACCGTATTCTGCATTGCAAGGCTTTCCGGCGCCTCAAACAGAAAACGCAGGTGTTTCTTTCTCCCGAAGGGGACCACTACCGCACCCGGCTGACCCATACGCTGGAAGTCAGCCAGATTGCCAGAACCATTGCCCGGGCGCTGCGGCTCAACGAAGATCTGACCGAAGCCATTGCCCTGGGGCATGATCTGGGGCATACCCCGTTTGGACATGCGGGGGAGCGGGCACTCAACCGGCTGTGCCCGGGCGGATTCACCCACTATCGCCAGAGCCTGCGGGTGGTGGATATGCTGGAAAAGGACGGCAAGGGTCTGAACCTGAGTTGGGAGGTGCGCAACGGCATCATCACCCACACCACAGGTGCCTGGGCTCGCACACCGGAAGGCTGTGTTGTGCGTCGGGCCGACCACATTGCCTTCCTCAATCACGATATTGAAGATGCAGTGGCAGCAGGTGTGTTGGATCCGCGTCAGCTTCCGCCGGAAGCTACCGCGGTTCTGGGCAAAACCAAATCCCAGCGCATCACCACCATGATCTCGGATCTGGTGGAGCACAGCCAGAATGGCCGCATCAATTTCTCACCCGAAGTGGATGCCGCCTACGCGGTGCTCAAAGATTTCATGTATTCTACAGTGTATGTGGACCGGGATGCCAAACGGGAAGAAAAAAAGGTGGACAAGCTCATCGCGGAACTTTATGAACGCTTGTGCGAGGAGCCGGATCGGATGCCGAATTTCTATCTGCAGATTGCGTACAATGAGGGCGTGGACCGTGCAGCCACCGATTACATCAGCGGTATGAGCGATGAATTTGCTACCCGCCTGTTTGTGGAGTGGTTTGTGCCGCAGAAGTGGCAGGTTCTGTGACCGTTTTTCTCGCGTAAGGGAGGTGGAACGGATTTGATTCCGCAGGAATACATACAGGAAGTGGTACGCCGCAACGATATTGAAGAGGTCGTCGGCCAGTATGTGCAGCTGCGCCGCCGTGGCCGGACGCTGAGCGGGCTGTGCCCGTTCCACAACGAAAAAACGCCATCCTTCGTGGTATATCCCGATACCCAGAGCTTTTACTGCTTTGGCTGCGGTGCGGCGGGCGATGTTATAAACTTCGTGCGCAAGTACAATAATCTCGGGTACGTGGAAAGCGTCAAACAGCTGGCTTCCCGTGTGGGAATGCCGCTGCCCGAGGAGGAGGACAAAGAGGCCCGGGCCCGGCAGCGGCTGCTGGAGATCAATCGTTGTGCGGCGCGCTATTTTTACGAGCAGCTCAACGCCAGAACACCTGAGGCGGCTCAGGCGCGGCGGTATTGGAAAGAGAAGCGCGGTCTGTCTGACGCCGCAATACGGCGGTTTGGTCTGGGCTACGCACCGGAGGATTTCGGCGGATTGCTGCATTACCTGAAGCGGCGCGGTTTTGCCGAGGATGAACTGGAACATTCAGGGCTTATCAAGCGCAGCGCCAAAGGCAATCTGTACGATATTTTCCGCCACCGTGTGATGGTGCCCATCATTGATGTGCGTGGCTCCATCATTGCTTTCGGCGGACGCGTGCTGGACGATTCCAAGCCCAAGTATATCAACAGTCCCGAAACAATGGTCTACCACAAATCCCGGACCTTGTTTGCGCTGAATATTGCCAAAAAGTCCACCAGTAAACGGTACATCCTGTGCGAAGGGTATATGGATGTGATTTCGATGCACGAGGCGGGCTTTGATACAGCCGTTTGCGCCTGCGGTACGGCTTTGACGCCGGAGCAGGTCAAACTCCTCAGCGAATATGCGGATGAAGTTATTCTGAGTTATGACTCCGATGAGGCGGGCCAGAAGGCGACTGAACGCAGTTTGGGATTGTTTGCCAACAGCCAGGTCAAGGTCAGCGTGCTCAGCTATCAGGGGGCCAAAGACCCGGATGAATTCATCAAGAAATACGGGCGGGAACGGTTCGATATGCTGCTCAACGGTACCGCCAATCCCACAGAATTCCAGCTGAAAAAAGCAAAAGCCAAATATGATCTGCGCAGTGATGACGGGCGGTTGAATTACATCCGCGAAGCCATCGAAATTCTGACGGGCTATAGTGTCACTCCCACAGCCCGGGATGTGTATGCCGGGCGTCTGGCAGAGGAAACCGGCGTTTCCAAACAGGCCATTACTTCCCAGATGCAGGGAGCCTTGCGGGCGGCGGAACGACGCAGTCACCGTAAAGAGCAAAAAGAAATGGTGCAAAAAGGGCTGGCGGCCGATATCCGGGTGCCCTATACCCAGGGTGGTGACGCTGTGCTGGGAGCGGCCAGCGCCAGCCGCCAACTTGTGGCCGCCCTTTTGCAGGACCCTGATGAGATCGCTTATGTGCGGGGGCGGGTGGATATGGAATCCATCCTGTTGCCGGAGATGCAGCAGGCACTGCGGGCGATCTGGCGGTGTGTGGATGAAAAGCAGCCTGTGAACCTCACGTCGCTGCAGCAGATGCTTGATGATAAGGCGTTCCAGCAGGTGGCGTACGCACAGGCGCAAAACCACGACCAGAAACTGACCCGTCGTGACATTGATATGTACCTGGAGCGATTGCAGAATGCAAAGCCCATCAGCGAGCGGGTGGCCGGCACCAGTGACGACCAGTTCCTGAACTTTTTTGCCAATGTAAAAAAGGAAAAAGGCGTGCGGGACGCACCGGAAGCCGACGAGTAACGGCCCGGAAACAGAAGCAATCCTCTCCGCGTAAAGACGCGCAGTGTACCAATAGAAAACCAAAAGGAGAAACGTACTTATGGCAGAGAAAAAAGATCCTATTCGCAGCTTGATCGAAAACGGACGCCGTAACGGTAAGCTGACCAACACCGAGATCGGGGATGCGATGGAGGATAGCGGCCATGTTCTGGATGTAGAGCAGATGGAAAAGCTCTACGAGGAACTGGAAAGCAACGGTATTGAAGTGGTGGATGACGACGCGGTGGATTCGTCCGATGTGGCCCTGACGGAAGATAACGTGGATGATTTTGAGGAAAGCCTCAACACCGACGGCATTACCATTGATGACCCTGTCAAAGTGTATCTGAAAGAGATCGGACGTGTGCCGCTGCTGACCCCTGAGGAGGAAATTGACCTGGCTCTGAAGATTCAGGCCGGCGGTCCGGATGGAGAAAAGGCGAAACAGCGTCTGAGCGAAGCCAACCTGCGTCTGGTGGTTTCCATCGCCAAACGGTATGTGGGCCGCGGTATGCAGTTCCTGGACCTGATTCAGGAGGGGAACCTGGGCCTGATCAAAGCGGTAGAAAAATTCGACCACACCAAGGGCTTCAAGTTCTCCACCTACGCAACCTGGTGGATTCGCCAGGCCATCACCCGTGCCATTGCCGACCAGGCCCGCACCATTCGTATTCCTGTGCACATGGTGGAAACCATCAACAAGGTCAAGAAGGTTTCCAGCCAGCTTCTGCATGAGTACGGCCATGATCCCAGCGCCGAAGAAATCGCGGAGCGCCTGGATATGTCGGTGGACAAGGTCCGCGAAATCATGCGGGTGGCCCAGGAACCCGTCAGCCTGGAAACGCCCATCGGTGAGGAGGAGGACAGCCATCTGGGTGACTTCATCCCCGATGATGATGCTCCGGTCCCGGCTGAAGCCGCCAGCCAGACCCTGCTGAAAGAGCAGCTGGCCGATGTGCTCAAGACCTTGACGCCTAGGGAAGAAAAGGTCCTGCGCCTGCGCTTCGGCCTGGAGGATGGCCGTCCCCGCACGCTGGAAGAGGTTGGCAAAGAGTTCAACGTTACCCGTGAACGCATCCGTCAGATCGAAGCCAAGGCACTGCGCAAGCTGCGTCATCCCAGCCGCAGCAAAAAACTGCGCGATTTCCTGGATTGATCCAATCGAAAATTAGAAAATCCCCATCCGAATTCCCGGATGGGGATTTTCTGTGCACGGAATTTGCAAAATGTCAAGAGCAAGCCCCACAAAAAGACAGGGAAAGGGTTGTGAAATATGACCAAAAGCGGCCTTTGGAACATCTCGGACGGATTTGTCAAGGCGGCCAGAATGGGGTAAAACCGTCAAAATGCCGAAAATAATCTACACGAACCCGGGCGTATCATGCTGACGACAAAAGTTGTAAAAAAGCCCCGAAAAGCCTTGACAATAAGGGTTTTAGCCTGTATACTAAATCAGTATCACAAAAATGGAATAGAGCGCCCTAAGGGGATTTTGCAAAAATGCGAAAACCTCAAAATTTGTGAAAAACGCCGAATATCGTTCCTTTCACAAAGGCTTCTTTGGGATGCTTTTGCCAACTTTGTCAATCTATGGAATAGGAGTGGTCGCGTTTTATGGTAAAGGTCAAGCCCGTACAAAACGGCAGAACGACCCGCATGAGTTTTTCCCGTATCAACGAAGTGATTGATATGCCCAATCTCATCGAGATCCAGAAAAACTCTTACAACTGGTTCCTTCAGGAAGGCCTGCACGAGGTTTTCCATGACATTGCCGCGATCGAGGACTACACCGGAAATCTGGTGCTGGAATTCGTCGATTACCGGCTGGACAAGAACCCCAAGTACTCCATTAAAGAATGTAAGGAGCGGGACGCCACCTATGCGGCGCCCCTGTATGTCACGGCGCGGCTGTTCAACAAGCAGACCGGCGAAGTGAAGGAACAGGAAATTTTCATGGGCGACTTCCCGCTCATGACCAATTCCGGCACCTTCATCTCCAACGGTGCCGAGCGTGCCATCGTCAGCCAGTTGGTCCGTTCTCCCGGTGTTTTCTACGGCTCCAGCAAGGATCGTACCGGCAAGGACCTGTTTACCGCCACCATGAACCCCAACCGCGGTGCCTGGCTGGAGTACGAAACCGATTCTCAGGACGTTTTCTACGTTCGTATTGATAAGAACCGCAAGCTGCCGGTCACCACGCTGATCCGCGCCCTGGGGCTGAGCACCGACGAGCAGATCCGTCAGTTCTTCGGCGATTCCGAGCCCAAGATCAACGCTTCTCTGGAAAAGGATATCACCCATTCCACGGAAGAAGGCCTGCTGGAAGTCTACCGCAAGCTGCGCCCCGGCGAACCTCCGACGGTCGAAAACTCCCGCAGCCACCTGAACTCCCTGTTCTTTGATCCGCGCCGCTACGACCTGGCTCGTTTCGGTCGCTATAAGATGAACAACAAGCTCGGTCTGGCCCGCCGCATTGCCGGTTACAAGGCTGCCGAGGATATCATCGCCCCGCTGACCGGTGAGCTGCTGGTCGCGAAAGGGGAGAAGATCAACACCGCCAAGGCCAACGAGATTGACGCTGCCGGTGTGACCCGCGTGGTGCTGCTCGTCGAGCGCAAGGGCGAGGAGAGTATCCCGGTCATCGTGATCTCCAACGGTTGTGTGGACGCTCAGCCTTTCTTCAGCTTTGATGTTGACGCCGAATGCGGCATCAACGAGCGTGCCAACTTCGCCGAGATCCGCAAGATCCTGGATGCCACCTCCGATCCGGAGGAGCAGAAGGAACTGCTGCGTCAGAACCATGACGTGCTGATCAGCCGCACCGTCACGGTGGATGACATCTTCGCCTCCATCAACTACCTGATTGGTCTGGATCACGGCATCGGTGTTACCGACGAAATCGACCACCTGGGCAACCGTCGTGTGCGCAGTGTGGGTGAGTTGCTGCAGAACCAGTTCCGCATCGGTTTCTCCCGTATGGAGCGTGTCATCCGTGAGCGTATGACCCTGCAGAACCAGGAGAGCGGCGAGATCACCCCGCAGAGCCTGGTCAACATCCGCCCGGTCGTGGCCGCCATCAAGGAGTTCATCGGTTCCAGCCCGCTTTCTCAGTTCATGGACCAGAACAACCCTCTGGCCGAGCTGACCCACAAGCGCCGTCTGTCCGCTCTGGGCCCCGGCGGTCTGTCCCGTGACCGCGCAGGCTTTGAAGTCCGCGACGTTCACTATACGCACTATGGTCGTCTGTGCCCCATCGAAACTCCCGAAGGTCCCAACATCGGTCTGATCTCTTACCTGGCCACCTACGCCAAGATCAACAAGTACGGCTTTGTGGAAGCGCCGTATCGCCGTGTGGACAAAGCCACCGGTGTTGTCACTGATGAAGTGGTCTACATGACCGCCGACGTGGAAGACGAATATATTGTCGCCCAGGCCAACGAGCCGCTGGACGAGAATAACCATTTCGTCCGTTCCCGTGTTTCCGGCCGTCACCGCAACGACATCCAGGAATTTGAGGCCAGCCAGGTCGATTTCATGGACGTTTCTCCGCGAATGATGGTTTCTGTCGCTACGGCCTGCATTCCGTTCCTGGAGAACGATGACTGTAACCGTGCGCTGATGGGCTCCAACATGCAGCGGCAGGCCGTGCCTCTGATGGTTACCCAGCAGCCCATTGTGGCTACCGGTATGGAATACAAGGCCGCCACCGACTCCGGCGTCTGCATCCTGGCCGCCCATGACGGCACCGTGGAATATGTGGATGCCGAGAAGATCGTGGTGCGCTGTGAGGACGGCTCCGCCGACACCTATGAACTGATCAAGTTCATGCGTTCCAACCAGGGCAACTGCAACAACCAGCGTCCCATCGTTCAGGTGGGTGACGTTGTCAAGACCGGCGAAGTGCTGGCTGACGGTCCTGCCACCAAGAATGGCGAAATCAGCCTGGGCAAAAACGCGCTGGTCGGCTTCATGACCTGGGAAGGTTACAACTACGAGGACGCCGTTCTGCTCAACGAGAAGCTCGTGCGTGAGGACGTCTACACCTCCATTCATATTGAAGAATATGAAACCGAAGCCCGCGATACCAAGCTGGGACCTGAGGAAATTACCCGTGATATTCCTAACGTCGGCGACGACGCCCTGAAAGACCTGGACGACCGCGGCATTATCCGCATCGGCGCCGAGGTCAAGACCGGCGACATCCTGGTGGGCAAGGTCACCCCGAAGGGCGAAACCGAGCTTACCGCCGAAGAGCGCCTGCTGCGTGCCATCTTTGGCGAGAAGGCCCGCGAAGTCCGCGATACTTCGCTGCGTGTGCCTCATGGTGCTTACGGCATCGTGGTGGACATCAAGGTCTTTACCCCTGAAAACAGCGATGAGCTGCAGCCCGGTGTGCGTATGTGCGTGCGCTGCTATATCGCCCAGAAGCGCAAGATCAGCGTTGGCGATAAGATGGCCGGCCGTCACGGTAACAAGGGTGTTGTTTCCCGTATTCTGCCGCAGGAGGATATGCCTTTCCTGCCCGACGGCACCCCGCTGGACATCGTGCTGAACCCCCTGGGCGTTCCCTCCCGTATGAACATCGGTCAGGTGCTGGAAGTCAACCTGGGTTACGTGGCCAAGGCCCTGGGCTGGAAGGTCCAGACCCCCGTCTTCGACGGTGCCCACGAATCCGACCTGCGTGATTGCTTTGCCGAGGCCCGCGCCAAGTGGCACGGGGAGAATGCGCCTGAGTATCCCACCCATCTGGACCGCCTGATGGGCGAGAAGGGTCATATCATCGACTTCTCCAAGATCGATCTGACCGACGACGGCAAGACCACCGTGTATGATGGCCGTACCGGCGAGCAGTTCCCCAACAAGGTTACGGTAGGCTATATGTACTACCTGAAACTGCATCACCTGGTTGACGATAAGATTCACGCCCGTTCCACCGGCCCGTACTCCATGGTTACCCAGCAGCCTCTGGGCGGCAAGGCCCAGTTCGGCGGCCAGCGCTTCGGCGAGATGGAAGTCTGGGCGCTGGAGGCTTACGGCGCCGCTTACACCCTGCAGGAGATCCTGACCATCAAGTCCGACGACGTGGTGGGCCGTGTCAAGACCTACGAAGCCATCGTCAAGGGCGATCCCATCCCGCGTCCCGGCATCCCCGAGAGCTTCCGCGTTATGCTCAAGGAACTGCAGAGCCTGGGCCTGGATATTGTGGTGCAGGACAAGGAAGGCAATCCTGTGGATATGCGTCAGGAATTTGACGACGACGACAGCAGCTTCGAAGGCAGCGATTACGAGCTGGGCAACAATGTCCTGGTCGAAAGCGAGCTGCAGGACGACTACAGCGTGAAAGACGCCGACGAGGGTTTTGACGACGATCTGGATGAGGACAGCGAGCCCAGCGCCGATGACCTGGCCAAGATCGAGATGGACGATCCCTTTGATGAATAACGTGTTGCTGTATCGTATGTCATACTTGAATTGAGAGGGTTCGCTGAATGGAAAATAAAGAATTCGATTCGATTAAGATCGGCCTTGCCTCCCCGGATCAGATCCGCGCCTGGAGCTACGGCGAGGTCACCAAGCCCGAAACCATCAACTACCGTACCCTGAAGCCGGAGCGCGACGGCCTGTACTGCGAGCGCATTTTTGGACCCACCAAGGACTGGGAATGCCACTGCGGTAAGTACAAGCGTATCCGCTACAAGGGTAAGATCTGCGACAAGTGCGGCGTCGAAGTGACCCGCGCCAAGGTTCGCCGCGAGCGTATGGGCCACATTGAGCTGGCTGCGCCCGTGTCCCACATCTGGTACTTCAAGGGCATTCCCAGCCGCATCGGCCTGATGCTGGACATCAGCCCCCGCCAGCTGGACAAGGTCCTGTACTTCGCCAACTACATTGTTACCGATCCCGGTTTCACGCCGCTGGAGAAAAAGCAGCTGCTGACCGAGCGTGAGTACAAGGAGATGCGCGAGAAGTACGAAGATACTTTTGAAGCCGGCATGGGCGCCGAGGCCATCCAGAAGCTGCTGGCCGAGATCGACCTGGAAAAGCTGTCCGCCGAACTGCGTGACGAGCTGGAAAAGTCCAACGGCCAGAAGCGCGTGCGCCTGCTGAAGCGTCTGGAAGCTGTCGAGGCTTTCATTGAGAGCAACCAGCGCCCCGAGTGGATGATTATGACGGTGATCCCTGTGATCCCGCCGGATCTGCGCCCGCTGCTGCAGCTGGACGGCGGCCGTTTTGCCACGTCCGACCTGAATGATCTGTATCGCCGTGTCATCAACCGTAACAACCGTTTGAAGCGGCTGCTGGAACTGGGTGCGCCCGACATCATCGTGCGCAACGAGAAGCGTATGCTGCAGGAGGCTGTGGACGCCCTGATCGACAACGGCCGTCGCGGCCGCCCGGTCACCGGTGCCAACAACCGCGCGCTCAAGAGCCTGTCCGATATGCTCAAGGGTAAGCAGGGCCGCTTCCGCCAGAACCTGCTGGGCAAGCGTGTTGACTACTCCGGCCGTTCCGTTATCGTTGTCGGCCCCGAACTGAAGATGTATCAGTGCGGTCTGCCCAAGGAAATGGCGCTGGAACTCTTCAAGCCCTTCGTTATGAAGGACCTGGTGGAGAAGGAGAAGGCCAACAACATCAAGTCTGCCCGCAAGATGGTGGAGCGTGCCCGCCCCGAGGTGTGGGATTCTCTGGAAACCGTCATCAAGGGCCATCCCGTGCTGCTGAACCGTGCACCTACGCTGCATCGTCTGGGCATCCAGGCTTTCGAGCCGGTGCTGGTGGAAGGCCGTGCCATCAAACTGCACCCCCTGGTCTGCACCCCCTTCAACGCCGACTTCGACGGCGACCAGATGGCCGTGCACCTGCCCCTGTCCAAGGAAGCCCAGCGTGAAGCCAAGATGCTGATGCTGGCCTCCGGCAACCTGCTGAAGCCCTCTGACGGTGAGCCTGTCACCGTGCCCACGCAGGATATGATTCTGGGCAGCTACTACCTGACCCTGGTCAATCCCGACGATAAGGGCCACGGCAAGATCTTCCGCGATGAAGCGGAAGCCATGATGGCTTATTCCGAAGGTCTTATCACGCTGCAGGCCCCCATCAAGGTCCGCCGTACCATGACCTTCGATGGCGTTGAGGAGAGCGCCCTTGTGGATACCACGATGGGCCAGATCATCTTCAACACCCCGATCCCGCAGGATCTGGGCTATGTCGATCGTACCGACCCCGAGCACAAGTTCGATTACGAGATGAACCCCCGCACCCTGAAGATTGCTTCCGGCGGCAAGTCCGACAAGCTGACCAAAAAGGGTCTGCCCGACATCATCAGCCGCTGCCTGACCAAGCATGGCACCAAGGCCTGCGCGGTGATGCTGGATGCCATCAAGGCACAGGGTTACAAATACTCCACGCTGTCTGCCATCACCGTTGCGGTGCCGGATGCCATCATCCCCGAGGAGAAGCCGGCCATTCTGGCGGCTGCCGATAAGAAGATCGAGAAGGTCATGAAGAACTTCAACCGCGGTCTTATTTCGGACGAGGAGCGCTACCGCAGCACTGTTGCCATCTGGCAGGAGGCTACCGAACAGGTTTCCGAGGCTCTGGGCAACAACCTGCGCACCAACCACCAGCGCAACCCCATCTATATGATGTCCGATTCCGGTGCCCGTGGTTCTATGGACCAGATCAAGCAGCTGGCCGGTATGCGCGGCCTGCTTGCCAATACGGCCGGTAAAACGCTGGAAATGCCCATTCGCGCCAACTACCGCGAAGGCCTGAACATTCTGGAATACTTCATCTCTTCTCGAGGTGCTCGTAAAGGCTTGGCCGATACCGCTCTTCGTACCGCTGACTCCGGTTACCTGACCCGCCGTCTGGTGGACGTTTCTCAGGAAGTGATCATCCGTGAGGAAGACTGCCATGCTACCGAGGGTATCTGGGTCCGCGAGATCAGCGAGGGCAACTCTGTTGTCGAGTCCTTCAAGGAACGTCTGAATGGCCGCTATGCGCTGCATGACGTTTACGATCCCAACAGCGGTGAGCTGCTGGTCAGCAAGGACAAGATGATGGATATGTTCGATGCTGAGAAGATCGCCAACGCCGGCATCACCGAACTGGAAATCCGTTCGGTCATGACCTGCCGTGCCCATGTGGGTGTCTGCGCTCGCTGCTACGGTTCCAATATGTCCAACGGTGAGTGCGTCAAGGTGGGCGAGAGCGTCGGTATCATCGCCGCTGAGTCCATCGGTGAGCCCGGTACGCAGCTGACCATGCGTACCTTCCATACCGGTGGTATTGCATCGGCTGAAGACATCACCCAGGGTCTTCCCCGTGTTGAGGAATTGTTCGAGAGCCGCCGTCCCAAGGCTATGGCTATCATGAGCGAAATCGCTGGTACCGTCCATATCGACGATACCAAAAAGAGCCGCCATGCCGAGATCAATGGCTTCGACGACAACGGCGCCCCCATCACCAAGAGCTACCTGATTCCGTTTGGTCAGCGTCTTAAGGTCATGGAAGGCGACGAGGTCCAGAAGGGTGCGCTGCTGACCGAAGGTCACGCCTACCCGCAGGACATCCTGGCTATCCAGGGCCCCATCGCTACTCAGAACTACCTGATCAGCGAAGTCCAGAAGGTCTATCGTCTGCAGGGCGTTGATATCAACGATAAGCATATCGAAGTTATCGTGCGTCAGATGATGCGTAAAGTCCGCATCGAGGACGCCGGTTCCAGTGACTTTATCGTGGGCAGCACGGTCAACCGCCGCGATGTCATGATCAAGAACGAGGAGATCCAGGCTCGCATCGATGCTGGCGAGACCGACCTCAAGCTGGTCCAGGCCAGCCAGGTGCTGCTGGGTATCACCAAGTCCAGCCTGGCGACCGACTCCTTCCTGTCCGCTGCTTCCTTCCAGGAAACCACCCGTGTCCTGACCGAGGCCGCCATCAAGGGCAAGACCGACCCGCTGGCCGGTCTTAAGGAGAACGTCATCATCGGTAAGCTGATCCCCGCCGGTACCGGCCTTCCGGAAGTTGAGAAAGAACTCGAGGAAGCTGAGATCGCCCGTGATGCCGCTGAGGCCGCTTACGACCACTAATCCATAAAAGCAATCCCCGCCACAGCCGTGGCGGGGATTTTTATGTTGGTTGACGCTGTACAGGGAATTGGGTATAATTGAATGTACTGGATAAAAGAACCAGAAGGGAAGTGATTCGGTGGTATTTTTGCAGTACCCGCCGTGTTCCACCTGCCAGAAAGCGAAAAAATGGCTGGATGAGCATGGCGTTTCCTATGATGCGCGTCATATTAAAGAAGAAAATCCTACAGTGGAAGAACTGCGTGCCTGGTATTCGCGCAGCGGACTGCCGCTCAAACGCTTTTTTAATACCAGTGGGCTTGCGTACAAATCCCTTGCCCTGAAAGATAAACTGCCCTCTATGTCGGAGGAAGAGCAATTGGCTTTGCTGGCAACAGATGGTATGCTGGTCAAGCGGCCGCTGTTGGTTGACGAGAATTTTGTCCTGGTGGGCTTCAAGCCCGCCGAATGGCAAGAAATTTTGTGTAAATAAAAGGAGGACTTTATGTCTGAAATGGAAGTGCTGAAAGAACGCAGCCAGATGGACCCCCAATACCAGTGGGACCTGACGCCGATGTATCAGGATGATGCAGCCTGGGAGGCAGAGTTTGCCACGCTGGAAGAAGAAATTCAGGCGCTTAGCGCTTTTGCCGGTACGCTGAAGGACGCGGTTTCCATTGGTGCCTATCTGGATACAAGCACGGAATTTGTCCGCAAGCTGTCCAATTTGTACTGCTATGCTTCTCTGCGCCGCAGCGAGGATACCCGTGCGGAAGCAGGGCAGAGTATGTATGCCCGTGTAACCGCTAAGTATGCCCAGGCACTGGCCGCCATGTCTTTCGCAGAGCCGGAGATTCTTTCCCTGCCGGAAGAAACGCTGCAGGCTATTGTGAACGATGCACAGTTGGCCGACCACAAATTCACCCTGGAAAATCTGCTGCGCCAGAAGCCTCATACGCTGAGCGCTGCAGAAGAAAAACTGCTGGCTACTTTGGGCGAAGCGCTGGGCGCGCCGGCTGAGATTGCAGACAACCTGCAGGATGCCGATATGGTGTTTGATGCGGTGCAGGATGGCAGTGGCAATACGGTGGAACTTACCGGTTCCAACTATATTATGCTGCAGATGTCCTCGGACCGTACGCTGCGTAAAAATGCCTTTGAAAGCTACTATAAAGGGTATCGCCAGCACATCAATACCTTTGCCGCGGCCTATGCCGGCGCAGTAAAAGGTGCTACTGCGGAGGCGTCCCTTCGGCATTATGAATCTTCCCGGGCCATGTCCATGGCAGGGGAGAATATTCCGGTGGAAGTTTATGACAACCTGATTGCTACTGTCCGCAAACATATGCCGGCCATGTACCGCTATGTGGCGCTGCGCAAAAAGATTCTGGGCGTTGATGAGCTGCACTATTATGATGTGTATGCACCGTTGGTAGGGAAAATCAAAACCCGCTATACCTATGAGCAGGCGCAGCAGATGGTGCTGGATGCGGTGGCGCCGCTGGGAGAAGATTACGGCCGTCTGGTACGCCAGGCCTTTGCGGATCGTTGGGTTGATGTGTACCCCAACAAGGGAAAGAGCGGCGGAGCCTATTCTTCTGGCACGTATGACTCCAACCCCTATATCCTGACCAACTTTACCGGTACCCTGGACAGTGTTTCCACCATTGCCCATGAGATGGGGCACAGTATGCATACCTGGCACTCTAACCACCATCAGCCGCCGCAGTATGCGGATTATACGCTGTTTGTGGCGGAAGTGGCTTCCACTGTCAACGAGAATTTGTTGATCGAGCAGCTGCTGCAGAAAGAGCAAAATCTGCAGATGCGGTTGTACCTGCTGAACCAGTACCTGGAAAACTTCAAGGGTACGGTTTACCGGCAGGCAATGTTTGCGGAATTTGAACGGGATGCCCATGCCATGGCAGAACGGGGAGAAGCTCTCAGCCCGGCAGCTCTCAATGCGCTGTACAAGCGCCTTGTAGAGGACTACTTCGGACCGGATTTGGTCATGGATGATGAGGTTCAGTATGAGTGGGCCCGGATTCCTCATTTCTACCGTCCGTTCTATGTGTATAAATACGCGACCGGCTATTCCACGGCGGTGGCTCTGTCGGAAGGCATCCTGAAGGAAGGTGCTCCGGCGGTGCAGCGTTACAAAGAGTTCCTGTCCATGGGCGGCAGTGCTTATCCGTTGGATGAACTGCGCCATGCGGGGGTAGACCTGGCTACTCCTGCGCCCATTGATGCAGCGCTTACAAAGTTTGAGCGCATTCTGGATGATGCAGAAGCGACGCTGGCAAAGCTGTAATTACAGCGCATAATAAAAAACTCCCGCAGGAGAAACCTGCGGGAGTTTTTTTGATTCTGTCTGAATTCGCTCAGGGATGCGGATTCAAGAATTACTGGCCGAGAACAGCGGCAATGTACGCAGCCTCTTTGGCGGCGATCTGTGCCTGATAGTTCTTCACGGCAGCGGCGTAAGCGGCTTCGCGCTGATCGGCAGCGGCTTGGGCAGCCTTACCGGCGGCGGCAACAGCAGCAACATCAGCGTCGGCTTTCGCCTGAGCAGCCTTCGCGGCGGCCATCACGGCAGCAACGTCGGCGTCAGCTTTTGCCTGGGCTTCCTTCGCGGCAGCCATCACAGCGGCGGTGTAAGCGGCTTCCTTCGCGGCGATCTGCTGCTGATATGCCTTTACAGCACCGGCATAAGCGGCTTCACGCTGATCGGCAGCAGCCTGAGTGGCTTTGCCAGCGGCAATCACGGCGGCAACATCCGCATCGGCTTTCGCCTGAGCGGCTTTACCGGCAGCGATTACGGCGAGGCACTCGGCGTCCGCCTTGGCCTGCGCCTGCTGCGCAGCAGCCTGAACAGCAGCGGTATAAGCGGCTTCTTTGGCAGCTACCTGTGCCTGATAGGCTTTTACGGCTGCAATGTAATCGCTGTTGGCATCAGCAAATGCCGGTACAGCAAAAGCAGAAACCATGCATACGGAGAGCAGGAACGCGAGCAGTTTTTTCATAATCGATACCTCCTTAATTCTGGTGCTCCGTTGGGAGCTTCCATGCTTTGATTATAACAAGCAAAATAGAATTGTGCAATAGAAATGTGAAAACTAATCGAAAAAGAATTGCTCCAAAAATTGTGCAATTAGCACAAAATTCAACGGAGTTTATGAAATTATGAAGTGCAAAGCGTAATAGAAGTGTGAAAGCAATGTGTCAAAAGTGTGATAGAGCTGCCGCTAAAGATTCAATGCAGGATTGCTTCTTATCTAAAAAAGGTATACCGCGTTTCAAAACGGGTATGCTATCTTGCCAGCGCATTATATCTATTATATTATGCCTGGAAATCCGAAAAAGGAAATGCCTTTGTTGTCCTGGCGTATTTGCGCAAGATATACAGGAAAAGTTGCTGGAATCTGTGCAAGGGGACGGGGAATCGTTCCGGAGCCGCTGCAAACAGAAAAAATCTCCGTTTTGCACGATTTTTCTCGGATTTTTTTGGCAATACTCTTGACAAGGTGGGTTCTATCCTATAAAATAACTAATGCGTGAGTTTGCGGGGTGAAGTGCGGTCAAAATGCTGCACACACTTCAAAACAAGCGTGAATACGTGAAGAAAGGAGAAAAGAAATGCCTACTTTTAACCAGCTCGTGCGCAAAGGCCGTGAGGTCCTGGTTCACAAGAGCACCGCGCCTGCCCTTCAGAAGAGCTACAACTCCCAGAAGAAGCAGTACACCAACCTGAACAGCCCCCAGAAGCGTGGTGTCTGCACTGCTGTGCGTACCATGACCCCCAAGAAGCCGAACTCTGCTCTGCGTAAAGTTGCCCGTGTCCGCCTCACGAATGGTATCGAGGTCACCTCTTACATTCCTGGTATCGGCCATAACCTGCAAGAGCATAGCGTCGTTCTGATCCGCGGCGGTCGTGTTAGGGACCTGCCCGGTGTCCGTTACCACATCATCCGTGGTACCCTGGACACCCAGGGTGTTGCGAACCGTAACCAGGCCCGCAGCAAGTACGGTGCTAAGCGCCCCAAGGCCGGTGCCAAGAAGTAAGGAAACATCTTTTCGCCATAAAATAGGCCAAGCCTTTTTTGTGGCACAACGGGAGTTTTCTTAACTTTCGAGTACCGATGATATCATTTATGTGAAGGAGGGAAGAAAGATGCCCAGAAGAGGTAATGTCGCGAAACGCGAAGTTCTGGCCGATCCTATTTACAATTCCAAAGTTGTCACCCGTCTGGTCAACTACATCATGCTGGATGGCAAAAAGGGTGTTGCGCAGGAGATCGTTTACGATGCTTTCGACATCGTGAAGGAAAAGACCGGCAACGATCCGCTGGAGATGTTCGAGAAGGCGATGGAAAACATCATGCCCAACCTCGAGTGCAAGACCCGTCGTGTGGGCGGCGCCAACTACCAGGTTCCCCTGGAGGTCAGCCCTGCCCGTCGTGAGACCCTCGGCCTGCGCTGGCTGACCCAGTACAGCCGCAGCCGTGGTGAGAAGACCATGTCTGCCCGCCTGGCGGCTGAGATCATCGACGCCACCAATGGTGTCGGCGGCTCTGTCAAGAAGCGCGAGGACACCCACAAGATGGCCGAGGCCAACAAGGCTTTTGCCCACTATCGTTATTGATTTGCTGTCTTAGGAGGTTAAAGCCATGGCGACGCCGAGAGATGTATCTCTGCAAATGACCAGAAACATCGGTATCATGGCCCACATCGACGCAGGTAAGACCACCACCACCGAGCGTATCCTGTACTACACCGGTATCAACCATAAGATCGGTGAGGTGCATGACGGTGCTGCGACGATGGACTGGATGGAACAGGAGCAGGAGCGTGGTATCACCATCACTTCTGCTGCTACCACCTGCTATTGGAGCCATACCGAGACCCAGCACGATCCGGCTCTCTTCAAGAAGAACCGCCATCGTATCAATATTATCGACACCCCGGGCCACGTGGACTTCACCGTTGAAGTCCAGCGCTCCCTGCGCGTTCTGGACGGTTCTGTGACCGTTCTGGCTGCCAAGGGCGGCGTTGAGCCTCAGTCTGAGACCGTTTGGCGTCAGGCTGACGAATACAAGGTTCCCCGCATGGTTTACGTCAACAAGATGGATACCATGGGTGCCGATTTCTTCCGCTGCGTGCAGATGCTGCATGACCGTCTGCATGCCAACGGTGTGCCCATCCAGCTGCCCGTCGGCCAGGAGGATACCTTCAAAGGTATCGTTGACCTGATCGACATGAAGGCTGACATCTACTACGATGATATGGGCAATGACGTCCGCGTCGAGGAAATCCCCGAGGATATGAAGGCGCAGGCGCAGGAATACCACGACAAGCTGATCGAGGCTGTGGCCGAGACCGACGAAGACCTGATGATGAAGTACCTGGAAGGCGAAGAGCTGACCAAGGAAGAAATCAAGGTTGCGCTGCGTAAGGCTACCATCTCTAACGAGATTGTGCCCGTTGTCTGTGGCTCTTCCTACAAGAACCGCGGCGTTCAGAAGCTGCTGGACGCGATCGTCGATTATATGCCGGCTCCCACCGACGTTGAGGCCATCAAGGGCACCAACCCCGAGACCGGTGAGGAAGAAGCCCGCGTTTCTTCCGACGACGCTCCCTTTGCCGCGCTGGCGTTCAAGATCATGACCGACCCCTACGTTGGTAAGCTGTGCTTCTTCCGTGTTTACTCCGGTAAGCTGGATGCCGGCACCAACGTTTACAACTCGGTCAAAGATCAGAACGAGCGTATCGGCCGTATCCTGCAGATGCACGCCAACAACCGTAAAGATATCGATACCGTTTACGCGGGCGATATTGCGGCTGCTGTCGGCCTGAAGAACACCACCACCGGCGACACCCTGTGCGACGAGAAGGCTCCCATCGTTCTGGAGAGCATGAACTTCCCCGAGCCCGTTATCCGTGTTGCCATCGAGCCCAAGACCAAGGCCGGCTCTGAGAAGATGGGCATTGCTCTGGCAAAGCTCGCTGAAGAAGACCCGACCTTCAAGACCTGGACTGACGAAGAGACCGGCCAGACCATTATCGCCGGTATGGGCGAGCTCCATCTGGAGATCATCGTCGACCGTCTGCTGCGTGAGTTCAAGGTTGAAGCGAACGTCGGCGCTCCGCAGGTTGCTTACCGCGAAACCATTCGCAAGTCTGCCAACCAGGAAACCAAGTACGCTCGTCAGTCTGGTGGTAAGGGCCAGTATGGTCACGTCAAGATCAAGCTGGAGCCCAACCCGGGCAAGGGTTACGAGTTCGTCAACGGTGTTGTTGGCGGCGCGATCCCGAAGGAATATATCCCCGCTGTCGACAATGGTATCCAGGGCGCCATGAAGGCTGGTATTCTGGCTGGCTATCCCGTTGTGGATGTCAAGGTCACTCTGTGGGATGGTTCTTATCATGAGGTCGACTCCTCTGAAATGGCGTTCTCCATCGCCGGTTCTATGGCTTTCAAGGAGGCCATGAAGAAGTGCGATCCCGTCATCATGGAGCCCATCATGAAGGTTGACGTTATCGTTCCTGATGAGTATATGGGCAACGTCATCGGCGACCTCAACAGCCGCCGTGGCCAGATCCAGAATCAGGAATCTCAGGACGGTACCGCTCGCGTTACCGCGATGGTTCCTCTGTCCGAGATGTTCGGTTACGCCACCGACCTGCGTTCCAAGACGCAGGGCCGCGGCCAGTATTCCATGGAGCCGGCTGATTACCAGCAGGTCCCCAAGAACATTGCCGACAAGATCATGAATGACCGTGCAAACAAGGCTTAATTCATAAGTTTTACTTGATTTTTTGTACGGAATTTAGTATGATAGCCTTATCCAAGGCAAACTAAAATTGTTTTAATTAAAGGAGGATACTTCCAATGGCTGAAAAGGAAAAATTTGACCGCTCTTTGGAGCACGTCAACATTGGCACCATTGGTCACGTTGACCACGGCAAGACCACTCTGACCGCCGCGATCACCAAGACTCTGGCTCTGAAGGGCGACGCCGACTTCATGGATTACTCCAGCATCGACAAGGCCCCCGAAGAGAAGGCTCGTGGTATCACGATCAACACCGCTCACGTTGAGTACCACACCGAGAAGCGTCACTATGCCCACGTTGACTGCCCGGGCCATGCTGACTATATCAAGAACATGATCACCGGTGCTGCTCAGATGGACGGCGCTATCCTGGTCGTTGCTGCTACCGATGGTCCCATGCCTCAGACCCGTGAGCACATCCTGCTCGCCCGTCAGGTCGGCGTGCCCAAGATCGTTGTCTTCATGAACAAGTGCGACATGGTCGACGACGACGAGCTGCTGGATCTGGTCGAAATGGAAATCCGTGAGCTGCTCTCCAGCCAGGGCTTCGATGGCGACAACGCTCCCATCATCCGTGGCTCTGCTCTGAAGGCTCTGGAGTCCACCTCCACCGATCCCAACGCGCCCGAGTACAAGTGCATTTGGGAGCTGATGGACGCTGTTGACAGCTACATCCCGACTCCTGACCGTGCTGCTGACAAGCCCTTCCTGATGCCCATCGAGGACGTTATGACCATCTCTGGCCGTGGCACCGTTGCTACCGGTCGTGTTGAGCGTGGTACCGCCCACGTTGGTGATCAGATGGAAATCGTCGGCATCAAGGAAGAGAAGCTGACCACCACCATCACCGGCCTCGAAATGTTCCGCAAGAGCCTGGAGTACGCTCAGGCTGGCGACAACATCGGCGCTCTGCTGCGTGGTATCGACCGTGACCAGATCGAGCGTGGCCAGGTTCTGGCTGTTCCCGGTTCTGTTCATCCCCACACCACCTTCGACGGTCACGTTTACGTCCTGAAGAAGGAAGAGGGCGGCCGTCATACCCCGTTCTTCAACAACTATCGTCCTCAGTTCTACTTCCGCACCACCGACGTTACCGGCATCATCACCCTGCCCGAGGGCACCGAGATGTGCATGCCCGGCGACAACGTCGATATGCATGTTGAGCTGAT
>DXBP01000046.1 GCA_019116445.1 Candidatus Gemmiger excrementigallinarum
CTGTCCCGCCAGTCGGCCACCGTCTGTTTATCGGGAACAGACGGTGCGTGGGTTTCACGGAAAAAACGTTCTACGTCACGGCTGTATTTCTCAATGGTCCCGGCGCTGTATTCCCGGGCCTGCATCCAATCATGATAGGCCTGCATTGCCATAAACAGATTGCTCTCCCTTCGTGAATATTTATCTAGTGTACCCCATTCGTTCCTGGAACAAATCCTCGTACCATAATTTTATACGCAAAAAGCGGCAACTCCCAAAAGGAGTTGCCGCTTCGTTTAGTATTTTGTATTATGAGCCGGCAATCATGTCGATGCCTTTTTGCAGGGTGTCGCCGTCGATGGCGCCCTGGGCCCAGGCCGTCAGGGTGCCGTCCGAAGCAATAAAGTAGGTGGTGGGCAGCGAATAGACGCCGTAGGTCCTGGCTGCATCGGCGTCGGTATCAAACAGCACCGGGAAGGTGTAGCCCTCCTGCTCCAGCAGCGCCTGGGCGTTTTCCTTGGTTTCACGGCCGTTGGTCATGTTCACCATCAGGAACTGCACATCGGTGCTTTCCTCAAATTTTTGCTGGAACTCCGGCATCTCGCTCTTGCAGGGGCCGCACCAGCTGGCCCAGAAATTCAGCACCAGCGGCTTGCCGAAATAATCCGAAAGATTCACCGCGTTGCCTTCGGCATCGTAGGCCGTGAAGTCCGGCGCGATCTGGGAAGGTTCCTCGGTAGGTTCCGGGGTGGGCTCTGCGGCATCCTCGGCGGTGGCAGCGGGCGGTTCCGGCGCATCGGTCGCCGCCGGGACGGGGGTTTCCTCCACCGCCAGCTGATCGGGCGCGTAACGGCTGCCCAGGTTTTTATACAGGATGCCCGCACCGACGATGAGTACGACCAGCAGGATCACCAGAATTCCTGTCCATTTGTTGCGCATAGTTTCCTCCTTAGCTCAGCAGGTTCAGAAAGCGGCCCAGCAGGCCGGTGGCCATCAGGACGCCGACAACGATCAGAAAACCGCCGCTGACCGCATTGATGATGTTGTAATGCCGCTTGATCCAGTCAAAGGCTGTCTTGAGCTGGTCGATGAGCACCGCGCTGAGCACGAACGGCACCCCCAGCCCCAGGGAATAGACAAAGAGCATCAGCATCCCCTGCAGCACGTGCCCCTGCTGGGAAGCCAGCGCCAGGGCCGAACCCAGAAAGGCGCCCACGCAGGGCGTCCAGCCGATGGAGAAGATCACGCCGAACACCAGGGCGGAGAAGAAGTTCATGTTATCGGCCCGCACGGTGTGGTTGCTGCCCTTGAACAGCGTGAGTTTGATGACGCCCAGAAAATTGAGGCCGAAGAAGATGACAATAAGCCCGGAGATCACATTGACGGCGGTCTGGTATTGCTGCAGAAAGCCGCCCACGGTACCGGCCAGCGCTCCCATGAGCACGAACACCACGGTAAAGCCGGTGACAAAACCGAACGCACCGGTGAGGGTCTTGCGGGTGGAGTGTTCCCCGCCGCCCGCAAAATAGGAGATATACACGGGCAGCATGGGCAGCAGACAGGGGGAAACGAAGGTGATGATGCCTTCGAGGAAGGAAATCAGATATTGCATGGAAAAAACTCCTGTAGGTTGGTTTGCAAGGATATTGTAGCGGGAAACTCCGGCCGATTCCGTGACAAGGTCACGCAGCCCGGATACGTGCATTATCCTACCACAAACCGGCCGGTTTGTGCAACGGGAAATCTGCCGTGCGGGCTGGGCGGCGTGTGGCTTCTGTGCTATACTGTAGAAAAAAGCAAGGGAGGTTTTTCCATGCTGGAAGTTTTGTTCAGTGACAGCGCCGCAGAGAGCCTAAAATGCGGTATGAATCAGGACCCCCTCACCGGCGGAGCGTGTTCTTTCGCCGTCCTGGGGAACGGTGCGGGCGGCAAGCTGGCGTCCCGGAAGGAAAGCGAACGCCTGCAGCGGGAGCACGAGGAGCGGGAGCGCCGCCTTTGGGCGGAGGCTGTGCCCCTGCCGGGCAATACGCGGGATATTCTGTCGTTCCCCCTCTGGCTGAGCATCGGCCCCATCGACGAGGAAGACATCGGCCCTATGCGGGAAACCACGCTGATGCAGCTGCTTTCCATCTATCCCCGGGGACGGCAGACGGCAGCCCAGATTCTGGCGTCCACCCGTGAAAGGCTGGAGGCCCTGCTGGCCCGCGCTCCCCATGAACCGGTGCGCATCTGGGTGGACCACACCCCCGACGCCGCCTGCGGGCTGCGCTGGCTGCTGGCACAGCTGCACCCCCTGGGGTTTGAAAAGCTGAACTTGCAGGTGGTAGAACTGCCGGCCCAGCGCCCCGGGAAAGAGGGCCTGACCCTGGGCAATCTGGGGGAACTCCACCCCAGCGAATGGGGCCGTCTGGCACAGGATGCCCGCCCGCTGCCCGCTGCCCAGGCTGCCGCCCTGGCCACACAATGGCGGGCGTTGCAGGCACAAAACGCCCCTTTGCGGGCGGTGCTCAACGGCGTGCTGGTCAGCGCCGCCGAGGACCTGTATGACCCCTACCTGCGATGGGTACTGGACGATCTGGAGGACACCTTCCAGGAAGCGTACCTCATTGGCCGGACACTGGGGCTTTTCCCTCTGGGGTTCGGGGATGCCTGGCTGGCCATGCGGGTGGAGCAGTGGATCGCCGACGGCAGGCTGGAGGCGGTGACGAAGCCGGATGCGGACTGCCCGGCCTACCATAGAACGCTGCGGAAATCGGAGGAATGACACGATGGTTTTGCGCCCCTACACATCCGCCGATCTGGAGGAGATCCTGACTTTATTTTATGAAACGGTGCACACCGTCAACGCCCGGGACTACACCCCACCCCAGTTGGACGCCTGGGCGCCCCGGACCGCGGACCGGGCGCGCTGGGACCGCACCCTGCGGGAGCACACCAGCCTGGTGGCGGTGGAGAACGGGCAGATCCTCGGTTTTGGCGACATGGACGCCACCGGGTATCTGGACCGGCTGTATGTGCACAAAGATCACCAGCGGCAGGGCATAGCCACCGCCCTGTGCGATGCCCTGGAAGCCGCCGTCCCCGCCCCGGTACTGACCACCCACGCCTCGATCACGGCGCGGCCCTTCTTTGCCCGGCGGGGCTATACCGTGCTGCACGCCCGGCAGGTGGAGCGCTTTGGCGTGGTGATGACCAATTACGCCATGGAAAAGCGGCGCTGAAACGCCAAAAGAAATGCCCGGAGGAAAATTTCTCCGGGCATTTTTGCGTGATGATGCAAAAAAGCAAAACCTCCGCTCGTTAGTATAGGCAAAGGAAGTTATTTCCTCTGACCAAGGAGGTTCCCCATGAAAATCTTGCTCACGACCGATACCTGGACCCCCACCATCAATGGGGTGGTTACTTCCACGGTGGCGCTGCGCACCGAGCTGCAGGCCCGGGGCCACGAAGTCCGCGTGCTGACGCTGGCGGGCAGCAGCCGCACCTATACCGAGGATGGCGTGACCTATCTGGGCTCCCTGGACGCAGGGCTTATTTACCCCGGCGCCCGTCTGCGCGCCCCCGCCCTGAACGGTGCCCTGCACGACCTGGCCGCCTGGAGCCCCGACGTGGTACACTCCCAGTGCGAATTCAGCACCTTTGCCCCGGCCCGGCAGCTGGCCAAAACCGCCGGCGCCCCGCTGCTCCACACCTACCACACCGTCTACGAGGATTATACCCACTACTTCTCCCCCAGCCGCCGCATGGGCCGCTGCCTGGCGCAGCTGTTCACCCGCAGCATCTGCGCCGCCTGTGATGCCGTCATCGCCCCCACCCCAAAAATCCAATGGCTGCTCACCGGTTACGGCGTGCGCTGCCCGGTGGAGGTGATCCCCACGGGACTGGACCTGGACCATTTTGCCGCACAGCCCGACCCGGCGCTGCGCGCCGCGCTGGACCTGCCCTCGGATGAGCCTGTGCTGCTTTACTTAGGGCGGCTGGCCAAGGAGAAAAACATTGCCGAACTCATCGGCGCGTTGCCGCAGATCGACCGCGGGGTGCTGCTGATCGTGGGGGACGGCCCCGAGCGCCCCGGCCTGGAAGCCCAGGCCCAGGCCCTGGGGGTTGCCCACCGGGTGCGGTTTGCAGGCATGGCGGCCCCTGCCGAGGTGCCCCGCTACTACGCCCTGGCCGATGCCTTTGTGAGTGCCTCCACCAGCGAGGCCCAGGGCCTTACCTACATCGAAGCGCTGGCCGCCGGGCTGCCGCTGCTCTGCCGGGATGACCCCTGTGTGCGGACACTCGTCACGCCGGGGCAGGACGGCTGGGTCTACCGCACCGGGGCCGAACTGATGGCTCTGGCCAATGCCCTGCCCTGGGGGCCTGCCGCCGCCCCGCTGCGGCAGAAGGCCCGGCAGGCCGCGGCCCCCTATGCCCGGCAGGCCTTTGGTGCCGCGGTGGAAGCCCTCTACCGGCGCACCATTCTGGACAAGACTGCGGCGCCCCGCGCCGCCCGACCCAAGGGGGTGCTTTTATGGTAAAAACCATCAACCTTGCAGCTTCGGTGCTGGGGCTGGTGCTTTGCTGTGTGCTGGCCTATTCCTTCTGGCGGGCCGGGCTTTTCGATTCCCGGGAAGCCCTGACGGCCTACATCGGCCAGTTCGGCTGGGCCGGGCCCGCCGTATTTGTGGCCTTCCAGGCCGTGCAGGTGGTCATCCCCATCCTGCCCGGCGGGCTGGGGTGTCTGGCGGGGGTCATCCTGTTCGGCGCCTGGCAGGGGTTCTGGTACAACTACATCGGCATCTGCATCGGGTCGCTGGCAGCCTTCGCCATCGCCCGGGCCTGCGGACGGCCGCTGCTGGAATCCCTGTTCCCGCCCAAGATGATCGAAAAATACGACCGCTGGATGGGCAGCGGCAACCGGTTTGCCCGGTGGTTCGCCTTTTTGATCTTTATTCCCGTGGCCCCCGACGATTACCTGTGTTTTCTCGCCGGGACCACCCGCATCGACTGGCGGCTGTACACCGCCATCATTTTCCTGTGCAAACCCGCGGCTATCGCCCTGTACAGTCTGGGTCTGACCGTGGTGGCGCAGAACGTACTGGGTCTTTGGAGGTGACAATGATGTTCCGTGTTCATATTTATAACGGGTCCCTGGCACTGGTGGGCAAAAGCGGCGTGGGACAGGCCGCCAATCACCAGCACGCAGCGCTGGAGCGCACCGGGGTTTCGGTAGTGACCGACTGGCAGCCCCGGGCCGATGTGGTGCACATCAACACCGTGCTGCCCTGCTCCTTCTGGGCCGCCCGCCGCGCCCGGCGCCAGGGCATCCCGGTGATCTGGTACGGCCATTCCACCGAGGCGGATTTCCGCCATTCCTTTGTGGGGTCCGACCTGCTGGCGCCGCTGTTCAAGCGGTGGCTTTGCCTGTGCTACAACCAGGCTGACCTCATCCTGACCCCCACCCCCTATGCCGCCCATATCCTGGGCAGCTACCGGCTGCGACCGCCGGTGCAGGCGCTTTCCAACGGGGTGGACACCGACTTCTTTGCCCCCGACCCGACCCGGCGGGCGGCCTTCCGCAAAGCCCGGGGCCTGACGGACACAGAAAAAGTCGTCATCAGCGTGGGGCACTTCATGGAGCGCAAGGGCATCCTGGATTTCATCGCCCTGGCCCGCAGCCTGCCCCAGGTACGCTTTTTCTGGTTTGGTCATACCGACCCGGCGCTGGTGCCCCGCGCCATCCGCGAAGCCATGGCCGCCGCCCCCGCCAACCTGGAATTTCCGGGGTTTCTTTCTCAGGCCGAACTGCGGGACGCCTACTGCGGCGCCGATGCCTTCCTGTTTTGCAGCCACGAGGAGACCGAGGGCATCGTGGTGCTGGAAGCCCTGGCCTGCGGTACCCCCACCCTGCTGCGGGATATTCCGGTGTACAACGGCTGGCTCACCGACGGCGTGAACGTCCACAAGGGCCGCGATGCCCGGGAGCTGCGCGTCAAGCTCACCGGCCTGCTTTACGGCCGCCTGCCCGACGTGACCGAGGCCGGGCGCCAGGTAGCCGAAGCCCGCAGCCTGCCCAACATCGGCCGGGCGCTGCAGCGCATCTATGCCACATTACCCGTCCCGGCCCGGCGGGCTGCTCCTGCCCTGCGCCCCCGCCGCCGTACTGCCTGATACACAAAAGCACCCCCGGAAAATCCCGGGGGTGCTTTTCTGCTTATGTTCAGGACATTTTGCGGCTGCTGCCGTGCAGGCGGGCATTGGCACGGGCCAGGGCCGCCTTGCTGCGGAAGTATTCGCGCCGGCTTTCGTGCTGGCGCAGGCGCTCCTCGGCACGCTCCTTGGCGCGCTGGGCGCGGGCCGCATCGATTTCCTCCGGCCGTTCGGCCGTGGAAACCAGCACAACGGCATATTCCGAGGTGATCTCGGCAAAGCCCTGGGTCACGATCACATTGTGCCAGGTGCCGTCCACCTTGAAGCGGGCTTCCCCCGGTTCCACGGCGGTCACCACCGGTTCATGGCCGGGCAGCACACCGTACTCGCCATCCAGGGCGGGCAGGACCAGGCTTTCCACCTGCCCGGTGTAGAACTGCCGTTCGGGGGTAATGATTTCCAGCTGAAAGGTCTTTTCCATCAGACCGCCCCCTGTGCACGGGCTTTCTCACGCACTTCGTCCACGGTACCCACCGAGGCAAAGGCGGATTCGGGGTATTTGTCCAGCTCACCGCCCAGCAGGGCCTCGAAGCCCTTGAGGGTTTCTTCCAGCGGGACGTACCGGCCCTGCAGGCCGGTGAACTGTTCGGCCACGAAGAAGGGCTGGGAGAAGAACTGCTGCATCCGGCGGGCACGGGCCACGGTCTGGCGGTCGTCCTCGGACAGTTCTTCCATGCCCAGAATGGCGATGATGTCCTGCAGGTCGCGGTAGCGCTGCAGCAGTTCCTGGGCACCACGGGCGATCTCGTAGTGGCGGCGGCCCACGATGTCGGGCTCCAGGATGCGGCTGGTGGACTCCAGCGGGTCCACAGCCGGGTAGATGCCCTGTTCCACGATCTTACGGGACAGAACGGTGGTGGCGTCCAGATGGCTGAAGGTGGTGGCGGGGGCCGGGTCGGTCAGGTCGTCGGCGGGCACATAGACGGCCTGCACCGAGGTGATGGCGCCATCCTTGGTGGAGGTGATACGCTCCTGCAGAGCGCCCACTTCGTCGGCCAGGGTGGGCTGGTAGCCCACGGCGGAAGGCATACGGCCCATCAGGGCGCTGACTTCGGAACCGGCCTGGACATAACGGAAGATGTTGTCGATGAAGAGCAGCACGTTCTGCTTCTGGCGGTCACGGAAGTACTCGGCCATGGTCAGGCCGGTGAGGGCCACGCGCATACGGGCTCCCGGCGGTTCGTTCATCTGACCGAAGACCAGGGCGGTCTTGGACAGAACGCCGCTTTCGCCCATCTCCCGCCAGAGGTCGTTGCCCTCACGGGTACGCTCGCCGACGCCGGTAAAGATGGAATAGCCGCCGTGTTCGGTGGCGATGTTGCGGATCAGTTCCTGGATCAGAACGGTCTTGCCCACACCGGCGCCGCCGAACAGACCGATCTTGCCGCCGCGGGCATAGGGGGCCAGCAGGTCGATGACCTTGATGCCAGTTTCCAGAATTTCGGTGGTGGGGCTCTGTTTATCAAAGGCCGGCGGGTCCCGGTGAATGGACCACTTTTCCGGCGCATTCACGGGGCCTTTTTCGTCGATGGGCTCGCCCAGGACGTTGAACATACGGCCCAGGGTGGCTTCGCCGACGGGTGTTTCGATGGTATGGCCGGTGGCAATGACTTCGTCACCGCGACCCAGACCTTCGCCGGGCGAAAGCAGAATGCAGCGCACGGCGCCGTGTCCGATCTCGCGGGCGACTTCCATCACACGGCGCTCGCCGTCTTTTTCGACGGCCAGCTCCTCGTTGATCTGCGGCAGGCTGCCCTCGGGGAACTGTACGTCCACCACGGGGCCCAGCACCTGCGCGATCACACCTTTGTGTTGCATAGCAGTCTTTCCTTTCTCTATCGTTGTCCGGTTTGGGGCCGGAAATTACAGGTCGGCTTCTTCCTCGTCGTCCCAGTCGTCCTCCCAGTCATCGCCGCCGGGCTGCGCGCCGCCCACGATCTCGGTGATCTCCTGGGTGATGGCGGTCTGGCGTGCACGGTTGTAGTGCAGCGACAGTTCCTTCAGCAGCGACCGGGCGTTGTCGGTTGCGGTGTCCATGGCGTTCATGCGGGCGTTCTGCTCGGAGCAGAAGGACTCCACCAGCGTGCCGAACAGCAGGCCCTTCAGGTAGGAGGGCACAATGTGGTTGAGCACGTGTTCCGGGGAGGGCACGTAGGTCACTTCGTGGCGTTCACTGCCGTCGGCGCTGCGGCGGGGGGTCCAGGGGAAGGCGTCACGGTCCAGGGGCAGCAATTTGACCATCTTGGGTTCCATCTGCATGGGGGTGACCATCTCGGTATACACCACGTAGACTTCATCCAGGTGGCCCTTGCGGAACAGTTCAATGAAGGTATCACCGATCTCCCGGGCACGGTACACCGTGGGGTCCTGGGCGGTATACATGAACTCGCCGTCAATGTTGACGCCCTTGTGCTGAAAGTAGTTGCGGCCGGCCTGGCCGATCAAAAACAGCGTGGGGTCTTCCACTTTGGCCATTTCCTCTTCCACCAGACGCAGCACGTTGTGGTTGTAGGCACCGGCCAGGCCCTTATCGCCGGTGATGACGATGTAGCCTACCTTGTGGGGATGGCCGGGGCGGGTATCGAAATAGACATGGTCCACCCCCGCCGTGCGGTGCAGAATATCGGAAATGGTACGGGTGATCTTCTCAAAATAGGGCTGCACGTCGGTCAGCTGACGGCGGGCCTTGCGCAGCTTGGAGGAGGAGATCAGGTACATGGCGTTGGTGATCTTGAGGGTCTGCTGCACGCTGTCGATGTGGGTGCGGATCTCCTTTATGCTTTCCATGTGGCGCTCACCTGCTCTTTGTAGCTCTGCAGCGTGGTGCGGATCTGCTCGGTAGCGGTGCCGGACAAAGCACCGGTTTCGTTGATTTCCTGCATCAGGTCAGCCTGTTCCCGTTCCATCAGGTCGGCAAAATCCTGGACGAAGGCGGCGGACTTTTCCACCGGCACGTCGGAGAGCAGGCCGTTGGTGGCGATATACAGGATGACCGCCTGACGGGCCACCGACATGGGCGAGCACAGGGGCTGGCGCAGCAGCGCCATCATCCGCTTGCCGTGGTCCAGGGACTGCCGGGTCTCGGCATCCAGGTCGGAGCTGAACTGGGTAAAGACTTCCAGTTCGCGGTAGCGGGCCAGGTCGATACGCAGGGTACCGGCGGTCTTTTTGATGGCCCGGGTCTGGGCGGCACCGCCCACACGGGACACCGACAGACCCACGTTGACGGCCGGGCGCTGACCCGAGAAGAACAGGCCGCTTTCCAGATAGATCTGGCCGTCGGTGATGGAAATCACGTTTGTGGGGATGTAGGCCGAAACGTCGCCGGCCTGGGTTTCGACGATGGGCAGCGCCGTCATGGAGCCGCCGCCGTACTCCTTGGTCAGGCGGCAGGCGCGCTCCAGCAGGCGGGAATGGAGATAGAAAACGTCGCCGGGGTAGGCTTCACGGCCGGGGGACCGGCGCAGCAGCAGGGACAGCGTACGGTAAGCCACCGCGTGCTTGGACAGGTCATCGTAGACGATGAGCACGTCCTTGCCCTTGGACATGAAGTACTCGCCCATGGCGGCACCGGCATAGGGCGCGATGTACTGCATGGAAGCACCCTCGCCGGCGGGGGCCGATACGATGATGCTGTAGGCCAGCGCGCCGTGCTTCTTCAGGGTTTCCCGCAGGCGGGCAACGGTGGAAGCCTTCTGGCCGATGGCCACGTAGATGCAGATCATATCCTGCCCCTTCTGGTTCAGGATGGCATCGGTGGCGATGGAGGTCTTGCCGGTCTGGCGGTCACCGATGATCAGCTCACGCTGACCGCGGCCGATGGGCACCATGGAGTCGATGGCCAGGATACCGGTCTGCATGGGCTGGGTGACAGGTTCACGGCTGACAACGCCGGGGGCCTCATGCTCGATGGGGCGGGTTTCGGTGCAGTTGATGGGGCCCAGACCGTCGATGGGGCGGCCCAGGGCATCCACGGTACGGCCGATGAGGGCTTCGCCCACCGGCACGTCGGCGGGGCGGCCGGTGCGGCGCACCAGGCTGCCTTCGGTCAGGCCCTCGGCGCTGCCCAGCAGCACCACACCGGTGCGCTTGCGGCGCAGGTCCAGGATCAGACCGGCGGTGCCGTTCTCAAACTCCACCCGCTCGCCGTAGACGGCGTGGCGCAGGCCGCTGACGTTGGCAATGCCGTCGCCGATCTCCAGCACGCGGCCGGTTTCAGTGGCCATGGTGTCCCCGGCGCTGCCGGAAAGGGCGTCCTTCATCTGGGCGGCCAGCTGATCCAGCGTATCGTCGCCGTGGGCCGTTTCCATGCCCCGGGCCAGACGGTCCAGACGGCCCTTGACGCTGCGGTCATAGGTCACGCCGTCGATGTCCAGCACAAAACCGCCCAGCAGGCTGGGGTCGATCTTGATCTGCAGCACCACGTTATCGGCGCCGCGCAGTTTGCAGGCCGCCTTGCGCACGGCCTCCTGGGTGGCCTCGTCCGGCTGGCGGGCGCAGGTCATCACACATTCCATACCGCCCCGGGCGTTCAGCGCCAGGCGGGAAAATTCCGTCAGGATCTCAGGCAGGGCATCCAGATGGCCTTCCTCCAGCAGCAGCTGCAAAAAGGCTTTCAGGGCATCCTGTCCGTCCAGCTGCGGCGCACCGGCCAGCAGCTCTTTCTTCTCGGCGTCGGTGGTGGCGGCACTTACCAGCACATTCCAGCGCTGGGTGTCCGCCATCAGGGCATCGGCGGCAGCGCGCACGGCCCCCGCGTCGCCCTGGGCAGCCCCGAACAGGGCTGCAGCGTAACGCTCGGTCGCTTCGCTCATGCCTGCTCACCCACCTTTGCCAAGAATTCCTCCGCCAACGCACGGTCGGAGTCGGTATCCAGCCGCTTGCCCGCCACCTCGGTGGCGGCCATCACAGCCAGATTGGCCACTTCGCCCCGGGCCGCGCGCAGCATCTCGCTGCGTTCCGCCGCAATGCGGGCTTCGGCTTCCGCTGCCGTCTGCTTGGCATCGGCTTCGGCCTGCGCCATACGGTCGGCGTAGGCCGCATCGGCACGGCGCTTGGCGTCCGCCACCAGATCGGCGGCTTCCTGCCGGGCACCGGCCAGCTTCGTTTCATATTCCTGCTTGCTCTTCTGGGCCTCGGCGTTGTTTTTCTCGGCCTCTTCCACCTGGCTGCGGATCAGCTGTTCACGCTGTTCCAGCACGGCATTGATGCGCCCAAACAGGAATTTGCGAAAGAAAAAATACAAAATCAACAGGTTGACGATGGTAAAAAAGATCGTCCACGGCTGGAAATCCAGCATTTGGGCACACCTCCTTTTAACCCACGAAGATGATGATCAGCGCGGTGATGAAACCGAAGATGGCAGTACCTTCCGCCATGGCGCAGCCCAGCAGCAGGGTGCTGTTGATCTTGCCGGATGCTTCGGGCTGACGGGCGATGGCGTCGCTGGCGTGACCGGTGGCGATGCCGATGCCGATACCGGCACCAAAACCGGTGAGAACTGCAAGACCTGCGGCGATGATTCCGATAGACATAGTAGTTTCCTCCTGAAATTTCATGGGGCGCGGCGGCGCCGCGCGGGATGGGGCGGGGCTTACTCTTCTTCCTTGATGCCCTCGCCTGCGAACAGAGCGGTCAAAAATACAAAGACAATGGTCTGGATCAGGCCGTCGAACAGATCGAAGTAGATGCAGAAGACGGCGGGCACCACAGCGGGCACCAGGTACTTGATGATCTCCATGATGATGAAAGCGCCCAGCACGTTACCGAACAGTCGCATACACAGCGCCAGCGGCCGGATGGCAATTTCCATCAGGTTGATGGGGAGCAGAACGGGCATGGGGTCGGCAAAACGCTTCATGCCGCCGCGCAGGCCATTGTACCGGAACTGCGCACCGTAGATCAGCACCAGGCTCATAACCGCCAGGGCGGCAGTCACGCTGACATCCTTGGTAGGGGGTGTCAGGCCAAAAATGCTGATGATGTTTGCCAGGCCGATGTACAGCGCCACACTGCCCAGGTAGGGGGCAAAGGGCCGCCAGTGGGGACCGATGGTTTCCTTGACGAACCCGTTGAGGAACTCCACACCGGATTCCAGCACGATCTGCAGCTTGCCGGGATTGGTCACCTTCAGGTTGCGGGTAGCCAGCAGCGTAAAGATGATCCAGAACGCCATGATGATCCAGGTCACCAGCACAGCCGAACTGATGGGGATACCGCCCAGGACGGGGATGATAAAGGCCGTTTCATTGGCCAGGGCATCGACCAGGGCTTCTTTGAAACCTTCCAAACTTGTTCACCTCTTTTTCGTACCTATCTTACGCCCGAAGGCGCCGGGTGGTAAGGCTTACGAAAATAAAAAAAACAAAACCATGCAAAGCCGTGCATTTGCCTGCACGAAAGCGGAGAAACTTTGTGCAAGATTGACGATTTTGTGCGAAGGTGCTATCATTACCGCAGAAGTTGTCCTACGATAGAAAGGGAGCGCCGTATGGAGAAAAAATCGACCGGACACACCGTCTATCAGCAGATCCGGCGGGTGTCGGTGCTGGGGATTCTGGTAGCCATGGTGCTGGCCACCGGGGCCGGGCTTTCACTGAACCTGATGCAGGAACGGCGCATCCGGGACGATACCCTGACCGCCGCCGTACAGGCGGTTTCCCACACGCTGACCATTACCGACGGCAGCGATACCACCCGCATTATGGAATATGTGGACCGGACGGTGCACGGCATCTCCGGCATCGACCTGTTTGCCGTTTATGATACTGACGGCGAGCCGCTGTATTTCTGCGACATCACCGATACGGAGGATGAAGCAGCCGCCCTGGAACCCCTGGCTCCCGATCTGATGGAGCGCCTGGCCGCCGGCAACGGGGAAACCGCCCTGCTGGACAACGACCGCGCCCCCAAAGGGGCCGACCACTGTGCCTACGCCGCCGTGCACCGCCCCGACGGCAGCATCAAGGGCTATGTGATGGCAGGGCTGTACATCAGTTCCATCCGCACCACCGCCCTGCGCACGCTGGGGGTGTATCTGCTCATCGGAGCCGCCGCCCTGGGCGTGGGCGCCTTCCTGAGCCTGCGGCTGGCCCAGCGCATCAAGAGCGATCTGCTGGGGTACGAGCCGGATGCCTTCCGCGACCTGTTCCTGCGCCGTATGGAGCTGCTGGATGCCCTGGACGAAGGGCTGCTGGCCATCGACCGGGAAGAACACATCATCTACATCAACCGGGCCGCCGCCGAGATGCTCTCTTTCGACAAGAGCACCGTTATCGGCAAGCCGCTGTCGGAGGTATATCCCCAGTCCACCATCCCCCGGGTCATACACACCGAGCAGCCGGAATACAACATCAGCCTGGAATCGCTGCACCATGTGCGGATTCTTTCCGACCGGATGCCGGTGCGCCGCGGCGGGCAGATCGTGGGGGCGGTGGCGATTTTCCGCAACCGCACCGAGGTGGCCAACCTGGCCCGGGAACTGACCGGCGTGCAGCACATTGTGGAGGCCATGCGGGCCTATACCCATGAATTCATGAACAAACTCCACGTGATCCTGGGACTTTTGCAGCTGGGTGAAGCCCAGCAGGCCGAGGACTATGTGCTGCAATTGACCCAGACCCGGGCCCTGTCGGTGGGGCGCATCTCCCAGAGCATTGCCGAGCCGTCGGTGGCGGCGCTGCTCATCGGCAAAAGCTGCCGCGCTGCCGAACTGGGCGTGCGCCTGACCCTGGACCCCGAAAGCCGCCTGAGCGCCGCCACCCACTACCTGCCCGCCTCCGGCATGATCACCGTTCTGGGCAACCTGATCGAAAACGCCTTTGATGCCTTCAGCAACGCGCCTTCCGATACATTGCACGAGATCGGCGTTTCGGTGCGGGAGAGCGAGCGGGGGCTGATCATCAGTGTGGACGACAACGCCTGCGGTATGCCGGAGGAGATCCGGGAGCACATTTTTGAGCGGGGTAGCACCTCCAAGGGGGAGGGCCACGGCACCGGCCTGTTCCTGGTCAAAAGCATTGTGGACACCTACGGCGGCGAGATCCGGGTGGAATCCACCCAGGGGGTGGGCAGTTCCTTTATCGTCACCTTCCGTCCGCCCCGGACGGAAAACACCTGAGAAAGAGGCAAACCATGTATACCGTTGTCATTGTGGAAGATGATCCCATGATCACCGAACTCAACCGCCGCTACGCCGAGAAGGACGGCCGCTTTACGGTGGCCCAGACCTTCAGTCAGCCCCGGCGGGCGCTGGACTGGCTGCGGCACAACGCCGCCGACCTGGTGATCCTGGACTTTTATATGCCCCAGATGAACGGGCTGGAATTTCTGCGGGCGGTGCGGGCTGCAGGGGTGGAATCCGACGTTATTATGATCACCGCCGCCAACGACGCCGCCACCGTGGAGGCGCTGACCCGGCTGGGCGTGGTGGATTACCTGGTCAAGCCCTTCGCCTACGAGCGGTTCTGCCGGGCGCTGGATGCCTTCTGCCGCCGCCGCAGCGCCATGCGGGGCAGCCTGGACCAGAACGCGCTGGACAATCTGCTCCACGCGGCGCCCCCGTCCCCTGCCGCCCTGCCCAAGGGGATGCAGGCCCAGACCCAGGAGAAGGTGCTGGCCTGTATGCGGGACGATCCCGCCCACGCCTATACCTGCGAGGAGATCGCCGCCGCATCGGGACTCTCGGTGGTGACGGTGCGCCGCTACATGGGGTACCTGGCCCAGCAGGGCCAGGTGACCGGCGATATGAACTACGGCACCGGCGGGCGGCCCTGCCTGGTGTACCGGCTGGTGACCTGAACCTGCCAAAAACCGCCGCACCCGGTTGGGGTGCGGCGGTTGACTTTTGCCTCAAAAAGTTATATACTGACAGCTGTACGTTGTTTTTGCATTGCCGGGGCCGGGTCCTGTTTCTGCGGGACCTGCCCCGCGTTGTGTTGTGGGAAAGGATGTAAAACCATGCGTTCTGCCAAAGCTGCGGCGGTGCGTTCCTTCGGGAAGTTTTCCGCTTCGTCGCTGTCCTCCAGCGTGGTGGATCTGGGGGCTTTCTCGGTGCTGTGCGCCGTGCTGCGCCCCTACCTGCCGGAAGCACCCGCCATTGTGGCGGCCACCATTCTGGCCCGGGTGCTTTCGTCGCTGTGCAACTATCTTTTGAACTATTTTCTCGTATTTCACAGCCACACCGCCCACGGGAAGTCTGCCAGTCTGTACACCGTCATCACGGTGCTGAAAACCCTGGCCAGTGCCCTGCTGGTGGCCGCCCTGGCCGGGCTGCTGCCCGCCGGCACCCCGGAACTGGCCGCCAAAATTCCGGTGGATGTGGCGCTGTTCTTTGTGAACTATCTGCTGCAGAAAGCCTTTGTCTACTGATGCCAAGTCATGACCCCCGGCTAAGCCGGGGGCTTGTGTAAGCCCTAGAAGGGCATCGTACCGGCAAGCCTCTCAAGAGGCACTGAAAAAATCGCCACTTGCATCACTTGCCCCACAGCCCGTAAACGGGCGCT
>DXBP01000047.1 GCA_019116445.1 Candidatus Gemmiger excrementigallinarum
CATCGGCTTGGCTTTATCACGCTGTTATGCGCTTTTTGGAATGCTTGCGCATCCTCTAAGCTGAGCGTGAGCTCCAAGAGTCCAACGTAATTACTTGCGAGGATTCTTGATAGCGGCCTGAGCAGCAGCCAGGCGAGCGATAGGCACACGGTACGGAGAGCAGCTGACGTAGTCCAGACCAACGTTGTGGCAGAACTCGACGCTGGAGGGGTCACCACCATGCTCGCCGCAGATGCCCAGACCCAGGTTGGGGTTGGTTTCGCGGCCATCGTGAGCGGCCATCTTGACCAGCTTGCCGACGCCAACCTGATCCAGATGCTGGAACGGATCGCTCTCGTAGATCTTGGTGTCGTAGTAAGCGGTCAGGAACTTGGCAGCGTCGTCACGGCTGAAGCCGAAGGTCATCTGAGTCAGGTCGTTGGTGCCGAAGCTGAAGAAGTCCGCTTCCTTGGCAATCTCACCGGCGGTCAGAGCGGCGCGCGGAATCTCGATCATGGTACCAACTTCGTACTTCATGTCAACGCCAGCGTCAGCAATGAGCTTGTCAGCGGTCTTGACAACCACGTCTTTGACGTACTTGAGCTCCTTGACCTCGCCCACCAGAGGAATCATGATGTGCGGGGTGATCATCTTGCCGGTTTCGGCGCTGACCTTCAGGGCAGCCTTGATAACGGCATTGGTCTGCATCTCGGCAATTTCCGGATAGGTAACAGCCAGACGGCAGCCACGGTGACCCATCATGGGGTTGAACTCATGCAGGCTGACAACCACGTTGTTCAGCTCTTCGGTGGTCATGCCCATATCCTTGGCCAGAGCCCCGATCTCCTCGGGCTTGGTGGGCAGGAACTCATGCAGCGGCGGATCCAGGTAGCGGATAGTCATCGGACGGTCGCCCATGATACGGTACATGGCGGTGAAGTCGGCCTCCTGATAGGGCTCGACCTTGGCCAGAGCAGCCTTGCGCTCCTCAACGGTACGGGCACAGATCATCTCGCGGACAGCCTTGATGCGGTCCTCAGCGAAGAACATGTGCTCGGTACGGCACAGACCGATGCCTTCAGCACCCATGTCGACGGCGTTCTGAGCGTCGCGCGGGTTGTCGGCGTTAGTCAGGACCTTCATCTGGCGGGCAGCGTCAGCCCAACCCATGAAGCGCTTGAAGTTGGCGTTCTCGGTAGAAGCCACGGTGGCAATCTGGCCCTCGTAGATGTTACCGGTGGAGCCATCGATGCTCATCCAGTCACCCTCATGGAACTCATGGCCATTGATGGTGATGGTCTTGGCGTCGTAGTCAATGACAACATTGTTGTCGTTGCCGCAGCCGGAAACACAGCAGGTGCCCATGCCACGAGCGACAACGGCGGCGTGGCTGGTCATACCGCCACGGACGGTCAGGATGCCCTGAGAAACCTGCATACCGACGATGTCTTCGGGGCTGGTTTCCAGACGGACCAGAACAACCTTGGCCCAGGCTTCGTCCTTGACCTTCTCTTCGGCGTCCTCAGCAGAGAAGACGACGCGGCCACAGGCAGATCCCGGAGAAGCAGCCAGGCCCTTGCCGATAGCTTCGGCAGCCTTCAGAGCGGCAGCGTCAAACTGGGGATGCAGCAGGGTGTCCAGCTGCTTGGGCTCAACGCGCAGCACAGCGGTCTGCTCGCTGATTACGCCCTCGTCAACGAGGTCGCAAGCGATCTGCAGAGCAGCCTGAGCGGTACGCTTGCCGTTACGGGTCTGCAGCATGAAGAGCTTGCCATCCTCGATGGTGAACTCCATGTCCTGCATATCCTTGTAGTAGTTTTCGAGGCGGGTAGCGATCTCAACGAACTGATCGTAGACCTCGGGCATCTCCTCATGCAGCTTGCTGATGGGAGAAGGAGTGCGGATACCGGCGACGACGTCTTCGCCCTGAGCGTTGATGAGGTACTCGCCCATCAGCTTCTTCTCGCCGGTGGCGGGGTTACGGGTGAAGGCCACACCGGTGCCGGAACGCATACCGGAGTTGCCGAACGCCATCTGCTGGACGTTGACGGCAGTGCCCCACTCGTAGGGAATCTCGTTCATCTTACGGTAAACGTTGGCACGAGGGTTGTCCCAGGAACGGAACACGGCCTTGACGGCGCCGATCAGCTGTTCCTTCGGGTCCTGCGGGAACTCGCTGCCCTGCTTCTCACGGTAGATCTGCTTGAACTCCTTGACGAGTTCCTTCAGGTCATCGGCAGTCAGCTCAACGTCCTGCGTGACACCCTTGCGCTCCTTCATGGCGTCGATGCGCTCTTCAAAGAAGCTCTTGCCCAGCTCCATAACAACATCAGAGTACATCTGAATGAAGCGGCGGTAGCAGTCATAGGCAAAACGGGGGTTGTCGGTCTTCTTGGCCAGACCTTCAACAGCCTGGTCGTTCAGGCCCAGGTTCAGGATGGTATCCATCATGCCGGGCATGGACTGACGGGCACCGGAACGGACAGAAACCAGCAGCGGGTTGTCCACGGAGCCGAAGGTCTTGCCGGTCTGCTCCTCCAGGATGCCCATGTATTTGAAGATGTCCGCTTTGATCTCTTCGTTGATCTCACGGTTGTCGGCATAATACTGGGTGCAGGCTTCGGTGGTGATGGTGAAGCCCTGCGGAACCGGCATGCCGGCGTGGGTCATCTCGGCCAGGCCGGCGCCCTTGCCACCCAGAATGTTCTTCATGGTGGTCTGGTCGCCGCCGAAGGCGTCATGGCCCTCTTTGAACAGGTACAAGAATTTCTTGCTCATACTAACCTCCCAAAAACGGTAACGTGTTTGCATACAACGTTTCGTGTTTGCACAGTCCATTATATCAGACCCTAAAACGAATTTCCAGTGGATTGTTAAAAAAGTGCTCAATAGTTTGGCCGAAAAACCACCAAACTTTTCTCCCCAAGGTATTGCAATTTGCACAAAAAACGTGTAAAATATACTGGGCGGAAAGTTCGGAATTTGTTCTGAACTCCGCTTTTTTGTTTCCTGTAGCTGTTTTGCATTTTTCATGCCGGCTATCCCCTTTTTCGGGTTGCGAAATCGCACCGTCTGGGGTACAATACCAATAAGGTATTTTATTAGGAATATGAGGGGGATTGTTATGTCTACCGCCAAAGAAAAGTTTGAACTGGCCCAGCAGCGCTATGCCGCTGCTTTTGAGCACCATCTGAATAACGGCGTGGAATTCATCAGCCGTGATGTTTATATTGACCCGGAGGTGCAGATCGCGCCGGGGGCCACCATTCTGCCCGGCTGCATTCTGCGCGGCAAAACCGTGATCGGTGCAGACTGCGTTATCGGCCCCAACACCCTGCTGGAAGACACAGTTGTGGAGGATGGCTCCACCATCAACGCCAGCCAGTGCTACCAGAGCCACATCGGCCCCAACAACAAGATCGGGCCTTTTACCCATGTGCGTCCCGGCACCAAGACTGCCGAAGGCTGCCACCTGGGCGCCTATGTGGAAACCAAGAACGCCGACTTCGCTGAAGGCAACACCGTCAGCCACCTGACCTACATTGGCGACGCCACCGTGGGCAAATACTGTAACTTCGGCTGCGGTACCGTGACCTGCAACTACGATGGCGAAGGCAAGTTCCATACCACCATCGGCGATTACGCGTTCATTGGCTGCAACACCAACCTGGTAGCGCCGGTGACGGTGGGCGACCACGCCTTCACGGCAGCCGGTTCCACCATCGGTCAGGATGTACCCGCCGGGGCGCTGGGCATTGAGCGTGCCAAGCAGGCAAATATCAGCGGCTGGGGCGAGCACAAGCTGGAAAAATACATTGCCAAAAAGCAGAAGCTGGAGGCCGACAAGAAGAAAGGCTGATGCACGATGATGTCCCTTTGGCTGATGATCTGCGGCTGGCGGGAAGTGATCTGCACCTTTGATGCGGTTCAGTTTGGCTCTGCCATGCAGGCTTTGCAGAAGGATGGCATCCCCTGCCGTAGCCGTACAGTGAATTTCAGCAGCGCCTCCCGCCGCACCGGCACCATGTGCGCCGTGGGTGAGCGAATGGACCGCAGCATTGAATATCAGATTTTTGTGAAAAAACAAGATCTGCCCAAGGCGCAGCTGGTCCTGCAGGGACGGCTGCAATCGCTGTGAGTTTTCTCGGCGGACTGCCGGACGTGACGAAAAGGAAGTCACTCAAAAGCTGCCTTTTCAGCCAAAAAAATTCCAATCGAATGAGAGTGAAATCTATGGACTCCCTTTACCTCGTTATGCCCGCATACAACGAAGAGGAAAATATCCGGGATGTTGTGGATCAGTGGTATCCCATTCTTGCCGCCGGCGGGCCCGATTCCCGTCTGGTGGTGGCCGACAGCGGCAGTACCGATCACACCCACGCCATTTTGCAGGACCTTCAGCAGACACATCCTCAACTGGAAATCCTGTCCGATACCGGTAAATACCATGGCCCCAAGGTAATCGCACTGTATCGCCATGCGGTAAACCGGCAGGCCGACTATATATTCCAGACCGATTCGGATGGTCAGACTTCCCCGGCAGAATTTTCCGCTTTTTGGCAAATGCGCCGGGAATATGACGGTATTTTCGGGTACCGGCGCGTTCGCGGCGACGGTCTTGTACGGGCTTTTGTAGAAAAAGTAGTCTGCCTGTTGCTGCAGATGTATTTTGGCGTACGGGTACCGGATGCCAATGCCCCCTTCCGGCTGATGAAAACCACTGCAGTGCAGAAATATCTTGACCGCTTTGATGCGGACTACAATTTGCCGAACATCATGATGACGACGTTCTTCGTGTACTATCACGAAAAATATCTGTTTCGGGAGATTTCTTTCAGCCCCCGGCGAAAGGGTAAGAACAGCATCAACATCAAAAAGATCATCGTCATCGGGTTGCAGGCGCTGAAAGATTTTGCCGGCTTCAAAAAGCAGATGAAGCGGGACCGGGAAAAATAAACTGCGCTTTTCCCGGCTGTGCCGCCTTTCCCGTTTGCGGAATCCTTTGCCTTTCCCCTGATGAAAACCATTGAAAAGGAGCAGTCATGTTTATCCAATCCTCCGGGGCCGACTGGCTGATTGCCGGTCTGGGCAACCCCGAACCCAAATACGACGGCACTCGCCACAATGCCGGATTTGAAGCGCTGGATTATCTGGCCGCACAATGGAGCTGCAGCCTGAACAAAAGCAAGTGGCAAGGCCTGTACGGTACGGTTCAGGCCGGTGAACATAAGGTCGTTTTGCTGAAACCCCTTACCTATATGAATCTGAGCGGGCAAAGCATTGCCCCTGCCGCCAACTTTTACAAAATTCCGGCCAACCATATTATTGTGCTGTGTGACGACATCACCCAGCAGCCCGGACACCTGCGTATTCGTCCGCATGGTTCCGCCGGCGGCCACAACGGGCTGAAAAGCATCATTGCCAGCCTGGGCACCGAAGAATTCTATCGCATCCGCATCGGGATCGGGGCCAAGCCCAACCCGCAGTATGACCTGGCGGCCTGGGTGCTGGGCAAGCTCCCGGCCGAAGACCGCAAGGCGATGACGGACCGTTACCCGGACATTGAACAAGCCTGCAAGCTGCTGATGGACGGCAATTTGCAGTATGCACAAAATAAATTCAATCGGTAAAGGAGATAGACCCATGAGCTCTCTTCGTAAAAAAGCACTGATCCGCCTGCTGCTGTGCGCTATCGTGTTGATTGCCACCATTGTATTCAGCTTTTTGCTGCTGACCGGCACCTTTGACGGCAGCACAGACTCCACTTCCACCCCGGAGAGTTCCTCGGTATCTGACGGCGAACCTGCCAGTGAGGATGCCGTCGCCGAGGATGGTACCACCGCAGAGGGAGAAGGCGCCTCGGACGCTGCCGAGGCAACGCCGGAACCCACTCCGGAACCGACGCCGGAACCCACCCCCGTGAATTTTGATGGACTGTCTGAGCAGCCCGCCACCGTATACGCCGAAGGCGAGCAGCCCAACTTTACCGTTACGCCGGATTCCAACATGAATCTGCGTGCAGGCCCCGGCACCGATTTTGACAAGGTCGCGCAGATCCCGGCCGGCACCGCCGTGACCGCGCTGGGTACCAACGCCGACGAAACCTGGGTTGTGGTACAGTACGAGGGTCAGTACGGCTGGCTTGCCAAGGAGTACCTGAACGCCGCCTGATTCCCCATAGCGGCCAATACAATTGAATAGGAGGAAGGTCACGATGAAAAAGCGTATCGCGTCCCTGCTGTTATCCGCAGCGGTGCTGGCTGCCTGTACCGGTTGCCGTACCGCGCCCGCCTCTGCGTCCTTGGATTCCGGTTCTTCCTCGACCTCCAGCGGAGATCCCGTTCCGGAGGTCACCCCTGCCCCCTCAGCCGCCCCTGCCGGTCTGCTGGGTGAGCTGCCGGTTCTGTATGACGCGGCACTTACACCCTGTGTGCCGGAATTCACGGTGGCAGAGGATTTTTCCAACGTCATCAATCCCGATCTGGTAGAGTACTGGAACGAGGAGGCCAAACAGAAACTGCTGGAAAACGGCTTTGTCGTCTGCAGCAGTACCAATGACGAATTCTATCCGCAGTATGAAAGCAACCGCTATGTATATACCCCCAGTTTTGTGACGGTGGATGCTTCACTGCACACCTATCATTTGTACTTCCTCTATTTGCAGCGCCAGACGGAGCAGGCCCACCTGCTGCCGCTGCTGCAGGAACTTACCACGACCATGCTGGCCGAGAGCCGGACCCAGGCCGAGGCACTGACCGGTACCGAATGGGAAAATGCGGCGCAGCGCAACGTTGCCTATTTCAGTGTGGCCGCAGCGCTGCTGGACCCCACCATGGATGCCGCCACTCTGCCGGAGGAGGCCGCGCAGGAACTGACTCTCATTGAAGCCGCTGCCGGCATTGCCCCCTCCCCTGTCATGAACCTGGGAGAGGAAAACGGCAGCCAGCAGGAGGATTACAGTCAGTACATTCCCCGCAGCTATTATACCGAGAGCGAAGAACTGACCCGCTATTTCAAGGCGATGATGTGGTATGGGCGGATGGCGTTTTTGCAGTCTGACGCGGACAAGACCCGCAGCGCAGTGCTGATGAACCTGGCCCTGCGTGACAGTGGCGCCCAGGAAAACTGGCAGCGTATCTACGATGTCACCTGCTTCTTTGCGGGTGTCAGCGACGATGCCAACACCAACGATTATCTGCCTTTGATCGATGCGGCCTACGGAGGGTCGGCGCAGGTTTCGGCTCTGCCCGGCAATGATGCGGTCTGGCAGACGTTGATGTCCTCGCTGGAAACGCTGAAGCCGGCTGCCATCAATTCCATCCCCATTTACGAATGGGAGGACCGGGATGCCGCCACGGCGGGGTACCGTTTTATGGGGCAGCGGTACACTCTTGATGCAGATATTTTGCAGCAGCTTGTTTACCGCGATGTGGAGCAAAGCGCCGACGGGCGCAAACGGCTGCTGCCGGATGCGCTGGATGTCCCGGCCGCGTTAGGTTCTGACACGGCGCTGGATATTCTGCACACCCAATGTGATACCGGCTACCCCAACTACGATGACCAGATGAATACCGTCCGCACCAAGATGGCAGAGGCCGGAGAGGAAGTATGGAATGCCAGCCTATATTCCGCCTGGCTGAACACGCTCCGCCCCCTGACCGAAACACGAGGCGAAGGTTGGCCGCAGTATATGCAGACCGCTGCCTGGCGGACCAAATCGCTGGCGAGTTTTCTGGGCAGCTGGACGGAGCTGAAGCACGACACTGCACTGTACAGCAAACAGGTATATGCCGAAATGGGCGGTGGCGGCGGCATCGAAGAAATGGATGACCGCGGTTGGGTTGAAACCGAACCGGTGGTTTTCGGCCGCCTGGCAGCACTGAGCCGGGCCACCTCCGAAGGGTTGGAGAAGCTGGGACTTCTGGATGACAACTCCAAAGACAATCTGGAGAAACTGTACCAGCTGAATTATCAATTGATGGTTATTGCGGAAAAGGAACTGCGCAACGAACTGCCTACCGATGAAGAGTTTGAACTGATCCGCAGCTTTGGCGGACAGCTGGAACACTTCTGGCTGGAAACCGTTGCCACCGATGACCAGGCGTTTATCACACCGCAGGAGCATCCCGCAGCGCTGGTGGCCGATATTGCCACCGATCCCAATGGTTCCGTGCTGCAGACCGCCACCGATGTGGGAACGATCTATGTGCTGGTCAGCGTTGACGGTTCGCCGCGTATCGCTGTGGGTACGGTCTACAGTTTTTATCAGTTCACGCAGCCCCTTGACCAGCGCATGACCGATCAGGACTGGTGGGTGGAACTGGGCAAGGCCCCCGATGCGGAAGGCAACTTCCACTGGGAGGAACGCCCCGCCCCTCCGGCCTGGACCGAAGGGTATTCCGTTTCCACCACATACCAGGTGGGCTGAATGAAGCAAAAAATGGGCTGGTTCTTATATGCCGTTGTCTTGGCAGGCGTTGCGGTACCGTTGCTGTGGGCACGCGGGGTGTTTCTGCCGCCCGGCAATGACCGCAGCGAAACCGTTTCTTTTGCAGATGATACCGCTGTTTCTTTGACTCTGGCGCACGGGCGCTTTACCGCGTCAGGCGAAAACTCTTCCACCTGGAAAAGCGACCCCGGTTGGCGTGTACAGGATTATCTGACCATGGATATTGACCGGGACGGTGCCACCGAGTTACTGCTCCTTGTGTGGAGGCGCGGGAATTACGGCCCCAGCAGACCGTTCTGGGTCAAACGCAATAATACCGCCTGGAGCCAGCATATCTTTATCTATGACCGACAGAACGGCACCTTTGCGCCGCAGTGGATGTCCAGTCAGCTGCGGCCAGAGGTGGCTCGCTGGGCGGTTGCGAGTACGGATGAATTGTTTATTCTGACGCCGGAGGGCGATAAGACACTATGGCAATGGGGCCAATGGGGTCTTGTACGCACCGACACCTAATACATGATCATGACACTGTTTACTGCACGTTTTACGCAAACCAAGGAATATGAAAAACTGGCGCATGCGCTCTCCGAACCGGGGGCATGCGCCTTATTTGGGTTGCCGGGGGCAGGCCGGGCACTGGTGTATGCTGCCCTTTGCCGCACGCTGAATCGACCGATGTGCATTGTTACCCCGGGCGAGGCTGAGGCCACCCGTTTTTGCGGTGATCTGAACGCGCTGGGAGTCCCGGCGGCCGTGTTCCCGGCGCGGGATTATGTGCTGCGCCCCATCGAAGGCACCGCCCGAGAATACGAATACCGCCGCCTGGGCGTATTGGGGGATCTGGTAGGCGGCCGCTTGCAGGCGGTCTGTGTATCGGAAGAAGCGCTGACCCAGTATACAACGCCAAAGGCGGATTTCTGCACCAATACCCGGACCCTACGCCCCGGGGACAGTATGTCCCGGGCCGACCTGACAGCACTGCTGTATGGCGCCGGTTACACCCGCCGCACCCAGGTTGACGGACCGGGGCAGTTTTCCATCCGCGGTGATATTGTGGACCTCTATGCCCCCGACATGAAACTGCCTGTACGTATGGAGTTCTGGGGGGACGAAATCGACACAATGCATACATTTGATCTGACCACTCAGCGCCGCGAGGACCCGGTGGAAAAGATCTATGTAAGCCCCGCACGGGAAGCTCTTTTTGGCGCCCCTGCCGAAGCCGCCGCGCTGCTGCGCGCCTTTTTGAAAAAACAGCGCGGCAAGAAACGCACGGCGTTGGAAACCTGCATGGGCCCGGAACTGGCCCAGCTGGATGGCGGATTGATCCCGGTAAACATGGATAAATACCTGGCTATCCGCTACCCGGAACCCGCCACGCTGCTGGAATATTTCGAGGACCCTCTGCTGGTGCTGGAGGAGCCTGCTTCTGTGCGGGAGGCTCAGCGCGCTACCACCTACCGCCGCGGCGAAGAACTGACCACGCTGCTGAATGACGGGGTCCTGGCCTCCGGGCTGGACGCCCTTTACGCCGAAGCCAGCTGGCTTTGGATGCAGCCCGGCCGCTGCCGTACCATCTGCGCAGAAAACTTTGCCCGCAGTATGCCGGATCTGGCTTTGAAGGAAATCATCAACGCCCCGGCCCATTCCCTGCCGGCGTGGAGCGGAGAAGTTGCGCATCTGCTGGAGGATCTGCAGCCGCTGTGTGACGGTGGTGCCGCCGTCACGATACTGGCCGGCACGCCCCGCGCCGCAGCCGGTCTGGCTGCCGATCTGCGGGTCAAGGGCCTGAATGTTACTACCGATGAAGACGCACCGCCTTCCGCCGGGCTGGTACAGGTACTGCCGGGGCAGCTTTCGGCCGGGTGCAGTCTGCCCTTTGCCCAATATGCGGTCTTTACCGCCCGTGCCTTTGGCGTAAGCACTGCACAAAAGAAGAAAAAGCGCAATAAGGACGCCCTGAACAGCCTGAGCGAGATTTCTCCCGGTGATCTGGTGGTTCACCAGAACCATGGTATTGGCCGTTATGCAGGCATCCAGCGGATGGCTGTACAGGGGGTCACCAAAGATTATCTGCGCATCGAATATGATAAAAAAGATGTGCTGTATGTACCGGTCACACAGCTGGACCTCCTGTCCCGCTACACCGCCCCGGGCGACAAAGACAATGTGAAGCTGAGCCGTCTGGGCGGCAGCGACTGGGCCAAAACCCGCAAAAAAGTACGGGCTGCTACCGAGGCTATGGCCAAGGAACTCATTGAGTTGTACGCCCGCCGCAAGCAGGCCAAGGGCTATGCCTTCCCCTCCGATGATACCTGGCAGAGCGATTTTGAGCAGCGGTTTGCCTACGACGAAACGCCTGACCAGCTGACCTGTGCCGCCGACATCAAACATGACATGGAACAGCCCTGGCCCATGGACCGGCTTTTGTGCGGCGACGTAGGCGTGGGTAAAACCGAAGTGGCGCTGCGAGCCGCCTTTAAATGTGTGATGGGCGGCAAGCAGTGTGCCATTCTGGCGCCGACTACGATCCTGGCCTGGCAGCACTTCAATACCGCTATCGCCCGTATGGAAGCATATCCCATCCGTATCGGACTGCTTTCCCGGTACCGCAGCAGCAAGGAACAGAAAGAAACGCTGCGCGGACTGAAAGACGGCACTGTGGATATCGTGGTGGGCACTCACCGCCTGCTTTCCGATGATGTAAAATTCCGGGATCTGGGACTGGTCATCATCGACGAGGAGCAGCGCTTCGGTGTCAAACACAAGGAGAAACTCAAGGAGGCTTTCATCGGGGTAGATATGCTCACTCTTTCGGCCACCCCGATCCCCCGTACCTTGAATATGGCCTTGTCCGGCATCCGGGACATGAGTACCATCGAGCAGCCGCCATTTGAACGCCAGCCTGTAGAAACCTACGTGCTGGAATATGACGAGGGTATTGTTTCGGAAGCCATCCGCAAGGAGTTGGCCCGGGGCGGGCAGGTATATTATCTGCACAACCGCGTGGATACCATCAACGAATGTGCCGCGCGCATCGAAAAACTGGCACCGGGAGCTCGGGTGGGGGTTGCCCACGGCAAAATGACCGAGGAACAGATTTCCTCGGTGTGGCAGCAGCTGCTGGACAATGAGATCGACGTACTGGTGTGTACCACGCTGATTGAAACCGGCGTGGATGTGCGCAACTGCAATACTCTGATTATTGAAAACGCGGACCGGATGGGGCTTTCCCAACTCTATCAGCTGCGCGGCCGCGTGGGGCGTTCCTCCCGCAAAGCCTATGCCTACTTCACCTTTACCCGGGATAAGGTCCTGACTGAGATTGCCGCCAAACGGCTTTCGGCGATCCGGGAGTTTACGGCGTTCGGTTCGGGATTCCGTATCGCCATGCGCGACTTGCAGATCCGCGGCGCAGGCAGTTTGCTGGGCCACAGCCAGCACGGCCACATGGAGGCAGTAGGCTACGACCTCTATGTAAAAATGCTTGGGCAGGCTATTGCCACGGCCCGTGGCGAAACGCCGCCGCCCGACAAGAGCGACTGTCTGGTGGATATTTCCATTGACGCCTATCTGCCGGAGGATTATATTCCCGACCCCGCCGGACGCATCGAAGCCTACAAGCGCATTGCGGCCATTGAAACCACCGCTGATGCCGAGGATGTGCTGGACGAACTGATCGACCGTTACGGCTCCCCGCCCAAGAGCGTGCAGGGACTGGTGGATGTTTCTCTGGTACGTGTGACCGCCGCCCGCGTGGGCATTGTGGAGATTGTCCAGCGAAACGATCAGTTGATTCTGTACTCCGATGTGGTAGGTCCGCAGCAGTTGGCTGCCGTGATGGAGCAGTATCCCCACCGGGTGCTTTACAACGCCCTGGGGCGGCCCTATTTCAGTCTTCGGGTTCAAAAAGGCGAAAATCCGCTGGTGCTGCTGCGTGATGTGGTTACACTGTTGCCCGGCGCGGCACCTTCGAGCCCCTGACATTTTGCCAGACAAGTAAAAATTCCTCCGGTCCTGAAAGGCCGGAGGAATTTTCTTATTTTGCGGATTGTGCAGGGACCTCTTTCTCCCCTGCTTCAGCCGTAGTGGTTCGGATCACATACTGCGGGCTTTTGTTCATTGTCATATACATACGGCCCACGTATTCGCCGACCAGCCCCAGCATCATCATCAGGATGCCGTCCAGCAACAGTACAACGGAAACGATGCTTGACCAGCCGGCATCGATCTGATCCAGCAAAAGAATCTTGCGCACAATGACGAGGATTGCGGACAGGAATCCTGCTACCGAGAACACCATACCCATCACGGTGGCGACCCGCAGCGGTTTGACGGAAAACGCCGTAAACCCATTGAGCCAGAGCCGCAGCAGCTTGAGGAAGGTATATCCGCTTTCTCCTTCGGCACGGTCCTGGTGATCAATGGGAGTGTTTTTGAACCGGCAGGTGGAACGTACCGCCAGACCGTCCACATAAGGGAACGGATTGTCGCACTTCACCATCTCGTCAATAATAAAACGCCGCGCTGCGTAGTAACTGGCCATATACAGATCTTTGGGTTTTCCCATCAGCCAGGTGGCCATCCAGTCGTTGACCTTACTGCCAAAATTGCGGAATGCGCTGTGATGTTTGGCGGGATAGCTGGCATAGACCACGTCGGTATCCTCATCCAGGGCATCGATCAGCCGGAACATCTCAGCCGGTGGGGTCTGCCCGTCATCATCCAGACTGACAATGATATCCCCGTGCACATGGCGGTACCCGGCCATCAGCGCCGAAGCCTGGCCGAAATTCCGGGACATACAGATACCGAAGATCTGCGGGTCCTCTGCTTTCAGGCGGCAAATTTCCCGCCAGGTATCATCGGCAGGGTTGTCGTTGACCAGAATGATTTCATAGGCATAACGGCCGTCTGCCAGAACGGTTTCGCGAATTTCCCGCGTGACCGCCGCCAAAGTTGCCGCACTGTGATAGCAGGGTATGACAAAGCTGAGAAGCTGCATGAGATGCTGTTTTTCCTCCCTCTTATTTTTCCATCCAGGTTGCGATGCGTGCAGGGTCTTCCGACGCAAAGATATAATATCCGAAACGGGTGGAGGAGTCGGTTACAATGTGATCCATGGGATCAATCGGGCTTTCCTCCAGCATGGTAATGCCGGGTGCCGCACGAAGGGCTTCCCGCAGTTCCAGGTCCCGGGGGCCAAACACAAAGCGCACCCCACAGGCCGCATGATGCGGGCCACTCGTCAGGTCCGGTGCCTGGCCCAGTGCAATCTGGACAACCATCCGCACGAAATCCATACCTGTTGTAAAAGGCACCAGGTGGCTGCCAATGCAGTCGCCGCCCATACGGCCGCCAATTTCGATGAGTTTGAGGTTGCCCTTTTCGTCGATTTTCAATTCACTGTGGGACGCACCGTTGCAGATTTCCAGTGTATCCAAGGCGTGAAAGACTACGTCACGTACCTTCTCCTGCATTTGACTGCTCAGCGGAGCCGGTTCCATGTGCCCGGTTTCAATGTACATGGGAGCGCCGGTGGTGTACTTCAGGGTGATTTGCAGAAGATGATGCTTCCCCTGCCAGGAAACGCACTCCACACTGTATTCCTGGCCGGTGGCGAATTCTTCTACCAGCACCATTTTTTCAAAACTCTGCTCCCGGGCCCGTACAATGGCAGCCTGCAGTCCGGCAGGCCGCTGTACTTCGGTGATGCCCCGGCTGCCGGAACGATCGGTAGGCTTGACGATCAGCGGATACTGCATGCCTTCCACCACCGAAAGATCACTCTCCGGTCCAATGAGTACCGAACGCGGCGACGGATCCCCGGCTGCCAAAAATGCATCCCGCATCTTGTGTTTGTTGGTGGATTTTTCGCAGCAGCGCATACTGTTGCCAGGCAGTCCCAGTTTTTCTGCCACGTAGTTCACGGTAATGGCCGCCAGGTCACTGGCAATGGTGCAGATGCCATCGATGCCGATTTCCCGGCATTTTTCCAGAATGGCGTCTTTTTCCACAATGCTGATGGGATAAAAATGGTCCGCCATCTTCTCCCCTACGTCATCTGCCGCCCAGGCAAACACGTGGGTTTCACACCCCAGATCCTTTGCCTTTTGAATCAGCGGGGCCTGCAAATAAGACGCACCGATAATCGCCAGTTTTTTCATCTGTTTCCTTCCCTCATCACGGTTGACCGAAAGTTGCCTTTTTATCGTGTATTATAGCACAGTCCGATGAAAATAGGAAGCACTGTTTGTCTTGTGTTTTGCCATTTTACAAGGTATAATTGTAAAGATTATAAAGTGGAGGATTTCGCTATGCAAACTTTGCAACACGCCCTGCACAGTGCCCTGCGGTATCTTCGGGTCTGTGCCAAGTGGCTGCTTCTGGCTGCACTGGTCGGCTGCCTGACCGGCCCGCTGGGGGCCGCCTTCGGTCTGGCCTTGGACTGGGCCAACACCACCCGTGCCCTGCAGGGCTGGCTTTTGTACCTGCTGCCACTGGGCGGCCTGGTCATTGTTTTTCTGTATCGCCATTTCGATCCGGAAGGCGGCGGCTCCACCAACCAGGTCTTTGCCGCAGTGCGGGAACGCAAAGTTCTGACCTTGCGCACAGCACCCCTGATCTTTTTCTCCACTGTGACGACCCACCTGCTGGGCGGTTCCAGCGGCCGTGAGGGTGCAGCACTGCTGCTGGGCGGTTCGGTTTCCGGACAGTTCGGCCGCCTGCTGCGGCTGGACCGGTACGACTGCCGGTTGATGACCATGTGTGGTATGGCCGGTGCGTTTTCCTCCATCTTCGGAACCCCCCTGGCAGCCACCGTATTTACCATCGAGGTCGTTAATGTGGGGTCCATGCAGTATGCGGCGCTGCTGCCCTGCCTGGTTTCGGCACTGCTGGGGGTCTGGATCAGCGGGCAGTTGGGCCTGGCCCCCACTGCATTCACGTTAGGTGCCACTGCGGAACTGACCCCCGTCACGATCCTGCAGGTGTTGGTTCTGGGCATACTGCTGGCAGGGCTGAGCATAGTATTCTGCGAACTTCTGCACACCGCGCCCAAACTCTACGCCCGGTTTTTCCCAAATCCCTATCTGCGTGTGGTGGTTGGCGGCCTTCTGATCATTGCTTTGACCAAACTGCTGGGAACCACCGACTACAACGGTGCCGGCAGCGCTGTTATTGCCGCCGCCATGGTCGGCCAGGCGCTGCCCTGGGCATTTGCACTAAAGATGCTCTTCACGGCTTTGACACTGGGAGCCGGATACAAAGGCGGCGAAATCGTTCCGATCTTTTTTACCGGCGCCACTTTCGGTTGTGTGGTGGCTCCCCTGCTGGGGCTGCCGGCTCCGCTGGGCGCAGCGCTTGGAATGGTAGCGCTGTTCTGCGGATGTACCAACAGCCCGCTGGCTTCCATTTGCCTGGGGCTGGAAGTGTTCGGCGGGCAGTGCCTGCCGCTGTTTGCGCTGGTGTGTGCCGTTTCCTACATGCTGTCGAGTTATTTCAGCCTGTATCATGAACAGCACTTCCTCCATTCCAAGCTGCGCATCGGCAGTGTGCGGTTCCTGGAGGGGCATTGGACGGAAACGGAACCCAATGAGGAAAATTGAGTTGTACGCTGACAATGAACGTGCTATAATGAAGCGTTAAGAACAAGAAAGGAGGGCGGTCATGGACGCCATGCAGCATATCACCGGTCTGGTGCGAAAAGCCGTACAGGACTACGAAATGATCGCCCCCGGCGACCGGGTGATGATCGGTGTTTCGGGCGGCAAAGACAGCGTTGTGCTGACAGTCGCTCTGGGGCGGCTGCGCGCCTATCTGGGGGTTCCGTTCGAGGTGCAGGCCGTCACGCTGGACCCCTGTTTTGGCGGGGTTGAAACGGATTACAGCCCGCTGGCCGAATTGTTTGCCGCCGAAAACATCCCTTATGAGGTACGCCGCACGGACATCGGTCCGGTAGTATTCGACTACCGGAAAGAGTCCAATCCCTGTGCGCTGTGCGCCAAACTGCGCCGCGGCACACTGCATACAGCTGCCCAACAGCTGGGATGCAACAAGGTCGCCCTGGGCCATCATCTGGATGATGCCGTGGAAACGTTTTACATGAACCTTTGGCGGGAGGGCCGCATTGGCTGTTTTTCGCCGGTCACCTATCTTTCCCGCCGGGATCTGACTATGATCCGTCCCCTGCTGCTGGCCACCGAAAGCGAAGTTACGTCGGCCGTCAAACGAGCAGGACTGCCTGTCATCAAAAGCCGCTGCCCTGCGGATGGCGTGACTACCCGGGAAGAAACCAAACAGTTTGTCCGTGAATTCAGCCGCAAAGATCCGGCATTCCGTCAAAAAACGCTGCACGCCCTGCAGGAAAGCGGCATCGACGGCTGGAAGCCACTGCATACCGGCCGTAAGAAGGAGTGGGCCAAATGAACGATCCGATACTGGAAAAACATTGCTGGGCAGAGATCAATCTGGATGCTCTGCGCCATAATTTTACCTTTATCAAGCGTACCATCGGCGGGCCGGTATGCGCCGTTGTGAAAGCAGACGCTTACGGCCATGGCGACATTGTGGTGGCCCGTGTTTTACAAGAAGAAGGTGCGGCCGCTTTTGCGGTGAGCTGCCTGGCCGAAGCCAAACGGCTGCGCCGGCATGATATTAACGTGCCGGTGTTGATTCTGGGCTATGCCGACCCGTCCGAAGCCGCCGCACTGGCCCAGGAGGATATTGCCACAGCCTGCTTCTCCACGGAATATGCCAAAGCGCTCTCCGCGGCCGCTGTGGCTGCCGGCGTCAAGGTGAAAGTGCATCTGAAAATCGACACCGGCATGGGGCGTATCGGATTTGCCGCTCAAAGCGGGTGGCAGGCTGTGGTGCAGGAACTGGAATCGCTGTACAGGCTGCCGGGCCTTGACATTTGCGGCATCTTCCAGCATTTTGCCGTGGCGGACAGTCTGGAACCCGATGCACAGACCTACACCGATCACCAGTATGCCTTGTTCCGCAAGGTGGTGGAGCAGCTGCAGGCGGATGGCTACGAAACCGGCACCGTGCATTGTGCCAACTCTGCTGCCCAACTGCGCCACCCGGAATGGCGCAACGATATGACCCGCGCGGGGATCATTCTTTACGGTCTGGACCCCAGCGACGAACTGCACTTCCCGGTATTGCAGCCCGTTATGACATTGAAATGTATCGTGACGTTTGTGAAGGACCTGCTGCCCGGCCAGAGTGTGAGTTACGGGCGTACCTTTACCGCACAGTCGCCCATGCGGGTGGCAACGGTTTGTGTGGGATATGCCGACGGGTACCCCCGGATGCTGTCCGGCACCCAGGGGCAGGGATTGATGATGGTCAACGGCCGTCCTGCGCCGGTTCTGGGCCGCGTTTGCATGGATCAGGCCCTGCTGGACGTGACAAACATCCCCGGGGTGCACATGGGCGATGAAGTGACTGTCTTCGGCCCCGGCGCACCGGACACCGCCGACACCATTGCCCGAAAAACCGATACCATCTCCTACGAGATCGTGTGCGGAATTGCCCGCCGCGTCCCGCGTGTGTATATGGAGAACGGAAAAATCTGCAAGATCTGGAACGATTTGGAGGAAAATTGATGGCTCGCGATACGATCCGCAACTTTTGCATTATCGCCCACATCGACCACGGCAAGTCCACCTTGTCTGACCGTATGCTGGAGCTGACCGACAGCGTTGACAAGCGCACCATGACCGACCAGGTCCTGGACGACATGGACATTGAAAAAGAACGCGGTATCACCATCAAGGCCCGTGCCGTGACCATGCGTTACAAAGCCGACGACGGCAACACCTACGAGTTGAACCTTATTGATACCCCAGGCCATGTGGACTTCCAATATGAAGTCAGCCGCAGTCTGGCTGCCTGCGAGGGTGCTGTGCTGGTGGTGGACGCCAGCCAGGGCGTGGAGGCCCAGACCCTGGCCAACTGCTATCTGGCACTGGACCATAACCTGGAAGTAGTGCCCATCCTCAACAAGATCGACCTGCCCAGCGCTGACCCCGACACGGTAGCCAAGGAAGTGGAGGACGTGATCGGTCTGCCCTGTATGGAGGCCCCCCGGGTATCGGCCAAGCTGGGCGTAGGCGTGAAAGACGTGCTGGAATGTGTGGTCAACCAGATCCCTGCCCCCACCGGTGATGCGGACAAGCCCCTGAAGGCTCTGATTTTCGATTCCATTTACGACAGTTACAAAGGCGTCATTGTTTATGTGCGTGTGTTTGAAGGCTCGGTAAAGCCCGGTGATACCATCCGGCTGATGAGCACCGGCGCCGAGTTCCAGCTGGTGGAAGTGGGCCACATGGGCGCTACCAGCCTGACGCCCTGTGAAAAGCTGGAAGCCGGCGAGGTCGGATACCTGACGGCCAGCATCAAGACTGTGCGGGATACCCGTGTGGGCGATACCGTAACGTTGGCTTCCAACCCCACGCCGGAACCGCTGCCCGGTTTCCGCACCGTAACGCCCATGGTGTTCTGCGGCATCTACCCCGCCGACGGCGCCGATTATCCCGACCTGAAAGACGCACTGGAAAAGCTGCAGCTGAACGACGCCTCTCTGAGCTTTGAGCCGGAAACCAGTGCTGCCCTGGGTTTTGGTTTCCGTTGCGGTTTCCTGGGGCTTTTGCACATGGAAATCATCACCGAGCGTCTGGAGCGGGAGTTTGACCTGGATCTGATCACCACTACGCCCGGTGTTCAGTATCGCCTGACGCTGACCGACGGCACCGTGGAGATCATCGACAATCCTGCCGCCTACCCGGACCCCACCCGCATCGTCAAGCAGGAGGAGCCCTTTGTCAATGCCCACATTTACACCCCCAACGACTATGTGGGACCGCTGATGGATCTGTGTCAGGCCAAGCGCGGTGTGCTCATCGACATGAAATACATGGACGAAACCCGTGTGGACCTGCATTATCAGTTGCCCCTGGGCGAGATCGTCTACGATTTCTTTGACGCCATCAAGTCCCGCAGCCGCGGCTATGCCAGCTACGATTATGAGTGGGAAGGCTGGCACGAGAGTAAGCTGGTACGGCTGGACTTTTTGCTCAATGGCGATCCTGTGGATGCTCTTTCCATGATCGTATTCACCGACAACGCCTATGCCAAGGGTCGCCGCATCTGCGAAAAGTTGAAGGAGAACATCCCCCGCGCGCTGTTTGAAATTCCTATTCAGGCGGCTGTGGGTGGCAAAATCATCGCCCGAGAAACCGTCAAAGCCATGCGCAAGGACGTGTTGGCCAAATGCTACGGCGGTGACATCACCCGTAAGAAAAAGCTGCTGGAAAAGCAGAAGGAAGGCAAAAAGAAGATGCGCCAGCTGGGCAGCGTGACCCTGCCCAGCGAGGCCTTCACTGCCGTGCTGAAACTGGATTCGGATTCCTGATACGACACCAAAGAACCGCGCCGGTCTGTGGTAAGTTCCACAGACCGGCGCTGTTTTATGCATATAGTTTACGGCTCAATATGGCACTCATTCAACGTCAGGTATTCGCCCTCGTTCACACTGATATAAGCAGAAGATTCAATATTGTCATTGGTGCGGATACTGGCAAAATCATGGCTGCTGTCGGATGCCACTTCCAGATATCTCAGACCCATGGCAGCATCTTCGTCCACCACAATTTTGTACTCCCCTGCCGGGATATTCACCCCGACTTTGAACATCCCGCTGCCGGTGGTATCGATCTGCGCTTCCGCCATGGGCACCGCATAGGCGCCGGTCATGGAAAAATAGCGGCCCTCTTCCAGCGTGACAATGGTATTGTAGCTGAAATTTGCGTTACAGAGGATGTATTCAAAATTCCCGCTGCTGTCAGACGCCACCTCCATATACCCCAGGGACCGTTCCGCAAAAACTGCGTATTCTCCCGCCGGAATATCCTTTTCCACCAGGTACATACCGCTTTCATAGTGTGTAGGTTCAGGAGATTGTGCAGGCTCGGGTTCCGCTTCCTCTACAGGTACAGAATCTGAAACCGCCGCCGATACCATTTCGGTTTCTGTACTTTCGGAACTGGCCGCTTTGTTGGTATCCGGTGAAACAGCTTTTTCCGAATCCCCTCCTGCTGCTGCCAGCAAAATCAGTACAACCACTACGCCTATGATGATCCACTTACCTTTTCCGCCCTGCTTTTTGCGGCAGTACGGGCATACTTTAGCATCTTTGGGTATTTCCATTTTGCAATGCTTGCATTGTTTATTCTGGGGACTTCCTATAGTTTCCTGCTGGTTGGTTTCCATAATCGCTGCTCCTTTTTTATTTTTAGTCATCATTGGAATAATATTATCATCAAAATGCGGTATCGTCAATAGAAATTACTCATCTTTAGACTAAAACGAGGGAGCCGCATGAAGATCTATCGCCCAAACGACCGTTGCAACATCGTAGGAGAGCAGGTGCGTCTGCTCCGAAAAAAAGCAGGTCTTTCCCAAGAGGAACTGGCCGCCAAAATTCAGCTGGCCGGGCTGGACATGAGCCAAAAAGCCGTCAGCCGCATCGAAACCGGCAGCCGCGTGGTGCCGGACTACGAGCTATTGTATCTTTGCCGTGCCCTGCACGTGCCTCTGGATGTCCTGTTGCCGGAAATCCAATAAGTGGACATATAAAAACGGGAGGACCGTGTGTATACGGTCCTCCCGTTTTGTGCAGCGTGCGATGCTTACAGCAGGCTGCGGTAGAGTTCCTTGATTTCCTCCACGCTGGTGTCACGGGGGTTGCCCGGGCAGCAGGCATCGGCGAAGGCGGACTCAGCCAGGAACTGCACGTCCTCTTCTTTCAGGATGCCCTTCAGGTCGGCAGGGATGCCCACGTCGGCGCTCAGCTGCTTCACGGCAGCGATGGTGGCATCCGCGGCCTCAGCCTCGGTCATGGCGTCGATGCCTTCCACACCTATGGCCTTGCCCACAGCGCGGTAACGGGCGCCGGCTACGCTCTTGTTATATTCCAGGCCGGTAGGCAGAATAATGGCGCAGGCCACACCGTGAGGGGTATCATACAGAGCGGACAGACCATGGGCCATGCTGTGCACAATGCCCAGACCTACGTTGGAGAAGCCCATACCGGCAATGTACTGGCCCAGGGCCATGCCCTCGCGGCCTTCCGGCGTATTCTGGACGGCGCCGCGCAGGTTTTCGGAAATCAGGCGGATGGCTTCCAGATGGAACATATCGGAGATGGTGCAGGCGCCCTTGGTGATGTAGCCCTCAATGGCGTGGGTCAGGGCGTCCATGCCGGTAGCGGCGGTCAGTCCCTTGGGCATGGAGTCCATCATATCGGGGTCAACAACGGCCACCTCGGGGATGTCGTTGGTGTCCACGCAGACGAATTTGCGGCGCTTCTCCACATCAGTGATCACGTAGTTGATGGTGACTTCGGCAGCGGTGCCGGCGGTGGTGGGCACGGCGATAGTGAACACAGCGTGCTTCTTGGTGGGGGCTACGCCCTCCAGGCTGCGTACATCGGCAAATTCCGGGTTGTTGATGATGATGCCGATGGCTTTGGCGGTGTCCATGGAAGAGCCGCCGCCGATGGTCACGATGCAGTCCGCTTCGGCAGCCTTAAAGGCAGCTACTCCGTCCTGGACGTTCTGGATGGTGGGGTTGGGCTTGATGTCGCTGTAGAGGGCATAGGCAAAGTTTGCGGCATCCAGCAGGTCGGTGACCTTCTTGGTGACACCGAACTTGACCAGGTCGGGGTCAGAGCAGACAAAGGCTTTCTTGTAGCCGCGGCCGGTCAGTTCCGGTACGATGTTTTCGATGGCGCCGTGGCCATGGTAGGAAATGGTGTTCAGAACAATGCGATTTACCATAACAGTTTTCTCCTTCAGGTATGCATTTTTTGGACGAATACAATAAAATCCCTATTGAATTTCGCCAATTTCTGTCCATATTGTACGCCTTTGTAACCGCTTTGTAAAGCCTTGTTTTTCCCGGGGCGCCCCTTGCCATTTTATACGAAGTAGTGTACAATAAAGAAACACTAAAAATTTGGGGTGCGATTTATGGCAGAAGAAAAATTTTCCAACTTTTTGACGGATATCATCGATGCCGACCTTGCCGAAGGCAAGGTCGATACCGTGCATACCCGTTTTCCGCCGGAGCCCAACGGATATCTGCATATCGGTTCGGCCAAGGCCATTTTCATCAACTACACCATCGCCAAACATTACGGCGGCCAGTTCAATCTGCGCTTTGATGATACCAACCCGGCCCGCGAAGGCGACGAGTATGTGCAGAGCATTCTGCAGGACCTGCACTGGCTGGGAGCCGATCCCAACGGCGGCATTTTCTACGGCAGCGACTATTTCGAGCGTTGCTATGAATATGCTGAGCAGCTGATCCGGGAAGGCAAAGCCTACGTGGACGATCTGACCCGCGAAGAAATGCAGGAATACCGCGGCAACGACGCTGGCAAGCCCAGCCGTCCCAGCCCCTACCGCGACCGCACACCGGAAGAAAACCTGGACCTGTTCCGCCGCATGCGTGCCGGTGAATTTGCCGATGGCGAAAAGACCCTGCGCGCCAAGATCGATCTGGCCAGCCCCAACATGAATATGCGCGATCCGGCCATCTACCGTATCAAGCACGTTGCTCACCATCGTCAGGGCGACAAATGGTGCATCTATCCGTTGTACGACTTCGCTCATCCCATCCAGGACGCCATCGAGGGCATCACCTTCAGCCTGTGCAGCCTGGAATTTGAGAACCATCGCCCGCTGTACGACTGGGTGGTGCGGAATCTGTTCGGCACCGAGTTCCCCAAGCAGCGCGAATTTGCCCGCCTGAATGTGACCAATACCGTCATGAGCAAGCGCTATCTCCGCGAGTTGGTGGAAAAGAACATCGTGGACGGCTGGGATGATCCCCGTATGCCCACCCTGAGCGGTCTGCGCCGCCGCGGCTACACCCCCACCAGCATCTTCACCTTCGTAAAGGAAGCCGGCATCTCCAAGGCAGACAGTCTGGTGGATATGCGCCAGCTGGAAGCTGTGCTCCGCGCCGAGCTGGAACTGAATGCCCAACGCCGTGTGGCCGTGCTGGACCCGGTCAAGCTGGTGATTGACAACTACCCTGCCGACAGCTGCGAATATTTCGATCTGCCCAACAACCCGAACCGTGATGCCAACGATTCCACCACCCGTAAGGTTGCTTTCACCAAGGAAGTTTGGATCGACCGCAGCGACTTCTTTGAGGTGCCGCCGCCGAAGTTCAAGCGCCTGACCCTGGGCAGCGAAGTACGCCTGATGGGTGCCTATCTGGTGCGCTGCACCGGCGTGGACAAGGACGATGCCGGCAACATCACGGCCATCCATGCAGAGGCGGATCTGGAAACCCGCAACGGCAACCCCGCCGATGGCCGCAAAGTTCGCGGCACCATCCACTGGGTCAGCTGCGAGCACTGCGTAGAAGCAGAAGTTCGCCTGTACGACAAGCTGTTTACCGAGGCCAATATGAACAGCATCCCCGATGATGCCGACTTTAAGGATTACCTGAATCCTGACAGTGTTTCGGTGATTTCTCACGCCAAGCTGGAGGAAAGCCTGCGCGACGCCAAACCTGGCGAGCGTTTCCAGTTCGTGCGTACCGGCTACTTTACGCCGGACAGCAAGCACCCCGGCGTTTACAACCGCATTGTGACGCTGAAGGACAGCTTCAAACTGTAATCCATACAAAAAAGACCGACGCAGAAGCGTCGGTCTTTTTCTTTTGCCTGTAGATCAGGCTCCATGGCGGGCCGCAATGCAGCGGCGCAGCCAGCCGCCCTTTTTGTAATAGATCACAAACAGTAAAGAGGCCAGAATCCAGGTGATGGGATAACTCAGCTCCACTGTGGCCACCGAGTGCCACACCGGTACGGCCGTAACCAGCCACAGAATACGCAGTCCGCAGACACAGAACACCGTGATCAGTGTGGGGACCCGCACATCACCGCAGCCGCGCAGCGCGCCGGACAAAATTTCAATACACACATAGGTCACGTAAGCCGGAACCAGTACGTGCATCATCTCAATACCCACAGCAATCACTTCGGGGTCCTGGCTGAACAGACGGAGCAGCGGCCCTGCCGCGAAATAAAACACAACACTGATACACAGCGTGACGCCCGCGGCCATGCCCAGGCAGATACGGGTGCCGCGGCGTACACGGTCATATTGCCGGGCACCGAAATTCTGCCCGGCAAAGGTGGTAATAGCAATGCCCAGGGAGTTGATGGTCATCCAGAAGATAAAGTCGATTTTGCCGTAGACACCCCAGGCCGCAATGGTATCTGTGCCGAAGCCGTTCATGCAGCTTTGAATCATCATGTTGCTGACATTGTACAGCGCGCTTTGGGCCGCCGCCGGGATGCCAATGGTACAGATCGCCACAAGAATATCCCGCTGCATCCGCATCTTGGCCGCCGACAGGTGCCAGGGCATTCCCTGGGAGCCAGCCAGGCAGCGCAGCGTCAGCACCGCACTGGCGACCTGACTGATCACCGTTGCCAGGGCCGCCCCCGCGACACCCCAGTGGAATACCGCAATAAACACCACGTCCAACACGATATTGACCAGGGAGGCCACAATCAGGAAGTAAAGCGGCCGTTTGGAATCGCCGGCCGCACGCAGGATGTTGGTACCCATGTTATAGAGTATCTGCGGGATCATACCCAGAAAATAGATGCGCAGATAAAGAGCGGCGTCCCCCAGAATTTCTTCGGGCGTCCCCATCAGACGAAGCACCGGTTCCGCCGTAAGCAGGCCTACCACCGTAAGCAGTGCGCCGATCACAACGCTGAATACCAGCGCCGTGTGAACCTGGCGGTCTACCGCATCCACATCCCGGGCGCCGTAACTTTGTGCCACTACTACGCCAGCACCGCTGCAAAGCCCTACAAACAGGCCTACCAGCAGGTTGACGAAGGCGCCCGTGGCCCCTACGGCGGCCAGCGCATTGGTCCCGACGAAGTTGCCGACGATCAGGGTGTCGGCGGTGTTGTACAGCTGCTGGAACAGCGTGCCGAACCAGATGGGCAGAAAGAAAACCAGCAGCTGGCGGGGAATGCTGCCGGTCAGGATGTCCGTTTGTTTGACAGTACGCATAATAAAACCTGTTTTTCTCCTCTTTTGTATTCCTTGCGCACCTATTTTATGCTATAATGGCGACAATGTAAAGAGGGGGAAAAAATATGGCGGTTTTGTGGCAGCCTTGCGGTGCGGGAGCGCGGATTCTGCGCGTTTTGGGGGACTCCCCCTGCCCTGTTCTTCCCGACTGTGTGGACGGACGCCCGGTCACGGAAGTGGGTCCCTACTGTTTTGCCGCACGTCCCGTGAAGGGCGGTACACTCTGGCCAGCAGACAGTGACGAAACACATGAAGTGACCGGAGATTTTCTGGAAGAGGTTGTGCTGCCGAATTCGCTGCGCATACTGCACAGTGCCGCATTTTACAACTGCCACCGTCTGCGCCGGGTGGAAGCCGGCCCCAATCTGGAAAGTCTTGGCAGCGACCTGTTCACCAACTGCCGGGCACTGCGCACCTTTGCGCTGCGCGCTGCCCCGGATGCCGAAACAGGCCTGAAGAAACTGCTGGGGGCCGTAAGCGCGGACGTAGGGGTGGAATTCCTCGGCGAACCGGGGGCAACTCTCTTCTACCCCGAATACTTTGAGTGGCTGGACGAAAACACCCCCGCCCACATCTTCAACCACAGCATTGAGGGCGAGGGGTACCGGATGCGGCAATGCTTTGCTGGCGGAATGGTGGACTACTCGGCCTATGACGCCACTTTTGCGCAGGCTTGTGTTGGCGAAAGCGAAGAGAAACTTTGCCGTATGGCCCTGGCCCGGCTTCTGGCTCCTTTTGCGCTGAGTGAGAATGCCCGGGCCGACTACGAGTTTTATCTGACCGGGCATCCCGACGCCGCCTTTGCCCTGGCAATTGCTGAACGCCGGGAAGCTGCCCTGCGGCTGCTGGTCGGCCTGGGGCTGGATGTGCGGGAGGCCGCTGCCCGATGTGCCCGGGCTGGCTGGAGCGCCGGCGCCACCATTTTGTTGGCACGGCCAAAACGGGCAGCCAAACAATATGATTTTGATGATCTATGACGGAGGGGCCTATGCCGCACACCGAAACCCAAACCGAGTGGGAGCAGACGATGGCAAGCCGGGTCATGGAGCAGATCCGCAGCGAACTGTACCTTGACCAGCGCTACCTGAATGCCGCCTTGGGGGCGCTGCTCCCTGCCCCGCTGCACAGCTCCCAGACTGCGCTGGCTACCGATGGGGCACATCTGTATTATCCGTCGGAATGGGTATTGACTACCTACCGCAAAAACCGCCGGTATCTGCCCCGGGCCTATTTGCACAGCCTGTTCCATTGCGTGCTGCGCCATCTTTGGCTGCGGGACCGCCGGGACCCTGATCTGTGGGGGTTGGCCTGCGACATTGCCGTGGAACATCTTCTGGATTCCCTGGGAACGCCTGCCACCATCCGCCCGGTGGGCTGGGTACGGCAGCAAGCCTATACCGCACTGAAAAGCCAGTGCAAACTGCTGGCTGCCGGGCCGATCTACCGCGTTCTGGCCGGCACCGACGCTGCCACATTGCAAAAGTACCGGCAGGAATTCTATTGCGACAGCCACCGTCTATGGCCCGCCGACCCGGACAGCCCTTCCGCGCAGGTACGCGGCAAGCAGTGGGAGCAGATGGGCCGCCAGACCGAATTGAGTATGGAGGAATCCGGCCAGCAAGCCGGAGAAACCGATGGGGCCAGGGCTTTGCAAGCCCAGGTTCAGGCCAGCCGCAGCCGGCGCAGTTACAAGGACTTTTTGCGCCGTTTTGCCATCTGGCGGGAAGAACCCCACCTGGACCCCGACGAATTTGATTTAGGGTACTACACCTACGGTTTGCGCACCTACGGCAAGATGCCGTTGATCGAACCGCTGGAAAGCCGGGAAAGCAAAAAGATCCGCGATTTCGTCATCGTGCTGGATACCAGTGAATCTACCGCCGGGGACCTGGTCAAAAATTTTCTGCGGGAAACGTTTACCCTGCTGAAAAGTCAGGACAGTTTTTTCCGGCAATGCCGGATTCTGGTCATGCAAGCAGACAACGCAGTGCGGGAGGAAACCTGGCTTTTCGATCTGGAGGCCCTGGACCGCTACACCGAAGCCTTCACTCTGGTGGGGGGCGGCGGAACAGACTTCCGCCCCGCCTTTGCGCGCATCGAGCAGCTGCGGGCGGAAGGTCCACTTCGGGATATGCAGGGGGTCCTGTACTTTACCGATGGCAAGGGCATCTACCCGGCCAAACGACCGCCCTTTGACGTGGCGTTCCTGTTTTTGGAGAACGGGATACCGCCACCGGAGGTGCCGGCCTGGGCCATGCGGCTGGTATTGCAGCCTGAGGAATTTTTAAGTCAACCGAAAGGATGAGAGTGCACATGGACATCCAACGTGCCAAAGAGGAAATCAAACACACCGTACAGGCCTACCTGGCCTGCGATGATACCGGCTGCCCGTTGATTCCGCCGGTGCGCCAGCGGCCCATTCTGCTCATGGGGCCTCCGGGCGTGGGCAAAACCCAGATCATGGAGCAAATTGCCCAGGAGTGCGATATTGCCCTGGTGGCCTATACCATCACCCACCACACCCGGCAGAGTGCCGTGGGTCTGCCGTTTATCCGGGAGCGGAATTTTGCCGGCAAGACACGCAGCGTCACCGAGTATACGATGAGTGAGATCATTGCCAGCGTTTACGCCGCCATGGAACGCACCGGCAAGAAAAACGGTATTCTGTTTATCGATGAGATCAACTGCGTCAGTGAAACGCTGGCCCCTACCATGCTGCAGTTTTTGCAGTGCAAGACCTTCGGCAATCAGGCGGTACCGGGCGGCTGGGTGATCGTAGCAGCCGGCAATCCCCCGGAATACAACAAGAGCGTGCGGGATTTTGACCTTGTTACGCTGGACCGTGTGCGCCGTATTGATATTGAGCCCAAGCTCAGCGTGTGGCAGAGCTATGCCCGTGCCCATCGGCTGCACCCGGCTGTGATGGCGTACCTGGAACTGCGGCCCCAGCATTTCTATAAAATTGAAAACGATGTAGACGGCCCGCAGTTTGTTACCGCCCGTGGCTGGGAGGATCTTTCCGCTTTTTTACAGGCAGCCGACAAACTGGATCTGCCGGTGGACGAAGGCGTCATCGGGCAATACCTCCGGCACCCGGAAGTGGCGCGGGACTTTGCCGCCTACTGGGTGCTCTATCGCAAATACCACCAGGACTATGGCGTGGAGGATATTTTGCAGGGCAAGCCCTTTGATGCGGTGTTGGAGCGGGCGCTGAACGCCAGCTTTGACGAGCGCATCAGCCTGGTGAGTCTGCTGCTGGCAGGTTTGAACACCCGTTTTTCCACCGCCCGCAATGCGGACGCCGTGACCGATGCCTGCTACCAGCAGCTGCGCAGCTTTAAGCGGGCGCTGAACCAGGCCGATACCGACACAACACCCGCGGCACTTTTTGCTGCGCAGCGCAAGGCTTACCGCACCCGCCTGGAGGAAGGCAAAAGTGCCGGCACGATGCTGCCCTCGGAAATCGCTACCCGTACCCGGGCGGCCGCGCTGCTGGACCGCTGGGGTGAAAACCTGGAGGGCAGCCTGGATGCCGACGACGCTTTTGACACCGTACGGGCTGCTTTCAACAAGCAGGTACGCAACCGCGAGGATGCCGTTGCCGCAGCTGCCGAAGCGCTGGAAGCTGCTTTTGATTTTATGGAACGGGCCTTCCCCGATGGGCAGGAAATGGTCGTCTTTGTCAACGAGTTGGCCCTCGGCCCCGATTCGGCCCCGTTTTTGGCCGACAACGAGTGTGAGCGGTTTGAGCAGTACAGCCAGCGGCTGCTGCTGCACGCCGGTGAGGATGAACTGCTGGCCGAATTGCAGCGCGATGATATTCGTGCCGAAGAGCACAGCCGGGAATTTTGAGGAAAGCCGCCTGACACATGAACGTGTCAGGCGGCTTTTGCTGCTCTTTACAGCTTTCCCCAGGGGGAGTATAATGGGCGACGGAAAAGCCGCGGCAAGAAGGCCGCGGCCGTTGTGCAGGAGAGGGGTTTTGTATATGGCACAACAAGTTTCGCAAGGTTCCCGGCAGATGTCCGAGGCTTTCCGCACCGTATTGTTTCTTTCTTTGTCCGGCGGTTTGCAGGACGCCTACACCTATCTGGGGCGCGGCAGTGTATTTGCCAATGCACAGACGGGCAACATCGTCTTTATGGGGCAGTCACTCTTTGTGGGGGACTGGGCGCGATTTCTGCATTATCTGGTGCCGGTCCTGGCTTTTGCCCTGGGGGTGGCGGCTGCAGAACTGATTCGCGTGTTCTGTAAGGAAGGCAGACGGCTGCACTGGCGGCAGCTGGTATTGCTGGTAGAGATCGGCCTGCTGTTCCTGGTGGGCTTCCTGCCGGATACGCTGAATCTTGCCGCCAACGCGCTGGTATCCTTTGCCTGCGCCATGCAGGTGCAGACATTCCGCAAAGTGCATGGGTATCCGTTCGCCAGCACCATGTGCATCGGCAATCTACGCAGCGGCATGGATGCCCTTGTGACCGGGTTGCGGCTGCATGACGGCAAAATCCTGCGCAAAGCAGGACACTATTTTGCCGTGATCGTACTGTTTGCACTGGGCGCCGGTATAGGGGCACAGTGCATGGCACCGCTGGGGCTGCGCACGATCTGGCTCTCCTGCGCACTTTTGTGCGTGAGTCTTTGCCTGATGTTCCGCAAAGAAACTACCCGCCCCGCTGAAACCTACTGATTTTCATAAAAAATACCGCACGGGAAAGGCTGAACCGTGCGGTATTTTTGTTATCATATTGTTTTTCTGCGGTCCCTCAGGTGGCGCCCTGTCTGCCACAACCGGTCGACTACCCGGGTTGCAGTCCGCAGCACCGGCAGCACAAGTGCAGCCAGTACCACCAGGATAAGGGTATCGCCCAGATCCAATGGGATCAGTTCCAGCCAGGGGGCAAACAGTACCGCGCCGCCCAGGCCCAGAATCGTGCAGCTGCCCCACAAAGTCCAGCGCAGGGGCGTAAAGGGATGGCAGACGCCAAACAAAACGATCAGCCCGGTTTCCAGTACCAGCAGCGTACTGATGGTGCCCAAGGCATCTGCCGAGAGGTCAAACGCATAGGCAAACCCCTGGGCGCAAAACACCAGCAAAAAATCCGTAAGGCCCCCGGGCAGGGCGGCGTGCAACACGTTGTGCATGAACTTGCCGTGCACCCGCTCGTAGTTGGGCTCCAGTGCTAGTACAAAAGAAGGCAGGCCGATGGTGACTGCCGACAGCAACGAAAGCTGCAGCGGCTGGAAAGGATAGGCCAACGGCAGGCAGAGCGCTACCAGGCTGAGCAGCAGCGAAAAGATATTCTTGACAAGGAACAACGACGCCGAACGCTGGATGTTGTTGATAACGCGGCGGCCTTCGGCCACGACTTCGGGCAGCGCGGCGAAATCGGAATCCAGCAAAACCAGTTGGGCCACCTGGCTGGCCGCCTGCGCACCGGATGCCATGGCAATACCGCAGTCGGCATCTTTCAGCGCAAGCACATCGTTTACGCCGTCGCCATTCATGGCCACCGTATGCCCCTGGCTTTGCAGCGCATGAACCAGTTTTCGTTTCTGTTCGGGCGTTACACGGCCAAACACGGTACAAGTTTCTGCCGCCCGGGCCAGGGCTTCGTCATTATTCAGGGTAGTGGCATCCACCCACTGTTCTGCTCCGGCAATTCCCGCCTGGGCGGCCACATGGCTGACCGCCTGCGGGTCGTCACCCGAAATCACCTTGATCTGCACGCCTTGCTCGGCAAAATAGGCAAATGTTTTGGGGGCGTTGGCCCGGATGCGGTTTTGCAGCGGCAGCAGGGCCAGAAATTCCAGATGCGCCGGGTCCAGCTGTCCGGGCGGGTCGGGCAGCGCCCCATTATAACGGGCCAGCAACAGCACACGGCGGCCTTCCGCCAGCAACGGGGCCAGTTTTCCCCTGAATTCCACAACGCGGTCCCCTGCCAGCACGTCGGGCGCGCCTACTACATAGACGCCTTTCTCCCCGAAAGATTTGGCGCTGTATTTGTAGGCTGTATTAAAAGGAATCTGTCCCGTGACCGGCCACAGGCGACCGCCTTTTCCGAAACGGTCCTTCAACGCCCGCCCGGTATCATTATCCGGTTCTTCAGCTGCATAGTAGCTGCGCAGAATATCTTCCAACGGGCCGTTGCCCAGCGGTACCGGCTCATCGGCTTCCATGGCGCTCTCGGTAATGGTGCCGGTCTTGTCAACACAGAGCACATCCACCCGGGCCAGTGTTTCGATACAGTTCATGTCCTGCGTCAGCACGCGGCGGCGCGCCAGACGAAGCATACCAATGGCCAGCGCTACACTGGTAAGCAGGTACAAGCCCTCTGGAATCATACCGATCAGGGCGGCTACCGTACTTTCCACCGAACCGCGCAGGTCCACTTCCAGCACCCAGTGCTGTTTCCAGAACAGTGCTACACCCACCGGAACAAGCCCCAACCCGATGGCCTTGATGAGCTTATCCAGAGAGCGCATCATCTCGCCCTTGGCAACCTTGTGACCATCCGCCTGGGCGGCGGCGGTCAGCTTACTGGCGTAGCTTTCCGCGCCCACCCGGGTCAGCCGTGCCGTGCAGTGCCCCGCCATCAAAAAACTGCCGGAACGCAGTTCTCCCCCGGCTGTTTTGGGAACGGCCCGTGCTTCGCCGGTAATCAGGGACTCGTTGACCTGCACACTGCCGTCCAGCACCACGGCATCCGCCACGATCTGGTCCCCGGCACCAAATTCCACTACGTCGTCCTGGACCAGTTCCTCCGAGAGGCAGGAATTCCAGGTACCATCCCGCAGGCAACGAACTTTGTGGGCTGAAACCAGCGTCAGTTCATCGATGGTCTTTTTAGCGCGCAGTTGCTGCGCGATACCGATGAGTGTGTTGCACAGTACGACCCCCAGAAAGCCCATATTGAGCCAGGAACCTACCGAGGCCAGCATGATGGCCAGTACCACAAACACCAGATTGAAATAGGTGCATAAATTGTCCCGCACGATCTGCCCCACGGTTTTGGTGGGGGATTCGGGCGGAAGATTTACTTTTCCCTGCCGGCGCCGGGCCTCAACTTCGGCCGACGTCAACCCATTGGATGAGGTCATACCGGGTACTCCTTTCCTGATAGAGTAACAGTATAGCAACCGATTGTGAACAAATAAAGCGTCGGTATACAAAAACGGTACACAGTGTGCACTGTGTACCGTTTTACTGTTCAGGTTCAGTTAGACGTCCTGCAGTTCGCCGCGGGAACTGGCCTTCAGGTAGGCATAGATGAAGCCGTCCAGGTCGCCATCCATGACAGCCTGCACGTTGCCGCTTTCAAAATTCGTGCGATGGTCCTTGACCAGCGTGTAGGGCATGAACACATAGCTGCGGATCTGATGGCCCCAGGCGATCTCGTTCTGAACGCCCTTGATGTCGTCGATCTTGTCCTTGTGCTGCTGCAGCGCGATCTGGTACAGCTTGGCCTTCATCATTTCCATCGCGTACTCACGGTTCTGCAGCTGGCTGCGCTGGGTCTGGCAGCTGGTCACAATACCGGTGGGCTTGTGGATCAGGCGCACAGCCGAAGAAGTTTTGTTGATGTGCTGGCCGCCGGCACCCGAAGAACGGTAGACCTGCATCTCGATATCCGCCGGGTTGATCTCGATCTGGATATTGTTGTCCAGTTCCGGCATCACTTCCAGGCTGGCAAAGCTGGTCTGACGGCGGGCATTGGCGTCAAAGGGGCTGATGCGCACCAGGCGATGCACGCCGTGCTCGCTCTTGAGCATACCGTAGGCGTTGGCGCCCTTGATCATCATGGAAGCGGACTTGATGCCGGCTTCATCGCCATCCAGCACGTCCAGGACTTCCACACTGTAACCGTGGGCTTCGGCCCAGCGGGTGTACATACGGTAGAGCATCTCGGCCCAGTCCTGGGCTTCGGTGCCGCCGGTG
>DXBP01000048.1 GCA_019116445.1 Candidatus Gemmiger excrementigallinarum
GGCGTGACGCAGACATACCGTCCACGTGGGTCCTCACACAGGCCGAAGATATAATCCAGCGATACATTAAAATAGGTGGCATACCAGACCAGGATACGATAGGGCGCCGCCGCCCGGTCGGTTTCGTACCGGTTGATGGCAGCCTGGTTGGTGCCGGCCAGCGCCGCCAGCTGGGCCTGGGTCAACCCCGCATCCTTGCGCAGCACGCGCAGCCGGGTGCCTACGGATACATCCATGGAAAGACCTCCTGTAGAATTCGTCAATTCAAGTATAATCGAATTCAAATTTTATTACAAGACATCTTGTAAATTTTTCTCACTCCGAAAAAAGGCGTACGAATATTTTGCAAATTCATGGTATAATGAGTCCAATATTTTACCCAAGAGGAGGCTGTGCGTTTGGCAAACATCATGATTGTAGACGACGAAACTGCCATCGCCGATCTGGTAGAAGTCTATCTGAAAAACGAGGGATACCAGGTATTCAAGTGCTACAACGGCCAGGATGCGCTGCACTGTGTGAGCCATCAGCCGTTGGATCTGGCGATCCTGGATGTGATGCTGCCCGATCTGGATGGCTTTTCCCTGTGCCAGAAGATTCGCCAGGACCATCTGTTTCCCATCATCATGCTGACAGCCAAGGTGGAGGATATGGACAAAATCACAGGGCTGACGTTGGGAGCCGACGATTACATCACCAAGCCCTTCAATCCGCTGGAATTGATTGCCCGGGTCAAAACCCAGCTGCGCCGTTATATCCGCTATAACCATGGCGAGACCTGTTCCAAGGTGGTACAGGAATATGATTTCCGGGGGCTGACGATCTCCAAAACCAACCATAAATGTACTCTGTTCGGGGAAGAGCTGGCCCTGACACCGCTGGAATTCTCCATCCTGTGGTATCTGTGTGAGCGGCGGGGCGCGGTGGTGTCCAGCGAAGAACTCTTTGAGGCGGTATGGGGTGAGAAGTTTATCGACGCCAACAACACCGTCATGTCTCATATTGCCCGTCTGCGGGAAAAGATGCACGAGCCCAGCCGCAAGCCCAAATTCATCAAAACCGTATGGGGGGTAGGCTACACCATTGAATAATCCGATTGTTTCCTGGATCAGGAAGCGCCGCACCGCCAGAGGGAACCGCATCCTCTACGGTCGCAGTGCCTCCGCGCTACTGCTGTGGTATCTGCTGGCCATGGTGGGCATTGTGCTGGGCACTTTCCTGCTGTTTTTCGTGGGGTACAACTTTTACAAGATGCTGCAGGATTCCTTTTTGTACTCCTACATCGACTTTGTCACCCCCTTTGTGGTGATCCCCCTGTATAACCTGATGCTGGGGGTCCGGGATATGGCCCTGTTGGTGGTGATTCTGGTGGTGGGGGCCGGATGGCTGGGTACTACCTGGGCGTTTTTCCGGCTGTACCAGCGGGATATCACCAAGGTCGTGCAGGCCGCCGGTACGCTGATGGACCCTGACGCCGCACCGCCTCAACTGCCTGACGTTCTGGCCCCCGCCGAGGCTTCCCTGCGCATTGCCCGCCAGCAAGTACAGCACAACGCCGACCTTGCCAGGGAAGCCGAACAGCGCAAAAACGATCTGATCGTCTACCTGGCCCACGACCTGAAAACTCCGCTGACCAGCGTCATCGGATACCTGACCCTCCTTCGTGATGAGCCTCAGATTTCTCTGGAACTGCGTGCCCGTTATACTGGCATTGCGCTGGACAAAGCCGAACGGCTGGAAGATCTGATCAACGAATTTTTTGATATTACCCGCTTTAACCTCTCTCACATCGAACTGGACCGTCGCCCCACTGACCTGACCCGGATGCTGGAGCAAGTCATCAGTGAGTTCGGTCCCATGCTGGCCGAACAGCATCTGACCTGTCATGCCGATCTGCCGCCCCGGCTGGAATACGACTGCGATCCGGACAAAATGGCGCGGGTGCTGGACAATCTGCTGCGCAACGCCTGTCACTACAGTACCCCCGGCACCCAGGTGGACATCACGGCCAGAAAAGAGGAAGATGGTATCGTACTGACTTTCCACAACTTCGGCCACACAATTCCACCCGAAAAGCTGGATCGCCTTTTTGAACAGTTTTTCCGTCTGGACGAATCCCGGGCCAGCCGCACCGGCGGTGCCGGGCTAGGTCTGGCCATTGCCCGGCAGATTGTGGAACTGCACGGGGGCACCATCCAGGCAGAAAGTGCCGACAACCAAATTCTGTTCACCCTGCGACTGCCTCTGCCGCAAGAAAATCGTAAGATTTCTGCAGAAAAACCGTAAGCAAATCAAAAGCTTCCCTGCAAAAAGACAGCGCCCTGTTCTGATACGCTATAGGTACCGGACAGAGCGCTGTTTTATATGCTCTGTCCGTATTGAAATAAATATGACGGAGAGGGGCTTTTTGTATGTGCAATGAAGATCGAAAGCGGATTTTGGTGTTGTTCGGCGGATGCTCCACCGAATACGCGGTGTCTTTGCAATCGGCTGCCGCCGTTCTGGAGCAGATAGATTCTGCCCGGTTCCAGGTGCTGACAGTAGGCATCACCCGGGAAGGGCGCTGGCTGCGCTACCAAGGGCCGGTGTCCGCCCTGCCCACGGACCATTGGCACCAGCAGGACTGTGTTCCCTGCACCCTGACGCTGGACCGTGGCGATTGTGCCCTGCTTTGGCTGGACGGTTCCGGCCGCCGGGAGACTTTCGATGCCGCCTTCCCCGTTCTCCACGGCAAAAACGGGGAGGATGGCACCGTGCAGGGCATCTTTGCGCTGGCAGGTATTCCGGTGATCGGCTGTGGCCTGTTGTCCAGCGCCCTGTGCATGGACAAAGACCGGGCCCACAAACTGGCTGCTCTGGCCGGAGTGGATGTCCCGAAAAGCGCCGTTTTCCATCGCAGTGCCACCCGGGAAGAGATTGCATCCGCGGCGCAGGCGCTGGGGTTTCCGCTGTTTGTCAAGCCGGTGCGGGCTGGTTCTTCCTTCGGGATCACCAGGGTAAGCCTGCCCACCGATCTGGATGCCGCTGTGACAGAAGCGTTCCGGCACGACAGTGAAATCCTGTTGGAGGAAGCCATTCCCGGTTTTGAAGTGGGCTGTGCCGTGCTGGGCAATGAAGTCCTGACTGTGGGCGCCGTGGATGAAATCGAACTGTCCCAGGGATTTTTTAATTACGAGGAAAAATACACCCTCAAAACTTCGGCCATTCACTGTCCCGCCCGCATCACGCCGGAACTGACCGCTGCCATTCAGCAGGTCGCCCGAACCGTCTACCGGGCACTGGGCTGCCGGGTGTTTGCCCGGGTGGACTTGTTCCTGACACCGGAGGGCCGCATCGTTTTCAATGAAGTGAATTCCATTCCGGGATTCACCTCCCACAGCCGCTATCCCAACATGATGAAAACAGCGGGGCTCTCCTTTCCTTCCCTGATCGCCCGGATGATCGAACTGGGGGGGCAGCCCGAATGAAACCTCTTCTTCATTTCGTGCAGCAGCCTCGAAACATGAAAGACGGTTCGGCTGCTGCCCTGGGGCCTCTGGTGCTGGTCAACCGGCAGCATCCGCTGCAAAGCGGCTTTTCTCTTTCACTGACACCGCCTGACAATTCGTTTCCTCACCTTCAGATGGAAACACAAGCCGCACGCATGCTCGCCGCCTGTCTGCAGACGGTGGGTGCGCAGGGGCAGATTGTGCCGGTTTCCGGCTGGCGCAGCCACAAAGAACAGCAGTCAATCTGGGACGACACGCTGGCGCAGGAGGGCGAGGACTTCACCCGGAACTACGTGGCCTATCCCGGATGCAGCGAGCACGAGACCGGTCTGGCCATCGACCTGGCCCAGGCCGATGAAACCATCGACTTTATCCGTCCGGAACTGCCCTATGACGGAATCTGCGGGGATTTCCGCCGGGCCGCGCCCCGCTATGGCTTTGTGGAGCGCTACCAGGCCCACAAAACAGCCATCACCGGCATTGCCGCCGAGCCCTGGCATTTTCGCTATGTGGGAGCGCCCCATGCGCAGTACATGGAGGACCATGACCTGTGTCTCGAAGAATACATAGCCCTGCTGGCGGACCATCCCCTGACCTGGCATCTGGAAACCGGCCGCCGGGTTACGGTCTGCCGGGTCACAGATCTGGATTTCCTGCCGCCTACAGATGGACCCCGTCAGATTTCCGGCGATAATCTGGGCGGCTTTGTGGTGACAGACTGGGAGGTCACCCCATGACCGCCCGCAAGTTTCCCGCGCTGGACGATTTCCGTCTTGTGGCTGCGGTGCTGGTGGTTATGATCCACACCGGTCCACTGACCAGCCTTGCTCCGGCTGCCGACTTCTGGCTTGCCCGGGTGCTGGCCAGAGTGGCGGTTCCGTTCTTTCTCATGGTCAGCGGGTATTTTCTGGCCGCCGCCGATTGGAAACCGCTCCGCCGTTTCTGGTTTCACACCGCCCTGGTGTACCTAGCGGCGGTGCTTCTCTACCTGCCGCTGAACCTCTATACAGGGGACAGCGTTTTTGTCTGGCTGCGAGGGCTGGTATGGGAAGGTACCGCCTACCATCTGTGGTATTTTCCTGCCCTGCTGTGGGGTGTGCTGCTGGCAAGAGTCCTGGCGCGCCTGGGTACGCCCGCCGCCTTGTCTGTGGCCGCTGTGCTGTATCTGATCGGCCTGGGCGGGGACAGTTACTTCGGTCTGGTTACCCGCCTTCCCGCTGTAGCGCAAGGGTACAGTCTGCTTTTTCCCTTGTCGGAATACACTCGGAACGGGCTGTTCTATGCTCCTCTGTTTCTTCTGCTGGGGGCGGCGCTGGCCGAACGTACAGTTCCCGCATCCCGCCGGGGTAACGCGATGGGGCTGGCTGTCAGCCTGCTCGCCATGACGGTCGAAGCCTTCTGGCTGCGGGGCCTTTCGGTGCAGCGCCATGACAGCATGTACCTGTTGCTGCCGGTCTGCATGATTTTTCTGTTCCGTCTGCTGCTCTCCTTCAACGCCGGGAGAGACCGGATGGCCCGCGACCTGGCTCTGCTGGTCTATCTGCTGCACCCCGGCTGCATTGTGGCGGTTCGAGGGATTGCCAAACTGACCGGCACGCAGGTCTGGCTGGTGGAAAACAGCCTGCTCCATTTTGCGGCCGTACTGGCCCAGACGCTGGCTGCCGCCTTGCTGCTGTACCAGCTTCGCCCGCAGCCGCTCCCGGCCAAAGCCCGTGCCTGGCGGGAACTGGATGCCAACGCCCTGCGCGGCAACCTGCAGGTTCTGCAAAAGGCCGCCGGGCCGGATTGCCGTGTGATGGCGGTGGTCAAAGCCGATGCCTATGGCCATGGTGCCAGAATGGTAGCACACCTCTTGCAGCGGGAGGGCATCCGAGAGTTTGCGGTAGCCTGCCTGCAGGAAGGCATCGCTTTGCGCAAGGCGGGCATCCAGGGAACCGTCCTCATTCTGGGCTGGACCGACCCTTGCCTGGCCCCCCTGCTGGCCCGCTGGCATCTGACCCAGGCGGTGGCCAGTCTGGAACATGGGCAGGCCCTGGCCGCCCGTGGCTGCCATGTGCGGGTTCAGCTGGCGCTGGATACCGGGATGCACCGCATGGGGGTGGACGCCAAAGACCGGGAATCGCTAGCCAAGCTGTACTCTCTGCCCGGCCTGAAAATTACAGGGGTATTTTCCCACCTCTGCGTCTCGGACGACCTCTCGGCTTCCTGTACGGCCTTTACCTTGCAGCAGGCAGAGGCATTCCAGCAGTCGCTTTCCTGGTTGAAGGAGCAGGGCTTTCCCGTTCTGCAAGCCCATCTTCTGGCAAGTTACGGTATTTCCAACATTCCGGAGAAACATTTCGACCTGGTCCGTGCGGGGATTGCCCTCTATGGTGTCTACAGTGATGACACGCCAACCCGCCGTACACTGCCCTTGCAGCCGGTGCTCAGCCTGAAAGCCCGCGTGGCTTTGGTGCGTTCTATTGCGCCGGGAGAAACCGCCGGGTATGGACGGGCTTTTCTTGCCGCCCGCCCCACCAGGCTGGCCGTTGTCAGCATCGGCTATGCGGACGGGCTGCCCCGCACACTTCCCGCCCGAGGTGGCCGTGTCCTGCTGCATGGGGTATCCTGCCCGATGGTCGGACGGATGTGTATGGATCAGCTTCTGGTAGATGTAACGGATGCGCCCCCTGTCACCGCCGGGGATGTTGCCACCATCATTGGCCGGGACGGCGATGCCTGCATCCCGGTGGAGGAGGTAGCCCGTCGCTGCGATACCATTTCCAACGAGATTTTGTCCCGCCTGGGTTGTCGGCTGGCTCTTCAATGGTAAATATACTTTGCTTGTAAAAACTGCGCAGAACAGTCTGCGCAGTTTTTTATTGTATATTTTCAGTGTCTTTATTGCTCCTGTTTTCTTTTCCACTCCTCGAACAGCCGTTGTCCCTCTTCCGACTGGTAAAATGCCTGGATCTTGGGCAGCAGGAACCGGGCGAACCGCTCCAGCTCCTGCTGGGGCACGCCGTCCTCCCGGTTCTTAGCGGACGCCGCTGCCTGTGCTGTTTTCTTCTCCTGCCGATCTTCCGTAGCGGCTCCTTTCTGCAGGGCTGCCCCCTGCTGCCTTATGATGTGCTCTGTCATCGGTCCTGGCCCTTGGCCCGCTGGCGGCGCTGCTGACGGTTCAGCCGCTTTTCTTCCTGTTGGCGGCGGCAGATGCCCAGCACAAACGCCTGCACCTGTTCCGGTGCCACCCGCATAGCTTCCCGGTAAGACCGTGTCTCGTTGAGCACTGCATCCATCTGTTCCTCGCAATAGTGGAGCCGCTGGCGCAGTTCCTGTTCCCTCACTGTGCTTTGCTGCAACTGCATCCGCAGACTGCGGTTCTCTGCCTGCAGCTTGCCAGTGGCCTTTGCCATCTCGCACAGCGTCTGAAAATCCTGCACCGGCAGTTCCACCCGCTTTTCCAGCACGCCTTTGGTTTTGGCCCGCTGCTCGATGTCCGCCACCTCGCGGATCGACCCGGAAATGTTCTTCACCTGGGAGATAAGCTCCTTCCGCTGGCCCTGCAGCTGTTTGGTCTGGTCTGACAGCTCTGCCACCGTCTGGCGGTCTTTCTGGACCTTATACTCCAGTACGTTCAGATGTTCGGCATCGCTGCCCTGGACACCGCGTTCAAAGTCGGTAAATCCTGCCTGCCGCATATGCTCGAAGAATTGGGTCTGCAACAGGCTGTAAGAACTTACCAACCGGGGCTTGCCGTTCTTTTTCAGTACAGGCTGTCCCTGGTCATCGGTCATGGGGACCATCGGCCACTTTTTGCTGTGACTCACCTGCATGATCGTCTCCCGCACGGTGCCCCGCAGCGCCGGGTCCTTGCACCGCTTGGACCAACGGATCTGCTTTTCTACCACCGGCAGGTAAACAACATGGAGGTGATAATGGAACACATCCCTTCCCAGCCGTTCACTGGCTTCCCGGTTGCGCTCGTCGGCGTGCATGACCGCCGAGATAATGTACTGTTCCCCACCTGCGATCTCCTTGGCCAGCTCA